>CAMKOM010000008.1 GCA_946414435.1 uncultured Bacteroidota bacterium
GGCGCAAGCTCACGTGGGCATTGCTCACAAGTTCGCCGGCGGCATTGCGTACTACGGCTTGATAAGAGAAACCGTCGGTCTGGGCAGTTGCCACAGCAGCGGTTAATGTCATGGCAATTGTTAGGAGCAAATTCTTGAATTTCATAGCTATTAAATTGAAAATTAGTTAAATGTGTTATAATTTTTATTTATGAATTGGCAATAGGACCCTCGCCACACGTAGCGCCCACAACCATAAGGCTGGCTGACAACGCGTGTCTGCAGCAATCGACCGGCAAAAGCCGGCATCAATACAGTTAAACAAATTAGTGTGCGGATATACCGTACTATGGTATTGATGCGTGCGGAGCGGGGGGGGTAATTTGTTGATTTACAAATATATACAAAATGGCATCTTTTGCAAAAATCCTATTTTTCGGGCTGCAAAAGTGCAATTCGGCAAACGCACTATCAAAATCAAACAAAAGCATACTGTTGCTTTCTTGGTTAAATATTATTTGCAATAATAGAATGATTTTGTGAGATATGCAAAATGTTTTTCGGATTCAACCCAAAAGCGAAAAAGCACTGAATCACAGCATAATTAGGCAACAATAATCCGTAAACAGCTGATTGTCCTTTTATGGTGTTGTTGTTCGAAACAAACATTTCAAAAATAAGCCATTGACTTTGAGACAGTCAATGATTAAATATACTTATTCCCATTATTTTTCTAAAAATGAGCGAAATAAGTGATTTTGACTCAGTTCTTTGAGATGAATTCTCTAAAAAGTGCCGGGCATGAAAAACTTATAAAATTCACCGTTGCGCGGGATGAGCAGCGTTTGCAGTCCTACTTCCTGTGCAGCGGCAACGTTTCGGGCGGTGTCCTCGATGAAGAGCGTGCGTTGCGGATTCAGTTGCTGCTCGGCAATCACAGTGTTAAAAATTTCGTGCGACGGTTTCAGCAGCCCCATCTCGTGCGACAGGTAGACGTGGTCAAACAGCTGATAGAATGTGACGCCATATTCGGTAATCAGTTTGTTGTGGAAATACTCGAAATGGGCGTCGTTGGTGTTGCTCAAAAGCAGTAGGCGGTGGGTTTTGTGCAGACGCTTTATCCACTCGATGCGTGTCGGTTTGTAGTTGAGCAACATCGCATTCCAAGCGGAAATTATTTCGTCTTCAGTAATATGTATGCCTGCAATTTGGTTTATGCGGGCTATAAATTCGGTGCGATTGATGCGCCCCGACTCGTATAGTTGTGGCAATTGCTCAGTTTCGAGTTTTAAGGCTTTTTCAACACCTAGCATCTTTGCAAACCGCCGCCGCGAAAGATCCGGGTCGATGTCGAGAATAACGCCGCCGAAATCGAAAATTATCGTGTCGAAATTCGATAATTGCACCATCATAAAACGCTCTATTGCAATGGGTTCCTAAAGACGGGGCTGTTTTTTTTCAAATCAGTTGGTTTGATTTCCTGCACCATCTGTATCCCGTTGATTTTCTTCAGTTCGGCCAAAATATTGCTTACATCGGGCACATTCTCAATGCGCAGCCAGTAGTCGGTAGTCTTCATTGTCTGGTCGAATGGGCCTTGCGCGCCCTTGTTCTGAATAAGGTAGTAGGTGGCATTGTTTTCGTCGTCGCGCCAGGCGAAGGCGAAAAACTGCTGAATCATTGCGCGGTCTTTGTTCATCACGTTCACCGATTCCGATTCAGCCAGCGACCAGCCAAGCTGCTGATTCACAAACCACGCCAGACGATAGAGCGGTTCGCACGACACAATGGCCAATGCCGCAATCGGTTCAGGTTCGCAGGTGTTGATTTTGTTTTGCATCGGAAAACAATTTCGGCTAAAGTACTCAATTTTTACGACAAAACATCAATCGCCATTCGGGCAGCGTCTTGTTCGGCGTCTTTTTTTGTTGTGCCGGAACCCGTGCCCACCACTTGGTCGCCCGCTCGCACTTCCGACGTGAAATGAGGAAACCGCTGGTTGTCGTCGGAGGCATTGGTGTTGAACACAATTGTAATCTGCTTGCGATGAGCAAGTTCCAACAGCCGGCTCTTGTAGTTGGTGTCGGTTTTCAAGACGGAGTCGAAGTCGATGTATTTGGCAATCAGTTGTTTCTCGACGAATTTCCGCACAGCGCGGTAGCCTTGGTCAAGATAAAGAGCCCCGATAAACGCCTCAAACGCATCTTCAAGAATGTTCTTGTTGGTGTCGAAATGGAAGGCGTGCGACACAATGAATTTGTCGAGTCCGAGCGACTGCGTCAGGTGGGCCAGCGACTCGCCGTTGACAATCTTCGAGCGCGTCTGTGTCAGGAATCCTTCGGGTTTGTCGGGGAAATTGCGATAGAGATACTCGGCCACCGTTGAGTCGAGAATGGCATCGCCAAGAAATTCAAGCCTTTCGTTGTTGAGATAGGTCCCGTCGGCCATCTTCAACGACGCCGACTTGTGTACAAACGCCAGCTTGTACAAATCCTCGTTTTGCGGATAAAGTTTTGTGATACGGTGCAATTCGTTAAGGAACTGCCTATCAGTGCCGAACAGCCGTTTTGCGTAAAACGATAGGAATCTGATTCTCAAAACATCAGATTTTCTTGAAAATCACTGATGCATTGTGACCACCGAATCCGAAGGTGTTGCTCAAGGCCGCCTTGATTTCGCGTTTCTGCGCCTTGTGCAGAGTCAGGTTCAGTTTCTCGTCAATCTGCGGATCCCACTCTTTGTGGTTGATGGTAGGAGGAATGATGCCATCGCGAAGAGCCATGATGCAGAAGGTTGCCTCCATTGCACCGGCAGCTCCCAGCATGTGGCCGGTCATTGATTTTGTTGAACTGATGTTCAAATTGTAAGCGTGCTCGCCGAAGACTTTGCCAATGGCTTTCAGTTCCGGAATGTCGCCCACAGGGGTTGATGTTCCGTGAACGTTGATATAGTCGATGTCCTCGGGTTTCATCTGTGCGTCGCGCAGAGCACGATTCATGCAGAGCATTGCGCCTTCGCCCTCGGGGTGAGTGGCAGTGATGTGGTAGGCATCGGCCGAAGCGCCGCCGCCGACCATTTCAGCGTAGATGGTTGCGCCGCGTTTCACGGCATGTTCATACTCTTCAAGAACGATTGAAGCGCCGCCTTCGCCCATCACAAAACCGTCGCGGGTTTTGCAGAACGGACGTGATGCTGTCTTGTATTCAGCGTTGTTGGTTGATAGAGCCTGCATTGAGTTGAAACCGCCAATGCCCGGTTGGTCGATAGTTGCCTCAGAGCCGCCAGTTACAACGGCAATTGCCTTGCCGAAGCGAACGTAGTTGAAAGCCTCAATCAGGGCGTTGGTTGATGATGCGCAGGCTGAAACAGTTCCAAAGTTCGGACCACGGAAGCCGTATCTCATTGAGATAAGGCCGGCGGCCATGTCGCCAATCATTTTTGGAACGAAGAAGGGGTTGAAGCGTGGAATCTGTCCGCCCTCGGAATAGCTCATAACCTCATCGTAGAGAGTTGTGAGTCCGCCGATGCCCGAGCCCCAGATAACACCAACCTCGTCTTTGTCGACATTGTCGATGATGTTTGAATTTTCAATGGCCTCTTTTGCGGCAATCACTGCGAACTGCGCAAACAAGTCCATTTTGCGTGCCTCTTTGCGGTCAAAATAGTTATTGGCATCGTAGTTTTTGACCTCACAGGCAAATTGGGTTTTAAACTTGGATGCGTCGAAGTGTGTAATCAAGTCACAGCCACTAACACCATTAACTGCATTTTCCCAAGTTTCCTTAAGATTGTGGCCCAACGGATTGATTGTGCCAATGCCTGTTACAACAACTCTTTTCAACTCCATAATTTAAAACCCAATTCTATGAAAGGAATATTACTTCATGTTCTTCTCGATGTGAGCGATAGCGTCACCTACAGTGGTGATTTTGTCGGCCAAGTCATCAGGAATGGCAACGTTGAATTCTTTCTCGAATTCCATAATCAACTCAACTGTGTCAAGTGAATCGGCACCCAAATCGTTAGTGAAGCTTGCTTCGGGGGTAACCTCGTTTTCGTCAACACCTAATTTGTCAACAATAATAGCTTTTACTCTTGCTGCAACGTCAGACATAATTTCTAATTTTTAGTTTATAATTAATGATAATTTGAAAGGAAAAAACCTTTCGTTTGAGGTACCGAGCGGATTCGAACCGCTGTAACAGGTTTTGCAGACCTGCACCTAAGCCTCTCGGTCACGGTACCATTTTTTGCGCTGCAAATTTATAAAAATATTTTAGTTCCAAACATCACTCTTAAATAAATCCAAACCGCTTGGTTGTCAATTAAATACGCGCTCCATTGTTACGCTTGCGCGACTCACTTTTCCACCCAGCGGCGGGTTCACTTTCGATATTTTGACTCTTGCTGATGTTGCTGTCGGCACTTTGGCGGGCAGAGCCGTCAAGATGCGGTCAGCAACGTTCTCGAGCAAGTGCGATTTCACCGCCATCTGCTCCTTGACCACCTGATAGGCGGCAAGGTAGTTTGCTGCGTTGGAAACATCGTCGGTTGCGGCGGCCAGGCTGCAATCGGCTGTCATTGTAAGGTTGACAATGAATTTGTTGCCTACTGTCTGCTCCTCTTTGTAGCAGCCGTGGTAGGCGTAAAACTCCATCTCCTCCAATTCGACAATTCCCATTCTAAATCGTTTTGTCAAAAAACCGTGCTTTGAGCAACAACTTTTGTGCCAAACTGAAAAGTTGAGTTTAATGATTGGAAAGTATATCTTTTTTGCAAGGCTCAACATGCAGAATCACCTGCGTATGCTGCCCGTAATGTTCTCGCAGGCGGTGCTCAACGTCATCGGTGGCTTCGTGCGCTTCGCTCACGGTCATGCTGCCCGGCACGCGCACGTGCAGCTCAATGGCAATGCCCGACCCGATGCGGCGGGTTTTCAAGTTGTGAACATCACTAAAGTGCTTATTGCTTAATACAATAGATTCTATTTCATCTTCCTGCTCTTTCGGCAGCGAGCGCTCGAGCATTTCGCCAATTCCGGGCTTGATAAGGTCGTAGGCCACTTTCGCAATCAGCAGGCTGACAATGATGGCGGCAAGGGGGTCGAGTACAGCCCATTTCTCGCCAAGAAAATAGGCGCCGCCGATGCCCAGCAGAGTGCCGATGGACGACAGCGCGTCGGAACGGTGATGCCAGGCGTTAGCCACCACCACCTGCGACTCAACGCGCTCACCGACACGGCGGGTGTAGCGGTAGAGCGCTTCTTTAACCACGATTGACACCGCCGCCGCCACAAACGCAATAGCTTCGGGCTGCTCAAGAGTCTGTCCGCCAATGGCGCAGGCAATCAGTTTGACGCTTTTCCAGAAGATGCCGGCCGCCACCACAAACAACGCCAGCCCGATGATGATGGTGGCCAGCGTCTCGAACTTGCCATGGCCGTAGTCGTGGTCGTCGTCCTTCGGCATTGCCGACACACGGACGAAAATCATCACCACAAGGTCGGTTGCGAAATCGGAAATGGAATGAATGCCATCGGCAATCATGGCGCCGCTTCGGCCCACAATGCCGGCCGCAATCTTGCCCACCGACAGAAACAGGTTGGCGAAAAAACCAACCCACGTCACCCGATAAATCTGTTGCTCGCGATTCATAAAGCGTTGTAAAGTAAGGCAAAGATAGTCGAGAAGTTGAATTGTCGAACCGGTGAATCGATTTTTGAGACAATGTCCGCCCGTTTGTTGCGTTTTTAGTTTGCGATTGTGTTTTTCCGTTTGCGTTTAAGTTATATTTGCAGTTCAAACACTATTGTGATGTCTGACAAAAACGAAGTCAACTTATTCATTCTGAAGGTTGGGGCGGTAATCGGGCTGTCGTTTGCGGCCACCATCTTCATTGCTCACCTGCGCGGCATCTGCCACACGCCAGGCGACAATGTCTCGTGGCTCAACATCATCATCTTCTCGTTTGTGGTGATGCTCTCGGGCCGACAGTACCGCGAGAGCGTCGAAGGCGAAAAGTTCAACTACGGACGCGCGCTGCTCTACGTCAACAAACTCAATGTGATTAGCGCCACGGTGCTTGCCGTGTTCGGATATTTCTACTACACCAGCATCGCACCCGACGACCTTCAGAACCTTATCGGCCAGATAGAACCCGTCTTGCGGCAGCAGTGGAGAATGAACGACGAGCAGACGGCAGCAATGATGCAGTTGTACAACGAATCGCTCTCGGGCGGCTCAATGGCTTTTGTGATGTTCATTATGCAACTCATCGGCGCAGGTTTCTTCAGCCTGATTTTGGCCAACATCATCAAAACAAAACCATTACTACAGATTAATAATTTAAATCAATGAATATCAGTGTTGTAATACCGCTCTACAACGAGCAGGAATCAATCAGCGAACTTGTGGCTTGGATAGCCAAAGTGATGTACGACAACAATTTCACCTACGAGATTATTGTTGTTGACGATGGCAGTACCGACGGCTCGTGGGACGAAATCCATAAACTCACCGAAGAGTACGGCTCAATCCGCGCCATTCGGTTCCGCCGCAACTACGGCAAATCGGCGGCTCTGTTCTGCGGCTTCCGCGAGGCCGAGGGCGACGTGGTCTTCACAATGGACGCCGACCTGCAGGACAGCCCCGACGAGATTCCCGCAATGTACAAGATGATTGTCAGCGACGGGTTCGACCTTGTGTCGGGTTGGAAAAAAGAGCGCCACGACCCAATCACCAAAACCATTCCGAGCAAGTTCTACAACTGGGTGGGCCGCGTCACCACGGGCATTGGTCTGCACGATATGAACTGCGGCCTGAAGGCTTACCGCCGCGACGTGGTGAAGTCAATCGAGGTTTACGGCGAGATGCACCGCTACATTCCCGTGCTGGCTAAGCAGGCAGGCTTCGGCCGCATTGGCGAGAAGGTGGTCGTTCACCGCGCCCGCAAGTACGGCAAGACCAAATTCGGCATTGAGCGCTTCATCAACGGTTTTCTCGACCTGATGTCGATACTCTTTATGACCAAATTCGGCAAAAAACCGATGCACCTTTTCGGCACACTGGGCGTGTTTGTCTTCCTTTTGGGATTCTTTGCCGCCGCCACCGTGGGCGCAATCAAACTCATATCGCTTTCACGAGGCATTGCCGCGCCGCTCGTCACAAGCAGCCCCTATTTCTACCTGGCACTCACCTGTATGATTCTGGGCACGCAACTCTTCCTGACGGGATTTCTGGGCGAACTCGTCTCGCGCAGCTCAACCGACCGCAACGATTATCAAATAAAAGAAACATTATGAAACGTCTGCTCATTATCAGCCTGTTAGTGATTGCCGCAGGCACGCTTTCGGCTCAAGACTCAATTCCAGCCAGCGCCGTCAAAGTGCAGAAGCACTGCGGCCTGAACCGTTTTTATGTCGATAGCGCGCGCGTCAGTCTCGACCGCCTGATTGTGGGTTGCGGCGCCAACGAGCCTGCCGCCGATATGTTCGGCAAGGCGCAGGAGTCGATGTTCTTCGGCAAACTCTTCTGCGTGGTGGGCGGCGCTCTGTTCGCCTATCCGCTCGTGAGTATGATTTGGGACGATTCGCCGAACATTCCGATGTCGGTTGCGGGGTGCTGTATGGCCGCCATTTCGATTCCGATTTTTATGAACTACAACCGCCAGTCGCGCGAGGCTCTGCGCCTGATGGGCACCGAGTATGTTCCGCCAAAAGACGATGCTGATGGCGTGAGCCTGAACATTGGCCTGATGCAGTCGGGAGTGGGGATTTGCGTGAGGTTTTAGCACGTATTTTCACACAGTCCCGATGACTATCGGGAACACTGAAAAGCACTGATTTTCACAGATTTTTATTAACTACTAACAACTTACAATTATGAACCACAGAATTTTAATCCTTTCGGCGATAGTTTTGGCAGTTGTTTTTTCTTCGTGCGAACGCAGTTTTGAAGAAACTATTTTTCGAGATGAGAAATTATCAATGAAACGGATCAACTATACAGGATCCGAGTTGAGAACTGACGGATACTACATTAAGTATGACACTATTTCAGGAGAGGTCCAAGCATCGACAACATTTTTGTATAGGAATGGTGTCTCATTTAATGGCTATTCTTTCACTTTTTCGGAAAGCGAGTTAAAGAGAATTGAAGATAAATATGCCGATGGCAGTTTTTACAAAGAAAGTTATAGTATAAAATTGTTATGGCAGGTATTCCAAATAATAGACAATACTATTGTTTTTGAGGGTTGGGCTCACGACCACGATGGGAAATATGCAACTTTTAAACAATACGGGACGATATTGAACGATACCACTTTTCATATCCATAAAGATGTTTTTAAAAATGAGGAAATGGTATTAGATAACACATTTCATTTCAAGCAATTCGCACCTAAACCCGACAGCACAAACAGTTTTATAAAATAAAGTACAACTGCAAAAGATTGTCGGTATCACAAATTGTGACACCCCGCTGTAATTCAATAAATTCTGTGTTTTCTGTGTAATCTGTGCGAGAATTAATTCAATCCTTCAATCCTTCAATCAATGGTCGTTGGTCGTTTTGCCCCGTCGCCGAGCGGGCGGATGCATTTAGGGAATATTTACAGCGCCGTGCTCTCGTGGCTTTCGGTCAAGAGCCGTGGCGGCGAGTGGCTGCTGCGCATTGAGGACCTTGACCGCCAGCGGTGCCGCCCCGAGTACGCTGCACAGATTGAGGACGACCTGCTTTGGTTGGGGCTTGAGTGGGACGAGGGCGGAAGTCGCGGTGGCCCCAGCGGTCCGTACTATCAGAGCCAGCGCGATGCCGTTTATGAGCGCGAACTGCAGAAACTTGAGGCTCGCGGGTTGCTCTATCCGTGCTTCTGCACCCGCGCCGACATTATGGCCGCCAGCGCGCCCCACCAATCCGACGGCGTGGTGGTTTACAGCGGCCGCTGCCGAGCACTCACGGCCGCCGAGCGCACTGCAATGAGCGCCACACGCAAACCCGCCACACGACTCTGCGTGCCCGATGCCGACTGCACTTTCACCGATGGTCATTACGGTTTGCAGCACTACAATTTGGCCCGCGACTGCGGCGATTTCATTGTCCGCCGAGCCGACGGCAACTTCGCCTATCAGTTGGCCGTGGTGGCCGACGACGCTCTGATGGGCGTCACCGAAGTGGTCCGCGGCTGCGACCTTCTACCGTCGACGCCACAGCAAATCTATCTTTACGGGCTGCTCGGCTATCCCGCGCCGCAGTTCGCACACATTCCGCTGCTGATGTCAACTGGCGGCCACCGCCTTGCCAAACGCGACCGCGGCACCGATATGGGCAACCTTCGGCAGAACCACACGCCCGAGCAACTTCTGGGCCTTGTCGCCCACCTTGCGGGAATCACCGACCGCCCCGAACCGCTGACAATCAACGAGATTCTGCACGAGTTCAGTTGGGCAAAAGTGCCGACGGAGAATATATTGGTTGAAGGATTGAATGCGTGAAGTTTGGGTTTTCGCTTCGCGAGAAATTTTAGGAAAATTTGATTCAAAATTTTAAAAAATTGATTCTAAGATTTTTATTCCTAACCGATTAAACCCGATTTTAACCGAAAACTTTTCTGATTGAATCTGATAAAATCGGTTAGCGATAAAAATGATTGATTCTAAGATTTTTGTCTCTAACCAAACGAACCCGAATTTATCCAAACAAAAGTTTTTGGGTTGTTTTGGATAAGTTTGGTTAGAAACTGATTTTGAATAAGAATCTATCACAGAGTTTCGCTCTAACCGATTCAACCCGATTTTAACCGATAACTTTTTCGGATTGAATCTGATAAAATCGGTTAGCGATAAATAGATAATCGATTTCCAGTTTTTTATCTCTAACCAAACGAACCCGAATTTATCCAAATACAATATTTTGAATAAGTTTGGTTAGAAACTGATTTTGAATAATTTTCTTATAGATTTTTTAAAAATTTCCGCCCGTCAGGGCGTTACCATTAAATTTGTAGGGATGCGATTCACCAATTCACCAAACAAATTTCCGCCAACCGAATCGAAAAACGCCGTATATTTAGGCTTCGATAATTAAATGTAAAACTATGGCGACACTATCTATCATTCTGCAACTCTGCATTGTGCTGGGCGCATTGTGGGTTGGCTCGCGCTACGGTTCGCTGGCGCTGGGCGCGATTTCGGGCATTGGCCTGGCAATTCTTGTTTTCGGCTTCGGCCTGAAACCTGGCACACCGCCAACCGACGTTATCTACATAATCATTGCCGCCGTCACTTGCGCAGGCATTATGCAGGCGTCGGGCGGAATGGACTGGCTCATTCAGTTGGCCGAGCGGCTTCTGCGCAAGCACCCCGACCGCATAACCTTTCTGGCGCCGCTCTGCACCTTCTTCCTGACAGTGCTGGTGGGCACAGGCCACGTGGTTTACACGCTGATGCCTATTATCTGCGACATTGCCCTGAAAAAAGGAATCCGCCCCGAGCGCCCGTGCGGCGTGGCCAGCATAGCGTCGCAGGTGGGCATAACCTGCTCGCCCATTGCGGCCGCAGTGGTGGCTTTTGTGTCGATTTCGAACGCCAACGGTTTCGATGTCTCGATTCCTGGCGTGCTGATGGTGAGCATTCCGTCGTGCCTGTGCGGACTGATGGCCGCCGCCGCCGCTTCGTACCACCGCGGTCTCGACCTTGACAAAGACCCGCAGTTCCAGGCCAAACTGAAAGACCCTGAGCAGTATAAGTTCATTTACGGCAACTCGGCCACAACGCTCGACAAAGAGATTCCGCAATCGGCCAAAAACGCCGTTTTCATTTTTCTTGGCGCACTGGCGGTGATTGTCTTCTTCGCCATTTTCCAGAATGTGCTGCCGTCGTACAGCACGCTGCGGGCCGTGAAAGGCGCGGCACCCACAATCCTTGCCGACGGCACCGTCATTACCCCCGACCAGTTGATTAAGTCGGGCATTCAATCGTTCGGAATGACCGAACTGTACCAAAAACCGCTGGCAATGAACCTTGTCATTCAGATAGTTATGATTGCCGCCGCCGCGCTGATGATAATCTTCTGCAAGGCGTCGCCAAAGAAGGCCGTGGCTGGTCCTGTGTGGCAGTCGGGAATGGTGGCCGTGGTGGCCATTTACGGCATTGCGTGGCTGGCCGACACCTTCTTCTCGAACTATCTGACCGAAATGAAGACGATGCTCTCGGGCATTGTGGCGCAATATCCGTGGTCCATTGCGCTGGTGTTCTTCTGCGTGAGCGTGCTGATAAACTCGCAAGGCGCGGTGGTGGTTGCAATGCTGCCGCTGGCCTATTCGCTCGGCATTCCAGGCTGGGTGCTGCTGGGCGTGCTGCCGTCGGTTTACGGCTATTTCTTCATTCCGAACTACCCGTCCGACATTGCCACCGTCAACTTCGACCGCTCGGGCACAACCGTCATAGGCAAGTACCTGCTCAACCACTCGTTTATGATGCCTGGCCTGATTTGCGTGTCGGTTTCAACGCTTGTGGCTTATCTGATTTCGATGCTGATTTATTGACAGTTGAAAGACATACAAGTTTTAAAGAATGTGTGGTGTGCAGCCGCACATTCTTTTTTTGCAAAAAATTTAGAATGCGAGTAGGGAAAAGCCCCGCTGAATTGTCTTATAGGTGTACGAGCCAATCGCACAAAGCAACTTTTTAAAAACTTAAACTAAAATGAAAAAACTAACACTGCTTGTGCTTGCAACATTTTTCCTTGCCGCACACGGGTGTTCGCAAAACATTGAATATCCTAAAAATCAGGTTTCTGCGTTTTATTGTAAAGGACAATCGTTGTATACAGTTCTTAATGACATTTTCTTAAGTGGAACTCCCGATGCGAGTAAGACAGAAGGATTAGAGTGTAAGAATTACACCGATTTTTCGAGCGTTTATAATGTTGCGTATCTACACAAATTTCTCAAACCTTGGATGTCAATGGGTGTACAGTTAGGTTATGAAGAAAACCAGTCGAAACGTTTGATTAACAGAATGGATCACTTCAAACCAACCGATAATTGGACGGAAAAAGACAGGTTACCATATATTATCGCTGCCATACAGTTCGATTGGTTACGATACGATTGGATAGGAGGGTATATGAAATCGGGGTTAGGCGTCCGTTTGATTTTCCGAGATAAAAAATACGAATCTGGCGATACTGATAAAGCTTTTGATTGGGTTCCCTGCTTTGTAGAAGTTTTCGGTCTTGAGGTTGGACCAAAAATGATAAGAGCCTTCGGTGAAATTGGATTGGGCGCTCAAGGTTTTGCAGCATTTGGAATCAGAAGCAGGTTTTGAAAAATATCGTCATACATTCCTAATTAAAAACTAAACTATTATGAAAAAACTGATACTACTCGTGCTTGCTATTATCGGCTCGCTCTGCGGCTATTCGCAAATGATAGAATATCCTAAAAATCAAGTTTCTGCTTTCTATTGTAACGGTAAGTCGCTGTACTCAGGTTCTCGTAATTTTTGGGGTTCAGGACCAACAAATGACGGGGAAAAAGGAGATGGAGAAACACGTTTGAAATACACGGATTTTTCTGGAACTTATAATGTTGAGTATCTGCGCAATTTTATCAAACCTTGGATGTCGATGGGTGTGCAATTGGGTTATGAAGAGAACCGTTCTAAACATTGGATTAACAGGTATAATTCACCATCTCAACCTAACGATCACTGGACAGTGAAAGAGCAGACGCCATACATTATGGCAGCCATTCGGTTCGAATATGTACGTTGCAATTGGGTGGGGATGTATTCAAAAGTTGGAGTAGGAGCGCGCTTTATTATTACAGACTCAAAATATGATACAGGGAAGACTGATGATGACTTTGATTGGATTTCTTGTTTTGTTGGAGCAACTGGAATAGAAGTCGGACCCAAATTTGTGAGGTTTTTTGGTGAGTTGGGAATAGGTGCACAAGGTTTTGCGTCGATAGGCATTCGCGGCCGTTTTTGATTTTTCTGAATCATAATTCAATACCATAAAATATATTTGCGCTGGCTTATTTTATAGGTTCGCCAATAATGGATTTGAATATGGAAACAATTGATTTACAAGAAATAGCCAAGCAAACCGAGCAGATTCTGACCGATTTGCTCAACGCCCACCCGATGGCCAAAGGGTCGGTTTTTGTTGTGGGATGCTCGTCGAGTGAGGTGGCTGGCGGCCGCATTGGCAAGGACTCGAGCGCCGAGATTGGGCAGACCATTTTCGCCACGGCGCACCGAATCCTTTCTGAGCGCGGCGTTTATCTTGCCTGCCAATGCTGCGAGCACCTTAACCGCGCGCTTGTGGTTGAGGCCGAGTGCGCCGAGCGCTACGGCTACGAGCCCGTGAGCGTGGTTCCGTGGCTTCACGGTGGCGGCTCGTTTGCCACTGCGGCATACGGCGGCTTCAGTCAGGCGGTTGTGGTTGAGCACGTTAAAGCTTCGGCTGGGCTCGACATTGGCGACACGCTCATTGGTATGCACCTGAAGGACGTGGCCGTGCCCGTTCACCCCACACCGAACCAGATTGGCGCAGCCCACGTGGTAGCCGCCTTCTGCCGCCCGAAACTCATTGGCGGCGAAAGAGCGAGATATTAACTGAAGGATTGATTGACTGAATAATTGAATGCTTTAGGGGATAAGGCATAAGAAAAATGTATGCAAATAATTATTGAATGACTGCGCAAAGCCGTCTGTGGTCAGTAGTCTGTTGTCTTAAGTCCAAACCTGACAACTTTCTGACTCTCAGCCTTCTAAGCCACTAATGCCTAATGCCTAACACCTAATGCCTTATTTACTATATTTGCCCCCATTATGAGAAAGGCATTGTTTTACATTTCGATAGTGCTGCTTTCAGTCGGACTGATGTCGGCCAAGGGCAGCCGCAAGAAGCCGAAACCTGCGTTTGCGGTTATCGAGACGCCGTACGGCAATATGAAGGTCAAACTCTACGGCCAGACGCCACTGCACAAGCAGAATTTCGTAACGCTCGTGAAGGAGCATTTCTACGACAGTCTGCTCTTTCACCGTGTGATTGAGGATTTTATGATTCAGGGCGGCGACCCCGATTCGAAGAACGCGCCGAAGGGCAAGATGCTGGGCGCAGGAAGTCACGGCGAGCGAATCCCTGCCGAGTTTGTCGATGGCCTTTACCACAAGCGCGGCGCTCTGGCTGCCGCACGCGACAATAATCCCGAAAAGAAATCGTCGGGGTGCCAGTTCTACATTGTGCAGGGCAAAGTGTACTCTAACAAAGATTTAGACCATATCGAAGAGCAGCATAACGCGTCAGTCAAGCAGAAAATGCTCAACGACTGGCTCAAATCGGACGACAGCAAGGCTGACCAGGAGGCACTGACCAAACTGCAGCGCGCACGCAACTTCGCCGCCTTCAACCATTATTGCGACAGCCTTGTGGAGCATTTGGTTGCGACGAATTCCGATGCCAAACTGTTCAAATTCAGCTCCGAGCAGCGCAAAACCTACACCACCGTCGGCGGTGCGCCTTTCCTTGACGGCGATTATACCGTTTTTGGCGAAGTGGTTGAAGGTCTGAACATTATCGACAGCATTGCCGCAGTTGAGACCGACCGCAACGACCGTCCGCTCAACGATGTGATGATGAAAATGCGAATCGTGAAAAAATAGTGCTATGAACTTCGACGTCAGAGAGATACGAAAAGATTTCCCCATTCTGGAGCAAACCGTCAACAACCGTCGGCTCGTCTATTTCGACAATGCGGCCACCACACAGAAGCCGCGCCGCGTGGTTGACAAGATTGTCGAGGTTTACACCCAGTACAACGCCAACGTGCACCGCGGTGTCCACCACCTGAGCAACCTTGCCACCACGGCAATGGAGGAGTCGCGGCAGACGGTCAGGCGGTTTCTGAACGCAGCGTCGGAGCGCGAGATAATCTTCACCCGCGGAGCCACCGAGAGTATCAATCTTGTGGCAAATTCGTTCAGCCAGCAGTTTATGAGCGAAGGCGATGAGATAATCGTCACGGAGATGGAGCACCACAGCAACCTTGTGCCGTGGCAACTGCTTGAAAACCAACACAAAGCAAAAGTTGTTAAATGGGCCTTCGACGACCGTGGCGAACTGAATCTGGCCGAACTCGAAGAGTTGATAACCGACCGCACCAAATTGCTGTCAATCGTCTATGTTTCAAACACTTTGGGCACTATCAACCCTGTTGAGCAGATAATTGAGATTGCCCACAGCCACAACATTCCCGTGCTGGTGGACGCTTCGCAGGCCATTCAGCATTTCGCGATTGACGTTCAGCAACTCGACTGCGATTTTCTCGTCTTCAGCGGACACAAAATTTACGGCCCGACAGGCGTCGGCGTTTTGTATGGCAAAGAGCAGTGGCTCAGCCAGATGCCGCCGTATCAAGGTGGTGGCGAGATGATTGAGACCGTGTCGTTCAGCGGCACCACCTTCAACCAACTGCCGTATAAATTCGAGGCTGGCACGCCCGACTACGTGGGCATTATCGCCCTTGCCGAGGCTCTGCGCTACGTTGAGGCCATTGGAATGGACAACATTGCCGCCTACGAGAGCGAACTGTTTACTTATCTTAATGATAAAATCCAGTCAATCAGCGATTTGCGACTGATTGGCACCGCCGAAAAGCGGGCTTCGCTGGTTTCGTTTGTGACTGATTTCGCCCACCCGTTCGACATTGGCACCCTGCTCGACAAAATGGGCATTGCAGTCCGCACGGGCACCCACTGCACCGAGCCAATTATGCAGCACTTCGGAATCCCTGGCACCGTCCGCGCTTCGATAGCCTTCTACAATACCGCTGAAGAGATTGACATTCTGCACGACAGCCTGCTGCGGGCGGTGAGTATGCTGAAGTAGGAATTTCCGCAATGTCAGTACCGACCGCTTTGTAGGGCACGAAAATATCTTACCAAACTTATCCTAACGGGATCAAATTTGTTCGGATATAGGAGACAAAAACGCAACAAAAAAATAATAAAGTTTGATAACCAATTGGTGAAAGTTAATATTATTTTTGCCCGATTTTGTTATGGTTGTGCAACCAAGCAAGTCGAGCAACCCAAAAACAAGTGAATTGATTAAAATTTACCATATTATGTTCATGAGACAATTCTTTACCTCAATCGCGGCAATCGCCCTTGTGCTGAGTGCAATGACGGTGACCGCCCAAACCGACGGATTCTCGTACCAAGCAGTGGTGCGCAACGCTGCCGGTGAACTTGTTGATAACTCGAAAGTAGGCCTTCGTCTGACACTGACTGTAGGCCAGAATGGCGATGCGGTTTATCAGGAGACGCACACGCCGACAACCAACAGCTACGGCCAGCTGAGCGTGACAGTAGGAACTGGTGCCCACGCCGAAGGCCAGAGCCTTCAGAATGTGAATTGGGCAAGCGGTGACGTGTGGATGCGCGTTGAGATTGACCCCGATGGTGGCACTCAATACACCGGCATGGGCTCAACCAAGCTGCAGTCGGTTCCTTACGCCTTCTATGCAGCCACAGGTGGCGGTCGTGACGGCGTGCAAGTGCAGGGATCGAAGGGCCAAACCCTGGTACACGATGGTACGACATGGGTGGCCACCGACGAGATATCACTCAAGAAACTTGATGTGAAAGGCGCAACCACAAACGACGATGCTCTGTTCGAGGTCAAGGATAAAGATGGAAAGGTGGTATTTGCTGTTTATCCTGAGGGCGTTCATGTCTATATTGACCCTGACGCTGACGGTGGCAAGGTGCGCCGCAGTGGTTTCTACATCACAGGCCGCGAAGATTCTAAAGACGGCGAAAACAACGATTTCTTTTCAGTTGACGGCAATGGCACACAAGTTTTTGTCGATGACAATAATAATGGCGACAAAGTGCGCCGCAGTGGATTCTACATCACCGGTCGCGAAGACGCCAAGGGCGGACAGCCCAGCAACTACTTGGCTGTTAATGATGAAGGCACAAAGGTATTTGTCGACAACCAGCTTGACGACAATGACAGCAAAGTGCGCCGCAGCGGATTCTATATCACCGGCCGCGAAGACGCCAAGGACGGACAGCCCAGCAACTACTTGGCTGTTAATGATGAAGGCACAAAGGTATTTATCGACAACCAGCTCGACGACAATGACAGCAAAGTGCGCCGCAGCGGATTCTTGATTACCGGCCGGGATTTTCAAAAAGATGGTGAGACCACCAACTATATGAAAGTTGCTACGGATGGCACATTGGTGCATTTCGACAATGATGCCAGCAAAGTGCGCCGCAGTGGATTCCTGATCACTGGTCGAGATGCATCAAAAGGAACCAACGAAGAATACATGGCCATCAACACCGACAGCACCCGCTTCTATATTGACGGTGCAGGTAGCGCAAAAGGATTTGCCGTCGGCGAACTTGACGGTGGTGACAAAGAAGGCACGGTGGCTGGCGGTTTTGCCGTTACCGGCCGCGATGGTTCGAAAGGTACAGCAAGCAACCTTTTCAATATCGACTTATCGACAGATGCAAAAATTATCAAAGGTGAGAATCGTATCTATTGGTATCCCGAAAAGAACGCCTTTATGGCTGGCAATCTGATGGTTAATAGTGCCGACAGTGTTGGAGAGAACTCGTTCAGCACAGGCTTCCAATCGAAAGCCGTGGGCAACTACTCGCAGGCTATGGGCTACAAAACAATGGCCACGGGTGAGACTTCAACCGCTATTGGCAATGAGACAAAAGCCACAGGTAAAAGTTCGTTCGCTTTCGGAAAAATGACTGAGGCTACAGACGAAAACGCTGTGGCAATCGGCAACACCGCAAAGGCCACAAGCGCCAACGCATACGCATTAGGATTGAACAGCACCGCTTCGGGTTCAAGCAGTTACGCTTTTGGCTCATCAGCTCAGGCTACAAAAAGCAACGCTTATTCGTTTGGTGCATCGGCACAAGCCACTGGCGAAAACGCTGTGGCTATTGGCAACACAGCAAAGGCTTCTGAAAAAAATGCCTACGCATTAGGCTTGAATAGCGCCGCTTCGGGCGAGGGCAGCTATGCCATTGGCGAGGGCGCAATAGCAAGCGGCAAAGGCAGTTTTGCTTTAGGAAGAACAGGTGATATAAATGGAACAATTGTTGCCGCGCCAAAAGCCACAGGCAATTATTCCTACGCAATTGGCCCTGGAGCAGAAGCAAATGATAATAGAGCAATTGCAATAGGTTATAATTGCAAGGTTAAGAAATGGAATTCCGTTGCTTTAGGTTGGAGCAATGAGGTTAACAAAGAAAACTCAGCTGCCATAGGGTATAGTAATACGATAGATGGAGTGAATTCCGTTGCCATAGGATTTAATTGTTCGACAGGTTCTTCTTATTCCTATTCTTTCGGACGCCTAGCAAGTGCAAATAAAACATATTCTGTTGCCATAGGTTTCAACGCAACGGCAAATTCAGCTTCTGAGGTTGTAGTGGGCACATGGAATGATAATGAAGGAGAAACCATAGGAAGTGTTGATTCTGATTCACCTAACAGCAGAGCATTTGTGGTAGGCAGCGGCTGGGAATCGTGGAGTGGTGGCCAAACTATACACCGAAGGAATGCCTTGGTTGTTTTACGAAACGGCGATATGACTGTGACAGGCAACTTAACTTATAAAAGCGCGAGCCAGTCGTCGGATATGCGTTTGAAAAAAGATGTTCAGCAACTCGATGGCGCATTGGATAAGGTGCTGAAATTGAGGGGAGTATCGTACTATTGGAAGAATGCAGAGGAGTTGGCGGCTATCAATGGCAAAGAACTCTTCGGATTTGATGACAAAAAACACATTGGCGTTATTGCCCAGGAAGTTGAGGCTGTTGTACCCGAGCTGGTTGTAACTGACAATGAAGGCTTCAAGGCTGTAACATACGAGAACATTGCTCCACTTTTGATTGAGGCCATCAAGGAGCAGCAGGCGGAGATTGAGGAGTTGAGAAGCGTCAAAGCTGAAAACGAGGCTATAAAAAAAGAAATGGCCGAGATGAAGAAGATGCTGGAGGAATTGATGAAGAAATAATTGCTTGTGTTGCAGAGACGGTGCCATGCATCGTCTCTACTTTCACTATGCACCGCAAAGGTTACGGACGAAAGGCGGAACAGAGTCTTTCCCAACCCAATAAAAAAAGGACTGCTAAATCAGCAGTCCTTTTTTGTATTCTAACAAATTATGAATCAAAGTTCGGCAAGTCCGGCGTCAACCAGAATGCGGCCGCAGTACTCGCAAACAATGATGCGTTTGCGTGAGCGGATATCAACCTGGCGCTGTGGCGGGATCTTGTTGAAGCAACCGCCGCAAGCATCACGTTGAACGGTAACCACAGCCAGACCGTTGCGAACATTCGCGCTGATACGGTTGAAAGCTGTCAGATAACGCTCCTCGATAAGTTTTTCAATCTCAGCTTTCTTGATATTCAGCTCGTCTTCCTTCTTCTGTGTCTCCGAAACAATGCTGTCGAGTTCGCCGCGTTTCTGGTCCAAGTCACCCTTGCGTTCATTGTATTTTATTTCAGCGGCATCAATAATCTCTTTTTTACGTTCCATCTCGGCAGTGAACTCACGGATGTGTTTCTCGCTCAACTCAATCTCAAGTGATTGGAACTCAATTTCCTTCGAGAGTGAATCGTACTCACGATTGTTGCGAACGTTATCCTGCTGCGATTGGTATTTCTTTATATCTTCTTGGCATTTAGCGATTTTGTGTTTCTCGTTCGAGATGCCTTGTTCATCTTCTTTCACTTCAGCCTTCAGATTTGTGATACGGGTCTGCAAACCTGCCAACTCGTCTTCAAGGTCTTGAACTTCGAGCGGAAGCTCACCGCGTAAACTTTTGATTTTGTTGATTTCTGTCTGAATCTGCTGTAAGTCGTAGAGATTCTTCAGTTTTTGTTCCATCGGAACGTCCACCTTTTGATTTTTGTCATCCATTGCGTTATACGTATTTTATTGGATTTGTATTTACCTCCGTCAATCGGACTGCAAAATTAGAAAATTTTCCGGTAACTAATTCATAAAAAAGTTCTTTTGTGAATTGCTCGCTTTCGTAGTGCCCGATATCAGCTAAAACAAAGGGATAACGGGCGTCGAAGAACTGATGGTATTTGATGTCGGCAGTGAGCAGGATGTTGGCTCCGGCGCGCATTGCGTCGCCAATCAGGAAACTTCCGGCTCCTCCGCAAACAGCCACACGCTGTATCGGTGATTCGGGCAGACGAGTGTGACGTATTACTCCGCAGCCGAATTTTTTTTTCACCTTTTGCAGGAAATCAGTTGCATTTTCAGGCTGTGGCAGCGTGCCGATGATGCCGCTTCCGGCTTGGTCGAAAGTGTTGTCAAGCGGATAGATGTCGAAAGCAGGTTCCTCGTAGGGGTGCGCGGCCAGCATTGCGCTCACAATTTTCCCGACCGCATGTGCTGGCGCGATGGTCTCGATTCGCGTCTCAGGCTCAAAGTGTGTTTTGCCAATTTCGCCAACGTATGGGTTGCAGCCCTCTTCGGCTTTGAACGAGCCTTGTCCTTGCAGGTTGTAGCTGCAGCGGCTGTAATTACCTATGCAACCGGCTCCGGCGCTGAACATTGCGTCGCGCACGGCCTCGGCTTTGTCAGTTGGCACAAAAACCACAATCTTGCGCAGACTGCCGCTCATCGGACTGAGAATCTTCACATCTTCAAGTCCTAACTTACTGGCAATTTTGCTATTGACTCCGTTAAGCAGCATATTGTCGAGATTGGTGTGGGCGGCATACACAGCCACATCGTTTTTGATAGCCTTGATGAGGGTACGCTCAACGGCACTGTCGCCGCTGAATTTCTTCAACCCGCCGAAAACAAACGGATGGTGCGCTATTATCAGATTGTAACCTATGCCGATGGCCTCGTCAACTACTTCTTCGGTAACATCGAGGCAGATAAGCGCGCCGGTGGCTTCGGCATTGCGGTCGCCTACAATCAGCCCGGCGTTGTCGTACGATTCCTGCATCGCCAACGGCGCCACGGTTTCAATAAAATTGGTTATTTCAGCAATTTTCATTTTCAGAGTATTTGTTGTGCACCCGTAGGGGTTCAAAAAAATCCACTTAAAAAAGCCTTTCAGAGACTGACTGAAAGGCTTTAGCAAGAAATCTTAATTTATTACCCTTTAAATACATTGCCAATATTACACAATTGCCCGTTAATGAGCAAACTTTTCGGCGATTTTTTGTGTTTTATTGTCGCGGTAACGCCTATTTCATTGTTTTTGTTAGCCATAAAGTGACGCTTCAACTCGGCAATTTGCATATCTTTGGCAGAAAAATGATTTGAGTGATGAACGAGGATATAAAAAATGCGCTTGAGGTACTGCGACGCGGCGGCGTGATTCTCTACCCCACTGACACTATCTGGGGGCTGGGCTGCGACGCCACCAATGCCGAAGCCGTCAGACGGATTTACGAGATTAAGCAGCGGGCCGACAACAAGTCGATGATTGTGCTGGTTGACACTGCAGGGCGCATACCGTCGTATGTCCAGGACGTGCCCGACATTGCCTTTGACATGATTGAGCTGGCCACGTCACCGCTTACTGTCATTTTTGAGGGAGCAAAAAACCTGGCTCCAAACGTTGTAAACGCCGAAGATCAGAGCGTGGGCATCCGTGTGGCAACCGACGATTTCTGTCCCACTCTCATCCAAAGGTTCCGCAAGCCCATAGTGTCGACATCAGCCAACATCAGCGGACAGCCTGCCCCGGCCTGCTTTGACGAGATTGATCCACTCATCATCGAAAGTGTGGATTACGTTGTAAAGCACCGCCAGGACGACACCACAAAGCACAAGGCTTCGGGCATTGTGAAGATTGGACGAAATGGAAAAATCAAAGTAATAAGAAATTGATAACCGGTCTGATAAATGTACCGCTTGACATACATACTATTTGTAATAACGTTGATTGTGCGACCAGTCTTCGGCCAATCGTTGGGTGCATTCACCGACTATGACAAAAACTTTATTGTTTTCGATGACGGTAATTTCCGGCAATTGGAATTTCAAGAAGTCAAATCGTTTGCCGTGGGCAGTGGCTGTGTGGCCTACGTGACCAACGGTGGGCATCTGAAGGCGTATGCCAACCATATCAGTTACAATGTCTCACCGTCAGTCGACAACTACACCATAACCGATAATCTGTTCACCTTCAGGGTTGGCTCGCAACTATACGTGTTCGAACAGGGCAACAAGCGGCTGCTGTCGGGGTTTACAGGCCAGTTTTTGGTGGGCGACAGTGTGGTAGCTTTCATCGACACCAACAAGCACTATTTTTCAATTTATTCCGATGGCCGCGTTACCGAACTGGCCGATATCATTGTGGGTAACGACGCACAGTTCTGGGTGGGTGCCAACACCGTCGCTTTTGTCGATATGCACGACATCTTGCGTCTGGTTTGCGGCGACCGCGTTTATGAGCTCTTCAACGTTATTGACGGCATCAAGGTCAGACTAGGACGCAACGTAGGTGCGTTTGTTGATTATTCCGACGGTGCGTTCCGTATTTTCTACGATGGCGAGTTGAATGATATTGAGCAGTTTACGCCCAAATCGTTCAAATGCGGATATGAGCAGGTTGCTTTTGTCAACAGCATGGAGAATTTCAGGCTTTTCAGTAAAGGCGAACTTTACGACATATCCGGATTTGCTCCAGACATGTACGATTTGAATCGCAAAATACTTGTTTACAGCCTGCAAGGACAGTTTTTTACCTATATCGACGGGGAGCAGTATCTGGTCGAGAACTATGTTCCGCAAAGCTACAGCATCAAAGGCAACCTGTTGACCTATATCGACCAAAACGGCTATCTGGCAGTGTTTGAAGACGGGGAGAAGCACATTTTGTCGTACGGCCCAGTGAACGATTACAGGGCAGTGGGCGATGTGGTGGTTTTCAACGAAGGATTGAACACCACAAAAATCTATTACAACGGTAAGATTTACAAAAAGTAAGCCGGCTTCCTAAAACTTAAACGTGAAACCCATATTCAACAGATGGCCGTTGTTTGCCATAAGCTCGAAGTTGGATGTGGTGTGGTCCGTGTCCTTGTTTTTGGTGTGTGAATAATTAACCCCAAGCACATTTGCAAAAATGTCGAAATCCCAACGGTCGTTTATCTCGATTGTAAGCACGGGCAGCAACTCAAGCTTGACGCTTCGCTCGCTGTCGGCAAATCCGAACACCGAAATGGCTTCGGCGCCAAAGATTAATCTGCCAGCCTGAAGAATATCGTAATGCAGATAAGGCTCTATGGCATAGGCCGATTCCGACTCTGTGTTTTTGTGGCCGTCTGTCCAAGTCGAAGTTTTGCTGCGGTTGTAGCCGAACCCCACACCAACTTCCCAGCTTCCCATCACGTATCCAACCGACGGCACAACTTCAAAACTGAATGATGACGATTCCTTGTCGCCATTGTTAGCGCTATTTTCCGATACAATGCCAGCGGTTCCGCTAACCACAAACTGCGCGTTGGCCTGCATAGTCAGCAACATAATGGCTACGGCAAAAATTGTTGATGCAAAAAACAAGTTTTTCATATAAATTCAGCTTTATTGTTTAATCGGTGAATCGATTGTTTGACAACGGACTTCAGACAACAGACTACTGACTCAGCACATTCATAATTCCTAGTGCCTAATGCCTAAAATCCAACACCTAACACCCAACACCATTTGCAAATATCTAACTTTCAACTCCTAATTCCTACATCCTAACTCCTAACTTCCGCATCCTTCTTCGGGAAAAGCAGCGAGAGCACAATGCTCAGCGTGATGATCCCCAGAATGACATAGAGCGAGTGCACCGAGCTGAAGCCAATCTCGTCGAGCCAATGATGGAAAAGCAGCTTGGCGCCCACAAAGAGCAGCAGCACGGCAACGCCCTGTTTCAGATAGCAGAACTTGTCCACTGCGCCCGAGAGCATAAAGAACAGCGACCGCAGTCCGATGATTGCGAAAATGTTCGAGAAGAACACCACGTAAGGGTCGCAAGTGACTGAGAATATGGCGGGTATGCTGTCGAATGCAAAAATCAGGTCGGTGAACTCAATGGTTATCACCACAATGAGCAGCGGGGTGATGAAGAGTTTGTGCCGATGGTCGCGGATGAAGAAACGGCCGTTCACATAACGCGGATAGACGCTGAAATGCTTCGACAGGAACTTCACCAGCTTATGGTCGCGCGGGTCGGTATTGGCATTGTCGTCTTCCTTCTTGAAGAACATTTTCACGCCCATATAAGCCAGATAAGCGCCGAAAACAAGCAGAATCCAGTTGAATTTCTGAATGAGCGTCGAACCAAGGAAGATGAACGAGAACCGCAGGATGATGGCGCCCAGAATGCCCCAGAAAAGCACCGATTTGTAATCTTTCTTGCGCACGCCGAAGCCCGTGAGCAGCATCAGCATCACAAAAAGATTGTCGATTGAGAGCGTCTCTTCAATCAGGTATCCCGAAAGGAAATCAATCGACATACTGTGCTGATATTGGCTGACGGCCGACTCGATGGTGAGTCCGTTGGCCATTGCCTGCTCAAGCGGCAGCCCGTCGTACTTGAAACTCAGGCCGTATTTCTGCGTCACGTGCAGCAGCTCGTCGAACGTGTCGATGCCGTGGACCAGATGGCCGTCGAACCTGAGAAACAGGAAGAATCCGAGCGCCAGCGTCACCCAAACCACCGTCCACACCGATGCTTCCTTGATGCTGACCACGTGGTGGCCGCGCCCGACAAACAGCAGGTCGAACATCAGCACGCCAATTATAAACGCTATGAAAATCAGTAGAAAAATGTTGTCCATCGGTTAGTAGTATTTGTTGGGAATCAGATAGTTCTTAACGTAGTCGGCCACACCGTCTTCGAGCGAGTAGAACGGCCGGTCGTAGCCGATAGAGCGCAGTTTGCTCATATTGGCTTCGGTAAAATATTGATACTTGTCGCGGATGTCCATCGGCATATCGATGTACTCGATGTTCGGCTCAAGTCCCATACCGCGGAAAGTGTTGATTGTCAGGTCGGCGAAGGTGCGGCCCTTGCCCGTGCCCACATTGTAGAGCCCCGAGTCGCGGCGGTGGTGCATCAGAAACATCATCACTTCGCAAAGGTCTTTCACATAGACGAAATCGCGCGTCTGTCCGCCATCGGCATACTGCGGATTGTGCGATTTGAAAAGCTTCATCTTGCCCGTTTCCTGAATCTGATGGAAAGCGTGCAGAATGACCGACGCCATCCGGCCCTTGTGGTACTCGTTGGGGCCGTACACGTTGAAGAATTTCAGACCGGCCCAGAAGAACGGCTTGCGTTCCTGCTGCAGCGCCCACTTGTCGAAATCGTTCTTCGACTCGCCGTAAAGGTTCATCGGTTTCAGTTTGTAGATGACATCGTGGTTATCGTCGAACCCAAACTCGCCCATTCCGTAAGTGGCTGCCGACGAAGCATATACAATCGGCAGGCCGTACTCAACGCATTTTGTCCAAAGGGTTTTGGTGTAGTTCAGATTGAGCGTGTCGTAAACTTCCTTCGGGAAGCCCGTTGTGGCCGAGCGAGCGCCAAGATGGAAGATGAATTCCACAAAGCGGTGGTTGGCGTCGAGCCAGTCGAAAAACTGCATACGGTCAACTTTCGCAGTGAACCGTTTGCCTTCGAAATTCTTGTTTTTCTCGCTGTTGCTGAAATCGTCGACCAGCACAATGTCATTAAAATTGTCGGCGTTGAGGCGGCTCACCACGCAACTGCCGATGAAGCCCGCGGCTCCCGTAACTACTATCATCTCTGCGTCGTTTTAGAATCGGACTGCAAGTTTACGATTTTTTTTGGGGAATCAGTTGGCCGATTATCCTATTCGGCCATTCAGCCGTCAAATTCAGTCAAACATCGATAAACAATATGCTATCCGCAAAAAAATCGCATCTTTATAGCAAATTTTCGAGCTATGAAAAGATTGTTAGTTGTTTTAGCAATGCTGCCGTTTGCCGCAATGTCGCAAAATGGTGGCCAAGGAGTGCCGTTCAACGGCGTGATTGTTGATGTCAACAACAATCCCGTGAAGCGGGCGCGCATCTACGTAACAGACGAAAACCGCTATGCGCAGTCGGATAAGCAGGGGCGCTTCGGTCTCACTGATGTGAATCCAACCGACACACTGCACGTCAAATACCGCAACGAGCTGTATGTGATACCCGTTGACGGGCTCAAGAGCATACGCATCCGCCTTGCCGACCAGTCGCAGTACACAGCCGCTGGCGACGATCAGCTTGTGAGCATAGGCTACGATTATGTGAAGACTCGTGAACAGTTCACCGCCGGCTCGTCAATCACAGGTGATGACCTTGTGAAAACTGGCCGTCACGACCTTGTTGAGGCTTTGCAAGGGTTGGTTCCGGGGTTGCGAATCACTCGCGGCGAATATGGCGAGGGCTCGCAGGCCAACATCCGCAACTCGGCTTCGCTCAACGGCAACACCAATGCTTTATATGTTGTTGATGGTGTGATAGTTGAGTCGCTGTTTGGCATCAATGTCTATGCTGTTGACCATGTTGAGATTCTGAAAGAGGCCAACATTTATGGCGCACAAGGCGGAAACGGTGCTATTGTGGTTTACACCAAACGAGGCGGTAACAAATAGAAGGAGAGAATTACTCTACAAGAAACCCAAATCCATCTTGGCTTCTTCGCTCATCATGTCTTGGTTCCATTCGGGCTCAAACACAAGGTTGATGTTCACCTGATGGATACCCGGCACCGACTCGAGTTTCATCCGTACCTCGTCAAGAATCTGGTCGGCAATGGGGCAGCCAGGGGCGGTCAGGGTCATCTCCACATCGAGCACTCCGGCATTCTCTTTCAGGTTGTAAATCAAGCCTAAATCGTAAACATTCACCGGAATTTCGGGGTCGTAAACGGTTTTCAGTTCGTTGATTATCTTGGTTTCAAGTAGTTGGTCCATAATAATTTAGGAGTTAGGGGTTAGTAAGTTATAAGTTTTAGGAGTTATAAGTTACAAGTTAGGATTTTCGATTGACGATTTTTGATTTATGAATGGTGCGCCCTACACATTACTCTTTACACTTAACACTTTACTCATTACTCCCGCCGAAGGCAATTGCATACATCTTTATCTGCCTGATCATGCTTGCAAGGCCGTTTGAGCGCGTAGGCGACAGGTTTTCGCGCAAGCCGATAGCATCAATGAAACGAAGGTCGGCATCGATAATATCTTTTGGCGAAAGCCCTGACAAAACCTTGATTAGCAGTGCAATAATTCCTTTGGTTATGATGGCGTCGCTATCGGCGCGGAAGGTGATAACACCATTGGCACAAGTGGCCGTGAGCCACACCTGGCTCTGGCAGCCTTTGATAAGATTCTGCTCAGTTTTCTCGCTGTCGGGCATCGGCTCCAGTTCCTTCCCCAACTCAATCAGGTACTCATACTTGTCCATCCAGTCGGAAAAAATGCTGAACTCATCAATTATTTGTTGTTGACGCGATTCTAATTCGTTCATTTTCAATTTGATAATATTTTGTACGTTTTTTCGATTTCGCGTGCAAATATAATTTTTCTGTGAGGATTCTATTGCCAATCAACAGTAAACGAATTATTCTCTGCGCAGATGCCATATGGAACACAAATTTTTATTCGGTTCATTCTCGCGGCGGTAAAAATTTAGGCGACAGCAACGTTTTTTTTTGTAATTCTGCGGCAATTTAAAAATCGCTTTAAAAATGAACAAGATTGTACCTATCACATTGTTAACCGGCTATTTAGGTAGCGGTAAGACAACTCTGCTGAATAAGATTCTGGCCAACAACCAGGGCCTGAAAATTGCTGTGATTGTAAATGACATTGGCGAGATAAACGTCGATGCGTCGCTGATTGAGAAGGGCGGCATTGTGAACAAAAAAGACGACAGCCTTGTGGCCTTGAGCAACGGCTGCATTTGCTGCACGCTCAAAACCGACCTTATCGACCAGATTACCAGCATCACCAGCACCGGCAAGTTCGACTATATTGTGATTGAGGCCAGCGGCATTTGCGAACCGCTGCCAATTGCGCAGACCATTGTGGCCATTGGCGACTATGCCCGCCAGTACAATCAGCCGTCGCCCTGCCGTCTCGACAGCATCGCAACTGTGGTGGATGCCCTGCGAATGGCGCGCGAGTTTGGCTGCGGCAATCAACTCACCCGCACCAACATCGATGACGAAGACATTGAGAATCTGCTTATTCAGCAAATCGAGTTCTGCAACATCATCATCCTGAACAAAGTTGCCGAGGTAACGGAAGATGAATTGAAACTTATTCGTGCCGTAATCAAGAAGTTACAGCCATCGGCCGAAATCATCGAGACCAACTACTGCGAGTTCGATTTCCACAAGATTATGGACGCCCGCCAGTTCGACCTTGAAAAAGCGTCGATGTCGGCAGGCTGGGTTGAGGAGCTTGAGAAAGATGATGACGAGCACGAGCACGAAAGCGAGACCGAGGAGTACGGCATCGGAACATACGTTTACTATCGTCGTAAGGGATTCAACTACACCAAGTTCGAGACTTTTGCCAACGACCGCTGGCCGGCAAACATCATCCGTAGCAAGGGCATCTGCTACTTCAACGACGATGCCGATATGTCGTATATGTTTGACCAGGCCGGAACGCAGAAGAAACTTGTGAAGGCGGGGCAGTGGATTTGCACCGCGCCCGAAGAGGAGCAGAAGCAGCTGCTGGCTCAAAGCGCCGAGTTGCGCCACGATTGGGACGAGCAGTACGGCGACAAGATGATTAAAATCGTCTTTATTGGCCAAAATCTTGACCGCGAAGGACTCAAAGCTGAATTGGACAAACTTTAAAAACAGAGAGTTATATACAAAAAAGAGCCGCTTTTGCAGTGGCTCTTTTTTTGTGGTAACTGGCAGCATTACCCAAATTCCGTCAGTCAACTGACTGAATTTAGCCAAATTCGGTCAGTTAGTTGACCGAATTAACGTTTCGTTAGATGAATTCAAGATAATTATCTTTCCGAATCACATTGTACTGCGCGTTGGCGTACGCATCGGAAAATGCCTTCGGGCAAGGCGGATTTTTTTCGCCTTTCTTTATCTCAAATGCCAGAATGTTAGTTTCGTTGGTTTCAACCAGATCAATCTCTTGTTGGTCATAGGTGCGCCAGAAATAGAACTCACTGTAGTGCCGCTCGTTCAAGTTGCGCTTCATACGCTCACTGACGATGTAGTTTTCCCACAGCCGTCCGTCGTCCTGACGCAGACTCAGTGGAGAGAAATTGTTAATCACGGCGTTACGGATGCCATTATCGTAGAAGTACCATTTTGCCGATTTAGCCACCTCTTTCCGCAGGTTACGCGAGAAGCCGCCAACCTTGAAAAGCACATACACTTTGCTGAGCAAATCGAGATAACGCGCAACAGTATTTTTGCTGATAGACAGCTGTTTACCTAATTCATCAAGCGAGACCTCAGCGCCATTCTGAAAAGCAACAAGCCGCAATAAGTCACGCATTTTGGCTGTGTTTTTTATGCCGTCGACACTCAAAATGTCCTTCAGCAGATAGGCATCAACAATGTCGCGCAGATACTCTTTCCGTTGTTGGTTGTCGCTCATCAAGGCCACTGTTGGATAGGAGCCGTAAATTAACCGGCTCTCAAGATTTTGGCGCGTTTGCAGCGCGTTCTCGTTTTGCGACAGCTCGCGCTGCGAAAACGGCGTCAGCAGAAATTGTGTGCTGCGCCCAACAAGTGGCTCCCCGGCAGCGTTTTTCAAGTCGAACGATGATGAACCGGAAGCTATTATGCGAATGCCCGGAATCTCATCGACAATCAGTTTCAGTTTATTGCCAATGTTGGGGATGTTCTGCGCCTCATCGATTGCCAAAAGATCGATATTGCCGAACAGGTTGCGGTAGTTGGCAACTGTTTGCTCGGCCAGCATTGCCTGCGTGTCGTAGTCCTCACCATTCAGCACCATTTTTCGCCCGGCAAACTCATCAACAAGTTGCATCATCAGGACTGTTTTCCCGACACGGCGAGCTCCAAAAAGCAGCATAACCTTGTTTGGCAGCATTCTGTGCTTAATCTCGCTGTATAACAAACGTTTAATTGTCTCCATAACAAAAGTTTTGATGCAAATATATAAAAATTCCGTCAGTCAACTGACTGAATTTAGCCAAATTCGGTCAGTTAGTTGACCGAATTAACGTTTTATGGGGCTAATAATTGAAAAAAGGCTCGCAATACAACCTTTTGACATGCTTTTATGACCGTTGCTTTTTAAACAGAGCGTTGAACTCGTGCGGAACCTCCGATGTGAATTCCATCACTTCTTTAGTCATCGGGTGGATGAACTCAATCTGCTGCGCGTGAAGACACAACCGTCCGCAGGGATCGGTATGGGCGCCGTATTTGCCGTCGCCGGCCACAGGATGCCCGATGTGGCTCATGTGGATGCGAATCTGATTTTTACGCCCCGTCTCAAGTTCGAGCGCGAGCATTGAGAACTGTCCGTTGGTTTTCAGTACTTTATAATGGGTGATGGCGCGTTTGCCCTTGCCTTCTTTGGTCACGTGCATCACCATTGTGTATTTATTCTCGTCAATCCAGGTGTCGATGGTGCCTTCGGGCTCGCTGGGGCAGCCTTCGACAATGGCAATGTAGCGGCGGCTCTGAACGCTCTCGTTCCACGTTGTGCGCAGGCGGAACTGCACTTCTTCGCTTTTCGCGAAAATCAGTATTCCCGATGTGTCGCGGTCGATGCGGTGGACGATGAAAATGCATTCGCCTTCGCCCTTGAAGCGCATATAGGCGTCGAGATAGTTCTGCGCCGTTTGGTAGCGTTCGCTCTCGTTGCCCACGGTGAGCAGTCCCGTCTCTTTCTTCACCACAATCAGCCACTTGTCTTCCCAAATGATTCTCAATCCTTTAGGCATCGGAAACACCAGGTCGGGCTTTTTGCCGATGAAGAGCGTCTGCCCCGCTTTTAGTTTGTCGGTGAGTTGGCGCAAAACAACGCCGTCGGCTGTGATGGCGCCTTTCTGCAGCAGCTGCCGAATCGACGTTCGGCTCTTGCCCTGCATAATGCGCCCAAGGAACTCTTCCACCGTCTGGTCCGCCTTGACGGGATAGGAGTTGCCCTTCGGTTCCTGCTTCCGTGGTTTGTCGTTCATTCGCATAGCCGATAGAAAATAAAAGCCAACCACCTGAAAATGATTGACTTATTGGTACCCCCGCTGAGAATCGAACTCAAATTTAAAGTTTAGGAAACTTCCGTTCTATCCGTTGAACTACAGGGGCAGAACGGGCGCAAAAGTAGCCAATCAAATTGAATTTGTCAACAATGCAATGCTCAACCTTTTCGGCAATATCTGATTCACTGCCTGCAGAAGAATAACGCCCGCTTAAAATTTTTGTATGTTTGCGAATCGGTTACAGACAATTTCCCGAGGAAAATGAAGTTGATAGGCAAATATTTGATTTTCAGTTTTGCGACAGTGGCACTTTTCGGTTGCGCCAAAATGTCGGCACCTACAGGCGGACCCAAGGACACTGAGCCTCCCGTGCCGTTGCGCAGCTCGCCGGTCAACTACTCAACCAATTTCAAGGGCAAGAAATTCATTGTCGAGTTCGATGAGTTTGTCGATTTGAAGAATGTGAGTCAGGAACTGCTGGTGTCGCCGCCGGTGGCCAACAAACCAAAAGTCGTTATGCGCGGCAAGAAGATGGTTGTCAGAATCAACAACGAGCTGGCCGACAGCACCACCTATAACTTCAACTTTTTCAACTCGGTGACCGACCTTAACGAAGGCAACGTGCTCGAAAATTTCCAATTTGAATTTTCAACTGGCGACACTTTCGACTCAACCTATATGGGAGGAATTGTGACCGACGCTTTCACCGGCAAACCGCTGAAGGATGTGAACATCATGCTTTACCGTCAGTTTTCCGACTCAACGCCGCGCACTCAAATGCCAGAATGTGTGGGCCGCACTAATGCCGACGGCCTGTTCATTGTGCCGAACATGAAGCCCGAGCCATATTACGTTTTCGCTCTGCGCGACTTGAACAACAACATGATCTTTGATATGCCCGGTGAGGCTATTGCCTTCTGCGACAGTACAATACGGCCATCGTTCAAGCCCGAAGTGATGGCAGACACCATACGGTTGATTGAAAAAATATCGCGCGACAAGAAAGATACCGTCTTCCGCGACTCAATCCACACATACACCGTGATGGTAACAACGCTCGACGACATGAGCCTGAATCTGTTCACCGAAGAGAACCACATCCAATATCTGCACGACGTGTACCGCCTCAACCGACGGCTGCTGGCCGTTGCATTCAACGACCCCGTTGACAGTGCGTTTGCCATCAGCCCGATTGTCGATACCGCCTATGCCGCTGACTGGTGCATCATTGAAAGTCCGATGCCGACCGACTCCGTTGTGCTTTGGATAACCGACTCGGTGCTCTACAAACGCGACACTCTTCGTATGCAAGTGAGCTATACCATGAAAGATTCAGCCAATGCAGACTATCTGCACATCGACACGCTTGAGTTTTTATCGAAACCGAAAGTATCAGCGAAATCAGAAAAGAAAAAAGGCGGCGGTCTTTTGGCGAAATTAAAAAAAGACGGGTCCGAAGAGAAAAAGGAAGAGAAGAAAAAGTCGGAGCTGACCATAGAGCACAATCTGGACTCACCGTTCGACCTTGTTAAGCCTATCCATTTGAAAACCAACTATCCTGTGAAGAATTTCGATGACAGTAAAATATCCATTACAAAAATCGATGACGGGCTGGAGTCGGCTGTAAAATTCAAAATGAGCCGCACCGAAGGCAACATGCGCGGTTTCGACATCAGCTTTGAGCGCGATGAGTCGATGCAATACCGATTGGTTGTTCCGGCGGGCGCTCTGACCGATGTCTATGGAAACATCAACGACACACTGAAAAGTGAGTTCAAAACCCAGATGCGCGATTACTACAGCACGGTTGTCCTAAACATTGAAAACGTTCCGTGCAGCAACGCTATTGTGCAACTGCTCGACTCTAAGGAAAATGTGATCGAGGAATACACCATTGGCGGCGACACCACACTCACAATCGAATATCTGACACCGGGTAACTTCATTTGCAAACTTATTTGCGACGACAACCGGAACGGCAAATGGGACACTGGAAATTTCCAATTGCGCCGCCAGCCGGAACGGGTGTTTTATTTTGGCCAGACAATCGAAACCAAATCGGGCTGGGATATCGAATACACCTGGAAAGTTGAATGATGCGCCGGATGGTAGCCATATTGCTTTTTTTGTGCATGTGGGCCATCGGCAACTCACAACCAACCTACACATTTGGCAAATTTGGTGCAGGCGAACGGTTTAAACTCGACATTTACTACAACTGGCAGTTTATTTGGCTCAACGCCGGATGGGTGACGTTCGAAATCCGCGATACAATCTGGAACGAAAAGCCATTCTACCACCTTTTGAGCGAAGGTGCCACAAATCCGGGCTACGATTGGTTCTACAAGGTCCGCGACCGCTACGAAGCCATCGTGGAACCACAGACCTACACCCCGCACTGGTTCAGATGCAACACTTTGGAAGGCAGTTTCTGGGACCGCGAAGAGGTCCGGTTCAACTATGCCGACGGCATTGCCATTGTTGCAACCGAGAACGCCAAACGAGCTTTCAAAATCGACACACTGAAAGTAACACCGACGATAACCGATTTGATTTCAGCCATATACATTTGCCGTTCGATTGATTTTACAAAAATAGTCTATGGGCAGAAGGTGCCTGTGCCGGTGATTGTGGGCAACAAAATCTACAACTTGCATTTCCGCTATCTGGGTATTGAGCCTGTCACTACCCGCAACGGCGATACTTACCAATGCCGCAAGTTTGCGGTGATGATGGTCGACGGAACCATCTTCAGTGGTGGCGAGGACCTTACCGCATGGATAACCGACGACCCCAACTGCGCACCAATAATGATGGAAGCAAAAATAGCTGTTGGCTCGGTAAAGGCATTTCTTGTGGAAATGCGCGGCAACCGCTGGCCGTTGAAAAAAATCGAAGTTAAAAAAGAGTGATTTGCCTTTCCAAATACTAACGCCCCGTTGTAAATAACTTCTTCTGCTATTGGTGTTTTTTTTACAATGAGCCGCGTATTTTTGAAATCGAAAACAAGATTCAAGAACTATGAGAAGAGCTTTTATATCAATATTTTGCATTGCAATTGCCACAACAGCTACAGCTCAACGCAACGAGATTTCGTCAATGAAGTGGGGTGCTGATTTCAACATCCACATCACTTTCAGCAACGACTCAACATCAATTCTCGATGTGCGTGGCCTATACCACTCAACATCCACAATGCCGCAAATGGCCGTCGGGTCGGAAGAAGTGACTTACTACCCCGTTACACTTGACCCGGAATTTGTTGGCGCACTGAAGAATAAAAAGCTCGAAAGTTTCGATGGTGATACTGCCGCTGCCTTGAAATTCTCCGACACCGTCCGTGCAAAAACGCTCTGGAGCGCTTTGCATGGTGAGATTGGCGGTGGCTACATCCATTTTATCAATTGTTTGATTTACAGTCTCGAATCGCGCAGTTTAAATCTGTGGTCGCCATTTTACCGCCGGCCTGAGTCGAATTGGAAACCAAAACCGATGACCGAATCGTACCGCCGTACCAAAAACTGGAAATACTACTTTCCTGATAATCAGAAGCTTGCTCAAAAAGAATATCTTGCAAAACAAAAGAATGGTGAGTTGGGCGATATGAAACTGCTGCCAAAATCATTCGTTGATCTCTTCCTCAACACTAACCAAAAACAGTATGAGCAACTGATTGTCTGCGGTGAAACCAACAAAGTGGCTATAATAGACATGATAAGACTCCTGGTGAGCGCCAATTACCTCGGCCTTGACCAGATTTCGCTCATCCAAGGCGCAGTGTCACGCTCTATTATGAAATATTCGATGAACAGTCTGCCATCAGTCATAATTTTCGATGATTTTGGCGCAGCTGTGGCCATGACACTTGACCACGAGGGGTACAAAATCGACAATGTGGTCTTCAACCAGCAAGAAACACTCACCGATGACGAAATTGAGCAACGAATGCAACTTATGCAAGGTGTCATCCGTCAGGTGAACGACATCAACAAAAAGCTGTTTGAGCGGAATTTAAAGAATTACTACAAATAGTATTCTCACCCCCTGCTATTGCACTTCATAAAGCAATCGCCGCAGGCAGCGTGGCGGCCGCGAAGGCGGTTTTCAATCATCTCGGCGTAGCGTTCGGCAAGGATTGGAATGCGGATTGTGCGGATAATCTCATGTGCGAAGGCGGACATTAACATCATTTTTGCCTCCTCTTCGCCAATGCATCTTTGGCGCATATAGAACAGTGCGCTCTCGTCCAGTTGGCCTACGGTGGCGCCGTGGCTGCACTTCACATCGTCGGCGTAAATCTCGAGTTGAGGTTTGGTGTACATCCGTGCCGACGGCGATATGCAGATGTTTTTGTTCGACTGCTGGGCGTTGGTTTTCTGCGCGTCGGGGCGCACAAGAACGTAGCCGCTGAACACACCCACCGATTCGTCGTTGAGCACGTTTTTGTAGAGCTCGTAGCTGGTGCAGTCGGGCACGGCGTGGTCAACGTAGGTGAAGTTGTCGATGTGCTGGTGACCCGCCGGCAGCGACAGGCCGTAGATGTTGGCCTCGGCGTGCTGGCCCGCCATCAGCACCTCAACGTTGTTGCGCACAAAGCCGCCGTGAAGCGTTAGCGTGTTGGCAATGAGCTGGCTGTCAGCGTTTTGCTCAATCAGCAGCGATGCAATTTGCGACGAGCGGTCGTTAAGATTCTGAATGCAGTAGCAGTCGAGCTGCGCATTTGGCTGCAGCACCGTTTCGGTAACGTTGTTCAGCAGAAACTGGCTGTTTGCGAGCGTGTGGTCGCAGATGACAATTTTGGCCTGACTGCCGCGTCCCGCAACAATCAGGTTGCGCTGGTTCACCATCAGCGGATTGTTGCCCGAGAGCACGTTGACAATCTGAATTGGTTTATCAACCACCACATTGTCAGGAATATACAAGAAAAGTCCACTGCGGGCAAAGGCGGTGTTCAGGCTGATTGTTGTGTCATCTTTTTGGGCGGCCAGACGGTTATAGTGAGCCGCAAAAAGCTCGGGGTATTTATTGGCGCCATCCGCCATTTCGGTTGCCACAACATTGGCTGGTATAGTGTTGTTTTTCAAGTCAATCCAGCCGTTATTTATAATGATGGTGTAAGTATCAAGGTCGGGAACGGCGCAGCGGAACACTGTCTGGCTATCGGTCGTGGCGGCTAACTTGTTGATGGAGTAGCCGTAAGTGCGGCCGAAGGCGGTCATAATTTCTGTAAATCGGTACCGTTCGCACCATTTTCTGGGCAAGCCCAAAGCATCGAACTGACTGATGGCCGTTTCGCGCATGCGGTTCATCGCCTCGGGCATACCGTCGGAAATTTGCGCGGCATACTGGCGATAAAGTGCTGTAAGTTTGTCTTTTATGCCGACTGAACTAACGTTTTCCATAAACTACTTGTTGTCGAATTCGCTTTTAATCCAGTCATAGCCTTTCTCTTCAAGCTCAAGCGCGAGCTCTTTGCCGCCAGTCTTCACAATCTGGCCGTTGTAGAGCACGTGTACCACATCGGGCACAATGTAGTCGAGCAGGCGCTGATAGTGCGTGATGACAATGGACGACGTTTCGGGTGTCTTGAGTTTGTTCACGCCGCTGGCCACAATGCGCAGGGCGTCAATGTCAAGGCCCGAATCGGTCTCGTCGAGAATCGACAGGCGCGGTTCGAGCATCGCCATCTGGAAAATCTCATTGCGTTTCTTCTCGCCGCCCGAAAAGCCCTCATTCACAGAACGAGACGTGAGTCGTGAGTCAATCTCGACCAACTGGCTTTTCTCGCGCATCAGTTTCAGATATTCGGCAGCCGAAAGTGCTGGCAGGCCGTTGAATTTGCGCTTCTCGTTGACGGCGGCACGCATAAAATTCACCATACTGACGCCTGGTATCTCAACCGGATACTGGAAACTCATAAAAAGGCCCAAACGTGCACGGTCCTCGGGCGGCATTGCAAGCAAGTCGCGACCCAGGAACGTCACCTCGCCGCCATCGACAGTGAAGCGGCTGTTACCCGTCAGCACCGACGAGAGCGTGCTTTTTCCCGACCCGTTGGGTCCCATAATGGCGTGCACTTCGCCCGCATTAATGTGCAAGTTGATTCCCTTCAGAATCGGCTTCCCGTCAATTGAAGCCCGTAAATCTTTTATTGTCAGCATATCTTAAACACAAACTATAAACGAAAACACTAACTGAACAAACCTGCGCTAACAGAAAAATCTAGCTGCAAGCGCGAACAAAAATATGGCACAAAATTAAACAAGGAATCCGACAAACAAAAAGTTAGAGAATAACGAAAAAAAAGAGACGGAATAAAACCCCGTCTCTTTGTGTATCAATTTGATAACCAACTGCTACTTAACCATCACGCGTTTTGCGACATTGCCCACTTTGACAATGTAGACACCAGCGTTATTGATGGTTATTGCACCAACACGGCCTGCTACGTTTTTAGAAATCAATTTACCCATTGCGTCATAAACAAATATTGCTTCAGTTGCGTTCTCAACAACAATGGTATTTCCCACAGTGTAAATGTTGGTTTGAGCCGCTTGCTCACCAACGGCAGTGGCACTACCGCCCGGGTTCTCTTCGCCCTGACTTGCAATTGCTTCAAAAACTGCAGTGAATGTAGTGTCAGCAGTTACAGTAATGGTGCGTGGATTGTCGGTGTTTTCATCGCTCCATTTCACAAAACGGTAGCCGTCGGCGGGTGTGGCGGTGATTTCTGTTGATGCGCCCTTGATAAGGCTTCCTTCGCCAGAAACAGTGCCAAATGTGTTATCGGCGGTTGCCAATGTTACATTGCAATATTCAATCGGCAGAATAACCTTGTTCTCCCAACCAGACGCTGCTTTATACTTCGACACCGAATTGGCCGGCACATAAACAGTATCAATATTAGTTGAATAATTAGTAAAGTTTGCGGTTGGCGGTTCGGTTGCCAGACAAACAATCGTTTTGAGTTTTGAGCAATCCAGTGCACAACCTTCCAATTCTGTTATTGTTGATGGAAGGATAAGAGATTTAACATAGTTGTATGCGAGTCCAAATTCTTCAATTTTCGTTATGCCTTCTTTTAAAATTATCGTCTCTGCTTCGCAAGCACAGAACGCGTTCTTGGTGATGGTTTTAATATTACCCGGAACTACCAGCACTTTGATTTTAGAACCGTCGAATACTTCCTTGCCAAAGCTTGTCACTGTGCTTGGAATTACCAATGTGTCGAATCTCTTACTTCCCACAAATGCTCTGTCGGCTATGGTTACCACACCATCGGGCATAACTATTGATGAGGCTCTGAACGTACCGACACTGCAGTACGCTTCAACGCCAATGCGTGTTGCTGATTTCGGGATGTTAACAGTATCCAAATCCCAACATCCATAGAACAACGAGTCAGCAACGTTTGTAATGCCATCGGGAAGAGCTACGGCTTTCAATTCTTTGCATTGGCAAAATGCGGCCCTTCCAATGCTTGTAACAGAATTCGGGATGGTAATTTTTTTCATTCTCTCACAAAGGAAAAATGCCGAATCGCAAATGGTCGTCACACCATCGAGAATAGACACTGTCTCAAATGAACAACCCCAGAAAGCTGCTCCTCCAATGCTTTTAATGCTGCCGGGAATGGTTACTGACGTGAGTTGGATGCAATGGTCGAACGCCGATGTACCAATGCCTGTTACCGAATAAGTTTTGCCGTCATTGGTGACCGTTTCCGGGATTACCAAATCGCCTATTGGCTCGTCGCAATGGTAATAACAATCCGACGAGCTTTCGGTTGTGGGGAATGTGATTTCAACCGTGTTTGCACCTGTTGTACGGAAATAGAGTGTTCCGTTGTTGGTGAACTCAATGGCGAAGTCGTAATGCTTATACTCTTCCGCCAGTTCTTTTGCCAACGCCTGTCCAACAAGCGCAAGGCCAATAACTGTTGTAATAACCTTTTTCATCTTAATAAAGTTTAAGTGGTTAGTAACTAAAAGTTTAATTGTATAGGCAATGGCCGCTGAATAACGGTTTTTTTGCCTTGTCTTGTTTGTTATCGAATTCAAAAATATATAAAAATCAATCAATTTCATCACAAACATGAAACCAAATGCGATAGTAAGATGCAGAAAACAGGAAAAAGGTTGCGTAGGATTCAGGATTTGCAATATATGTTATGGACAAAGCCTATAAAATTATCAGGAGCACTTAATCTATAAAATTCTATCTTTGACCAACCAAACGATCAACACCTGCTGTCTAAAAATTATAAAAATGAAAAGATTAGCAATACTACTCACAATTTGCCTTGCATTTTTCGGATGTAAGCAAAAGGCTGTCGACGGAGCACAGCTGTTGGAGATACTTAACAACGAAAATCTCTCGTTAGTGGTCAGTAACAATGATAGCATTAGTCGTCACGCCAGTCCGCGTGTTGATGATCTGATGCGGATTGTAACCACCGAGCCTGAACGCTTGAAAGGTGCTATTGTGGCCGACAAAAAGGTGGGCAATGCGGCAGCTTCGCTTCTTGCCTTGGGTGGTGTGAGCGAAGTACACACCAACTACACCACGCCGTCGGCCAAACGCATACTTGCACAAGCCGGTGTTAAACTAGTTTATGCCAGCGAGGGCGATTTCATTTTCAACAACGACAGCACCGGCCAGTGTCCGATGGACTCAACGCTCAATGGCATTGCCGACCATAATGAAGGTTTCGCCCGGCTGAAAGAGAAGTTCTACAATAAGTAGTTTTTTATTTCAGCAGCTTTAGAATCTGTTTTTCTGTTGCGTTGGGAAGTATGTCTTTGATGTGCGCAAAAAGGAGTTTGAATGACTCCTCGGGCGACCTTTGGCATTGGCAGGCAGCACGTCCCAACAATCGTTCGGGGGTGGTGAGCAAAGCCCATCCGAAGCCGTATTCGCGGCCGTGTTTGTCTGTAGGATAGACAAAATCCTCAGTAACAATGTAGCAAGCCATTTGCAGACGAGTTATATATGCGTCGAATTTGCCTCGCATTTTCGGCCCGGTGAAACCGCAGGCCGCTCTTAGTTCGCGGGTTATCATACTGCTATTTAGTTGCAGAGTTGAAACAATGGCCTCTTCAATACTGCCTTCTTCCAAAATTGGATTCCGACTGCGTCGCCAATTGTAAAAATCAGGCCACCAGTCGAGGCTGATGAAGCCTGCTTTTCCGGCAAAAAACTTGCCATATACGCAACCGCCGTTATTGATGACCGAACTTTTCCATGTCCATAGAGGCCATTCCCAACTGCCGTCGTCGAACTGTACAAAACGGCACTCTTCGGACATTAGCCCTTCGGCACAAAAACCGCAGATGCCACTATCGAGCAATGGTAAAATCCCCAACTGGTTGACTCGTTCAATCAAATCAGGACAAGAATGGATTTTCATGTGGCTGAAGCGGCTTCCGCCTTCATGATGTTGGTTCTCAAAATAGTCGGTCAATGATTCCATTATTTTAATTTGTCGCTGTCATCACTCCAATTTCAACCGATACGGCTCGGTAGTCGATTTGGCGCAGAAGAAGCCGAGGGCGCCGTTGCTCACATTCGTATAAATGTTGGCGGGTGGGCCTTGCAGGATTGTGGCGTTGCCAAAGGTCTCGTCGCTTATCTCTTTGATAAAATGGTGATATTCAGAGCTGACCGAAAACAAATCGAAGCGCGCCTCGGGCTTTTTGGGAATAGAATCCTCGTTGGCATCGCATATCTGAACATCCTCGAAAAGGCCGATCCCATCGTACCTGCTGCCGGCGAAAGCCCATTTAATATCCTCAAATTTAGAGTTATAGCACGAATCGTTGAAATAGACATAAATCAAATAGCAGTCGTCGACGCCCTTTTGCTCGGTGAACGAAGCGTAGAAAAAATAGTGGTACTCTGGCAGCGTTACGCCGTATTCCTCATTGATGTACTCGTAATAGATTGTGTCAAAGCGGTTAGGGATTGGCATATAGTCCGAAGCGGTGTAGGTCTCGCCGTTGGCAAGCCGAATGTCGAGCGTGTAGGTGCGGCCAGGTACGCCCAGAGCCGAAGAATCGGTCCAGTAGGTGCCGTCGTTGTCGTCATCGGTCAGGACAAAGGTCTGCGTGCCGTCGGAAATGGTAATATGGGCGCCCAACTCGGCAGGTGCGGGCTGGTTGTAGAAGTACGACGTTGACCGCGTCAGGCGGACGCTGTACGGCCCAGGCTCGTTGGTTATCTCTCCGGCAACCACAAGGCGGTTGTTTTCGCCTTCGTTCAGATTAATGTCGATTGACTCGGTGCAAGCGGTGGCGAAAGCGAGAGATAAAATGCCGATTAAGAGTGTGTTATGTTTCATTGTTGTTGAAAGGTTAGAGTTGAGTGGGAAGAGTTTAGAAGGGTTTTAAAGTTTAAAATCATAAAACAAAAATAGCAAAGCCGCAGTTTCCTACGGCCTTGCACGTTCAAATTTTATCACCAATTATTCCCCTCAATTTTTCAAATCGTTTTTTTGCCAATCTTTCATCGGCTTGCCGTCTTTTATATCGTTCTGGATATCAAACTCGTATGTGTCGTATGAGCGGGCCGAGAAGTAGCCCAAACCATTGGGTTTCTCCTTGTCTTTATTAATAATATTGGTGCAGACGTTGGCAGGCGGACCGGAGAAAAGTCCGGTTTGGCCAACTGTTTCGGTGTAAAGCTGGCTCACGAAGTTATAATAGCCAATGCTGATAGTCACTAAATCGCAGCGGACGTGCGGGTTGTGCGGGATTGAATCCTCGTGGTGGGCGCTGAAAAGCACATCCTCGAAGTGCTCGCAGCCGTCCATATAACTGGCGGTGCTGGCGTACAGAACATCATTGAATGTCGGATTCCATAGCGAATCGTTGAAGTAATAGTAAATCAGATACTTATCGTCAAAGTTCGGCTTTTCGGTGAAGGTTGTGTAGAACCAATAGTAGTATGCGCCTATATCGACGCCATATTGCAGGTTGGTGTATTCGTAATACACTGTGTCAAAGGTGTTCGGCTCAATCAGTTCGTCAACAGCCTCATACTCTTCGCCGTCCTTCAGTTTAATGTTCAAAGTGTAGAATCGGCCTGGCACGCCGTAAACATCGGGCGCGGTCAGGTAGTTGCCCGTGCTGTCGTCGTAGGTGAGCGGGAAAACGTTGCCCTCGCTGTCACTAATGGTGACAATGGCGTCCTTTTCGGGTGTGGCAGGCTGGTTGTAGAAGTACGACGTTGAGCGCGTCAGGCGGATGCTGTGCTGCATTGTGTCGGTGGTAATGTAGCCCTCGACCACAAGGCGGTTGTTCTCGCCTTCGTTCAGGTCGATATCGATTTTCTCGGTGCAGGCGGTGCTGAAAATCGCACTTAAAATGCCTATTGTCAATATATTGTTTTTCATCGCAGTTTAGAATTTGAAGTTATAGGTAACCGAAGGGAAAATGCTGAACATATAGAGTTTTTCGGCGGTCATTACCGACGGGTCGTGCTCGTCCTGCTCAAACATTATGCTGGCCGCGTTGTGGCGGTTGTAAACGTTGTAGATTGACAGGTTCAGATTCTGCTCGAGCCAGGGGCGGCCTTTGCGCTCGACGGTTTTCAGGTCGAAGGTGGCCGAAAGGTCCAAACGGTGGAAGTCGGGCAGGCGCAGTTTGTTGCGCTCGGCGTAAACTGGGGCAATCACACCGTTGTACTCAAAACGCCCTGTGGGCAAGGTGCGCGGCGCGCCAGTTGAGTAAACCCAGTTGAGCGACAGGTGCAGACGCGGCAGCACATCGTAGGTTGCCACAACCGACAGGTCGTGCGGTTTGTCGTAGTTCGACGGATAGTACTCGTCGTTGTTGATTGTCGCGACCTTGGTGAAGGTGCGCGAATAGGTGTAGCTAATCCAGCCCGTGAATCGGCCTTCCTGCTTCTTCAGCATCAGCTCAAGACCATACGAATAGCCCTGGCCTGTGCGGATTTGCGAGGCAATGTCGTCGCTGACAAACATATCGGCGTGGTCTTTGAAATCGACCACATCGTACATCTTCTTATAATAGGTCTCGGCCGAAAAAGCGTACGCATCTTGCTGGAAATTATGAAAATAGCCCAGCGACACCATCCGGCATTTTTCAGGTTTCACATTGGGGTTGCTGGCAAACCACGAGTCGATAGGCAGCGGCGACATTGTGGTGCTGGCCAAATGCACATATTGGTAGGTCTGCTGGAAATTGGCCTTGATACTGTTGTGGTCCGTCAGGCGGAAATTGAGCGAAAATCGCGGCTCGAAGCCCTTGTAGGTGTTGAAGACGCCCTTGGTGTGGTGCGTGGTATCGACAACGTTATAATCCGCATCGAGATTCACCACATCGGCCTTGCCAACATTCTGCAACATCGACAGGCGCACACCGTAATCGACATCGATAAGTCCGCCGATTTTGGCCTCGTTCGACACATAAATGGCGTGCTCGAGCGAGCGATTTTGCGAATCAACATTCTTCATATAGTTGGGACTCTTGGCACCGGCCTTAACAATGAACGGCGTGAACTTGTGGAATGTGGTCTGGAAGCCTGTTTTTATGGTACTTTTGGGGTTTGCGAAGAAGGTCATATCGCCCTTAATGCTCCAATCGCGGATCGACGATTCCCAACGGGTGTCGCTCTCCTCAAGTCCGTACATAAAATGCGAGTAGATTCCCGACAGGTTGGCAAACAATCGGTCATTGAACAAGTGATTGTAACGCGTTGTGAGCGTGCGGTTTCCGTAGTCAATCTGCATCGCGCCGGCGTAGTTCATCACATCGCGGCCAAAATAGCCCGACGCAAAAATGCGGTTGTTGTCGTTGATTTTGAAGTTCACCTTCGCGTTCATATCGTAGAAGTAGAGCTTGGTGTCGTCGGGAATCTGGTCGCGGTAGAGCGGGAAGAAGATGTCCATATACGAGCGGCGCCCCGACACAATGAATGAGCAGCGGTCTTTAATAATCGGGCCGTCGATGGTCAGGCGGCTCGACAGCAGGCCAATGCCACCGTTCACGCCGAACTTCTGCGGGCTTCCCTCTTTCATTCTTACGTCGAGCAGCGACGACAGGCGGCCACCGTACTCGGCCGGCATTCCGCCTTTGTAGAACTTCACGTCTTTAAGCGCGTCGTTGTTGAACACCGAGAAGATGCCGAACAAGTGGGCCGCGTTATAAACGGTGGCCTCGTCCAAAAGCATCATATTCTGCCCTGTTCCGCCGCCGCGCACGTTATAGCCGATAAAGCCCTCGCCCGACGTTCCCACGCCTGGCAGAAACTGAATGCTCTTAATGACATCGGTCTCGCCGAACAGTGCGGGAATACTTTTAATGGTGGCAATCTGAAGTTTCTCCATACCCATATCGGGCTTCACCAGATTGTGGTTGAGCTTCTCGCCACGAACTTCCACTTCAGCAATCTCGGTTGTTTCTTGTTCAATGCTGAAATTCAATTTAATGTTATGGTCGAGTTTCACGTTTTTCGTCAACGGTGTGTAGCCTAGGAAGTTGGCTGTGACTGTATAACTGCCTTCGGGCAGTGTCAGACTGTAAAATCCATAGGCGTTGGTGATTGTTCCGGCGCCCGTTTCGGTCACATAGACGGTTGCGCCAATCATTTCCTCTCCCGAAGCGGCATCGGTCACCGTGCCGCTGATGGTGTACTTGCCCAGTGGAGTGATGTTGCTCGCAATCATCTGCGGCAGAGCGGTTTTTGTTGCTAACCCAATGGCCAGCAAACAGATAAGTTTTTTCATTTTGCTTGTTTTAGTTAAATTTTTAATTCTTTCACGCTCTATTGATGCACGAAAGAGGAAAAGGTTGCAGTCTGGTTTCAATTTTTTCCGATTTTTTTTGCGGGTGCAAAAATAAACGATTTTAAAGATGTGAGGATGAAAAGTCAATATGTGACTCGACTAAATAGAAAAAGAGAATCCGGAAAAACCGAATTCTCTTTTTATGTGGTGCCACCGGGAATCGAACCAGGGACACAAGGATTTTCAGTCCTTTGCTCTACCAACTGAGCTATGGCACCCCATTTGCTTAAGAGCGGTGCAAAAGTAGAAAAAAATCTTAATCACCAAACAGTTTGTAAAAAAACATGAAAAATTGGTGCAAATAGATGTCGTTTCTTAAATTAAGGACATTTAATAAAAATGATATGGTCCGCTTTTCCAAAAACCAAACACCAAGTATCTAATTCCATTAATTTGTGTACTTTAGCGCCGCAAATTTCGAAGTATGAAGAAGGCTTTGATAGTAGTTATCGTACTGAATGTGTTGCGGTTAGTGTTCATGCCGTTTATCGGCTTGACGCCGCAGGAATCGTACTTCGCCTACTACGCCGACCACCTCTCGCTTTCGTATTTCGACCATCCACCATTGATAGGCTACACCATCTGGTTGTTTATGAAGGTGTTCGGTCATAATATGTTTGCAGTCAAATTTGCGGCGTTTCTGATAACATTGTTGACGCAGCTGGCCTTTTTCGCGCTGGCGTCGAGAGTGTTGCGGAGCGGACGCAAGTATCTGGCCTGGATAATGTTCTGCACATCGATGATGGTGACATCACTCTCGCTGCAGAACTGTCCCGATGTGGTTTTGGCGCTCTTTTGGACGCTCTCAGTCTGGGCGCTCTACCGCGCTATTTTTGAGGGTGAAAACCGTTTTTGGATTTATGCCGGACTTTTTATGGGATTGGCTTTCGACAGCAAATACCCGGCTGCCGGTCTGCCCGCGGGTCTGCTTATTTTCCTTCTCTTCTCGGGCCGCTACCGCCATCTGCTTGCAAAGCCGTGGCCTTACATTTCGATACTGATAATGATTCTGCTGTCCATGCCGGTGCTCATCTGGAACGCGCAGAACGATTTCGTATCGTTCCGTCTCGACTCTGTACTTCGTTCTGAGCCGTTCGACAGCGACACGCCGCAGAATATTTTCCAATTCATTATTTCACAAATAATTATACTGATGCCGGTGCTGTTTGTTGGGCTTTGGTGGCTGTTCGGAAAATATATGTGGCGCATTGTTACCAAGCCAAACCAAACCAACCCCGAAATGTGGTTTCTGCTGAGTTTCTTCCTGCCCACGTTCATCGGAGTCTATTTGGTTTCGATATTCGGCGAGGTAAAATATAATTGGCTGATACCTACATATATAACGGGTATTATTATGATGGCGCGGTTCCTGAATCTGCGCTGGCAGAAGTGGCATTGGATATTGACCTCGGCACTCTACGTCGTGTGCATCTATTTTATAGTGCTGGCACCGCAATCGGCCTACGTGCGCTACGATTTGGGGCTTGACTCGGAGCAGCTTGCCCACGAGGTTGATTCAGTTCACGTCGCCAATCCGGGCACGTTTGTTTTTGCCACCGACGGATACAAGACGGCATCGAAACTCAGTTTCTACAGCAACGATACCATTTACGGCCCGCAGGTGATTAACCAACCGCCGTATCATTTTGGTTATGTTGGGATTGACTCCAAGCAACTGACAGGCAAAAATGGCATTTTGGTTAAGCCGCGGCTCAACAGCAGCACACCTTTCCACCTGATTGTACCTTATTTCGACAATGTTAAGAAAATCCATAGTGTGAAGATAGCCGGCGTTGAGGCTTATGGCGTTTTTTACTGCACGGGTTACAAGGGTCAAGGTGCTGATGTTCAGCAATAAACGCTTATCCAGTGCAGAGTGGCGGCACCATCGGCGCAAGACCAAAATTTTTAATGAGGTTGTGCCGACAATCGGCGAACCTTGATAATTTAGCAAACACTATTATTAATAGATATATCTAACTATAAAATATTGAAACATAATGAGTAACAAACGTAATTTAGGAACCATCTGCGTGCAAGAGGGATGGAAACCGAAAAAGGGCGAGCCGCGCGTGCTGCCCATCTATCAGAGTACAACTTTCAAGTATGACAACACCGAGCAGATGGCCGATTTGTTCGACCTGAAGGCATCGGGCTACTTCTACACCCGTCTGCAAAACCCTACAAACGACGCAGTTGCGGCAAAAATCTGCGCTCTTGAGGGCGGTGTGGCAGCAATGCTCACATCGTCGGGTCAGGCGGCAAGTTTCTACGCTGTTTTCAACGTTTGCGAGGCTGGCGACCACTTTGTTTCGTCATCGACCATCTACGGCGGAACATACAACCTTTTTGCCGTGACAATGAAGAAGTTGGGCATTGAGTGCACATTTGTTGACCCCGACGCTTCGGAAGAGGAAATCAGCAAGGCTTTCCGCCCGAACACCAAATGCCTGTTCGGCGAGACCATCGCCAACCCTGTTTTGAGCGTGCTCGATATTGAAAAATTCGCGCGCATCGCCCACTCGCACGGTGTTCCATTGATTGTGGACAACACTTTCCCAACGCCAATCAACTGCCGTCCGTTTGAGTTCGGCTGCGACATTGTGACTCACGCCACCACCAAATATATGGATGGTCACGCCACCAACGTGGGCGGCTGCATTGTCGATAGCGGCAATTTCGACTGGGAAGCCCACCGCGACAAGTTCCCTGGCCTGACCGAGCCCGACCCGTCGTACCACGGACTGGCTTACAGCAAGGCTTTTGGCAAGGGCGCCTATATCACCAAAGCCACCGCACAACTGATGCGTGACCTTGGCTCGATTCAATCGCCGCAGAACGCGTTCCTGCTCAATCTGGGACTCGAGACTCTGCACGTTCGTGTGCCGCGTCACTGCGCCAACGCTCAGGCCGTGGCCGAATATCTTGAGAAAAACCCGAAAGTGGCCTGGGTTAACTATTCAGGTTTGAAGTCGAGCCCGTACTACGAGTTGGCACAGAAGCAGTTCACCAACGGTCAGTCGTGCGGCGTGGTAACCTTCGGCGTTAAGGGCGGCCGCGAGAAGGCCATTACCTTTATGGACAGCCTGCAGCTGGCCTGCATTGTAACTCACGTGGCCGACGCCCGCACCTGTGTTCTGCACCCGGCAAGCCACACACACCGCCAACTCACCGACGAGCAATTGCTCGAGGCTGGTGTCAAACCCGACCTTATCCGCTTCTCGGTTGGTATTGAGGATGTTGAGGACATTATTGCCGATTTGGAACAGGCTTTTGCGAAGATTTGATTAATCGCTAACCAAACGAATCCAAATAGAAGCTGAAAGTGCCGACTGATGAGGTCGGCATTTTTTGTTGGTTTTAATTTGAAAACATATCGTGTTAAGCATTATTGATTTCGGTCATTGTTTTTTATGTCTGATTACATATTAGGCTTGGGTGTATTTGTGTAAAAAAACATCAGTGAAATCGGTTGTATTTTGGCTTGATATCAAGTGTTTACGGGACTTGTTTTCTTGGCGAATTTAGAGCTGATTTTTGTCCCATTTTTTAGTCCGATTATCAAAAAAACAAGAACCAATCTTGCTTATAGGGCGTATATCAGGATGCAAAAACATTTTATATAGGTATCTTTGCAGACTTGAAAATTAAGGGAGAATTGACTATGAAAAGGTTAGCATTGAATTTCGGAGTAATGAGGAAAACAAGATTGTTTGGTCTTGCGGTTTTGGCTATCATATTGGGAAGTAGTGAGGTGGTGTGGGGGCAAGACATCCCTAGTGACCCTCGTTATAATTTCCATTCACAGGCAGATGATGATTGGGATGAGGAATCAACATGGACTACGGACTGGCCAGGAACAACCGGTACACCGGGTTCTGCAATAGAACATTCGGTTGGTATTGACGGCAATACCGTTGAGCTAAACTCAATGCCCGCAAATGCTATCAAAAGGTTGCATATTTACAACAATGGCGCACTTATTCTAAACGGAGCATTAATTGTAACACCAAAAAAAACAAGTGATGATTTCGCAATTTACAATGACGTTGAATTGACAGGCACAGGCAGTCTAACCTTAAACGGTGTCATGTCAGGGCGTGGCCACATTTTGACAACAGGAATTAATGTCATTGCAAGTGGTGGTAGCGATTTTAGTAGTTTGTACCTTGTTGTTGCTGATAGCACCTTCACAAACAACCGAAATGGCAAAACCATCACCTCACTTGAGGTTTCAGGCGGTAAATTTGTTTCCAATTATACTACCTATTGTGGCTCTTTGAAATTGAGTGGTGGCGAAATTGAAATTGCCAGTGGTGCTACACTGAAATCAAACGATAGGAGTCTGACCATTGATATTCCGAATGTTAATGGCAGTGACACTATTATCGGTAGCGGCACTCTTGATGTTACCACAATTAATGTCGCTGAAGGTGATACGCTGACTATAGGCGGGGAAGTTAAATTAAGTCAGGTACTTACCATAAATGGTGTTGTGAGAATAATTGGCAACGTCACATTGCAGAATAATACCACAATTAATGGTAAGGTTATTATAGAAAAAGGCGAAGGAATAAAACTAAACATTGCAGATGGCAAAAACATCACTTTTGGTGAAAACTCAGATATGGAAGGAGGCGGCGAGTTGCATTTTGTTGGTGCGTCTACAATTAATAACTTACAAGATTGTTGTGATGTTATAGCAATTTGTGACAATGCAAGTAAGACAATTACTTATGCGGCGACATCAACCCACATAATTCCAGGTACATATGCGAACTTGACTTTGAATGCGAATACAGATGGTGAGGTTCGAACACTTTGTGATACAGTAATAGTCAATGGCATTTTCACACCAAATAAACACTACACACTACAAGGTAATGGCGGAAGAAAAGCATTTGCGGTAAAAGGTGAAGTAAAAAACGGTAAAATCTTAAAGTTTGACAATGTGAATGTAGCACTTGGCAATAGTGAAAGTGCAGATGCAATGAATGTTTCGGTTTCCGAATTTAATATAGGAGAAAATGATACTCTTACCATTGCGGGAAATGTGAATTTAAGCGGTACTGGAAACAAGAAGTTTGATGGTGTTGGAGGAGAAAACGGAGAGATAATTATTGATGAAGGTAAAACACTGACTTCTTCGGGAACAGTTACTTTTAGCAACGACCAGACAATCAGTGGCAATGGTACTTTCACAATCAGCAAACAAATTAATGGCACTAAACTCACAACATCAACAAATATCAACATGACAGCTGGTGCGGGCTCTAGTATTGAATACGAAGTGGTTGGTGGCACGTTTACAAATACTAATACCACTAACAATTACACAGTAGCCAAATTGACTGTTAATGGAGGAACCTATGTGTCGGCAAACGGAAAGAAAATCGCAGATTTGACTGTTGCGGGAGGAACGTTTGTCGCCGCAGAAAACACAACTGCCGATGTGATGACCGTCACTGGCGGCACAGTCCAAGTTGATAAAGACAAAACCCTTACGGTTACAACCGGCAACAAACTGAATGTTGATGGTGCAGCGATATTTGTGGGCAAGGCAGGCAGCAAATTCATAACTGACAATGTTGAATTGTCTGAGAATGCGGCGCTTACTATCAAAGACACCGTAACGCTGACCCGTCCGTTAGTGGTGAACAACAACGCAACTCTTGTGGGTGGCACAGTTAGCGACACTTTGAAATGGGACAGCCCCGAGCATTGCAAAATCAGCGTTACTTCTGGCACACTAACCATAAGCAACACTCTGACAGTGGATGGCGATGTTACACTCGAAGGCGCGATGAAAGTTGCCGAAGGTGGCAATCTGAACCTTGCCGGCAGCACAATCACTTTCGGCCCGACGGCTAAATTCACAGGTACTCAGGGCAACATAAGTTTTGTTGAAGGTGTTGTGATTTCCGGTTTGAAGAACGACCCCGATGTGAAGGCTAAATATTTGAAATTTCCGGGAGCGGTAACTTACGACGCCACTTGCGCGGCAATGTTCCCAGGTGTGTATGGCAATGGTCTGACACTCAGTACCGAGGCTGGTAAGAACATAGCCATTTACGATTCGGTTACGATAACAGGCGCACTCAACTGGGCCGCCGGTCGCATTGTGCTGAACGGTAATCCGTTGATTGTTAAAGAGACGTTCAGTTCGGGCACATTCGATGAGAACCACATGGTGGTTGCCGGCAAAAAAGGCAAGTACATTTTTGTTGCCGACGCTGCTTATGCGGCTCTGGACTTAACAGCTCCTGTTGGTACTAGCAGTCTGACAAGTGCAGGTACATTATTGTATGGTTATTCACCGGCAACAATTAATATCGGTGAAGCCGTAGCGATAGGCGATAGCATAATTGTGGAAGTTGAAGGTGAGGCTTTGTTGGGCAAGGCAACCGACTTGCGCCGCTACTGGACAATCAGCAGCAACCAAAATTTCACAGGCACCATGACATTCAATTACACCGCAGCCGATGACTTGTTGGATTATGGCAGCAAAAACTATTGGGCAGTATTCCATGGCAGCAGTGTTTATGAAAAAGGTGGTGCTCAGATTAATAGCCCATTCGCCCAACATTTTAGCATTACAGATGAAAACATAAATGGCGTTTGGACGGCATGTGAATACCCGGCTGCAGTAACTCTTTACTCGTTTGGCTCAGGCTATTGGGATAATCCGTCTTCGTGGACAACCAATTCGGCAGGTTCAACTCAGCCGGCTGAAGGCGCACAAGCACCTAACGAACGGTGCGATGTTGTGATTTTGCCGGGAAGTGTTATCACCGGAAGAAGTGCTGGTGTAAGAGCCCGTTCGGTAACTCTTAAAAACGAGACTTCCACATTGGTTATCAATCCCGATTGTGCAGATGTTTCTATTGTCAATCTTACAGGAGAGGGAAGATTGGTCATAAAAGATAAGGGAAGTTTCCCTGAGGGCATTGATAATACCGATTTGTTTATGGCACCGGGCGGTGGCACAACCGAGTTCAGCGGTTCAAGTTCGGGCGAGTACGAGTTGAGTAAGACTGAGTTTAATAATTTGATTATCAATTTGGAAGATGGTGCAGAGGTGAAACTGCCGAGTAATAATAATCATAAGTTGCAGATAAACGGCTATTTCGAACTTGAAAACGGCGAAATTATTTATACCGCCGAAAATCAGTCGATTCATGTTGGCGGCAATATGAATGTGGGCAGTGGTGGAAAAATCACTAACGAGTCAGGAAAAGGCAATTTGGCTACAGCCGATACTTTGCAGGTAGGCGGCGACCTTATTAATGATGGTATAATCAGACTGACCAAACGGCTTTGGGATGATTATTCAATAGCAACGGCAATGGATGATGAAAAAACGGATGGTCGCGGAATATTGAGGTTTGTAGGCGAAAGCAATGTCGATTTCAAGTGTAACAGCACAACCAATATCAGCCAACTCATTATAGACAAAGGCTCTAATGACAAATATAAAGTAACACTGTTCTCAAAGACGGAAAGATGTTTTGGCCTTTTAGGGCGCGCCACAAATAATGCAAACCCTGAAGGTTTTAGAAGCGGTGTGGCTTATCCGGCCAATCCTGTAGTCTTATATAAACCGTTGTGGTTGAGAGCCGGAACGCTTGAACTTACGGGCCATGTTTTTATTCGCTCACTGTCAGAGAAGGGTGATGGTAATAATGGTTTGGATTGTTTCTATATTCCTGAAAGGGGCAGTTTGGTTTTGAATGGCAGAGATGTTAAGGTTTGGACAACATTCTCAGAGACAACGGTATCATACGCTTCAGTTATTCCTGCGGGAAGGCTTATTATAAAAGACGGTGAATTTGACGGGCGGGGTAGTTCTGGTATAACTTTTGTCGGTTCTTCGTATATTGATATACAAGGCGGAACTTTGCGTGGCGCGCAATTCCGTCCAAGCGCGTTTGCCCTAAATGGTTTAACCACGTATGTACAATCGGGCGGAACCGTCACATTCGACGGATGTGGAGAATTGAACACTGGTGCACCAGTATTCTTTATGCCAGAGGCTTCCTACACGTTTAAGATGACTGGAGGCACACTGATTGTTAGTTCGGCTGGACCAGAAGGTGCGTTTATGGTGAAATCAAATCCTGAAAACGGAAAAATATCAGGCGGTGAAATTATAATAAACACTGGTGCTGCTATGAAAAGCGGTAAAGATGAAAGTAAACCTAATTACTTAATTGCTACAGAGTTGCCATTGTATAAGCTGACACTTCGTAACAGCCCTGAAATTGCACCAAAGAGTTATGCTAGACACTATATTGCTAACGTTAACAAAAAATATCTCAATAATAAATACCAATGTAATATTACTGCGTCAACCATTGTAGAAAACGATTTGACAATCGAAAATGGTGTTGTTTTCGATTGTCAGGGCTTGCCTGTAACTGTCGGAGGAAACTTGAATATCGAAAGTGGTTCAACAGTTTACACCAAAGGTGGCGGCACGTCGGAAAACGAGTTTATTATGAATGGCAGTGGCGAGTTGACAGTTGCCGGAACAGTTGCCTGCAGCAGTAGTGATGCAAGTGCCGGTTTTTATAATTTGACATTAGCCGAAGGTGCCGATGTGGCGATAAAAAACGACATTACGGTCAGAGGCTTGTTCAAATTGGCCAACAGAGCTACAATGAGAGATGGCGGCAGCAACAGAACTTACACAATGCTGGGCGATGTTGAAGTTGATGGAACTTATGAAAAGTGCAGTTCGTGCGGCAGCAAGATGGTGATTAAGGGTGAAAATATCTATAGCACAGGCACAGGCGAACTGAGTTATGTCGATATAGACGCCGGCAGCGAGTTGAAACTTGCCGACCGCACCAATGCCGGACGTCAGACAAAACTGACAATTTCCGGCAACCTTAACTTTGTTAGCGAGACGCAGTTCAACATTGGCGGCAGCAATTTGGAATTTGGTTCGGAAGCCACAGTTACAGGTGCGTTCGGTCCAACCCGAATGATTCGCACAGTGGGCACAAGCAGCCGCGGCGTCACGAAAGTGTTTGCCACAAATGGCGAATTCAAATTCCCGTTTGGTTTTGTATCAAGCGAAGGTTATTCGTACTATACCCCGGCCAACATTAAATACACCACTGCCGATACATACGGTAGTGTTACGTCGCGGCCGGTGTTCGGGCAGGCTTTCCGCGATGCCAATTCACTCAAGTGCTACTGGATTACCGATGAGCGCGGATTCAGCGGAGCAAGCCTATCACAAGAGTATTTCTGGTATGACGAAGATGGTAAACCGAGTCTTTCCGAAGGTTCAACAGCAGCCTGGGTGCCGGCTCGCCGCAATGGCTCGACATGGCAGCAGTTCGGAACCAATTTTGTGGATTTGGATGGCACGGCAAACAGTTCTTATGAGCGTCGCATTTACTTCGACCCGAATGTGACGACCGCTACCGGCTACTACACTTGTGGCTTGCCGATGTCGTTCACAAACGGAACCCCGCTGTACACGTCGAATGTTGTTGCCGACACTCTGGATTGGTTCGATGTTAACACTTGGTCGGAATCACCCAATGGTGACCCATGCGGTTGCATTCCGTCGGAAACCACACCTGTATATATTGGTGATGAAGATAACAAACGTGTTGTCAGAATATCTGTTCCTGACGATTACGCTGGTTCGCGCGGTGAGTGCGCAAGTCTTGATATTGCACCGGGCTCAACGCTCGACCTGACAAATTACAACAATTTCAAAGCACCTATTGTTGATGTCGATGAGTCGGTTGGCGCCGGAAAACTGCGTCTGTCGTCGCCATATTTCCCTGAGGGCGATTTCGGCAAATTCAATGGCGAGTTTGGTGGTACGGTTGAGTATTATGGTAATGGATATACAATACCAACCGAGGCAATCGATGGTTCGGCCTTGGTAAATTACTGTAATCTACTCATAAGCGGTGGCACGACGGGGAATGAAATAGGCATGCCCGCGTCCAATGTTACAGTTTTCGACAGCCTTAAAATCAGCGGTAGCGCACGCACAAATCCAACAGGCAGTTTCACTATCGACATTCACAAGGATTTTATTATCGCCAATGGCGGAAGGTTTGAAGTATTTGAAAATGGTTCGGCTAATCAGCAAACTATCAAGGTGGCTGACAGCCTGATTGTAGCCGAAGGTGCAACAATGATTGCTACCGGTACTGCCGCAAACTCAACTACCAATCTTTTGCAGATTGGCCGCGATTTGATTGTCGATGGCACATTTATGGCTAAAAGTGGCAATTATAAGTTTAATACAGAGTTTGTTGGTAAAACTGACTCGCGTATCAGGAGCAGCCAAAATCTGACACTTAACATGCTCACTTGCAACAAAAACTCAATAGATGACAAGTTGATTCTTAAAACAACAAAGAAGATTAATACTGCCAATAGCAATGCTCTTCTGGATTTGGTTAAGGGCACATTTGTTGTAGAGATAGGTGACGGAGGCGAAGTTGAACTCACAGCTAACAAGACGCTAACTATTCCGGGAGAAGCATGTCTGTCGATAGTATCAGGTAAGGCAAAGGTCGCAACGGGTGGTAACGCTACAGGAATTAGTCTGAAAGGTAAAATTCAAATCTCAGGTGGTGAGTTAATAGTCGGAACTGGCGAATCAGCAAGCAAATACAATAGTATTCAATACACTGCCGATGGCAAACCGACTATTGAGATAAGCGGCGGCACATTGAATGTTATCGGGCAAATCAGCAGAACTCAAAACCAAACCACTGGCAGCCTTATTTGGAAGCAGTATGGCGGTGATGTGGTAGTGCAAGGCAGAAATCGTGGAAGTGTCCTTTGGCTTACAGATTTCGCAGCATTTGAAGTGTTGGAATCAGGTGAATTTGACATGCAGGGCGGAACGCTGACGGTCATGAATGGTAATGGCAACGAAGGCTATGGCGACATATTCATAGAGCCCGACATTATGAATTGCACCGGCGGTACAATCATTGTTGGTGGCGGCTCGCAGAAAGTGTATATTCCGTCAAGTCTGAACAATATCGAAGTGGCCAACGGCGCCACACTTAACGCATACACGGCATTAGATGTCAATGAACTGACAATCAACAACACAGGCGTGTTTAATGCACGTAACCATGACCTGACAATCCGCAAGGCGTTTAGAAACTATAACAACGAGAACATTTCGGGTATCAGCGCCGGATTCAACTTTGGAACAACAACGCAATTGACCAAGTTTGTCGGTAGCGACATGACTTATGAAGGAGCCAACGCTTCGGCAACGCAGTTCAACACGGTAGAAGTCGAAGGCAACCTGACGCTGCTGTCTAACCACTCAAGTATAAGTGTCGGTGGCAATCTTACCCAGAGAGAAGGTACTGTAACCGACAACGGCAATGTCATTTCGTTGTTCGGGAACCTTATCTATTACGGTGGATTCGAAGGTACCGGCGGTATAAATTTCTGCCGCACCGACGATGTCCAGTATATTGAAGGCAACAGTCTGGAATCAATCGGAGCAATAACTGTTAACAATCCGAACGAAGTTTATTTGAACACAAATGTTCGCATTAGCAATAAGATTAGATTAGGTGCAAATCTCTATATCAATCGTAACAGCTTGATTCTTGGCAAGGATGCCACGGTTGAGAGCGCAAGCGGCACCTTCGACGGAACACACATGCTTCGTCTCAACGGTGAGCATGAAGACAAGGGCGTTACCAAATACGTAAAAAAAGATGCGTCGAACTTTACTCTTCCTATAGGTGTTGTGCATGAAGGCAACCGCTACTATACGCCGGCAGTCTACGATTTTACCAGCAACGATAGGGACAATTGTTCAATCACGGTCAAGGCAATCAATTCGATTCACAATAACTTGACGTTCGATCCGTCGAAGTGGCTCGCTTACTATTGGATGGTTACAACCGAAGGTTTTGGCGAAGACGGTAGAGATAATTTCTCGATAAAGTCAACCGATTTCTCTGTAACCCAGACATACTATTATCCGGCCGAAAAACTATTAGGAACGAGCGACACGTTGTTCCCCGAATACATGTACTACGGCGGAACTGATGAGTATAAGTGGATTGACCTTCGCGGTGATGGCACAACCGGTTCGGAATTGGCGAATATTGGAACGAATAACGTGACATTCAAGCCGTTTGGTCATATTGCAGGCGATTACACAGTTGGTGTTGTTGGCAGTAATGCAGAAGACAACGCAGGTATTTACACCGGGCGTCCGATTCTTTACACTCGTGGCGATGGTGGTGGTGATTGGGACAACCCCAAAACATGGAATTATATAGATGGAAGCGGCGTGGAGCATTGGCTCTATGATGATACGGGTGATGTGGCTGCTGATTATAAAATAGATGGCAATCCTGTACATATTCTTCCGGGTGATGTTGTAAATGTAAAGCGCAGCCACACAAACGCTTACAGCCTGACATTCGACGATGGCACAGAAATGGGCGTTTTGAATTTGGGCAATACTGTGGGTAGCAATTTCGGCCGTGTCAATGGTACAGGAAAACTGATTATGGAACCGGTTGAAACAGAAGGCGACAAATATTATAAGATGCCGGCCGGAAACTTCACAACATTCTTGAGCGATGAGCGAAGCATTGTCGAATTTGCCGGCGGCGATGGTAAACTGCCAAACGCAGTTGTCGGTCACGTCTCTTTGCCGTTGCAGAATGTGGTTCTTTCAGGCGGCGGCACCAAAACGCTGACAAAAGAGTATGGTGAGTATATCAACAAGAGCATGGTTATCAGAAACGGAACTAAACTTGCTTTTGGTAATACACCTATTTATATGAAGGGCGACTGGATTGATGAAAACACTGGTGATGGTGGTTTCTTGCCAGGTTCAAACAACGACAGGTCGATTGTCACATTCAATGGAACCAGCCGGCAGAAGATTGTTCTTTCGGGCAACAACGAGTCGTTCTACCGCGTGATAATCAACAACCCAAGCGACGTTGAAATTGTTCGTGCCGAATCGGCCACCGAAGCAGGCATAATTATCAATAAATCGTTGGAATTCACCAATGGTTGCTTGATTGATACAGCCGAGAACACAAGCGTCACTCTGCTGCGCACTGCAACTGTTACCCGTCCGGGCGCAACGTCGTTTGTGGCTGGCCCGCTTACATGGAAATTGAACGCTGGCGATAACCGCGACTTCCCGATAGGCGGCCTTGACGAGTCGGTGGGCAAAGTTTACGCACTGACAAAACTCAACAACGTGTCTGTGAATGGTGACTACACTGTGACATTCCATTCGGGAACATACAGCTTTGATGTGGTATGGCCGTTTACCAGCATGAGCAACACCGAAAAATGGACAGTGTCGGGTCCGACAGGCGCCACAGCCAAATTGGGCCTTCGCGTAGGTTCACGCACATTCACTACAATTAATGCTTCGATGCTCAAACGTGTGAAAATAGCAGGTAAGAAGGGCACCGAATGGGAAATAATAGAAAGTTCGCACAACAGCGGCTCAATTCCGACAGCAATAATATTGTCCGCTGCAGCCTTAACAATTTCAGAGTACGAAGAATATACGTTAGGCAGCAGCAACAGCACTGCGCGGTTGTTGAGCAAAACCGAAGAAAACCAGACAGATGAAACATATATCTGTGATGGTGACGCCGATGCAACCGCAATCCCGGTATATTTCACCGGCATGGGTGGCCCGTACACTGTGACTTACAAGATAACCGATAAGGAAAAGAACAAATCGGTAACCGTAACAAGTCCGAAATTTACTGACAGCGAAGGTGTGATAGCACTCACCGGCAGCGATTTGGCTGCCAAGTTCGGCAGAACCGACGGCTATTCGACCCAGCCGTATGTGGTTGAAATAACCGGAATGAAAGACGGTAGCGAAGATGGTATGCCTGCCGGCAACAACAAGGCAAATGTGAATGTTCTCTACAATCCCAAACCAGTTATCGATGGTGCAGGAACAGTCGGAATGGGTGACGAGCGCGTCTACACAGTCACAGCCGACGACAAGGTAGACGCCTACACGTGGAGTGATAATTCCGATTATGTTGAAATAGCACCTGCCGGCAATACTGCAAATATTCAATTCGGTACCAATACTTCCACTTATAGTGTGACATTGACGGTCCGCAACACCTATAAAAAGTCGCACGATAAGGTTTGCTACCGCGAGAATTCGAAGGATGTAGCCGTCGATATTTATCCGCAACCTGAAATCACTGGTAATTTCGGAATATGCCGGGCAGATGGAACGGCTGAGTTTATGACAGAAAAAGTCGGCAGCCACACCTATCAGTGGGTTGTCAAAGACGAAGCCGACGAGAACGTTAGCAGCACTATCACTATCGATAAGACTGGCGAGAGTGCTGACAACAACAAAATCAAACTTACGTGGGACGATAGTTTCACCGCTTCAAAAGTTACACTGCATGTAATTGAGAAAAATGGCGATTTGGGCAAGGATGTCAAGCGCGTCATAACATTCTACGACGATGTTACATTTAATGCTGATGATTTCTATGGTTCTGTCATTTGTGACAATACGGTTGGAACCGTGACAATTGAACACACAAACATTAATTACTCATACATTATTTACAAAGGCGAAACTGCAATGTGCGAAGAGTTTGGCGGTAATGGCACCGACGACCCGATTCAGATTCACACAAGCGAGCCCCTGCGTTACGCCGACGGCAATTTGAATTTCAAAGTCGTTGTTAAGAACAAAGGCTGCCAGAAGCAAGTCAATGACAAATCGATTCAGGTTCATGAAAACCCGTCTATTAAAGAATTCATAATAGCCGACAATGAGTTGTACAAAGGCAATCTGGTGCAGATTGACTATACGAAAACAAGCACCGTTGGCATAAAAGGTTATGAATTTGCTTATAGCCTTGATGGTGTTACATACTCGGCCCCGGCACCTACAGGAATCAGAAAAGACGATTTGTCAGGCGGCAAAATGGTAATTGAAATACCAAAAGCCGACAGGATGAAGGGCTTGCTCACCATTAAGAGCGATGATGATGTCAAGAGTTGCGACAACACTTACGAAATCGACAAACCTATCAGCAACGCTTATTTGTGGCGTGGCGATGGCGCTGATACCGATTGGAATAATGATGCCAACTGGTGGAGCGGTGATGCCCCTGAAAGTGGTGACGATGTGGTTGTCCGCGACAATTATAAAATCACATTTAAAGGTGGCAAGTCGAGTGATAAAATTAGTATGCCGACAGTCAACGGAACTGCTGCCGCAGTCAGAAACATTAACGTTGGAGCTGGCGCGAAAGTAAATCTTGCCGATGGTGCCAAATTGACCATACATAAAGATGTTACTTGCGACGGTCAATTCAATAGCACTGGCAGTGGCGAAGTTGCCTTCACCGACGGCGAGCACGCAGTCTCGGGTGCAGGCTCGTTCGCAAATATGTCGAACGTGGGAACAGTGACCGCTAGCAGCGATATGTCAGTGACAGGCAACATTACCAATAACGGCAAATTCGTGGGAACTGTCAAGTTGAACGGCGGCGCCGCACAAAGTGTTGGCGGTGGCGAATTCGAGAATCTGACAGTCGAGAATCTGACAGTCGACAAAGCTGGCGTTACTATCAATAACAGCATTAACATTGATGGCAAACTGACACTTACCAAAGGTGTTGTCAGTGTCAATGGTGGGCAAGCGCTTGTCTTTACCAAAAATGCCAAACCTGTTGCTGGCGCCAGTGCCAATTCATACGTCGATGGCACAATTTGGAAATATGGAAAAACACCGTTCGTATTCCCGACAGGAAGCAATGGCCGCCTTGCACAAATCGGTATAGCACCAGGCAGCGATGCAACTGACGCCACTTATTATTCGGCGTCGTACACCCTTGTTGCGGACAAAGAGCCGTTGACCACGGGTCTGCCAACAGGCATGAGCCGTGTCAGCCAGGCTGAGACATGGTTAGTTGATTGCCCAGGTGGGAAATCAAGCAAGCTTACGCTCTATTGGTCTGATGCCGAAGCAAGTGGCATTACACCTGGTAAAGAGTCGGATTTGGTGGTCGCTCATTTCACAGAAGGGAAATGGAAGGCCGAGCCTGCCAAGTTCGATGGCGTAAATTCTATTACAACCACAGCGTATATTACGTCCTACAGTCCGTTCACCTTCGGTGCCAAAAATCCAGAACCGGATATCAATCCGCTTCCTGTCACCTTCGTGACCTTCACAGGCCGTCAGGTTGATAATAGCATTGTGCTTGAGTGGGCAACCATGTCGGAGAGCAACAACGACTACTTCGAGATTGAGCGCTCGATTGATGGTGTCAACTACGTGACAGTTGGTTATGTTGACGGTGCCGGCAATTCGAGCAGCCTGCTCAACTATCAGTTTACTGATAATGCGCCTGAGCAGGGACAACTCTACTACCGCTTGTCGCAAGTCGATTTCGATGGCACGCGCGAGTATGCCGACAAGATAGTGACTGTGCTTTACGCAGGCGACGAGATGGGTAGTCTGAGAGTCGTGCCGAACCCGACAAACGGTTTGTTCCGCATCAATGTTGGCAGAGGAATGGCTGACGGTATAGTCCGTTTGATATCTCAGAGCGGTACAGTTGTCAGAGTGTTCGAGATCAATGGTTGCGAGCAAAGTCTCGACATTAGTGATCTGCAAGACGGTGTCTACATATTGCAGTACACAAGCAACAGTAAGGTTTTGCAACATAAGGTTGTTAAATACTAACAAAGAAAGCCGGTTTTTAGCCGGCTTTTTTTATTTATTATGAATTGTTTTTTTGTTTGGAGTATGGCCGTAAGGCAAAATACATATTGATGTAAATGCTTTTTGCCTAGTGTCTGACATTGATCCGCTTTTTACTCAGCATCATTGACCCTTTCATGCTTCCGAGCCCCTTCCACCTTCGATTTCAAGGCGCGGTAGGTGCCGTCTTCCTGAATGCACATTGTACGCATAATCTGCTCTTTTTCAAAGCCTTTTGCCTGAAGGATTTTGAAGAATGTCTGGCGCGGGTTGAGCGAGTTGTATTCTTCTTCGATTTGCGCCAAAAGGCTCAAATCCAATGTTTTGTAGTATTCAAGAAAACGCTCGTAGTCGCGTTTGTTCCACTGGCCGCTGTTGCCGCCGCGGGCGAAAATCTCTTCGTAGAGTTGCTTGCCCTGGCTGTAGATTTCGGCGTAACGGCTCTCAATTTCGTTGATTTTGCGCTGCAGGCGGGCTATTTCGCGCTCATTGTCAGCCGATTCGCCTGCTGTGCGCAACTCTTCAATCTTGTCGTGCGACTCTTTCAGAATTTGGCGGTTTTGTGCCAATTCGCGCTCGTAGCGGCGGCGCTGGCGGACAAATATAACCGTCAGCAGGGCAATCAGTGCGGCAAAACCCAACACCAAGGAAAAAACAATGCGCTGCGTGCGGTTCTGGTTGGCAAGTCGCAGTAAATCAAAGTCGTAATTGGTGCTGGCGGTATATACGCGGCTGCTTTCGGTGGCGCTCTGAAAAATTTTGTGGACTAACGGTCGCAGTTCGGCAGCTGTGCGGTCGGCTTCAGCTGACATACCGTGGCGGTGATAATAATCGAAGAAATATTCAAGAACAATGGCCCGATTAGCGTCACCAATTGAGCTGCTCTGATAAAAATCAATTGCATCCTGCAAGCGGTTCAAGCAAAGATAACTCTTTATGCGTGACAATTTTGCGACGTCGTTCCACGGATTAATCTCGGACGCCTTGAGCGCATAGCGAAGCGACTTTTCGGGTTCTTCTTCGGCGAAAATGAGTCCGTATTCGGCCAAAAATCCATAATTGGTGGTGTCGATTTTCTCACTTTCGCGTATATAATATATCGCGCTGTCCATCAATCCGTTAAAAAAGAAAATATCGGTCTTTATGGCGAGATAGTGAGCCTTTTGGTCGGTGCTGCGGGTATATGGCCGTATTTTCTCGACAAGTTCCAAACCGTGTGCGCCCAAGTCGAAAGGACTGCCTTCGGAAGAGTACCGCATAAGTGTGATATGGAATTTCAACTCGTTGTTTGTGAGCGTTTTGGCCACATCTTCAGCCTGACGCAAAACTACAACGCCCGTGGCATAGTTGCCCGAAAACATATTCTTAACCGACTTCAGGTAAAGCGCCCACGCAAGTTTCTCTGAATCAGACGTTTTGCGATAAAAATCGATACAATGGTTAAGCCGCGCAGTGTCGGCAATTCCATTTAAATCAAATAGCGTGAATTTGCCTTTGTAGAGTGATTTCAAGAGCGTTAGATAGACGCTGTCGGCATCGGAAAGCGGCTGTTTGAGGTCGGACTCGTGGTTTTTGAGGTACTCTTCGGACATTTCGTACTCGCCATCGCTGAAAAGCGCGTAGGCACGGTCGAAAATAGGTTGGTTTTCAGACTCTTGAGTGCAACCGAACAGGACAGTGGCAAGAGTTATCGACAATAATAGTTTGAGTTTCATATAGTTATTGATTTGACGCAAAAGTATTATTTTCTTTTAATTTTGCCCCGCATTATTTTTTTGCCAAACAGATTGTTTTTCGTATTCTTGCTAAACAAATTGGTTTTTATGCAAACAGCAATAAATTATCAGGATATGTCGGCGGTTGAAGCACTATGGACGCTCTACCAACAGCAGTCGGAGCGTGTGCGCAAGACCTTCCGCAGCCGCATAGCGCAGGAAGAGACCGAGGAAAAGCCGTGCATCAGCGAGGCGGAAGCCAAAGCATTGACTTTGCAGCGCGGACGCGACATCAAGGCTGGACGCTCGAAACTAATTGCCCACGATACGGTTATGCACGAAATGGAGCAAATGATTTCCAACTATGGAAATTGAGTGGAGTGAGCAATCGCGTGACGACCTGCGCAATATACTTTTGTATGTTGCTGAAAACTTTGGTCGCCGCACGGCCGAAGCGGTGTTGGCCGATATTCGTAGCCGTGCCAATTTGCTGAAAGACTTCCCAATGTCGGGACGTGTTTTTGTAAAAGACCCCGAACAAGGTATCATCTACCGTTCAATCACCACCAAACTGAACAAAATAGTATATTTCATTGACGGCGAGACGATAGTTATTGTCACAGTGTGGCAGAACCGCCGCGACATTGGTCGTCTAAAAAAACAATTAACACAATAGAGAATGGTAAAAAACAGGACCGAAATCCTGTTTTTTTTGTGCTTCCAATTCTGCACTTTCCCACACTTCCATTAAAAATCCGCCGCCGCCCGCCGAAAAGCACCGTTCCCGAACCGAAAACACGGCTTTGTAAAATGTTGATTATCATTGGTGTTGGAAATGTTGCGGTTTTGGTACATCTTAATAATCAGCCAAATAGCCAAAAAGGCGGTTTTTAGAGTGTCTTTCTGACACAAATTTCAGCAAAAAATCAAAAAAAATGCGAGTGCCGATTCCGGGATTATAATCCTGACTATCAGCGTGTAACAATATGGCAACGCTGTTAAGATTTTGCCGTTTAAAACCACTTATCGGCTTGAATATCAGCAATATAAATGGCAACGTGCGCGCAAAAGCATTGAACATCAATCGATTAACTGCTGTAGATTTGTCAGTGAAGTCAGTTGGTAATGGACAATTGACAATTTAGTGAATGAACAGATAACAATTAATAATTAACAATTCGGTAGGAAGGCATAAGACAAAAGGCATAAGTTACAAAAACAAAAAACTGACGTCTGTAGTCTGAGGTCTGACGACCAACAAAAAAAACTTAAAAAATGAAAAGATTAGTTTCAGCAGTTTTGGCGACCTTGTTTGGCGCGCAGATTGCAACCGCACAACAGACAATCAACGGACGCATCACCGACGGTGAGGCTCAACCTGTTGAATTTGCAAACATTATTCTAATGGCCGCCGACTCGGCATTCTTGGGCGGCACAGTGTCGGATCTTGAGGGGCGCTTCACGCTTGCGCAGCCCGCCAACGCACACTATATTAATATCTCGTGCATCGGCTACGAGCGTTTCTTGAAACCGATTGCTGAAGTGTCTGATTTTCAGAACATCACGCTGAACGAGGAATCGACTGAACTTGGCGAGGTGACGGTGAAGGCCATCGCGCCGAAGACGCAACTGAAAGACGGCGCAATGGTGACAACCGTGCAGGGCACCACGCTTTCGCGGACGGCCAGCACCACGCGAATGCTGTCGAACATTCCAGGAATCATCAACCGCAACGGAAATCTTGAAGTCATCGGCCGCGGACAGCCCGAAATTTACATCAACAACCGCAAGGTGCGCGATTGGAACGAGTTGGAAACGCTGTCGCCTGAAAATATTAAGAATGTGGAAGTTATATCGTCGCCAGGAGCGCGCTACGACGCTTCAGTGACATCGGTGGTGCGCATCACAACCATCGCGCCCACGGGCGAAGGCTTCGGCTTCTCGCTTGAGTCGAGTTTCGGCCAGGGCTTCCGCGACTACACCCGCTGCTACCAGGAAAAGGCCAACTTCAACTATCGCAAAAACGGGTTCGACCTGTTCGCCAACTTCCGCGCCGACATCAACCAGAAGACGGGCAATCGAATGGACATCTACACCCTTAACAATTCCGACCACCGTTGGGAAACCAACAACTCGATTAAGGGCACGCAGAAAAACCAGTATGTGCCGACCACCTTCGGGCTCAACTACCAGATTGACGAGCGCAACTCGGTGGGCGCGCAGTTCACCCACAAAACCGTTATGAATGAGAAAACCAACGCCCGAAACACGCTCGACGTTATGCGCGACGGCGAATTTTTCGACCACATTCTGACGCAGACCGAAGAGCGCCGCACCCACGATTTTGAAAACGACCTGAACGCCTATTTCAACGGCGCGATTGGCGACTTCACAATCGATTTTAATGCCGATTTTGTTTACAATCCGACTGATAAAGAGGGTGTTACACCCGAAGAGAGCGACAACTACGACGACCGCAACATTGTGACAACAAACAGCGTGCTGAACAAGTTGGCGGCCCAGAAACTTGTTGTAGGACACGAACTTATGGGCGGCCGCATCGACGTTGGCGCCGAGGCCACCTTCACCAACCGCACCGACGAGACTTCGAGCAACCTTGAAGAGTTTGTGCCGTCGGTGAGCAGCGAAGCACGGCAGAAGGCCATTGCGGGATTCGCCGAGTACAAGCGCACTTTCGCCCAGAAATACAGCCTTACGGCGGGCCTGCGCTACGAGCATCTGAACCTTGACTTCTACAACAACGGCCAACTTGACAGCGAGGCTTCGACGGTCTATAGCGAACTGTTCCCGTCGGTGTCGTTCAGCGGACAATTCGGCAAATACATTCAGTTGCAATTCGCTTATAATGAGAAGATTTCGCGCCCGTCGTACTTCAGTATGAGCAACAACGTGACCTACGCGAGCCGCTACCTGCAGCAAAAGGGCAACCCCACGCTGAAGCCGACCATCATCCGCTCGGCCGAACTGACGGCAACGCTTGTGGTGCTTCAGTTGAAGGCCATCTACACTCACAACAAAAACCACTACATTCAGTATCAGGTTGTGAATGAGGAATATCCAGAGTCGGAAGTTCTGCATTGGATAAACCTTGACAAACCGACGCTGAACCTGCAGGTTGCCACCCAACTGCCATTGGGCATCTACAAGCCGACAATCGCCTATTTCGTTATGAAACAATGGATTGACGACATTGAGTCGGAAGGCCGAATGGTGTCGTGCAACAAGCCGATTCAAGGATTTGTGTTCAACAACTCGGTTGAACTGAAGAGCGGTTGGCTGTTTGAGTTGAACTCGCAGTTCCTTGGCAAAGGCGGCTGTCAGGATTTGGTTGAGTTGCGCAACCGCACTCTCGACGTCAACTTCTACGTTCATAAATCGTTCTTCAACAAGGCTTTGGATATTGAGGCGGGAATCCGCGACATCTTTGAGAAGGGCGACAACAAAGTCAAACTCTACAAGCAGTCGGGCTATCTTGAGCAGACAAACACCTACGACCGCCGCCGCTTTACGTTGAGCGTGAAGTACAACTTCAACCCCGCCAAGAGCAAGTATAAAGGCACAGGCGCAGGAAATGCTGAGAAGAGCAGACTTAATTAAGGATTGAAGGATTGAATTTTAGAATAGTTAGTTATCTAAACAGCGAAGCGACTAAACCTTCAGAACTTTAAGAAAGAGGCTGTCCAAAAAGTTTTTGGGCGGCCTTTTCGTTTGACAATTATAGGTAACGCGCGCGCAAACTCTTTTTTAGGCATACTTACTTTGATTTTTTTATCAAAAAATTCTTTCTTTTGCCTTGCATATCATTTGTTTGCCAGCAAAAACAACTGCGGTTTTAAAATGTTGGCAATCTGACATATAACGGCATCAACATTAATTCAGTCATATAAAATGTTTAAAAGATGAAACTGACTAAACAAGGATTACAAAACAAAGCGGAGTGGGAAGCAAAAGGCTACTCACTTCCACAATTCGATCGGGAAAAAGTTGAGGCTGCAACTAAAAAAGAGCCGTTTTGGATTCACTTCGGTGCCGGAAACATTTTTCGTGCTTTTCAGGCCAATGTGGTGCAGGAACTTTTAAACAAGGGTGTGATAAACCGTGGTCTTGTGGTCGCTGAGGGCTACGACTACGAGATTATCGAGAAAATGTACCGTCCCCACGACAACATCGGTGCGCTTGTAACACTCAAATCGAGCGGAAATGTCGAAAAAACTGTGGTCGGCTCAATTATGGAGTCGCTGACGGCCGACAGTTCCAATGCCAACGATTGGTCGCGGCTGATTGAGATTTTCCGAAATCCTTCGCTTCAAATGGTCACATTCACCATTACAGAAAAAGGCTATCTGCTGAAAAATGCGGCTGGCGTGTTTATGCCTGGTGTTGAAAGCGATTTTGCCGAAGGACCCGTCCTTCCAAAATCTTACATCGGAAAGGTTGTCACATTGCTTTATGAGCGTTATGCCAACGGCGAACTTCCGATTGCAATGGTAAGTATGGACAACTGCTCGCACAACGGCGACAAACTGTATGCCGCTGTCAATGAGTTTGCTAAAGAGTGGGAGAAACGCGGTGTTTGCAAAAAGGGATTCCTTGATTATGTGAATAACGCGAACAAGGTGTCGTTCCCCTGGACAATGATTGACAAAATCACCCCGCGCCCCGACGCCAAAATTGAGAGGATTCTTGCCGACGACGGAATTGAACAGCTTGAGCCTGTCATCACAAGCAAGAAAACCTACGTGGCGCCTTTTGTCAACGCCGAAGAGTGCCAGTATCTGGTTCTTGAGGATAATTTCCCCAACGGCCGTCCCGAACTTGAAAAAGCGGGATTGTATTTTACCAATCGCGAGACGGTGGACAAGGTGGAGAAAATGAAAGTGTGCACCTGTCTGAACCCGCTTCACACATTCCTTGCCGTGAGCGGCTGCCTGCTTGGCTACACACTTATTGCCGACGAAATGAAAGACCCTGATTTGCTGCGTCTTGTCAAACGTTTGGGATATGAGGAAGGCCTGCCTGTTGTTGTCGACCCAGGCATCATCAAACCGCGCAACTTTATCGACGAAGTTGTTGACATCCGCATTCCGAATCCGTTTATGCCTGACACACCGCAGCGCATTGCTTGCGACACATCGCAAAAACTGAGCATACGCTTTGGCGAAACAATTAAAGGCTATCTCTCACGCAACGATTTGAACGTGGCCAATTTGGAGGTTATCCCCGCTGTTTTCGCTTTGTGGATGCGCTACCTTATGGCAATCGACGATAACGGAAACGCATTTGAGCTAAGCCCCGACCCGCTTTTGGACGATGTGAGAAAATACGTCGCCGATGTCAAGATTGGCGGAGACGCTGCTGCGGCTTGCAAGGCGGTTGAGCCGCTTATGCACCGTAAAGAGATTTTCGGCGTCGATTTGTTTGAGGCAGGACTTGCCAATAAGGTATGCGGCTACTTCGCAAAACTTATTGCCGACAAAGGCTCTGTCAGAGCAGTGCTGAAAGGCATTTGACAATAAGTGCGATAATCTGAACGAGGCTGTCCAAGTGGTTTTTGGGCAGCCTTTTTTTTGTAAAACATACAAGAAGAGTTTGTTTTCAGATATTCAAAAACTCACACACGAATAGCGATTTGCCTGATTTTGCCGCCATAATTCATTTAAGTTCAGGCACTTTCAATAAATGATATGAATCAAGAATTTTCAAAGCCCACTCTTGCGCGGACAACAAAATGAATTGATTCAAAAGATGCTATCTTCTTGATTATCAACACGCACTATTTTGGTGCGCTGTTAAGATTTTATTGCGCCAAAACCCGATGGTTTCCTTATAACATACTGATAATTTGGTGTTTATCACTAAAAACATCCGCAACACGTGCCGAACAATTATTTGCAACATCGGCGGGCGGCATTTACTTTTGGCTTGCGATTTTGAAACGAACAGTTTAACAATTAAAAAACAAATAGATATGAAATCATTAGCAAAAACCTTCGCCGCATTATGTTGCGCCGCCGTCTGCACCGCTTGCAGCCAGCAGACAACCGACCAGAAACTCGACGCTTATTTCAGCACTCTCGACGGGCATTTTATGGGCTCGGTGGTGGTGCAGCGCGACGGGCAGACCATCTATCAGCGCTCGTTGGGTTGGGCCGACGTTGAGAACCAGATTCCCTGCACGGCCGAGACGCAGTTCCGCATCGGGTCAATCTCGAAGCCGTTTACAGCGGTTATGGTGCTGAAGGCCGCCAACGAGGGCCGCCTGTCGCTCAACGACAACATCGCCAAGTATTTCCCCGACGCACAAATTCCTAATGCAGAGCAGATTACCATCAACCATCTGCTTTATCACCGCAGCGGCTTGGTGGATATTGTCAACGACAAGCCGTATGAGTATCTGACCTATTATTTGACACCGCAGACGCGCCAGCAGATTCTTGAGCGCGTGGCCGCCGCAGGCACCAATTCCGCGCCCGACAGCACTTTCCGCTACTGCAACACGGGCTACAATCTGCTCGGCTACATCTTGGAAGACGTTTACGGAAAGTCGTATGCCGAGGTTGTTGACGAACTGATTGTCAAGCCGTTGGACTTGCGGCACACACGTTTCAGCGAGGCCGTAAATCCGCAGCGCGGCGACGCACGCTCATACGCGCTGCTTGACCATTGGCAGGTTCAGCCCGAAACCGACGCGTCGGTGGCATTGGGCGCGGGCGCAATGGCATCGACACCCGCCGACCTTGCGAAATTCGGCAAGGCGCTGTTCGACGGCATCTTCGGCGACAATCTGCGCGAGCAAATGAAAGAACTGAACGAGGGCATCGGCCGCGGCCTGTTCACGTTCTCGCACAACGGCCATTCGGGCTACGGCCACTCGGGCGCCATCGACGGCTTCAGGTCGCAACTTGAGGTTTTCGACAACCTGACAATCTCCATCTGCTCAAACGGCACCGACATCGACCTTAACAAAATCACCTTGGCCATTCTCGACGCTGTGGACGGGAAGGACATTGAAATGCCCGATTTCTCGAAATACGTCGAACTTTCGGCCGAGCAACTTGCGCAGTACACGGGCGTTTTCCGTTGCGAGGCGCTTGGAATGGAAGTGACGGTGACGGTGGCAGGCAATCGGCTGTGCGCACAGGCGGCGGGGCAGCAGTCTTTTCCGCTCGACGCCCTTTCGGCTGACCAATTCGAGAATGCAGGTGTGGGCGTTGTCATTACTGTCGCACCCGACCGCAACAAAATCACACTCAAGCAAATGGGGCAGACATTTGAGTTTGTGAGAAAATCGGCTAACGCCGATAATCAGACTGAAACACAATCGGTTGCGCTAACCAGTGAGCAGTTGGCGGCATATGTCGGGACCTACTCGTCGGCGCAGTTGGGAATGGACTTGAAAATCACGTCAGACGGCACGCGGCTGCAAGGCCAGGCCACGGGACAGCCAGCCTTTCCGCTCACCGCAACATCGGAAACCGATTTCGAGTTCAAGTCTGCAGGCATTGTCATCATATTTAACCTTGCGGATAAAAAACTGACACTCAAGCAGAACGGCGGACAATTTGATTTTTTGAAGAAAGAGTAGAATATTTAGGAATTATAATGTAGTGACGCGATTTATCCCGTTCACATAAATCTGAAATACAATATGTTATCGGTTAAAATCGGATTAAATCGGTTAGAAACAATAAAACTTTTAACAATGAAACTATTACCATTAATAATGATATTCGCCGCAATGCCGATAATCGGTTTTGGGCAAACCACAGTCAGTGGCAACATTCTGAACGAGCGCGGCGAAAAGGTTGAATATGTCAGCATCGGGTTCAATCGCGACAGCGTGGGCACCATTTCGGACGGCGACGGGCATTTCTCGCTGAAAATCCCCGCAGGACGCACTAACACGTTAGTTTTCAGCCACGTATCGTATCTGCCGACAGAAATTCCATTTGAAACATATTCGGCAGGCAACGAACTGACTATCGTTTTGAAAGACAAAATGATAGTGCTGCCCGAAGTTACGGTTGGAAAGCAGAGCAAGCCCAAAACCATTGTGGGCCGCGGAATGCCAATGCCAGGCAGTTGCGTGCTCACGGGGCGCGGCACCCCCGACGGCCCCGAGGGCGGACCAATGTTCACTCCCGATAAAGATTACATTATCAGCAACATACTATTAGACATTAAAAAATGTACTTACAAAGAGTGCAAGTTGAGTTTCAACCTATACGAGAGACGCGACAGCCAACTTGTCAACGTTCTTCAGAAACCGATTTATCAGACTGTGCAACAATCAAATAAAGACTTCACGCTCAATGTTGAGCCGACCGACATTCTATGGCTGAAACGCGGCACAGAGTACTATTTAAGCGTGTCAATGGTGGACAGCGAAGGCGAAGGCACGCTTATGCTCGACGCAAGTATGAAAAGCGGCTATTTCCGCAAAGGGCTGATTAACGGCGAGATAAAGAAAGTGCCCGTCTGCCCTGCGATTGCGGTGAAGGGGAATGAATTGTGATTTAAGGTGTTGGTGATTTATGATTTTATTTAAATTAAATACAGTAGGGACGCGGCACGCCACGTCCCTACGTCTAAACTTCAAACTTGTTAAACTTTAAACTTTAGATTATGAACTTTTTTGAAAACGCCCGTGAGGGCAAAAACCACTGGCTGCGGTATGTGGCAGTGATGGCAATCGCTTTCATTGCGGCGCAAATTCCGTCTATCATTTATATAGTGGGATTGGTTGTGAAAAAAATGAGTGAAGGCAATTTCAGCCCTGAACAGTTGGCGGGTCTTATCAATTTGAATTCCCAAACGGGATTCTTGGTTTTGATGCTTACATTCGTGTTCTGGGTTGGCCTGATGTGGCTTCTGTTCAAGCCGTTCCACAAGCGCGAGCCGATGACGATGATTTCGGGCGACCGTCGATTCCGCGCCGACCGTTTCTTTGGCGCGGCAGGCGTCTATTTCGTTTGTCTTTTAATCTTTTGGACGCTGTTGGCCATTGTCAGCCCCGATGCTTTCACCTTCCATTTCAGCGCCACGAAATTCCTTGTCGGCCTTTTGCTGGCACTGATTTTTGCGCCTTTCCAAACGGGCTGCGAGGAACTGATAATGCGCGGCTACCTACTGCCTGGCTTCGGGCTCTGCACCAAAAGCAAAATCTGGGCGCTGGTGATTGTGACGCTTATCTTCGCTCTGTTGCACTGCAACAACAATGAGGTTTCCGACTTCGGATTCATACGCGCAATGGTTGTCTATCTGACAGGCAGTCTAATGTTTGGATTTTTCACAATTTTAAACGATGGAATCGAATTCTCGTGGGGAATGCATTTTGCCCACAATTTTACGGGGTTCACGTTGTTTGCCGTTGAGGGCAACGAGTATGGCTCTTCGCCGCTCTTCACAGTCACAAAAGATTTCGCATCGGACACATTGTTGCTTATTCCTGCTTTAGAAATTCTAATATCTGTGGCTCTCTACTTCATTTTCCGCAAGAAATTCGGCTGGAATATCCGCGAGGCGTTCGACAGCAGCCGATTGAAGGCGGTTTGTGAGGGAAAATTAACTACAGAAAGTGATTTTGCTTGAAAAAGATATTAACCTGTGATATTTACACGTTAAAATCACTTTAAACCTGTTCAACTCGTTAAACTTTAAACCAAACTACTACCTTCGGAAAAAACTTAAAACTTCAAAAACTTAAAACTCAAAACTTTAAGCAAAATGTCTGATTTACTAACAGTTAACAATCTCTGCAAGACCTTCAAACTCTCGCTCAAGCAGCAGAAAATTGAGGGCACGAAGCAGAAAACGGCGGTCAGCGACCTTTCGTTCACCGCTCGGCGCGGCGAGATTTTCGGCCTGCTCGGCCCCAACGGCGCGGGCAAGACCACCACGCTGCGCATTCTCTCGACGCTCATCCGCCCCGACAGCGGCAACGCCTTTTTCGACGGCGTCAGCGTGGTTGACGAACCCGAAAAGGTGCGCTCGAAAATCGCGTTCCTGACATCGGAACTCAAACTCGAAGACTTCTTCACGCCGAACTATCTGTTCGACTTTTTCAGCCAGTTGCACGGCGTCAGCCCCGAAGTGGCCAGAGAACGTAAAGAGCAGTTGTTCAGCCGTTTCGGCATCGACCGCTTTGCCGAAGTGAAGGTGGCCAACCTTTCGACAGGGATGAAACAGAAGGTGTCGATAGTCATCTCGCTCGTGCACGACCCCGACATCATCATCTTCGACGAGCCCACCAACGGACTCGACGTGCTCACGGCGCGCACCGTCACCGATTTCCTTCAGGAACTGCGCGCCAAAGGCAAGACGATAATCCTGAGCACCCACATTTTCAGCCTTGTCGAGCGCCTGTGCGACCGCGTGGGCGTGATTATCGACGGCCGAATGGTGGCCTGCGGCTCGCTCAACGAAGTGTGCAACGGTCTGCAACTCGAAGACCGCTTTTTTGAACTCTATAAAGAAGTGAAAGGGAACGAAGAATGAAAAGTAACGTATTGACAATCATAAAGAAAGAGTTTGACCGCGTCTTCCGCGACCGTCAACTTATGTTCACCACAATCATCCTGCCAGGCCTGCTCATCTATTTCATTTACAGTTTTATGGGCTCGAGTGCCGACAAATTGACGCAGCAGAACCGCGAAGAGAGTGTTACCGTCCAGGTTGACAATCTGCCGCAGAGCGTCGCGCAGTCGTTCAATGCGTTGAGCGGCAACGTCACGCTTAACCAAAGTGCTTTCGGTCAAGCCGAAATCGACGCACTTAAAGACAAGAATATCAACACGGTACTTGTGCGTTTCCCGTCACAATTCGACGAGCGTGTGAGCGTTTACACAACTGCCGACAGCACGCCTGCACCAAACATCGAGATTTACTACAACTCGACCAACGAAGCCACGCAGCGCATCTATTCGGTAATCTGCGGTGTGCTCGGCAAATACGAAGAGTCGATAGGCAACCGCTTCGACATCAACCGCGCCGACAGCCCCGACGTGCGTTTCAACCAGGCCAACGACGAGCAGGTGAGCGGACAGATTTTGGGCCGTCTGCTGCCAATGCTGATTCTGATTATGCTTTTCAGCGGTGTAATGGCGACAGCGCAGAATTCGATTGCGGGCGAGAAAGAACGCGGAACCATTGCCACATTGCTTGTCACCCCAATGCACCGCAGCGAGTTGGCTTTCGGCAAGATAGTGGCAATCAGCGGAATATCGCTGCTGAGCGCCATTTCGAGTTTCATTGGCATTGTGCTGTCGCTGCCCAATATGATTGGCGGAATGGGCGGCGCCGTATCGTTCAACTACGGCACCAGCGATTACATCGTTCTGTTTGCCATAATTATCAGCACGGTGCTGATTATGGCGGCAATTGTGAGCATCCTGTCGACATTGGCCAAAGACGTGAAAAACGCCGCGTCGCTCTGTATGCCGCTAATGCTTGTAATGGTGTTCCTTGGCATTATTTCAATGCTTAGCAGCGACATTTCCACCAACACTGCCGTCTATCTGATTCCGTTCTACAACTCAACGCTAGCAATGACGGCCCTGCTGCAGCACGAATTGGCATTGCTGAACGCTGTTGTCACCGTCGGTGCGAACATCGCCTACACGGTATGTGCCGTTTTGGTGCTGACAAAAATGTTTAATAATGAGAAGGTTATGTTTAATAGGTAAGAAAATGCTCTCATTAATAAAAGTTTCTGAGAGATTTGGAATCTTTGATTTCAAATCTCTCAACTTTTTATCTTCTTCTAAATCACCAACGCATTGTCGCCCCTGATGAGCTTGTAGAGGTCCATTGCGTAAAGGTCAGTCATGCCAGAGACGAAATCGAGAATGGCGCGGCATTTTCCATATGTAGTGTTGGTGTCAGTTTTGTATTGTTCAGGAATGAGTTGTAAGAGCTTTCGTGAGTAGTTGGTGTTTGGCTCCAATGCGGCTTGCAGAAATTCCTCAACAAGCGTTTTCAATACGTTGTAGCCAGTTATCTCTACTTTTACCACTGATCGGTTGTTGTATATTTTGCGGACCGACATGTCACTGCTCTCCTCGTATTCAGTCTCTATTTTTTCTGGCAGATTCTTTACAAGTGAGCCACAGAAAGAGCCATTCATAATATCGTCGCAGTGGTTTAGGAACACTTCTGATGTGCGTGTGGTGAGATGGTTTATCGACATTGCCCTCAAGAATGCTACCAACTCGTTGCTGTCAGTTACGATGCCTTTGACATCATCAAGTTTCTTTTTGAAAATTTTCAAGTTTTCGCCATCGAAGAAACTTGAGAGACGTTCGCGAGTCTCGTCGAACGATAGTATACCCAGCCTGTGAGCGTCCTCAATATCCATAATCATATAGGCAATGTCGTCTGCGGCCTCCATTAGGTAGGCAAGTGGGCTGCGGGCGTAAATGCCGCGTTTAGTGTCGAGACAGGCGAGTCCGGTCTCCTCAGTAATTGTATGGAATGCCTCGCTCTCAGTTTGAAAATAGCCGTATTTGCCTTTGCGTGTGCGTTCGGTCGATGCGAACGGATATTTAATCATGGCAGCCATGCTGGCGTAGGTAAGCGACATCCCGCCAGATCTTCGTCCTTTGAATTGATGGGTAATCAGTCTCAACAGATTGGCGTTACCTTCAAAATTGGTCAGATCGGCCCATTCGGCTTCAGTCACTTCTGATTTGAGGCTTTTGCCGTCACCATTCTCAAAAAAATTCGATATGGCGCTTTCACCCGAATGGCCGAACGGTGGGTTGCCCAAATCGTGTGCCAGACCGGCCACCGACACAATAGTGCCTAGTTCACCAATAAGCGGACGAATGTCTGGCTCCACCTCCGACTCAATGCGCCGTGCCACAATGTTGCCCAACGAGCGGCCAATGCTAGCCACTTCAAGGCTGTGAGTCAGTCGGTTATGTACAAAAACACTTCCTGGAAGCGGAAAAACTTGGGTTTTGTTCTGTAATCGCCGGAAAGCCGAACTGAAAATCAGACGATCATAATCGCGCTGGAAATTTGTACGGATGATTTCGAGGTCAACATCCTTCGTGTTCGCGTCTTTGCCGTAGCGGCGTGTCGATAGCAGCTGTTTCCAATTCATCATTTCCGTTCAAGTTCTGATTGCAGATTTTTCCGTTCAAAAAGAAGTATCCAAATCATTCCGCAAGTGATGGCGGAATCTGCCAGATTGAAAACTGGTCTGAAGAAGATGAACTCCTCGGTGGGGTTGATAGGAGACCATGCCGGCCAATGTCCTTGAATGATAGGAAAATAAAGCATGTCAACAACTCTCCCTTGTAAGAAACTTGAATAACCTGAGCCAAAGGGTACAAACGAAGCTATGTTGTTCCAACTTTGGTCGAAAATCAAGCCGTAGAGTGCGCAATCGATGATATTGCCTGCAGCTCCAGCCAATATTAATGTTACGCAAATAAAATAACCAATTGATATATCGCGTTTTGTGAGCTTAAAAAGGTAGTAGCCAATTAGTCCCACCGCTGCAATGCGGAAGAGACTTAGCAGATATTTGCCTGCACGGCCGAATAGCTCAATGCCGAAAGCCATGCCATTGTTCTCGGTAAAGTGGATGATGAACCAATTGCCGGCAATATGGATTTCCTCGCCAATAGCCATATGGGTTTTCACCCAGATTTTCAGAGTTTGGTCGATTATTAGAACCGCGGCAATCAGTATGATGGCAAATTTTCCTCTGCTCATTTGTCGTTCTATTCTGAAAAAGGCCACAAAAGCTGATGCTTGGCGCAAAAGCCAATGTGGCCGTAGTTCGCTTCGTCTGTAAATCTATTTCTTACTGCTGTTGTTTTTTGCCTCAACGCTCAGCGTCGCGTGCGGAACAGCTCGCAAGCGCTCTTTCGGAATGAGTTGGCCCGTCTCGCGGCATATGCCGTAAGTCTTATTTTCAATGCGGATAAGTGCAGCTTTCAAGTGTTGGATGAATTTCTCCTGATGTTGGGCAAGACGTCCGGTTTCCTCACGCGAGAGCACGCTTGCGCCCTCTTCAAGCACCTTAAATGTAGGCGATGTGTCAAGGGTGTCATTTCCGTCAGAATGCGAAAGCGTTTGACACAAAATGTCATACTCCTCTTGAGCTTTTGCAAGCTTCTCGAGTATTATCTGCTTAAATTCAGCCAGCTCCTCATCGGAATACCTGACTTTAGGTTGTTCTTCGCTCATAGTGGTATGGTTTTATTGGGCGTTAAAAGTAGCCGTTTGCAGTGTATGACCTTGGTGGCTGCTATGGTTTTTAACAACATAATATTAACAATGATGGCATGTCGGTTGAATAACAGCAGCTTTGAATGTGATATATAGTAATTAATTCCTTCTTTCTCTTGATTTTTCTCACAATAAGGTTTTGAATAAAAAAAACATACATTTGTGAATGTCAATTTTTAAGTAGAACCGATTTATAACATATTGATTATGTGGATTGTATGCGCTGATTTGGAGGGCGTTTTTGTGCCAGAGGTTTGGATAAATTTCGCAAAAAAAACCGGCATCGACGCACTGAAACTCACGACTCGCGATATTAAGGATTACGATGAGTTGATGCGCTATCGGTTGAAAATCCTCGATGAACATAATTTGAAAATACAAGATATTCAAGGTGTTATTGCTACAATGAAACCACTCGAGGGTGCTCTCGAGTTTACTCGTTGGCTGCGTCGCGTCACACGGTTTGCAATTGTGTCCGACACTTTTGTTGAATTTGCCAAACCGCTGATGGAACAACTTGAAAACCCATTTTTGCTCTGCCACTCACTTGAAATTGACGCCACTGGTCGTGTTGTTGACTACAAACTACGCCAACCTGACCCCAAACGCCGCACTGTTGAGGCATTCCAGAGCCTTAAATACAAAGTGCTCGCCTTCGGTGATTCGTATAACGACATTCCGATGGTAGAATCGGCCGATGTGGGCATTCTTTACTGCCCGCCTGATAACGTGGTACGCGACTATCCGCAGTTTCCTGTGGCTCGTAACCTCAGCGAACTGAAAGCGCTCATTGAGAAATATGTTTGTGAGTAGAAGTTGTTTTGAACGATTGTGCCAAAACATGAGTGAGTCGGTATAGGCCCGGGAAGGTTCGCGTCGAAAGATGGCCTTATTTTTCTTTAGTTTTCATAAAAATCAAGTACATGGCGCCGGCCACCGATCCAAGCGACAGTAACACCGTCAGCAGGGGTTTAGTGTCAAGAATGGCGTCGAGTTTGAAGCCTCCCCACACACCTAAAAGAATAATGCCAAGCATTTCGAACGCAACGCCCGAATACTTGGCATAATTGTTAACGTTTTTCAGATTATCATTTTTGCTCGACATGGGCTTGCGGTGCTTTGCTGCCGTCCATCTTGCAGTTGCCCGTGAAGGTAGCACCCGGCTCAATGGCCAGCTTCGTTGTCGAAATGTCGCCCAGAATAGCCGCCGTGCTCTTCAGCACCAGCAATTCGGCAACAAAAATTTTGCCTTCAACCTTGCCTTCGATTTCAGAATTCTTGCAGGTAATCTGGCCGTTGATGTCGCCAGTCGGGCCAATTACAATCTTGCCCGATATTTTAAGGTTGCCCGTCACCTTACCGTCGATGCGCATATCACCGTTGCAGTCGATGTCGCCTTTGATGGTTGTTCCGCCGCCAATGATATTAATTTGGTCGCGCAGTGATTCAGTTTCTTTTGCCATAGTCAGTTTAAGTTGATGTTTTCAAAAGTGCCCAAAGATAGTTTTTTATGCGGAAATCCGCCCGAAATGGCAAAAAAAACGCACCGCTGAAAAACAACGGTGCGCTGTAGTATGGTTTGTCAGCAGAATCTATTTTCCGTCGTACCCCCACTTCAGGTAGATCGCGCCCCAAGTGAAACCTGCGCCGAACGATGACAGAATCAGGTTGTCGCCCTTGTGCAGACGGTTTTCCCACTCGTGCAGGCACAATGGGATGGTGGCCGATGTGGTGTTGCCGTACTTTTGGATGTTTATCATCACCTTTTCGGGCGAAAGGTCCATCTGGCGCGCCACAGCGTCGATGATTCGCAAGTTGGCCTGATGCGGAACTAGCCACGCCAGAGTATCGGCTGTGATGCCGTTGCGTTTCATAACATCAACCGACGCTTCGGCCATATGCGTCACAGCGTATTTGAACACTGTGCGGCCTTCCTGATAAACAAAATGCTCGCGGTTGGCAACTGTCTCGGCCGATGCCGGATGGCACGAGCCGCCAGCCTTCATATACAAATAGTTGCGGCCAACACCGTCGCTTTGCGCAATGAAATCGATGACGCCCGTTCCATCGTCCGATGGCTCGATGAGCATTGCGGCAGCGCCGTCGCCAAAGAGCGGACAGGTTGAGCGGTCGGTGTAATCGACGATTGACGACATCTTTTCTGCCGTCACCAGCAGCACTTTCTTGAACTGCCCCGACTCAACGTACATTTTGGCTGTGATAAGCGTGTAGATGAAGCCCGAGCAGCCCGCGTTGATGTCGAAGTGCATGGCGTTTTTGATGCCCACCTTGTCGGCGATGATGCTTGCCGTTGCCGGGAAAGGCATATCGGGTGTAACCGTCGCGCAAAGCACCAAATCAATCTCGTCGGGATTGGTGCCTGTTTTTTCAAACAGCTGGCGCACAGCACGTTCGCCCATATACGACGAGCCTTCGCCTTCAATTTTGAGAATATGCCGTTCCTTGATGCCCACGCGGGTGGTTATCCACTCGTCGTTGGTATCAACCATTCGGCTCAATTCGTCATTGGTGAGCACATAATCAGGCACATACGCTCCAATGCCGGAAATTTTTGCCCGAATCTTTTCTGTCATTACTTATACAATTCGCAGATTTTTTCTGAAACCTTGGCTTCAATCATTTTCTTGGTTTGCAGAATCATTGTCTTAATAGCCTTGTCGTTCGAGATGCCGTGGCCGATTAGCACAATGCCGTTGACTCCCAGCACCGGAACAGCGCCGGTGTTCTCGAAGTTGAACTTCTCGAAGAAGTCGTCGGTAAGGCCTTTCTTGCGGATAATCTTGTAAAGACCCTCAGCCTCTTTCAGAACAATATTGCCTGTGAATCCGTCGGTTACAACCACGTCGGCGGGACAGTTGCCCAGCAGCTGGTTGCCCTCAATGTTGCCGATGAAGTTGAAGTCCTTGGTGTCGGCCATAGCCTCGTAGGTGCTCTTGGTGACAAGGTTGCCCTTTGCCGGCTCGGCGCCGATGTTGAGCAGAGCCACTTTGGGGTCGGCAATGCCGTACATCTGCTTAGCATAAACAGAGCCGATTTGTGCGTACTGGTAGAGCACGTCGGGGCGGCAGTCGGCATTCAGGCCCACATCGAGCAGTAGCGTCGGGGTGCCCTCGAACTGCGGCATCTCACTTGAGATGCACGGCCGGATGACTCCCGGAATGGCCTTGATTGTGTACATTGCGCCAACGAGCATTGCCCCGGTGCTACCGGCGCTCGCAAATCCGTCTATCAGTTTTTTCTGAAGATAGCCGAAACCAACGGTGATGCTTGAGTTCGGTTTGGCTGTGAAAGCCTTTGCGGGATGGTCGCCCATCTCGATAACCTCCTGTGCGTCAACAATGTCGAACACGCTTGCGTCGAAATTCTCACGCTGGCAGATGGCCTCGATTTTGTCTTTCGGACCGAACAGCACCAACTTAACATCAGCAGGAAGCTCTTTTTGCGCCAAAATCGCACCTAAAACGGTTGCTTCGGGCGCAAAATCTCCTCCCATTATGTCAACTCCGATTCTCATTTTTTGAGCAATTTTTGTTAATCAAGGTTCATTCTCACTGTCAAGGCAGCTTGTTAGGCAACAGTTTTTTCGATTGCCAATTTGCCACGATAGTAGCCGCACTCAGGGCATACGTGGTGATATTCAACGGGTGCACCGCAGTTTGAGCATACAGCTACGGTTGGTGCAACTGCCTTGTAGTGAGTTCTTCTCTTGCGACCTCTTTCTTTAGAGTGTCTGTGTTTTGGATGTGCCATTTTTGATAATATTTAATTGTTAATCAAATCTTTCAATTTATCCCAGCGTGGGTCGGTTGCCTGACCGTCGGACTGGTTTACCATAATTTTGTCAAGTCTTTCTATCATTTCCGGGTCGCAGCCAGAATGACCGTTCTCGTCGTCGGGATGGTATTTCTGTGCTGGTATGGCAAGGCTGATGAACTCATAGATGTACTGCCGCAAATCAAGATGTGTCTCGTTGCGCGCAATTACCACCAACTCGTCCGACACCTCGCCTGGCTCGTCGCCTTGCTCAAAGTACAGATGCCCCGATTGCTCAATTGGCATATCGAATTCGTCGAGGCAGCGGTCGCAAGTTACAGTGACCTTGCCAGTCAGATTGAAAGTCGCATCTACGCCCGTGCTGCGCTTTGTAAGGTCGACAACAACGTGTATTGAGCACTTTTTCACCTCCGACTCTGGGAATGACTCAAAGAACTTGTCGGCAACATCGAACTCGTATCGGTGCTTGCCTTCTTTCAAATCGTTGATTGGAATTATATAGTCCATATCAAGCCTAAAAAATTCGTGCAAAAGTAAAACTAAATATCGAATTCGGAAAAAAGGGCGCAAAATATTGTTAGTGCTCGTAATTCCCGAACTGATAGTTAGTTAGCGCATTGCCGACAGAAACGCTCCGCGCTGTTTTGCATTGTTTTGCCCGTTGAGAGAGCAAATTCTATGCCAAAAAACTGTCGATATGAACAGGATGTGTGGATAAAATTCGCGGTATCCGACAGCCATATATTATGGGACGGGTTGTTATATTATAAATACGTGGTGCACCTCGTATCTATTGTGGCAACGATAATAACTATTATGCAAGTGAGAAACTAATACGCAGGGGCCTGCGCGCCCCCGATTATTATGTGGATGATTGCGTGAGAGTACCACTTTGGAAGAAAATCGCATCCCTATTTACCAAAAAAGGTAAAAAAATATTCGTCGGAGCGAGAAATGTGCGATTCGCTAATACTATAAGGAATAGAAAATCTGTGTTCCCGATCCCTATCGGGACAGTGTAGTCTGTGCGAGAAAAATCCGCGTCATCGGCATTTGTAAATTTCCAATTCGTAATAGAAATACGTAATTCAAAACCAAAACGCGCATATTTTGCGTCTATTCATAATAAAATGTCGATTTTTGCGCGGTAAAAATTATAAAGTGTAAAACTGAAAATTGTGGGGCTCGGGAACAGATACAAATTTCTCGTACCCTAAAATTCGTGCTGACAATGTTATTTTGCAAAGTGAAATCAGAAAGCGATAAAATGAAAAAGGCAATTTTGAAACTGGCCGACGGCTCTGAATATGAGGGCTTTTCGTTCGGCTGCGAGCGGTCGGTGGCGGGCGAGTTGGTCTTCTACACGGCAATGACGGGCTACCCCGAAAGTTTGAGCGACCCGTCGTACCGCGGACAGATTCTCATCCCGACCTACCCAATGATTGGCAACTACGGCGTGCCTGGCGACGAGACGGTCAACGGCGTGTCAAGGTTTTTTGAATCGGACCGCATACAGTGCTCGGCGCTCGTAATTTCCGACTATTCAGAACGTTACAGCCACTGGGACTCGCGCCGAAGCCTTGGCCAATGGCTCAAGGAGTGGCAGGTGCCTGGCATCTGCGGCATCGACACGCGCGCGCTCACCAAAAAACTGCGCGAGCAGGGCTCAATGCCGGGCAAAATCATCTTCGACAACGTCGACGTGCCCTTTTACGACCCCAACAAGGACAACCTTGTGGCGCAGGTTTCCACAAAAGAAGTATCTACCTATGGTACAGGACGATACAAAGTTTTGCTGGTTGATTGCGGAATGAAAAACAACATTCTGCGCTGCCTTTTGAAGTACGACGTTACCGTGAAGCGCGTGCCTTGGGACTACGATTTCACCGCTGAGGATTACGACGGCCTTTTCATCTCGAACGGCCCTGGCGACCCCGCGCAGTGCACGGCCACTATCGCTCACATTAGCAAGGCTTTACAGCAAGACCGACCGATAATGGGCATATGCCTTGGCAATCAGTTGCTTGCTCTTGCCGCTGGCGCGAAAACTTACAAGTTGAAATACGGCCACCGCAGTCATAATCAGCCCGTTAAGGTGCCTGGAACGCACCAATGCTTCATCACGTCGCAGAACCACGGATTTGCCATCGACGGCGAGACGCTGCCCGCCGACTGGGAGCCAATGTTCGTCAACCTGAACGACGGCACCAACGAGGGCATCCGCCATCGCTCTAAACCGTTCTTTTCCACACAGTTCCACCCCGAGGCATCGAGCGGACCAGAGGACACAGAGCCGCTCTTTGCGGAGTTTTTCAACAATATGGTAAAATATAGAAAATAAGATAGTTATGGAAGATTGCAAGAGAATATTGGTTCTGGGTTCGGGCGCGCTGAAAATCGGTGAGTCGGGCGAGTTCGACTACTCGGGCTCGCAGGCGCTCAAGGCCTTGCGCGAGGAGGGCAAATTCACCATCCTAATCAATCCGAACATTGCCACGGTGCAGACTTCGGAAGGCATTGCCGATTTGATTTACTATCTGCCTGTTACGCCCGAATTTGTGGAGAAAGTCATCCAAAAGGAACGGCCCGACGCCATTATGCTCGCCTTTGGCGGTCAGACGGCGCTGAACTGCGGCGTATCGCTTTATAAATCAGGAATTTTAGAGAAATATAACGTCAAGGTTCTGGGCACGCCCGTCGAGGCCATCATCAACACTGAGGACCGTGAACTGTTTGCCGAAATGATGCACAAAATCGGCGTTAAGACTGCTAAAAGTGTGGCTGTCAACTCGATAGACGAGGCAATGAGCGTTGTGCGCGAAATCGGTTACCCTGTGATTGTGCGCGCCGCCTACACGCTGGGCGGCCTGGGTTCGGGCTTCTGCTCAAACGACGCCGAACTGGAGCGGCTTGCGCAGACGGCCTTCTCATACTCGCCGCAGATTCTTATCGAGAAATCGCTGAAAGGCTGGAAAGAGATTGAATATGAGGTGGTTCGCGACCGCTACGACAACTGCATCACCGTCTGCAATATGGAGAATTTCGACCCGCTGGGCATCCACACGGGCGAGAGCGTGGTGGTGGCGCCTTCGCAGACGCTGAGCAACCACGAGTACCATCTTCTGCGCAGCATCGCCATAAAAATTGTGCGCGAGGTGGGCATTGTGGGCGAGTGCAACGTGCAGTACGCGCTCGACCCGAATTCTGACGACTACCGCGTGATTGAGGTGAACGCCCGATTGAGCCGCTCGTCGGCGCTGGCGTCGAAGGCGACGGGTTATCCGCTGGCCGCCGTGGCCGCCAAACTGGGCCTGGGCTACGGTTTGGACGAGATTCCGAACGCCGTCACCAAAGTTACTTCGGCCTGCTTCGAGCCCGCGCTCGACTATGTTGTGTGCAAAATTCCGCGCTGGGACCTTGGTAAGTTCGAGGGAGTCAGCAAGTTAATCGGCTCGTCAATGAAGTCGGTGGGCGAGGTTATGTCAATCGGCCGCACCTTTGAGGAGGCCATTCAGAAGGGCCTGCGTATGGTGGGACAAGGAATGCACGGCTTTGTGGGCAACACCATCAGCATCCCCGACCTTGATTTTGAACTGAACAACCCAACCGACAAGCGCGTGGCCGCCATCGAGATTGCCTTCGACCGCGGCTATTCGGTTGAGCGTCTGCACGATATGACCAAAATCGACAAGTGGTTTCTGGCTCGGTTGGAGAACATCCACCGACTGAAACTCGAACTGGCCAAATGCAACTCAATCAGCGAGATAAGCGCCGAACTTATGCGCGAGGCCAAGCAAATGGGCTACAGCGATTATCAGATTGGTAAAATTGTATTGAAAGACAATAAGATAGACGCTCACGCAAAGGGCATCGAAGTGCGCGAATATCGATTGAAACTTGGCATCAAACCTGTTGTTAAACAGATAGATACGCTCGCGGGCGAATATCCTGCGCAGACCAACTACTTGTATCTGACCTACAACGGCACGGAGAACGACATCAGTTTCGAGCAAGACGGACGCTCGGTAATTGTCTTGGGTTCAGGCGCTTACCGCATCGGCTCGTCGGTTGAGTTCGACTGGTGCGGAGTGGCGGCCGTGAAGAAGATTCAGGAAATGGGCTACCGCGCCATTATGATAAATTACAACCCCGAAACCGTCAGCACCGACTACGACGTGTGCGACCGCCTGTTCTTCGACGAGTTGACGCTGGAGCGCGTGCTCGACATCTGCAGTCTGGAACAGCCGAAGGGCGTCATCGTCTCAACTGGCGGGCAGATTCCGAACAATCTTGCGTTGCTGCTTGACAGTCAGGGAATTAATATTCTTGGAACATCGGCAAAATCGATTGATATGGCCGAAGACCGTCAGAAATTTTCGGCAATGTGCGACTCGCTCGGCATCGACCAACCACGCTGGAAGGAACTTTCGAGCATCAACGACATCTACAGTTTTGTTGACGAGGTGGGGCTGCCCGTGCTCATCCGCCCGTCGTATGTGCTGTCGGGCGCGGCAATGCGCGTGGTTTCGAGCCGCGACGAACTGGAGAACGCCCTGCACAACGCGGCGGTGGTGAGTCAGGAACATCCTGTGGTTGTCACGGAGTTTCTGCAGCACGCCAAAGAGGTTGAAATTGACGCAGTTGCGCAAAACGGCATCATCAAATGCTACGCCATCAGCGAGCATATTGAGTATGCTGGTGTCCACTCGGGCGACGCCACGGTGGTCTTCCCCGCGCAGAAACTCTACTATGAGACGGTCCGTCGTATCAAAAACATTTCCAAACAGATAGCACAGGCTCTGAACATCTCGGGGCCGTTCAATATCCAATTTTTGGCCAAAGACAACGCGCTGCGCGTGATTGAGTGCAACCTGCGGGCGTCGCGGAGTTTCCCGTTTGTGTCGAAAATCACCAAATTCAACTTCATCGGAATGGCCACCGAAATTATGCTCGGCAAAGAGGTTGAGCCTTACGGTAAAACGTTCGCTGACATTGATTATGTGGGAGTTAAGTCGTCGCAATTCTCGTTTGCGCGTCTGCTCAAAGCCGACCCTGTTCTGGGCGTGGATATGGCTTCGACGGGCGAGGCGGCCTGCATTGGCGACAACTATCACGAGGCGCTGCTGAAGAGTATGCTCTCGGTTGGGCACCGCATTCCGTCGCCCGACAAGGGAGTGCTCATCTCGTCGGGAACGTCGAAGTCGAAGGTTGAACTGCTGGAGGCTTCGCGAATGCTGAAGGAGAAGGGCTACAAACTCTACGCCACAAGCGGCACGGCGGCGTTTATGGCCGACAACGGTATTGAGGCGGAGGTTGTTCACTGGCCCGACTCGGAGAAAAAGCCGAACGTGCTCGACTGCATCGCGGCGCAAAAGATTGATTTAGTTATCAATATTCCGAAAAACCACACGCAGCGCGAGTTGGAGAACGGTCACAAAATCCGTCGCGCCGCCGTTGACCACAACATCCCGCTCATCACCAACGCCCGCCTTGCAAGCGCCTACATCTGGTCGGTTTGCAAGATTGGCATTGAGGGGCTGGGAATTAGGCATTGGGGGGAGTATTAGTGGAGGTGATGGGTGTTGGCTATTTAGGAGTTAAAAATTAATTGGAAATATTTAGGAACGTCATATTATGGTGTCTGATTAATCGATAAAACATTTCACCAATTAAACGACAATGAAACCCATCGCAGAAGGTCATACAAAAGTTATTCTTAAGGCCGAAATCCGACGCAGATTGTTTTGCGTTTCAAGGACACAATGACGGCCTACAACGGAATGAAACAGGGGCCTGTAGGAGAAGGGGGCACTGGCTAACCTCATATCGGCGCGGCTAATGGAGCTGTTCGCTGGTGTGGGGGGACGAGAAGCATTTTGTTAGATTACTGCCTGACAATGAGCAATTTTGCTTAAGACCTAAGTGCTGCCGCTGCGCGTGATTGTGCGTAATGTAGCGGCAGGGTTTATTGACAAGTGATTCGGCGTTGAGGCTTACAAAGAGGTTTGCAAGAAGGTTTACGGGGAGTAAAAGAGTGTGAGTGGTTACTCGCTTTTACCATTATTCCTTATAAATTATATACTTACGCCTAATAATAATTGCCAATTCAACTTTTATCGAGTAATACTGAAAAAATTTTGTTTTTCTTTGCGCCGATTTTCAAACCATAAGGAGATTTCTAATGCAAAAGAACCTTGTAATTGTCGAGTCACCGGCCAAAGCCAAGACTATTGAGAAGTTTTTGGGCAAAGATTATATGGTCACATCGAGTTACGGACACATCCGCGATTTGGCTAAAAAAGGCTTCGGCATCGACATTGAGCATCAGTACAAACCTGAGTACGAGATTTCACCCGACAAGAAAAAACTTGTCACTGACCTAAAGAAAGCCGCCAAAGATGCCGAAACGGTTTGGCTCGCTTCCGATGAGGACCGCGAGGGAGAAGCTATTGCTTGGCATCTTTATGAAGTGTTAGGATTGAAGGATAAATCGACAAAACGTATTGTCTTTCATGAGATTACCAAAACTGCAATTTTGAATGCCATTGCCAATCCGCGCGGAATCGACATTAATTTGGTCAACGCACAGCAGGCGCGTCGCGTGCTCGACCGTTTGGTAGGTTTCGAGTTGTCGCCAGTTCTTTGGAAGAAGGTGAAACCGTCGCTATCGGCAGGCCGCGTGCAGTCGGTAGCTGTACGCTTGATTGTGGAGCGCGAGCGCGAAATCATCGATTTCAAGCCAGAATCGTCGTTCCGCGTTTTGGGCCAGTTCAACCACCCGACGCTCAAACTTGCAACCGACCTGAAGGCCGAACTAAACCATAAGTTTGCTGGCAAGTCGGAGACCGAGAAATTTCTTGACGCTTGTAAATCAGCATCTTTCAGCGTAGCCGACATCAGCCAGAAACCAGCCAAACGCACACCAGCGCCGCCGTTCACAACATCGACGTTGCAACAGGAGGCCAGCCGCAAGTTCGGATTCTCAGTTTCGCAGACAATGTCGCTCGCGCAACGTCTTTATGAGGCAGGAAAAATCACCTATATGCGTACCGACTCGGTCAACTTGTCCGACGCCGCCATCAGCGCCGCATCGAAAGAGATAACCGAGCAGTTTGGCGCTGAATATCTGAAAGTTCGCCATTACAAAACGCAGACCAAGGGCGCGCAGGAGGCTCACGAGGCCATCCGTCCCACATATCTCGACAAGTCGACCATAACAGGCAACGCCAATGAGAAGCGGCTTTACGAATTGATTTGGAAACGTACCATCGCGTCGCTTATGGCCGACGCTGAAATGGAGCGCACCACCATCAACTTGAACATTTCGAACTCGAAGTATCAGTTTGTCGCTCAAGGCGAAGTCATCAAATTCGACGGATTCCTGAAGGTTTACATCGAATCGACCGATGACGAGGACGAGGAGCAAGGAAAGACAATTCTTCCGAAACTGTCTGTCGGACAAGCTCTTAATTATAACAATATTACGGCCAGCCAGCGTTATTCGCAGCATCAGCCGCGATACACCGAGGCCACACTTGTGCGCAAACTTGAGGAGTTGGGCATCGGCCGTCCATCTACTTATGCGCCAACTATTTCCACAATTCAGAACCGCGAGTATGTGGTTAAGGAGGACCGCCCTGGAGCCGAGCGTAAGTATGAAGTGCTGACGTTGAAGTCGGATAAAATCAAGGCCGAGACTAAGACCGAGAACTACGGCGTTGAGAAGGGTAAACTTTTCCCGACCGACATCGGTATGATTGTCAACGACTATCTGGTTGAGTGCTTCCCGTCGATTTTGGACTACAACTTCACAGCTGAGGTTGAGAAGGAATTCGATGATATTGCCGAAGGTAAAATAGTGTGGTACAAAATGATAGATGAATTCTACCATCCGTTCCACGACACTATAAACCGTGCTCTTGAGGTTACAGGGCGCAAGAATGGCGAACGTGTTTTGGGCGTTCATCCCGAAAGCGGCAAGCCTGTGATTGTCAAGATTGGCCGCTACGGCCCAATGGCGCAGATTGGCGATGGCGAGAACGACGAAAAACCGCAATTCGCATCGCTGCACCGCGACCAGCACATCGAGACCATCACACTCGAAGAGGTGCTCGACTTGTTCAAACTGCCGCGCGAACTTGGTGAGTATGAGGGCAAAAAAGTGACTGTTGCCATCGGCCGCTTTGGTCCGTACGTGCGTCACAATAGCTCGTTCTACTCGCTCAAGCGCAATGTCGATGACCCTTATACCGTTACACTCGAGCGCGCCATCGAACTCATCAACGAAAAGCGCGAGGCTGAGAAGAACAAGGTAATCAACGTTTTCGAAGGCAAAGACGGTCAGATTCAGGTACTTAACGGATTCTACGGGCCCTACATCGCCTATGATGGCAAGAACTACCGCATAGCCAAAGGCACCGACGCAAAAACGTTGTCGCAGGCTGATTGTGAGGAAATTATTAAAAACAGTGTTGACAAACCAGCCAAAAAGCGCGTCAGCAAAAAAGCGAAATGATACTCAATAGCGACATAGCGCAGTATCTCGACACCGCCCGTCCCGACAACTTGAGGCAGTTCAGCACGCAGGAGGAGTTTTTGGGCAGCCAACTTTTCGCCGAGCCCGACTTACAAAAGTCAATAGACGTGCAAGTTGCAATCATTGGCGTTGACGAAACACGCAACGCTTATCCAATGCCATACATTGCCAAAGCCGACAATGTACGTTATTGGCTCTATCAATTGTCCGGTTTCAATAATTTGAAAATCAGCGATTTTGGTAATCTAAAATTAGGCAATAGCCCGGCCGATACCTATTCGGCGGTCAGTTATCTCACCGAGTCGCTCGTCAAAAGCGGAGTTATACCTATATATATATGTGGCTCGCACGATTTGACTCTACCGATAGTCGAGGGGATGTGGAAAGCTTGCGGTGAGATAGAAATCGGCATTATTGATTCGTGTTTCGACATTCTCGAAAGCGCCAACACCAATTCACGTTCCTATCTGCTCGACATTTTACGGATTCACACTGGTAGTGTGCACAGCAACTTGATTGGCAGCCAGAACTATTTCACACCGCAGAGTCAGTCCGACTTGCTCGACGAGTATGGAGTCGACAAGTACCGTTTGGGAGTCGTGCGGAACGACATCAATTGCCTTGAACCCGTCTTTCGCGACTGCGATATGGTCTCTTTCGACGCCGGAGCCGTTCGTCAGGCCGACATGCCTGCGGCTCACCAGCCCAGCCCCAATGGATTATATACTGAAGAAGCCTGCCAACTTGCCAACTTTGCTGGTTTAAGCGACCGATCGAAGGCGTTCGGCATTTTCGGCGTCGTCTCGCGGAATACCCCGTTGGAAATTTCGGCACACTTGACCGCCCAGATAATTTGGCATTATATATATGGTATGTCGCAGCGCGAAAACGACTATCCGGCGTGCAATTTTGACGGTTATAAGAAGATTTTTGTCAATCTAGATGCCCCAAATATCAGCCTTGTTTTCTATCAAAACCCTAAAAACAACCGTTTTTGGATAGAATTGCCACAAAAAAACAAAGCAGGAAGCGCGGTGGCGTCGTGTTCAAAAACCGATTATATAGCATTGGTTAATAACGAAATACCGGAGCGAATCAAAAAAGTTTTTATGCGATACAACATATGAAAAGTGGCGTTTGTGTAAATATTAACAGCAAATTGTTAGCATCGGCATTGTTTGTAAATTTTTTATTTATTTTTAACGCCATTCTACAGAGTAGTGAATGAATATATGAATTGTCGACGTCTATTGACGATAGTATTGGTAACACTTGCTTCGGTTGTGAGCGGGCAAACAGAGAACTTTTCCAGCCTGAGTATGTTCAATTACATGTACTACAACCCGGGTTATGCGGGTGACGGCAATGAGATAGAGGCAAGGGGACTGGTGCGGAACCAGTGGATGGGTTTTGAGGGTGCACCCCAGACTCAGACCTTCAGCATCGACGCCCCGTTTAAGCTCTTTGGCATAAGAAATGGTGCAGGTTTGACGATTATAAATGACGAAATTGGAAATTTTCAGAACATTGGATTAAATTTTTCGTATGCATATAGACGTCAAATGTTGCAAGGTGAAGTTGGTTTTGGCGCAGGCTTGAGTATGACAAACCAGTCGTTCAAGGGCTCGTGGGTTTTCCCTGACGGAGGGGCAAACGATCCATGGGTGCCTCAGAACGCGGAAGACAAGCCTATGTTCTTTGACATGAATCTTGGATTCTATTATAGTTCCGAAAATGTTTATTTGAGTTGTTCGATGCGCAATTTGCTGCAATCACAAATCAAATATTCATCGACATCAGTAGGCGATGTGAAGCCGTCATATTGTGCAAGACAATTGTTTATGGGCGCGGGTTATGAATATCAGTTGACAAACCCCTTGTTCACCATCAAACCAAATTTATTTATTGCAACAGACTTTGCCACAACATCCTTCTCGTTGTCAGGAATAGTGACTTATAACGAAAAATTCTATGGAGGAGTGGCATACAAGCCCATAGATGCGATAACATTTCTTGCCGGAGTATCGCTTCCATCGGGTATTGAGGTGGCTGTTTCATACGATTTGACCACAAGTAGTATAATAAATTACAGTCATGGATCGTTTGAGTTTATGATAGGATATTCATTTAGTTTGGACAAGGATAAGGACAATCGAAAATATAAGAGTGTTCGATTCCTTTAATTTTTTTGATATTATTATTTTTTTTATTGACTTTTAAAGTGTGAAAACAAATACAGTTGGGATATGAAAAAGTTAGCTTATTTGAGTGTTGTATTGCTCATAATTTCAGGCTGTTCCTCAGGAGGCAATGGCGAATTGATAGGCGTTCAAAATAGAAACGCTAACTATAGTGCGCCGCCTTTTGGAATGGTTTTGGTGCCAAAAGGAAGCTACCGCATGGGACCAAGCGACCAAGATGTGCCTTGGGCAACCACAGCACAATCAAAAACTGTTTCGGTACCAGCATTTTGGATGGATGAGACCGAAATAACCAACAACGAGTACCGTCAGTTCGTTTATTGGGTACGCGACTCTCTGGCCTACAGATTGTTAGGCGAGCAGATTGACGCATACCTGATTTCGGAGGACCAATATGGTGAGCCGATTGACCCACCGTTTATCAACTGGGAAGAGCCTATAAACTGGTATGGTGAAGAAGAAAAGACCATTCTCGAAGATTTGTACTATCCTGAGCACGAACGCTTCTTCCGCCGTCGCGATATTGACACGCGTAAGTTGGTCTATGACTATTTCTGGATTGATTATCATCAGGCAGCACAAAAATTCACATTTGAGAATGAAGCGCGTCGTCACTACAACTATAAAACTGGTCAGTATGACGGTGAGATTTATAATCTTGAAGGGAAACGCGTGCCAATCAAAGACCGTTCATCGTTCATAATGCACGACAAGGTTCATGTATATCCCGATACATTATGCTGGATAGGCGATTTCTCATATTCTTACAATGAGCCTATGACTTCAATGTATTTCTGGTCACCTTCATACGACAATTATCCTGTAGTTGGTGTTACATGGAAACAGGCAACAGCATTCTGCGTTTGGAGAACACAATTGTTAAACAATTATTTGATAACTGTAGGCCAGACATTTGAACAAGATTACAGGTTGCCGATAGAAGGCGAGTGGGAATATGCAGCCCGCGGCGGCAACGATTTGGCAGTTTATCCTTGGGGCGGCCCTTACACACGTAATGATAGAGGTTGCTTCCTTGCGAATTTCAAGCCTTTGCGTGGTGACTACTTGGATGATGGTGGTATGTACACCGTTGAGGTTGCCATCTACGAGGCCAACGACTTTGGTCTGTACGATATGGCAGGAAATGTGGCAGAATGGACAAGCTCGGCTTTTGACGAGAGTAGCTATACATTCACACATGACTTGAGCCCCGACTACAAATACAATGCTCTGCCTGACGATCTTCCGGTAATGAAAAGAAAAGTTGTCCGCGGAGGTTCATGGAAAGACATCGCATATTATTTGCAGAATGGTTCAAGAACATATGAGTATCAAGACTCTGCCAAGTCATATATCGGATTCCGTTGTGTAAGAACTTATATGGGACCTGATGAAACGGGTGCATCATCAAAAGTTTATTAATAAGAAAACTAAAAACAAGTAACTAATTTAAATAGGAATAAAATTATGAGTATTGCCGAATTAACCCAAAGTAGGGGGTACAAAAACTTTATGAAGTATGTGTATGGATGGGGTGCATCAATCGTACTTGTTGGTGCGTTGTTCAAAATCCAGCACTATCCAGGCGCATCAATAATGTTGATTGTCGGACTTTTGACAGAGGCATTAATCTTCTTCTTCTCGGCATTTGAGCCTTTGGCAGAAGAATTGGATTGGACATTGGTATATCCGCAGTTGGCAGGCTTGGAAGTAGATGATGATGAGCCTGCAAAACCGAGTCGTAAATTCGACAGAGTTACTGAACCAGCTTCATCTGGCAGCACAGGCGGTGTTTCTGTTCAGCAAACAGGCGGCGGATCGCAGGCTGCAGCTCCTGCAGGTGGTGGAGTTGTTTATGCCAGCGGCAGTGGTTCTGCTTTAGCTAAATTCGACGAAATGATTGAGAAGGCCGAAATCACCCCCGGAATGTTTGAGAAACTGGGTAAAGGTTTGGCAAATCTTAATAAGACAATTGACCAATTGGGCTCTACAGTTGATATCAATGTAGCAACTCAGGATTTTGTAACAAAGATGAACTCGGCAACAGAGTCGGTATCCGGCTTGGGCGACGCATACAAAAAATCTACCGAGGCTTTGTCGGCATCGGTTGGTGTTCTGTCGGAGACTTATGCTAATACCGCACAATCGTTCAATCAAAGCAACAATCAGATTGCCGAGGCTTACTCGCAGTTTGCGAACAAGCTCACTAGCGAGCTGAACTCCGTAGGCAGTCTGGGTACTGAATATGTTGATAAACTGGGTGGCTTGAACAAGAACCTGTCGGCACTCAATTCAGTTTACGAGTTGCAGCTCGACAATATGAACAAGCAAGTTGAGACTTCGAAAGAATACATCAACGGGTTCGGCAGCATGATTGACAATATGAATCAGACTGTTGATAATACGAAGAAGTTGAATCAGGGTGTTCAACTTTTGGAGCAGAATGTCGCATCATTGAACAACGTATACGGCAATATGCTTTCGTCGCTTAATATTAAGTAATTAAAGAAAAGGAAAAGTTATGGGTCACGGCAAGGAAACGCCTAGGCAACAAATGATTGGCCTAATGTACTTGTTCTTAACATGTATGTTGGCTCTGAACGTATCGAAAGACGTATTGGATTCTTTTGTGCTTGTTAGTGAAAGTTTGGGAAAAACTGTAAAGAACTACGAGACCAAAAACCAAAAGGTTTATGATGAGTTTGGGAAGCAGCTGACAATCAATGAGAACAAGGTTAGACCTTGGAAAGATAAAGCCGATGGCTTTAAGGAGTTAACCGACAGCCTTTGCAATCTTATTGAGAACTACAAAAAAGGATTCCTGACTTTGGCGGAGAACAGCAATGTTGAGAACGTGATCAAAGGTGATAGGTATGTCATTGATTCGATGAACTCAAAAGATAATATTGACTTTGGTGGTCAGTATTTTATTTTGGAAGGACGCGGTGAAATTCTTAAAGGAAAATTAAATGAATACAAGGATGCCGCATTGGCATTGATTCCGGAAAGTGAAATAAGTATTATTGACGGAATAAAAGGCACGCTGAACACTGATAGCCACACTGATAAGGAAGGAGCCATTCATACTTGGGAAGCTCGCACCTTTGAGCACATTCCGGCAGTGGCAGATATTGTTATGCTGGACAAGTTGAAAACCGATATCAAGAATATTGAGACTGACGTTATCAACTATCTGTTTAAGCAAATCAGTGCGGGAGATTTCAAATTCAACGCATTGTCAGCTACGGTTATCCCTAACTCTAACTATGTGATGAGAGGCAATGAGTACACTGCAACGATATTCCTTGCGGCGTTCGACTCAACTCAGGATCCTGAAATTCTTGTTGGTTCTTATAAAAAGAACGGACCCGAGAATTATGAAATGGTTGGAGCATACGAGACTTTGACCGTTGCACGTGGAAAAGGAGTCTACAAGAAAGTGGCTTCATCGCTAGGTGAGCGCAAGTGGGGCGGTTTGATTCGAATTAAACGTCCTGATGGCTCAGTCTCGAGTTATCCGTTTGAGGAGTCGTATCAAGTGGCCGAGCCAAGTCTGGTTATCTCACCGACAAAGATGAACGTATTCTACTATGGTATCGAGAACCCAGTTGCAATTTCTGTACCAGGTATTCCGTCTGACAAAATCAAGGTCAGCATTCCTGAAGGTGGTGCTACAATTAAAAAAGTTGGCAACGGCTATGAAGTCAAACCTACTAAGCGCAGTGGAACTGTGAATGTGGCTGTTGCAGCAGAAATCGATGGCAAGTCAAAGAATATGGGCAGCATGTTGTTCCGTATCAAGACTATTCCTGAACCTAAAGCAAAGGTTATGGGTTATAGCAGTGGAACTATTGAAAAAGCCGTTCTTAGTGCAGCTAGTGGTGTGCAAGCCGATTTGGAGGATTTCGTTTTCGATTTGAAGTTCAAAATCACAAAATATACTGTCACAACCGTTGTTAGTGGCGGTATGACAAAGGAAATCGCCAAAAAAGGCGGCACCTTTGATGCAGAGGTTAAGAACTTGATAAAAGGATTGAAAAATAATGCGAGAATTACTATAGAGGATATTGAGGCTGTCGGACCCGATGGAGTGCCACGCTCATTGTCGCCTATAGTGTTTAAGGTTAAATAAAAAATTGAAGCGTATGAAAAAGTTGTTTTTAATACCGGCTTTGTTTCTGGGTATGCTCTTCACTTGCAATAATGCTGAAGCGCAGGTTATGGATGACATATATGTGCCGGACCATATTCCAAACAGAAAACCAATCCCGTACAAATATTTACGTGAGGCCGACGCCATGTATAAAAAACGCGTATGGCGTGTTATTGATTTGCGTGAAAAAATCAATCTTAACCTTTATTATCCAACAACAAAGATTAATGAGCGTATGAGCTTGATCGACTTGTTGCTGATGGGTATCAATAACGAAGGTTTGACGGCCTACAACACTGATGACGACCGTTTCACACAACCTATGGGGCGTTCTCAGATTGAGACCAACTTTGGTGCAGTTGAGAAGAACATAACCTATACTGATGAGAATGGTGATGAGCAGACGCAAACAGTCAAAGGTGAGATTAACAGCACCGAGGTGAAGCAATATTGGCTGAAGGAAGACTGGTTCTTCGACCGTAAGCACTCTACTATGGAAGTTCGCATTATCGGTTTGAGCCCAATACGCTTCTATGTTAAGGACGATGATGGCAGTGAGGATGCAGAGGTGCGCAAGGCATTTGTGTTTTGGATTTATTTCCCCGAAGTACGCCGCATTTTAGCTGATCATGAAGTGTTCAACAATAACAACGATGCTGAGCGTAGAACATTTGACGATATTTTCTTCAAACGTTATTTCAATAGCTTCATCATCAAAGTTTCCAATGTATATGATGATCGCGGAATAGCAGATTACTCACTTGGTATTCAATCGTTGCTTGAAGCTGAGGCACTGAAGAAAAAAATCACTGATTACGAGCAAGATTTGTGGGAATACTAATTCGTATAACCATTCAACATAAGAAGAGCCGGTTCCGTTTGGAATCGGCTCTTTTTTGTTGGTGCATTATGCAGATTAGAATTTTCTACGATACTGCGTTTAAAAAAAATAACACTATGGTTACCAATTTCACCAAATAGTAACTACTTTCAAGCAGTTTTTGCAAAAACCACATTTATGAATTCACACGAGATTGACTACAAAGTTATCGGGCACGACATTCAACTTGTTGAAGTTGAGCTTGACCCGGGAGAGACAGTAATTGCCGAGGCCGGCACAATGATGTATATGGAGGACGGCATTGAGTTCGACACCAAGATGGGCGACGGCTCAAACCCACAGGCCGGATTTTTCGACAAACTGCTGTCGGCGGGCTCTCGGATGATTGCCGGTGAGTCGGTTTTCATCACTCACTTCACTAACCGGGGCTTTGGAAAACGCCACGTAGCCTTTTCGGCACCCTATCCGGGCACCATTATGCCGGTAAACCTTGCTCAGTCGGGCTATAGCATAATTGTGCAGAAAGACGCCTTTTTGTGCGCCGCGCTCGGCACCCGCATCAGCATCACACTCAATCGCCGCCTAGGCGCAGGATTGTTCGGTGGCGAGGGTTTCATTCTGGAAAAGCTCGAAGGCGACGGAATGTCTTTTTTGCACGCTTGTGGAGCAGTTGTAGAACGTCAACTGAACAACGAGACTCTGCGTGTTGATACGGGCTGCATTGTTGGCTTTGAGCCGCAAATTGATTACGACATACAGATGGCCGGAGGTTTGAAATCATCGCTGTTTGGCGGCGAGGGATTGTTTGTGGCCACTTTGCACGGAACTGGGCGCGTATGGTTGCAGAATATGCCTATCCGCAAACTGATTCAGGCACTTATGCCGCAGTCGCCAAATGCCCGCAAAGAGAACCAAAGTCTGTTCAACAATCTAAATAACCTTTTTGAAAGATAAAAATAGTTAGCTATGGACCAGAAAATCAGTATTATCAGTGATTGGACGCTGCAACGGCTACTCACCGAACTTAAAGCCGGCAACATTAAAATTCCACGTTTCCAGCGTGACTATATCTGGGAAAAATCAAAGGTTGTGAAACTTCTCAACTCAGTTTACCATCAGTATCCTATTGGGTCGCTGTTCTTTTGGAAGGCTCCAGCCAAATATGCCTTTTTCATCCGACCATTTGAGATTGACGGTATAAATGATTCGAAAACAGAAGGCGATTTTCAGTTCATTTTAGACGGTCAGCAACGCATAATGTCACTTTTTGTGGCTCTTATGGGTAAGACTATGGGCGGCTGCGACTACTCGTCCATCAGTTTCAATGCCGAACGCTGTGAATTTGTAATTCCACGCAGTCAACGTGACGCAACCAACATTGCTGTATGGCGCATTATCGACAGCGATGCTTTTGCCGAAACCGTAGCCAAACTTGAGGCTGGTGGTAAAAATGAGAAAAAAGCTGCTCAGAGTTTGCGGACATGCCGTGAAATATTCCTGAATTACCCTTTAAGCATTGTACTAACCACAAACACCGAAATTGACGATGTGGTTGAGATATTCGAACGTATCAACCAGGGCGGTAAACACCTTACCATCTTCGACTTGATTCACGCAACCACATGGAGCGAAAAGTTCGATTTGAAACAAAATATCGATGATTTCAACACCGCACAGCGCATCAAGCAGTTTGGACGGTTGGGCGAAAAAGTGTTCTCTCTATCGCTGACAATCAACTATTTCGGTGACGCTCGCAGCCTTTATCAACTCAAACTCACACCCGAAATCTGCATCAAGATTTGGCCCAAAACCAAAGCCGCGCTGACATCGGCACTCGATTTTCTGAAGCAGATGCGCCTTTCGGGCGACCTGACAATGTACCACAATCTGCTACCTACACTGCAATACTATTTCTTCGCTTCGGAGGCCAAAACAATAGATCCTAGCCACCAAAAGACGCTTGAAAAATGGTTCTGGGATTCGAAGTTTTCAAAACGTTATTCGGCTTCAGCCGCAACGCACTTGAAAGAAGATGTGGAATGGATTAAGTCACTAATTAACAACGAACTATAGTTATGAGAAAGTTACTGTCGTTTGCAATTATTGTTTGTTTTTTCAGTTGCAATAAGGTAACTGAATGTCCATCGTACCCATATGATTATCTTGAATGGCTACCATATGAGAATGGCACACATACCACATTTACAAGCGGAGGGGCACAGCAAACATACGTGTTCGATGATGTGTTCCATACCAAACAGTACACTATCGGGCGTACGGAGGCTTGCAACTGCGAGGCTTTCGCCCATGCCTACTCAGCAGTCGATTCGACAGGGAACATTCAGTTACGGTGCTCATCGGAAAAACAGAGTATACGCTACAATTTCGCTTTTGAGTTTCAACACTACGGAATGCTCGCAAACTACTATGTTCCGAGAAATATTGATAGGTTTACGTTCAGTATTAAAAATGATGGAACATTTGAGAACGCCACATTGCTCAACAATGTTGCCATTGGCGGTAAAACTTTCGATAACGTACTTGTTGTTGAAATAGATACAATTTTCGTAAACACCACCGATATCTATAAACTCTATTTGGTGAAAGGCAATGGTGTGGTAAGATATGATTATCGTTCGGGGCAAAGTTTTGTTATTGCCGATAAGTAAAATTCAGATCGAAAGCAATGGAAGATAATTTGGTAAAAACTTATGGCTCAGCCGTCTTTGGCATCGATGCCACTACCATCACCGTTGAGGTTAACCTCAGCAACGGTATGACTTTCCACCTTGTGGGTCTGCCTGATAGTGCCGTCAAAGAGAGCCAGCAACGCATCAACGCCGCATTGAAAAACACGGGATTCCAGTTCCCGGGTAAGAAGATTGTCATAAATATGGCACCGGCCGATATTCGCAAGGAGGGTTCGGCTTACGACCTGACGCTTGCTGTGGGCATTTTGGCCGCGTCGGGACAGATTTTGGCAAGTGCTGTTGAGGACTACATTATTATGGGTGAACTCTCGCTCGACGGCAGCCTACAGCCAATCAAAGGGGCTCTGCCCATCGCCATCAAGGCGCGCGAGGAAGGCTTTAAAGGCTTTATCCTGCCAAAGCAGAACGCCCGCGAAGCTGCTGTGGTCAACAATCTGGAGGTGTATGGCGTATCAAATATCCGCGAAGTGGCCGATTTTCTGAACGGAAAACAGCCAATTGAGCCGACCATTGTGAATACACGCGAGGAGTTTGCCAATAGTGTAAACCATTGGGACTCAGACTTTGCCGATGTGCGCGGACAAGAGAATGTGAAGCGGGCGATGGAGATAGCCGCAGCTGGTGGTCATAATGTGATAATGATTGGCCCCCCGGGAGCCGGCAAGACGATGCTTGCCAAACGTCTGCCTTCGATTCTGCCACCGTTTACACTGCACGAGGCATTGGAAACCACCAAGATACACTCGGTGGCCGGGAAAATAGACAAAGACACTAGTCTGATGACCAAACGACCGTTCCGCTCGCCGCACCACACCATCAGCGATGTGGCGCTTGTCGGAGGCGGCACGTTTCCGCAGCCGGGAGAGATTTCGCTAGCGCACAATGGAGTTCTGTTTCTCGACGAACTACCTGAATTCCAGCGTACTGTGCTCGAAGTTATGCGCCAACCATTGGAGGACCGCGTGATAACCATCTCGCGCGCACGGTTCACCGTTGAATATCCAGCCAGCTTTATGCTTGTGGCCAGTATGAACCCCTGCCCGTGCGGCTACTACAACCATCCCGAAAAGGAGTGCACCTGCACACCAATGATGCGCCAGAAGTATATGAGCCGGATTTCGGGTCCGCTACTCGACCGCATCGACATTCACATTGAGGTGGTGCCTGTGCCGTTCGACAAACTGTCGGGCAAGGAGCAGCTCGAGACGAGCGCGCAGATCCGAGAGCGTGTAACCCGCGCCCGCGCCATTCAGCAGCAGCGTTTTGCCGATTATGAGGGCGTGCACTGCAACGCGCAGATGAGTACGCGGCTCATCCGCAAGCATTGTGTTTTAAGCGCCGAATGCAGCCAGATGATTAAAAACGCAATGGAGAAAATCGGACTTTCGGCCCGCGCCTACGACCGCATTCTGAAGGTGTCGCGCACCATTGCCGACCTTGCCGGCGAGCCCGATATCAAGCCCGAGCACCTTGCCGAGGCCATTCAGTACCGCAGTTTGGACCGCGATAATTGGGGACAATAACTGAAGGATTGAAGGCGTGAAGGATTGAATGTATTAGTAGTGTTAGGCGTACTGCGTACGTCCGAAATAAAAAAAACGCCGCAACCTGAAAACAGATTACGGCGTTTTGATTAGTTTATATTGCAATCACGCAAAAGTCCCGACTGGGCCTTAGAATTGTCAAGACTAATCAGAAAAATCCATGCCTACATAAAAATCAAGGAATACTGAATGACATTCATCGTCGGAAAAGCAAAATTCGCCTTTGAGTTCCTTTGATGTTCCGCACTCGCTTACCGCCTTGTAAGTGTGCTCTCTATTTTTTTCTACTTCAACCTCAAGAAAGAACCCATCTTCAATTTTTTCTACTTCAACCTCATGAAATAACCCATTCTCACCTTTTTCTACTTCATCCTCATGAAAGAATTCATCTTCACCTTTTTCGCACGGATTGAATTCTTCAGTAGCGGAAAGTCGCAAAGTGCCGCATAGTTTGTCGTCAACATAAACATTAACATCGAAAGGTCCGCAATTCACATAAAGATGGGCATTTGTGTAGAAATACACTTTTGTTGAGTCTATTGATGACTCCTTGTCTTTTTTGCAACCAGCAAAAGCAGCAAGAATCAATGCTGCAAGTAATAGTTTTTTCATAAAAAATGATTTAATTGTTTAACAAACAAATATATAACATTATTGGACAAAGACAAAAAAACGCCGCAACCCGATAAACAGATTGCGGCGTTTTGATTTCTGCCAAAGTGCGTTTACAGCAGCGCGTCGATTTTCTGGGCGAGAATTGGTTTGGCGGCTGCGCCAACCTGCTTGTCAACCACTTCGCCGTTCTTGAAGAACAACAGCGTTGGAATGTTGCGGATGCCAAACTGCACCGGAGTGTTCTCGACTTCGTCAACGTTCATTTTCACAATCTTCACTTTGCCTTCGTATTCGGCGGCAAGTTCTTCAACTATCGGTAGCAGCATTTTGCAGGGTCCGCACCACTCTGCCCAAAAGTCAACTACCACAGGGATTGCCGATTTAAGAACTTCAGTCTCAAAGTCGGCGTCGGTTATTCTTTGTGCCATAATTGTAATTTTTGTTGTCGGTAAATGTATGTTTTTCTTTTTTAGTTGATTTATCACCAACCTATTTTATATTGTCTATTGACTTATATGATTTTCCACCATGCTCATCAATGTACGATTGAATTTCAACTTGCAGTCTTTCATTCAATTCTTTTTCGCGCATTTTGCTGATTGACACCAAAATTACTCGATATGGCTCATCATATTTGTAGATAACCTTATAGTGCTCGGTGGCATAGATGTCTTTTCCCCGGATATTGGCATTCAGTTCACGCAGTGCTTCTCCGTTGGTAATAAGCTTTGTCCAGAATTCATTATAGGATTCACGTTCGGTATCGTCTTGTGTAATTAGAGATGCAAAAGGTGTGCCTTCGGCGTTGTCGATGTTTATACCATAGAAACGAGCCATTTTTTTCGACATGTTCAGAATATTCCCTTCCAAGTCGATTTCGGCAACCATCAATCCATTGTAGAATGCCATCAGATGCGAGTTGAGAGTGTCGTGACGTTTGGCGGCTTCCTCTTGTGTGGCTTGCATTTCTTCAAGGTTCTGGCGCATCTCCTCTTCGTGCTGCGACAGTTCTTCTGCCTGCTCATTCGACTGCTCAAGTAAGTGGGCGTTATGGATATTGGTGTTTACGCTCGATACAACCGAAGCAATGTTCTCACAGAGTTTTTCAATAAACTCTATCTTATATTGCTCAATGTGATTGTACGATACGAGTTCCATGATGCCGAAAATCTCATCGTTGACAATCATTGGCACAACCAACAAATTACGGGGCTTTTGCAGTTCTTTTTTACCTTGTGTGAAGGTTACGTAATTGTTAGGAATATCCTCAAGATAAATGCACTTCATCTCATCGATTGTGCGACCGAAAATGCCGTCTTTGGCGGTAACCTCGGCATTCTCTAGCATAATCTGCTTGCCATAGGCAATGGCCGCCTTGTTTTCGAATTTTATCTCGTCGCTGTACGGATCTTCTTTCTTAAAATAGATGGCACCCTGCACCACATCGACATATTTGAGCAATTGCGACAATAGGTTAAGAGCAAACTCTTCAACATTGTCGTTTTCCTGCCTGATAATCTCACCAAAATTTGCAAGGCCATGCGTTACCCAGTTACGCTGGTCATCGAGTTGTTTCTTTTTGTCCTCTTCTTTCTTGGCTTCGATAAGGCTGTTCTGCATTGTTATCAACGATGCTCCAAGTGTGTCGCCATTGCTAAGCAGATGGTATTCGGCGTTAAGATTTCCCTTCCCGATTTCGCCGGCAAAATCGACTGAAGCCTGAAGACAGTCGAATAGATTGTCGAGTGAGTTGTTAAGATCTGTAATCTCACTCTCTAGCCGTTTCTTATCGTTGCTGTTTTTGCTGATTATACCCAATGACAAGCCTGCGAGTTTGTTGTTGATGTTCACTATCGAAGCGGATATGTTGCGTGCCACAAGCGATATCACAAACGACAGTAGCACAAATCCGGCAAGAATAAGTATAATCACATTTAGAAATGACCGGCTGGCCTCAGCGTAGGCCTCCGCCACTGGCACTGTGGTGAGCAGTTCCCAGTGAGTGTTGGCCATATCAATGCGTTTCAAAACAGTAATGGCCGATTTTTTATTCTCATCGTTACCAATATACATAGTGTCGACAAGAGACTCAAAAATCGAATCGGCAAAAAAAGTCTGATCCGAACCCACAAGGCTGGTGTTGGTGTTATAGATGAATTTTCCGTTGTCGGCCATCAGATAAATCCGTTCACCAGTGTCGGTCTGATAATCCCCTATCGCCTTTTCAACATAGTCGAGCGCGAAGTCGATACCCACCACGCCTCGGAATTCGCCCCATACTTGTATTGGCGCAATTATCGATGTTATGAGCATCGAGTCTTCGACATCTTTATTGTAGCTGTACATATATGGGTCGAGCAGCGATACGCTCATAGTCTCACGTGGAATGGTATAATATGGTTTTTCATAAGGGGGCATATTAGGGTTCACCTCAACTTTGATTTCATCACCCTGACGGTAGAACGATGGGGAATAATTACCGATGGCCGTACCGTCATCGGTGAGCACGCATTCCTCGTCACGTGAGTCGAATGATTCTGGTTCCCAGACAGACCATATTGACAAGATGTCGCTGTTGTCCTCAATTACATTGCGTAGCATTTTTGTGTATGTCTGACGCCGGATGCTTTCATCAACGCCTTCGTGTTCCTGCATAGTCAGTGCTAGCGATTTAACAATTCCCGCCTTGCCGTCAATCAGACCGAGAACCTTTTTTGATAGGTCATCTGATTTTTTTGTGATGTCGGTGCTGGCCATATCTCTTGATATGTTTCTCACCTCAAATCCAACATATCCGAGTGATACTACATATACCAGCAGTGACGCTCCAAGGAAATAGAGCATCATTTTTCTATGTATGCGTTTTTTGAAATTCATTGTCGTGCGTTTTTAAAGATTGGTCTTGTTGTTCACTATGTCGTTCAGTTCGGAGCCTGCCTCTTTCCACAATGTTTTTATTGTTTTGAACAGACCCGGAATGGCTGTCAGGTTCTTGTCGTCATCAATAAGTTTGATTATGGTGTCGGTTGAATCGTACATTTTTTTGATACCTAAATAGTTGAGTTTTGTTTTCAGCGATTTTGCCACTGTTTTCAAACTTTTGTAGTTGCGGTCTTTAATCAGAGTGTCCATTTCTGAAATCTGCGCAGGGATTTGCTCTTCATAGCGCTTAAGGATGTCAAAAATCTTCTTCTCATCGTTTTTATAAACAACCTTCAGGTTGGTCAGGTCGATGATTTGGACCTTTGTTTCCACAGTGTCTGGCGCCATTTCTTTTTTCAGATCGTCGGGAATTATGCCCTCTTGGATCATTTGAATCTTCTCCTCAATTTTCTTTTGGTTGGTGATGTCAATACCTATGGCGACAATTTCTGTTATGGTGCCGTCAGCATCAGTTACAGGAATGAACCGTTCGAGCATCCAAATTTGTTTTTTGCCGATAGAGAGCAACTCTTCGGTTTCCATAATGTTGCCTTTGAGCAGTTCTTGCCAGAAACGTTCATGTTGTGTCTGTTCTTGTTCGTCCATTATCACCTCAGACTTGTGGCGCTTGCCGATCAATTTTTCCTTCTTGGTGTTTGCTAGTGCAGCATACTCGTCGTTTACATTGATGATGCGTTGGTTTGTATCGAAGTGGACGGTTGGCATCACGGAATTGAATCCAGAGATTATAGTGGTGAGTTCTTCTTCTTTTTGTGTCGATTCTTCCTGTGTGGCTTGCATCTCTTCCATATTCTGGCGGATCTCCTCTTCTTGTTGTTCCAGAGTTTCGGCCTGGCGTTTTGATTTTTCAAGCAGTTGCGCTGTTTGTCCGTTGATTTTGACTGTCGATATTGTCGAAGCTATGTTCTCGGCCAGTTTTTCAACAAACGAGATTTGATAGGGCTGCAGAACTTTGAATGAGTAAATCTCAATTATGCCTGTCAGGTCTTTGTTGTAGAGCAGAGGGACAATGAGTGCCGACTTTGGCAGAGCATGGCCGAGCCCGGATCCAATTTGGTCAATGTCAGGAGTGATGTCGCTAATGAAGATGGTCTCTTTTTCGAGATAAGCCCGGCCAATCAGTCCTTGTCCTGGTTCAACAAATCCGTTGACGGCGGCCTTTTCTTTGCTGAAGCCAATATGTGCTACCAACTCAGCACCTTTGTGATCAGGAGGGATAATGTAAAATGCACCCATCTGTGAGTCAAGATATAGCGTCAGGGTCTTGATTATCTCGCCTGCAAGAGTTTTCATGTCGCTATTGTCGACGCGCAGTACCTTGTTGAATAGGTTGATACCGTTCGATGCCCAGTTGAGTTGGCCTTCTTCGTCGCGTCGTTGGTTTTCTTCTTCTTTGGCGCGATCGAGGCTATTTTTCATTTCGATGATGGCGTTGCCAAGTACGTCATTTTCGCTAAGTGGAGAGAACTTGTAATCAGAATTACCATTACCGATGTTTTCGGCGTATTTGGTAACCTGTAGCAATCCGTCAACCACTTTGTTCGATGAGTCGGCCATTTGCCCAAGTTCATCATTGCTGTCAACATCCATCTTCAGTGCGTTATTGACTTGCCCGAGAGACAGTTTCTTGATTATAGCGTTTACTTTGTTGATGGGTGTCACAATCTTAATTGAAAGGATGAATATTATGATTGCCAGCAGTATAAGACCTACAACGATAACCTTTCTGACAAACATCAATGAATTGTCGATTTGAGCGTTCACTTCAGCCACTGATGTGGTTGCAATCAGTTTCCACTGGTTATCGAGCCCGGCCGGATTGATGTTCCGTGTTGTGCATAAAATACTGTCGTTGCCGAAATGGTCTTTTATCAATAGTGTCTGTTTATCGCTTGTATCGGCTTTGGCAATAACTGTGTCAATGTCGGCAAATTGAAGACCGATAAGGTCGGGGTTGTAATAATCAACTATCATGCCTCCTGATGAGAGAATTGTCACTTTTTTGTTGTTTGCATGGCATATGGAATCGACCAAAAGACGCAGAGAGTGAAGATTGATATCGGAACTGATAACGCCTATGGTTTTACCATTCTTGTTGATGGGGAGTGCAATTGACGACTTGAGGTATTTTTTTGTAATGGATTCGTCTTGGTAAAATGTCGATGGTTCAGAGAAAATTGGTTTGTTGAGTTTTCTGACAACATAGAATGGAGATCCGGTATTGTTGTCGGTATCGTAGTCGAAGAAAGAGTTTTTGCTTTCAAGTCCGTATGAGGTATTCTCGGTTCTCAGTAGGTGACGGCCGTTGCTCACTCCGCTCACATAGCCGTTGTCGAAACAAAGCCATACGGTGGCCAGCATCGGATTACCATTGCAGTTGTTTTTCACAATGCTGCGGTAGAAACTTTCATTGTCGGCGTAGCTGTTGTTCAAAGTCGACTCAATAACCGATTTCAGAGTGACGAGTTTCTTGTATTCACAATCGGCAATATTCGAAAATGTTGTCGAAATGTCCTCAAGTAACGCGGCATCACGCTTCTCCATGGTCTCAATTATCGATGACCGGAATTGGTTGTTGATTATTCTTGCGGCAAAAAATATGACCACCGTTACGGTGCCCAATACCATTGCAAGCACCCTGTAACTCAAACGGATTCTAACTTTCATATACCTTCGTTTTGTCTTTAACTCACAAATGCAGAGACTTGCCAATTGGCTGCGAGAGCCTCTGCCAAACCAAAAAATAAATATGGGCATTTTTTTCTAATGTCGAACAATATTTGGCGAAATAGTTTCGAAATAAGTGCGATTTGTGTCGTGAAGCAAACAACTTGTCTCATTATCATCACAATACATTCTTGCCAAATTAAATAACCACTTAAAAATGATAATTTTACGTAGTGTCTGTGTCAGACGGGTTTTCGTCGCTAAAATTATCTGGTAATATTTGAGATAATGGACACTTTTGTAATTAAAAAGCGCCATACAACCGTTTTGGTGATTATTTTTGCCCTCATTAGAAAAACAATATGGAAATAACAGCGGCACAGGTGTTCGGCGTGTTGCGGACGGTTGTCCACCCCGAACTTAAAAAAGACATCATTCAGTTGGGAATGGTTCAAGGCCTCGAAATCGACGGGCTGAATGTCAGTTTCACGCTTATGATTGGCAAAAAAGAAAGTACCAATATTGCGTTGCTGAAACAAAATTGCGTTGATGCGCTAGAAACAGCTATTGCGGGCGTGAACGTGCGTGGCAACATTCGTGTACAGGCCAAACCCGAAACTGAAGACGATGTCCCCAATGGTCTGCGTAACGTGAAGAATATCATTGCAGTGGCATCGGGCAAAGGTGGTGTTGGAAAATCAACGGTAGCCGTCAATCTGGCTGTGGCCTTGGCGCAAAAAGGCGCAAAGGTTGGCCTTGTTGATGCCGACATCTACGGACCGTCGATCCCATTGATGTTCGATCTGCATGATGCGCGTCCTATGGCAAATGAAGACCAGATGATTGTGCCAGTTGAGAAATATGGCGTCCGATTGCTGTCAATCGGCTTTTTTGTGAATGCCAAAGATGCTCTTGTGTGGCGCGGTCCCATGGCAACTAGTGCACTTAAACAAATGATTATGGAGGCTGCGTGGGGTGAGCTCGACTATCTGTTCATCGATATGCCGCCAGGAACCGGTGACATACATTTGGCTATTATTCAAATGCTTGCATTAACGGGAGCCGTCATTGTCAGCACACCACAGGAAGTGGCTCTCGCCGATGCGCTGAAAGGCATGAATATGTTCCGCAACGAAAAAATAAATGTCCCAGTGCTCGGGTTGGTTGAGAATATGGCATGGTTTACGCCTGCCGAACTGCCTGAAAACAAATATTTTATCTTTGGTAATGGAGGCTGTCTTCGATTGGCTGAAGCTGAAGGTGTGAATTTCCTTGGGCAGATTCCGATTGTGCAGAGCGTCTGCGAAAGTGGCGACAAAGGAGTGCCAGCAGCTATGGACCGAACCAGTATAGTCGGCGGATATTTCCACTCTTTGGCTGATAATGTAATAGCCGCTGTTGATTACCGTAACAGTAATATGGCTGCTACCCGTAAGGTGGAGGTGAAAAAGAAATAAATATTGCGTGACATTTCTTTTGTCTACTATTCCATCTCTCTCTTGGCCTTTTGATGGATGCTTTCGCCGTAGATGGGTGAATCGGTTTTCCGGCAAATTTTGAAATACTCGTTGGCTTTCATTTTGTCGCCTTCCGATTTGTAAATCAGACCGATGTAATATGCGGCATAGCATGGGTAGTAAAGCGTTTTCTCAAGATTGCGGTCGATGGCGGCTTCATAGAATCGTTTGGCGTTTTCGTAATCACCAGTTTTGTGACAGACGCGTCCCATACGGTAGGCGTACTCGTTGGCTTGAATGGGCGTGAACTGTGATTTGTGCTGCCCGGCGGCTTCCAGAATTGATTTGCAACGCTTATAGTCTGCCGCATCGAAGGCCAGTCGGGCACGCAGCAATAGAGTGTCCCAATAGCGGTACATGGCACACTCATATTTTGCCTGAACATCAGACGACGTTATGGCTGCAGACTGCATAACCTTTTGACATAGTGACTCATACTTGGTAGTATCGCCTTTCAGAAACCAGAACCATGCCAGTTTGAATTTGGCGTAGAGCACATCCGACGGGTTGTTTTGGTTGCTTATAAACTGATTGAGAAAAAACTCGCACGAGTCGTTGCTTATATTGAGCATGGTGTTGCCAATCAACAAGTTAATCGAATTGAATAGCTTGTTGTAGCCACGATGGCAGGCTGATGAGAGAATATTTAGCGCTCGGGCTGTGCTATCGTCGGCAATGAAACGCTTGGCAGCCGCGTAGGCTGCAATCGGACTGCTGACGGGCCATTCTTTGCCAAAACTCAACAGTAGCTGTAACCCAGACATATTGTTGCTGCCAACTAATGGGTACAGCAGCAGTGACGCTACTTTCAACTCGTTTTTTAACGATTCAGGAACTTCGGGGTTATGTGTAAGGTTCTCAACTATTTTGCAATAGCGTTCGGTGCGCTCGTTTTCGGTCAGATTGTCGGCAAACAGGGGTGCCACATTTTGAACTTGGCCGTCGTAAATCAGCTCAATCAGCTCGAACCGTTGTCGCCGCCAGTCGTTGGGTGGCAGATTTGCAACCGCCTGCCGGGCTTGAGTATAGGTTGCGTAAGATGACAGATATGAGCCATTCACAAAACAAGCGTAGCATTTCATTAGGTAGATGTCACTCAGACACTGCTGATAGTCGGCTGAGTTGGATTGATGGTGCCGGGCAGTTTTCAGCAGTTCGGCAAACGTGTCGGGCTGCGGTTTCCCGAGTTCCGACAGTTGTTCGGCAAACAGCGTGTAGGCCGACAACCAGGCTGTTTGGTGACCTTCGGGCATTCGGGAAATCTGATGGCGTGCATCGTCGAATCTGAAATTGAGAATCAGATTATGGCAACTGTCGCTTTGTGGCATGGCCATTATCGGCATTACCAACAAGACCGTCAATATCGAAACCTTTGTAAATCTTCGCATTGCACGCGCACTTTTTTGGTGGTGAATTTACGCTATCTTTTTTACATTTTCATTTTTACTTCTGTTCAACAAAAAAGCCCCGACAGAAAATCCATCGGGGCCTTTTCTATGAAAAAGTATGTTCTTACTTGTTCAGTGCAGTTGCAACGTCAACGGCCACAGCCACGGTAGCACCAACCATCGGGTTGTTGCCGATACCAAGGAAGCCCATCATCTCAACGTGAGCCGGAACTGAAGACGAACCAGCGAATTGAGCGTCAGAGTGCATACGGCCCATTGTGTCGGTCATACCGTATGATGCCGGACCGGCAGCCATATTGTCGGGGTGCAGAGTACGGCCGGTGCCGCCACCCGATGCTACTGAGAAATACTTCTTGCCACGCTCGGTGCACTCTTTCTTGTAAGTGCCTGCAACCGGGTGTTGGAAGCGGGTCGGGTTGGTCGAGTTGCCGGTGATTGACACGTCAACGCCCTCTTTCCACATAATGGCCACGCCCTCACGAACGTCGTTGGCGCCGTAGCAGCGTACTTTTGCGCGCTCGCCGTCAGAGTATTTGATTTCCTCAACCACTTTCAGCTCGCCTGTAAAGTAGTCGAAATCAGTGTGAACATAGGTGAAACCGTTGATACGCGAAATGATTTTGGCAGCGTCTTTGCCCAGACCGTTCAGAATGCAGCGAAGCGGCTCTTTGCGCACCTTGTCGGCCTTTGCGGCGATTTTGATAGCGCCCTCAGCGGCTGCAAACGACTCGTGGCCTGCCAGGAAGGCGAAGCACTCGGTCTCCTCGCGAAGCAGACGAGCTGCCAGGTTGCCGTGTCCCAGACCAACCTTGCGGTCGTCGGCTACAGAGCCGGGGATGCAGAATGACTGCAGACCGATACCGATAGCCTCAGCGGCGTCAGCAGCGTTTTTGCAGCCCT
>CAMKOM010000009.1 GCA_946414435.1 uncultured Bacteroidota bacterium
TTGGTCGCTCAATCGAGGGAAAACATACTCTCCTGTGTTCTTTTTTAAATAGCTTACAATAATTTGTTCTGGCTTTCCGCCAAAAAGTTCGTGCAGCGGAAGAATCACTCGGGTTTTGGTCTTAATGGTTGTGCGGTCGACAACAAGGTTACCCTCAAAGTCTTTTGTTATGTCGGTGCGGCGCAGGTCAGCGCTGTCAGATATGCGCAGACCGCAATAACACGACAGCAGAAAGCGGTCGGCCACAATTTGCATAGTCGGCTCCAACGTTCCGCTAGCAGCAAGCGCTTCTAGCCTCGTTAAATCGTCGAACGAGAGCGCGTCGCGCTTTTGTTCAGGTTTTGTGCGTGTTATTGTGAAGTCAGAAAAAGGGGTTCCTTTCATCTTCTTTTGCCGAATGGCCAACTCAACATACATTTTTACGTATGTTATGCGCTTGCGGTACGTTTCCGGCGCGAATTTCGTTTTCAGCCACAAGTCGAGAGCGTCCAACGCGTCTTTGTCGAAGTTAGCGAATGTCAGCGTCTTGCCCCAATCTTTTTCAAAGTCGGCAATGGCGTTGCAGAACGATTGCATAGCCTTTGCAGTTCCGTATGAGTAGTTTCTGCGTGCCGATTCCGCTGGCAACTGTTCCTTTATAAATGCGAGCAGACCATCCTGTGTGGGCTTATCGCCTTGAACAGCAGCTGTTAGCGCAACCTTGGTGAACTCCTCGCCGCGAACGATGCAGTCATATTCTACGGCCTCGTATTTGGCTTTCATATGCTGCAAGGCCGCGTTTATGTTGTCGGAGTTGACGAAAGAGCCTTTGACGGCGTGCTTCGCGTTATCCCAGTATTTTTCAGGCACCTTGATTTTGGTGCTGATGTAAGTGCGTGTGTTCCTGTCAAATGACACGCGCAACTCAATCATTTCGTTCCTCTTGCGGTTGTGAATAAACTCAAAATTGGCCTTTTTCATACAAATATTATTAATAAGGTAACACAACAAATATAAATGATAATTAATAATAGGCGATAGTGGGTAACAATTGTGTCAAACGCTTTTCTTCCAACAAAATAATGGGTAACGCACAAATGGTAACGCAGGTAACAAATTGGTAACGCAAACGCGTGATATTTGCCAATACTGGGTGATATTGGGCAATAGGCCGAAAGGCAAAAAAATATCGCAAAACGTTGATATTCGACATTCTGCGATACTGTGCGATAGTGTGCGACACTATTTCAGTGAACCAGCTGGGGTTCGAACCCAGGACCCCATCCTTAAAAGGGATGTGCTCTACCTACTGAGCTACTGATTCAAGAGCTTTCCTGAAAAAGCGCTGCAAAGGTACAATCAATATCGGCTTTTGCAAATACAAAATGCATTTTTTAGCTTAAAAACAATTCAGTGGCCCATATTTATTGCTGTTGTTGTCGCAATAAGCAATTAATCAAACTGTTATGTTTTTGAGCGCTCGGCTTTTGTTCGTTTGACTGTCAAATTCCCGTTCTTAACTCATTATTCTGGCAAGGCCTTGGGTGTGCTCAAACTGCTCGCAAAGAATTTTTATCAGCACGGCCATCGGTACGGCCAGAATCATTCCGGCAATGCCCCATAGGAAGCCCCAGAAGAGCAACATTAAAAGGACGGTCACAATATTGATCTTGAATGACTTGCCCATGAAAATTGGTTCTAGTACCGAGCCAACTAACAGTTGTATTCCGATAAAAATGATTATGGCGGCAGTAAGTACCCCCGGATGCTCGATGTCAATTAGAGCCATCAGACAGACGGCAATGGTAACGATTATTGAACCAATCATCTGGATGAAGTTCAAGCCGAAAGCAAGAATACCCCAAAGTAGCGGAAAACTTACGCCAAAGGCCCAGCAGGCGAGCCCGAAGCAGATACCTGTTATAAGGCTTGTGCCAATCTTCACCGACAGGAATTTTGATATCGCGCTTTCAATTTTCATAAAGACATCGAGAGCTTGCGTGGGACGCGAGAAGAGCGTTTCCTGCATCACCAGCTTGAAGTTGATTGAGCCGGCCATGATCAGTATCATCAGGAACAAGGTTATTGCCACTGTTGTGCAGAAGTTTTTGATGTGGATGAGTCCTGGGCCGACAAGACTCACAACAGCTTTGGTCACATCGCTGTTGTGAACCAAGCCTTTGATTATTCCTTCGTCTTTTTTAACGTCAATTTCAAACAGTTGGATGTATGGCTCAACTGCACGGCCCAGTTTGTCGTCGAGCCGCTGGTACATCTCGGCGCGGCCTTCAAGAATTTCGCTTCCCGACAGTTCCAAAACTTTGAATGAACATGCTAATGCAATGGCAATCATCACCATTACAATGATGAGTGAAAAATATTTTGGTAGTTTTTTTCGCGTTGCCCACCGCATAAATGGCAGGAACATTATCGAGAAGAAACAGGCAAAAGCCAATGGTACAAAAATGAATGACAGCACTTTAAGGATGTATAACGCAAGCACAACCGCAAAAATCAGCAGTATTTTGTTTGTGAAACGAATTGAGTCGATGTTCATTTTCCCATATTTTTTGATGATGACAAAGTAACAAAAAAGTTCGGACAAACCGTCACGGCTTTCCCATATAATATCTGGTCGTTTGCCTGGTGCAAATCTTCATTATTATATGTGCGACACAAAAAAGCCGTCTTTGCATGACGGCTTTTTCGTATTGTAAATATTCGGTTTACCAAAGTTTCTCCGGGTAGAGCCCTTGTTTGACAAGCTCGGCAATCTTGGCCACTGTTGCGGGGCGGTCTTCCTTGTAAGTGACGCCGAACCATGTTGCGTTGGCGGGTAGCACTTTGGTCTTCACCTTGCCTTCTTTCATCAGGTCGTCAACAACAAACGGAATGTAGAATTCTGATTTCGGGTTTGACGCGTTGGCCTTCAGGAATGTCACAAACTTCTCTTCGAGATGTTTGAAAAGGTTTGGTGCGAAGCCCCAGAAGTTCATCGATACGGGCACATTCTCGTCGAGTTCCACTTCCTTGTCGTTTTCGGTGAAAATGATTCTGCCGTTTTTGCGTTCAATGCTGGTACGCTCTTTGATGTCGGTCAGGAAACCGTCGGCGTCGACTGAGCAGATTCCGCGAGCAACCGTTCCAAATTCGGACAGGGTTTTGCTCAACTGGTAGCCATTCATCGCGTATTCGGTGTCCTTGACGCCGTTGGTCAGATATTTGGCCATCACTTCAAAAGCGCCGGCGCCATAGAAGTCGTCGGCATTGATAACCGCAAAAGGTTCATTTATAACATCTTTTGCCATCAGAATGGCGTGCCCGGTGCCCCATGGTTTGGTGCGTTCAGCGGGGATACTGAATCCTGCCGGGATATTCTCCAAATCCTGATAGACAAGCTCTACGGCCACTTTGCCTTCAAGTTTTTTGATGAACATGTCACGGAACTCGTTTTCAAAACTGCGGCGGATGACGAATACCACCTTGCCGAATCCGGCGCGCACGGCATCAAAAACCGAATAGTCCATAATCGTCTCGCCCGATGTTCCAAGGTGGTCGAGCTGTTTCAGCCCACCATAGCGGCTGCCCATTCCTGCAGCCAATATTAAAAGTGTTGGTTTCATATCTTGTTGTTTTAAATCGATGGCAAAGTAACTACAAATGCGTGATTAACGGAAACAAAAAAGCCTTGCAATGAAATTTGCAAGGCTTAGTGGGCGCTGAGGGATTCGAACCCCCGACCCTCTGCTTGTAAGGCAGACGCTCTGAACCAACTGAGCTAAGCGCCCTTTTTAAGAACTCGTTGCTTTATCTCTCAAAAGCGTTGCAAATGTACGGCAATTTTTGATTCGAGCAAGAGCGCAGACGAAAAAAAATAAAAAAAATGAGCGCTAGATGTTACGTGTTGAAATTCAATAGTTTATTGCAATGACGATTTGTGGTTGTATGTTGACGCTGGCAAGTGTTTGTCAACGACTTTTTTTTGCTGTTGTCGCAATGTGTGTTTCGGCATATTATTTAATGCCGCATTGCATAAAAAGCCACATTTGCATTTGTCGAAAAATAAATCTATGTTTATGGTATGATTGTCAGATGATTGGCGATACTTTCTGTTTAAGTTCGGCAAGGGGGCGGATAACAAGTGACGGTGCGGCATTGCCGATGGCGGTTGGAAAACTTTTTTACTTGTAATAATAACACTAAACCACACAGTTATGTCTAATAAAGTTAAAGTTTACGGAAAGGCTCAAAGCCGGACGGCCTTGGGCATCGCCAACGCCTATCTGATTCTCAATCCTGATGTTACGCTTGACGAACTTAATGCCGCATTTCCTGGCAGTTTGAACTCGGCCAATCGTTGCGACACCATTTTTATTGATGTCAACGACGCGGGCAAGTTTGTTAATGCCGAAGGAAAATCGAATTATGAGATGTTCTTCTTTGAGAAGGAAGACGAGTTGCTGACCTTGAAAGACGGTCAGAAAGTGGCCATGCAGCAGTTGTGGCAGAAAGAAGATTTTGACAAACTTGTCGATTGGGTGAAGCAGTACGACATTGAAGTTGTTGAGTGCAAGCCGATTGAGGGATTCCAAAAAGGTGGTTTCACGCTCGAATACGACAAAAATGCCATTGCGGCGGCTGTGGTGGCAGCACCGGCTGCTGAGCCTGTTGCTGCCGCAGAACCGGCAAAGGAACCAGAGCCCGTTGCTGCGGCACCGACCGAATCAACAGAGACAAAAAAGAAAAAATGCAATTGGTGGTTGCTGCCATTGATTATTTTGTTGATTATTATATTGATAATCTTGTTGATGCGTAGTTGCAATAAGGAACAGCCCGCAACTGTTGAACCAGAGCCGGTTGTGCCGGCAGTTGTTGATACTGTGGTTCCGGCCGACACGGTTGAAGCTATCCAAAAAGATTTCAATGCCGCACAATTCGAAGCCGCACAGACCAAACTGAGTGACGCGTCGAAGAAAGTACTTGACGAACTGGCTGCAATGTTGCAAAAACATCCGAATGTAAAACTGCGCATTGTTGGTCACGCATCGTCAGATGGCACAGCGGCGTTCAATCAGAAACTGTCGGTTGAGCGCGCAAAGGTAGCTGCCGATTATCTAATTTCGGCAGGTGTTGCCGCTGACCGTTTGCAAACCGAAGGCAAGGGCTCATCCGAACCGATCGACAAAGATCATCGCGAACTTAACCGCCGCACAGAGTTTATTGTGATTGAATAGTTGTATGATTTTTTAATGTCCCCCGTTGGAAACAAATCCGGCGGGGGATTTTTTTTTTGTGTGACGCAAGTAAATCGCATTATGTGATAATGTTGACATTCAGGCTTATTGATGTGTATTTGTAACTTTTGCTGCCTAACCTGCAACTTTTCTGTATCACCAATCGATAAATTATTAAATTTGAACGTTTGTAATTTTACGTTTTACAATAGATGTATTGATATGAAAAAGAATTCAGTTAAGAAGAATATAACCAACACAGTATTCCAGTTTTCACTGATTGGTTTTGGGGTGGGAACGGTTATTGCAGTAGTGGCATACATTTTGGCACTTAAGGAGAGTGACCTCATTTTTACACTTGGCAACATTGTCAAACTCAATGCCGACAAACCTCATCTGCTAATAGTGACGGCGTTGCCTGTGGTGTTTATTATAGTAGGTTGGATCGCAGGGAAATACACATATCGTGTGGCAGAAAAACTTTATGACCTTGAAACATACAAAGATAGTAGCCAGAAAAACTTGTTCAACTTTGCCGAAGAACTGTCAAAAGGCAATTTGAACAGTGAGTACGAACCAGAGAAGGGTAATGCTTTGGGCAATATCATGATTGAATTGCGTGACAACCTTCAGCATAACCGTCAGGAAGAATTGAAACGCAAGGAAGAAGACGAGCAGCGCAACTGGACTGCTGGCGGATTGGCTAAATTTGGCGAGATATTGCGTAATAATAACAATGATATCAATAAGTTGGCCTTTGAAGTGATAAGTCAGTTGAGTGAATATATTGGTGCTGTTCAAGGTGGATTCTTCATTCTCAATGATGAGATTGCAGAAGATTCACATTTTGAGTTGATAGCGCATTTCGCGTATGGTCGCAAGAAATTCAGCCAGAAACGTGTTGAATTGTCAGAAGGGTTGGTAGGGCGTGCCGCTTACGAGAAAAATACAATTTATCTCGACGAAGTGCCCGAAGAGTATATTGAAGTGACATCGGGTTTAGGTGAAGCCAATCCGCGAGTATTGCTCATTGTTCCGCTAAAGGTCAACGATGAGATTCATGGTGTGCTCGAGTTGTCATCGTTCCATCCGTTTGCTGAGTATAAAATAAAATTTGTCGAGAAGGTGGCTGAGAGTATTGCTACAACTATATCGACAGTGAAAATCAACATGCGTACGACGAAGCTTCTTGCCGATTCGCAAGAGCAGGCCGACCGACTCTCGCAACAAGAAGAGGAGATGCGTCAGAATATGGAAGAGCTTCAAGCTACTCAAGAAGAGGCTACTAAGCAGGCTGAAGAGTTTATCAGTTTCAATAACTCGGTGAACCACACAATGATGCGTGCAGAGTTTGACCTTAACGGAACATTGGTTTACGCTAATTTGAAATTCTTGAAAAAGATGGGCTACTCTTCGAACGCCGATGTTGAAGGTCATCATATATCAATGTTCATCAGTGAGAAGAACCGCCACCAGTTCAACGATATTTGGGATGAGCTTGTCAAAGGAGGACACCACTATGAAGGATATATGAAACTTCTTGCCAAAAATGGCCATGATGTGTGGACAATGTCGACATTCACTTGTGTGCGCGATAGTATGCAAACCGTAGTTAAAATATTGCTGCTTGCCATTGATACAACCGAACAACAGATGCAAAGTCTTGAAAATGAAAATAGAATTGCAGCTCTTGACAATACAGGCATTTTGGTTGAGTTTGCACCTAGCGGGCGAATGATTGATTGCAACTCAAAATTCATCGAATTGTCAGGGTTTGTAAAGGAAAACTTGAAAGACTACAGCGTGTTCAGTTTCATGGGAGAAGATGAACAGAGCGATTTTGATACGACATGGAACAACATCATAACCGGAGAAACCTATAGCGGCAACGCAAAGATGCTTACAGCCAATGGCGAGACAAAATGGCTCGCTGTAACCTATACACCGGCGAAAAACATGAATGATGAAATTGCAAAAGTTATAGCGATTGCGAATGATATAACCGAGCAGAAGAATATTGAGAAACTTGCTCGTCAACAGGCAGAAACTATTAAGAAACAAGATGCTGATTTGAAAGCCAACGAAGTTGATTTGCAAGATAAACTGGCTGAGGCCCGTCGCGAAATAAAGGCTCAGTATCAAGAAATTGAGAAAATAAAAATACGCAACGAGAAGACTCTTGAGGGTGCCCACGACGCCATTGTCACCATAAATCAATCTGGCGATGTTGATTTCTTTAACCGTGCGGCCGAAACACTTTGGGGCTACTCGCGCACCGAGGTACTTGGCAAGAACATCAAGATGCTGTTCCGTGAGTACACTGCCGATGAAGATGAATTTATGACGAACCTGCTGCATCCCGAAAAACGCAAGTTTGTTGGTGTCCGTAAAGAGACAACAATACATGCTAAAGATGGTGCTGAGCGGCCGGTTATCATGCTTCTTGCCGGAGCAAAAGTTCAGAACGAATATACCTATACGGCCTTTATACAAAGTTTGGATGGCGAATAGCGGAGGCGCGGTATTTTCCGTTTTCAAAAAAGATCTTTGCCATGAGGCTTAACTACTTGTGCAGTCTGCTGTTGTTGGGCATGGCGTTGTTTTCGTGTCAACGCGATGAGAAATTCACCGATTCACCTTCGGCGCGACTTGAGTTCTCAACTGATACCGTCAAATTCGACACCGTTTTTACCACAATTGGTTCTGTAACAAAGCAATTCAGAGTTTACAACCGCAACAAAGAGGCTGTTCGTACGTCGGTGTCTCTGGCCGACAAGGGTTTCTATCGGCTCAATATCGATGGCGTAGCGGCCAACAGCCTTGACAATCTTGAAATCCGCGGAAATGACAGTGCTTTCATTTTTGTTGAGGTGACGATTGACCCGCAAGACAACAATTCGCCCGTTGTTGTGCTCGATTCAATACAATTCAATACAAATGGTAACTTGCAGGATGTCAAACTTATGGCATATGGACAAGACGTGCACCTTTTGAACGATTCGCTCATTGGCAATGCCCATTGGGTGAACGATAAGCCATACCTTATATATAATTCGGTGATGGTGGACACCCTTTGCACTCTCGATATTGACGCTGGCGTTCAAATCTATTTTCACAACAATTCGAGCATGATTGTCCAAGGACGGCTTCATGTGAATGGCACAAAGGATGAACCTGTTGTTTTTCAGGGCGATAGATTGGAAGAATATTATGCTGACAAGCCAGGCCAATGGGGTGCATCATACAAAATCAATGGCAATACGTATTATTTCGGAAATATTCACTTCTTGACAGGAAGTAGCGGTAACACAATTAATTACGCTGTAATCAAGAACGGAACCAAGGGCATTCAAATTGACAATCACGTTGACGATGAAACGACCTTGGCGCTCTCGAACACGGTGATTTCCAATATGTCGATTTCGGGCATATACGCGCAGACGACCAATCTTGATGTTTATAACACGTTGATTTACAATTGTGATTACTATGCTGCGGCGCTCTCTTTGGGCGGAAAATACAACTTTGTGCATACAACGCTTGTCAACTATGCGGCGCGTCATTTGATGCCATCGCTGGTGATTAACAACTATTATACTGAAAATAAAGCGAATGAAACGGAGAAAGAGGTTCACCACCTATACGATTTTGAAGCGCATTTCGCAAACAGCATAATTCACGGTTCTCTGGCTTCGGAAATATCTATCGATGAGAGACTTGGCGAAAAAACGCATTTCGCGTTCCAGTTCGAGAACTGTATGCTGAAGATTGACCCGCGCTTTGTGATGGACGACACCACGCTGTTCAAAAACATTGTGTCAGCACCAACCGATTTGCCGCGCTTTGTCAATCCCGCCGAAGGGGATTTCCGTCTCGACACGCTTTCGGCGGCAAAAGACCGTGGTAATCCTGCCTATCTAATTGATTATCCGCTCGATTTGGACGGTGTTGAGCGCGACAGCCTGCCCGATTTGGGCGCTTACGAAAGGATTGAGCAATGAAACGTGCACTGACCATATTATTATTGTCGCTGATTGGGTTTGCGGCGTTTCCGCAAACTGACGCACTGCCCGACGATTTGCGTCAAGTGGTTGAAAAAGAGCGCTATCTGCGCGTGATGTTCTACAACTGCGAGAACTATTTCGATGTGGATGACGACCCCGAGAAAAACGACGACGAGTTCACGCCCGACGGTGAAAAACACTGGACAAAACAACGTTTCTACACTAAAAGGGCACAGATTGCCAAGGTGATAGCCGCTGTTGGTGGTTGGACACCGCCCGACATTATCGGACTTTGCGAGGTTGAATCGCGCTATGCGGTTGAAAGTCTGGTGAATAGTTCGAATCTGCGGCGCTTTGAGTATAAATTTCTGCACAAAGAGTCGCCCGACAGCCGCGGAATTGACGTTGTGATGCTCTATCAGCCCAAACGCTTCAAGCCGTTCAATGTGACGTATATTCCTGTGAATGTGAACAAGAACGGTCGCGGAACACGCGATATAATAATGGCGTCGGGCACTACAATCCACGGTGACACTCTGCACGTCTTTGTCAACCACTGGCCTTCGCGCTGGGGCGGACAGACCGAAACCGACGAACTGCGCCGCGAAGTGGCAAAGATTGTCCGCTCGAAAGTTGATTCGCTTCAGGCTGATAATCAGCGTGCTGCAATTCTGATAATGGGCGACTTGAACGACTATCCCGACAACAACAGCGTCTGCGTTGAGTTGCAGGCGCAGACCGATTTCTCAACCATTGAGCAGTCGCGGCTATACAATCTGGCATACTATATGCAGTTTGTAAAAGGTTGGGGCACACATAAATACGATGGCACTTGGGGCATTCTCGACCAAATGATTATTAGTGGCTCGCTGCTCGATGGTCAAGGCGCGCTCTACACCGACAAGGATGATGCGCGCGTGTTCAATCCGCCGTTCCTGCTCGAAGCCGACGATACCAACGTCGGGTTCAAGCCCTACCGCACCTATGCGGGCTACAAGTATCTGGGCGGCTACAGCGACCATTTGCCTGTATTTCTGAACATTTATCGAAATAAATAGTCTATGAATCTGAAAACGATAATCGTGCCATTGTTGGCGATTGCCGTACAGCCCTTGAAGGCTCAAACGGCCGATTCGGTTGTGACTCTGCTATTTGCAGGCGACATTATGGGCCACGACTCGCAGATTGCCGCCGCCTATAACGATTCCACCAAAACCTACGACTACACCGACTGCTTCCGCTACATTAAGCCGTATGTGGAGAAAGCCGATTTCGCCCTTGCGAATTTTGAAGTTACGCTTGCGGGGCCGCCGTTCAAGGGCTATCCGCAGTTCTCGTCGCCCGACGCGTTGGCTGTGGCTGTGAAAGATTGCGGTTTCGATGCCTTAGTTACGTCGAACAACCACACCTGCGACGGCGGTCGGAAAGGGGTGGTGCGCACGCTCGATGTGCTTGATTCTCTGCAAATTCCGCACACTGGCACGTTCCACGATTCGTCCGAATTCCGTCAGAAATATCCGTTAATTGTTGATGTTAAGGGAATTAAATTGGCTATTCTGAATTACACCTATGGCACCAACGAACTGCCAACGCCAAAGGGCACAGTTGTGAATCGTATCGATAAGAATAACATTATCAACGATATAGCGGCAGCGAAAAGGCTGAATCCCGATTTGATTGTGGCCTGTATGCACTGGGGCATTGAGTACGACACGGTGCCAGGCCGCAGCCAAATGCAAATGGCCGAAATGCTTAAAAAACAAGGCGTTGACCTGATTATTGGCTCGCACCCGCACGTGCTGCAACCAATGGAAATGGACACCGTCGCCAATCAGTTGCTCGTCTATTCGTTGGGCAATTTTGTGAGCGCTCAGCGCACTGCCCCCCGCGACGGTGCGGCAATGGTAAACGTCAGACTGACAAAGTGTTGCGGCCAAAAACCGAAAATAGAAGCCGATTATCTGCTCACATACGTTCACTATCCGAAGGTGGGCGACAAGCGCCTGTTCTACATTGTCGCAGTGGCCGATGTTGAGAATGGTTTGCTAAAGCCCATTCAGTCAGATAATTGGGGGCGTTTGAGTCAGTTTGCCAAAGATGCGCGCGAAGTTATGAACAGGAACACGAATGTGCCCGAAGCGAAGTGAAAAACACAGAAAATGAGTATGTTCCGCGCAGGTTACAATTTCGACATTCCCTGTCTCTACAAGAAATATTTGGGCGTTGAATGTCCGTTTTGCGGATGTCAGCGGGCATTCAAACTGCTGATTGAAGGCAAGATAGGCGAGAGCATTGCAATGTTTCCCGCCCTGATTCCGCTCATTCTGATGTTCGTTTTTCTGGCCCTGCATTTATTTCTCAAATTTCGTCACGGAAGTCGAATTTTGGTGTCACTTTTTGTTTTAAACGTCGTCCTTATAGCAGAGAGTTACTTAATTAAAATATTTTGAATTATGGAAACAATTGATAATGTGAACGGTATCAGAGAGCAACTGCCCAATTCGAGCGGCACGCTGGTGATGGGCATTTTGAGTATTGTATGCATTTGCTGCGGTGTCGGATTGTTAGTCGGGCTGGTGTTAGGCATTTTGGCGATTGTCTATGCCAAAAAGGCCAAGGCGCTCTACGATGAAAATCCCGACAGGTACACCGAAACTTCGGTAAAGAACGCCAACGCAGGACGCATTTGCGGCATTATTGGCTTGAGTCTGGGCGGTGTGGCCGTGCTCTTCGCCATAGTTGTATGGGTGCTGATGGTGTTGGGATTTATTGCTGCGGCAGGACTGCATTTGTAAGATATTCAATGCGTTCTGATATTAAAGGCACGCAAAAATCAAATGTGTGCCTTTTTTGTTTTCGGTAAAACCGTTCCTGTCCACATTCAATCCCCGCTCAATCTTTCTGTTAACTAATTTATGTTACCTTTGCCTTTCGTTAAAAAATAGTAACAATTCAAGAAAATGTTTGAAAATCTGTCAGATAAACTCGAACGCTCTTTCAAGATTCTGAAAGGCGAGGGCAAAATCACCGAAATAAACGTTGCCGAAACGCTCAAAGAGGTGCGCAAAGCCCTGCTCGACGCCGACGTCAACTACAAAACCGCTAAGACATTCACCGATACCGTTAAGCAGAAAGCGCTGGGACAGAATGTGTTAACGTCAATCAAACCTGGGCAGTTGATGATTAAGATTGTCCACGACGAGTTGGTTGAACTGATGGGCTCGACGGCCGAAGATATTAATCTGAAGGGTAATCCGACAGTTATTCTGATTGCGGGTCTGCAAGGTTCGGGTAAGACAACCTTCAGCGGAAAACTCGCTAACCGCCTGAAAACCAAGCGTGGAAAGATGCCGCTTTTGATTGCGGGCGATGTTTATCGTCCTGCCGCAATCGACCAATTGAAAGTGCTTGGCCAACAGATTGGCGTTGAGGTATATACCGAGGAAGGCAACCAAAATCCCGTGCAGATTGCCACCAACGGACTCAAATATGCGAAGCAGAAAGGCTTCGACCTTGTGATTGTCGATACGGCGGGCCGTCTGGCTGTCGATGAGCAGATGATGGACGAGATTGCCGCCATTAAAAAGGCTGTCACGCCGCACGAGACCTTGTTTGTGGTCGATTCGATGACAGGTCAGGATGCGGTGAACACAGCCAAAGAGTTCAACGACCGACTCGATTTCGACGGCGTTGTTCTGACCAAACTCGACGGCGACACCCGTGGCGGTGCGGCGCTTTCAATCCGTTCGGTGGTGAACAAGCCAATCAAGTTTGTGGGAATGGGCGAGAAGATGGACGCGCTCGACGTGTTCCACCCCGACCGTATGGCCGACCGCATTTTGGGTATGGGCGATATCGTCTCGTTGGTTGAGCGCGCTCAGGAACAGTTCGATGCCGAAGAAGCCCGCGCCATTCAGAAGAAAATCGCCAAAAACACCTTCAATTTCAACGATTTCCTGTCGCAAATCAATCAGGTGAAAAAGATGGGCAATCTGAAAGACCTTGCGTCGATGATTCCTGGAATTGGCAAGGCCGTGAAGGATATGGATATCGACGACAACGCCTTCAAAGGCATTGAGGCGATAATCGGTTCAATGACACCCGCCGAGCGCGAAACGCCCGCCATTATCAACGGCAGCCGCCGCAAGCGCATTGCAGCAGGCAGCGGCACTTCGATTCAGGAAGTTAACCGCCTGATGAAGCAGTTTGAGGACACCAGCAAGATGATGAAAATGGTGAGCGGCGGCAACGGCGCAAAAAGAATGGCGCAGATGATGAGCCAGATGAAAAATATGAGAGGAAGAATGTGATTTATTTAGGAGTTAGAAATTAGATATTTAGGAGTTGGAATTTAGAATAAATAGCTGATTATCAATATGACACCAACACCCAATACCTAACACCCAACACCAAAACTTATAACTTAATACTAAAAAACTTATAACTCAAAAGATATGCAACTAATTGACGGAAAGGCAATAAACCTGCAAATGCAGGCTGAAATTCTTCAGCAGGTTGAGGAGATGGTGAAAAACGGGCAGAAACGCCCCAATCTGGCAGTGATTCAGGTTGGCGACGACGGTGCCAGCACCACTTACGTGAATAGCAAAATCAAGACTTGCCACGCTGTGGGTTTTGAATCCACTGATGTGCGCTTCCCCGCCGACATAACTGAGGCCGAACTGCTTGCCAAAATTGCTGAAATCAATGCCGACCCGAATGTGGACGGATTGATAGTGCAACTGCCTTTGCCAAAGCATATTAGCGAGAATAAAGTTATCGAGGCTATCGATTATCGCAAAGATGTTGACGGTTTCCACCCAATCAACACAGGCCGTATGGCGATGAGTCTGCCAGCTTTCCTGCCCGCAACACCTGCGGGAATTATGGAGTTGCTGGCACGCTATAATATTGAAACAGAGGGGAAAGAGTGCGTTGTTTTGGGCCGTAGCAACATTGTCGGCACGCCAATCAGTCTGCTGATGTCGCGCAAATCGAACCCAGGCAACGCCACCGTAACTATTTGCCACAGCCGCTCGAAAAATCTAAAAGAAATTTGCCGCCGTGCTGATATTCTGATAGTTGCAATTGGCAAGCCCGAGTTTGTAACCGCCGATATGATTAAGCCAGGTGCCGTTGTAATCGACGTGGGCATTCACCGCCTGCCGTCAACCGAGACCCAATCGGGATTCAAACTCAAAGGCGATGTCAAGTTCGATGAGGTGGCGCCACTTTGCAGTTACATTACGCCCGTTCCAGGCGGTGTCGGCCCAATGACAATCATTAGTTTGCTGAAAAACACGCTTTTGGCAGGGCAGCATAAGATTTACGAGTAGGGGAGCAAGTTTTTGAGAATTTGTATGATTTAATGAGATTCAAAAACCTCATTGTGCTTGCTGTCAAAAATTCTAATTATCTTCCTTAATCGCCTGATAGAAAAGCTCTTGTATTTGTGTGCGAATGTTGAGCTTGGCAAGTTTGTTGTCTTTCGATGTAGGGAATGTGCGGTTTGTTACAAACACCATAAAGCACTCATATTCAGGGTCAACCCAGATGTATGGACCGGTGAATCCGCTGTGTCCGAAACTTTTTTGCGAAGCCTGTTTGCAAGTGGGGCCGTTGCTGTTGAATTTCACGAGCGGTTTGTCGAAACCAAGGGCTCGGCGGTTGTCGCTGAATGGCGCCGTTGTGAAGGTTTTAACGGTGCCCGGACTGAACAGTTTCACATCGCCGTAGGTTCCGCCGTTGAGCCACAGTTGGCACAGTTTGGCAAGGTCGTTGGCGTTTGAGAACAAGCCCGCGTGCCCCGAAACACCGCCCAGCATAGCTGCGCCTTGGTCGTTCACAAAACCGAGGATGGTGTCGTGGCGCCAGACGCCGTCAACTTCCGACGGCACAATTCGTGCGGTGTCGAATCTCGTTAGTGGCAGATAGCCCGTGCTGCTCATTCCCAATGGTTTGAAAATCTTCTCGTTGCAATATTCATCGATTTTCATTCCCGTCAGTTTTTCAATCATCAGCGGGAAAAGATAGAACCCAAGGTCGCTGTAGAGATATTTTTTGTCGCCGAGCGGCGATTTTGCGATTTCGGAATAAATAGTGTCTGTATATTTCGAATTAAGATACAGACTATCAGATATTTGAATGCTGAATTTGTTGGTTTTTGTCCGCGAGTACAAATCCGGTCGCAGCGAGCCGTCGGGTGTGAAAGTGTTTTGGTAGAACGGCACCCAGTTTTTCAGTCCGGCTTGATGCGTTAGAATGTGATTGATTTTCAAGTCTTTCTTGTTGCTTTTGGCTATCACCGGCACGTAAGCCGACAGCTTATCGTTCAGTTTGAATCGCTTTTGGTCGTAGAGCATCATCAGCGCCGTGGTGGTGGCCGCCACTTTTGTAACCGATGCAATATCGTAAATATCAGATAGTTGCACGGGTTGCAAGCTGTCGTAGGTGTGGTAGCCGAAGGCCTTGTTATAGACAATTTGCCCCTTATAGCTGAACGCAATTTGGCAACCGGGCATCACCTTGTCGGCAATGCATTTATTGACAATGGAATCAATCTTGTTGAGCGGCTCAGGATTCAGCCCGGTACAAGTTGCGCTTGAGTAGGCGAGTCGTGTTGTGTGGTCGATGTCCGAGCCGGCGCCTTCAAGAATGTTTCCGCAAGCCGATACGGGGATGCGCCCTTTAATAGTCCGTCCGCCAAATACGGCTTGTGCGGCCAGTTCCTGTGACTCGTCGTTTGCGCGATAAGCCACAAGTATTGCTTGCAAGTTGCTGATATTATGCAGTTTTGCAAGAGCATACGGATTGCCTAAATGCACAAAAACGGCATTGTTGTTGAGAGCAAGAGTGTCAATCAGTTTTATAGATTCGGGAATCACCCCGAAGTTTTTCGACTGCAATTCATTGGTGCCTATTGTTGTGATAATGACCGTGTTGTAGCCTTTTGCCAAATCAAAAACCACGCTAATCACCGAATCGGTGGGGTAGGTGGTTAGGTTCAGAGTGTCGGCGGCGGCGTAGCAAAGCAGTTGCTGCTGAAATTTGTTATCGGGCGTTCCACCGAGTGTTATTGATAGTATTTTGTTGTCCGACAGATTGTTAATGGGTAGTTTGCCCTTGTTTTTTATCAGTGTCAGCGATTGGCCGGTGAGCCGGTTCTGCATCGCGACAGCGTCTGCCGAGTGCAAGTCGGCGTAAAGGTTCGTGGTGTCGATGGGCTGATAGTGGTTCAACCCCATCCACGCTTTGGTTATCAACACTTTGCGGCAGCGGCGGTTTAGTTCGTCAAGGCTTATCAGGCTGTCGGCAATGGCTTGCTCAATGCTGTTGATTGCCAGTTCAGCGTTTTTCGGGAAGAGCAGAATGTCGTTCCCAGCCATAAACGCGCGGACTTCCAACTCGCCAGACTCAAAGGCGTTTGCCACGCCGCGCATATTCAGAGCATCGGTAAAAATCAGTCCTTTGTAACCTAACTCTTTGATTAGCAGCGAGTCCACAATGCGTTTTGACAATGTTGACGGAAGCAGTGTGTCGGGTTCCAAAGCGGGTACAGCAAGGTGTGCCACCAGCATTCCGCCCATCAGGTCGGCGGTTTTGCGGAACGGATATAACTCAATGTCATTCAGTCGTCTACGGCTGTGGTCAACAAGTGGCAGTGCAAGGTGTGAGTCGGTGTGGGTGTCGCCGTGGCCGGGAAAATGCTTGCCCACGGCCAGCACGCCGTTGTCTTGCATTCCGCGTGCGTATGCTGATGCACAATTAGTTACGTGCAACTTGCTTTCACCGAATGAACGGCTGCTGATAATCGGGTTCTTGGGTTCGACGTTGATGTCGAGCACGGGTGCAAAATTGATGTTCACGCCTAGCCGTCGGCACTGTCGCGCCACTTCTGCGCCAAAATCATAGATGGGCTCGGTGCTTCCGATGGCGCCCAAAGCCATTGCGCGGGGGTAGTAGATGGTGCTGTCGAGCCGCATTCCAAGCCCGTATTCGGCATCGATGGCCACCATTGCCGGAATGTTTAGCACGGCCTGAATGCGATTGCACAACATAGCCTGCCGCACTGGGCCGCCCTGCATAAAAATGATGCCGCCAATTTGCTGTTGTTCAAATAGTTCAACGGTCTGCTGATTGTAGCTTTCGGTTTTGTTCGAATAGACAGCCATCATTATCAGCTGCGCGATTTTCTGCCGCGTGTTGAGCGTATTTAGCACAGAATCAGCCCATTGCTCTTGCTCGGTGGTGGATTCCACCTTTCCCGAATTGTGGCTATTGCCATAGGCGGCCACCGCAGTCAATAAACCAATCGTAACCGATAAATATTTGAAAATCATTATTCCTACAAGTTTGGCGCTTTGCTTTTTATAAATTGAGTAAGGTTTAAAGATTAACGAGTAATGTATGTGGAATTAGCTCGTAATTCATTCAACCTTCAATCCTTCAATCAATCAGTGAATGAATTTGAACAATCTGCGCCAGCGGATGTTTTTCGGGAACGATTTGTCCTTGTCCGACGAGAACCAAATCATCGAAGCCTTGCCAACTATGTGGTCTTCAGGCACAAAGCCCCAGAAACGCGAGTCGAGCGAGTTGTGGCGGTTGTCGCCCATCATCCAGTAGTAGTCCATTGCAAAGGTGTACTTGTCGGCGGGCTGCCCATTTATATATATGGTGCTGTCCTTGACTTGCAGGTCGTTGCCTTCGTAGATGCGGATAATGCGCTGATACAAAGGAAGATTGTCAATTGTTAAATCGATGGTTGCGCCCTTTTGCGGAACCCATAGCGGGCCAAAGTTGTCTTCGTTCCAGCGATAGCGCGCGTCGTGCGGGAAGTTGGTGCCGTCGTAGCGGTCGCCTGCGTTGACGCGTTTTATCTCTCTGATAAAGCGGAAGTTATGCAGACTTTCAACCATTTCGGGCGTCAGTGGAATTTGGTAGTGTCCTGCGGCAATTTGGCTGCGGCTGATGTCTTCCATCGATATTCCCAACTTCTGTAAAGCCTTGGGACTGAACGATGTACCATCGGTTATGATGTCGTAACGATACTGCTTGATGCCGATTTCTTCTTGCGGCTTTCCGTTGATAAACAGTTGTCCGTCAACAATTTTGAGCGAGTCGCCAGGAATGGCCACGCAGCGTTTGATGTAGTTTTCGCGCTTGTCAACGGGGCGATAGCCGATGGTGTAGTACTGCCAGATTCTGTCGCGGCCGTAGTCGCGCACCAGTTGGTGGTAACTAGGTGCTTGATTTTCAAGGCAAACCGTGTCGCCTTCGGGGAAGTTGAACACCACCACATCGTTGTTCTTAATCTTGCGGAAGCCAGCCATACGTGTGTATTTGCGCTGCCAAACATCAGAATATGAACGTGTTGTGGCAGTGAACGGCATCGTGTGATGCACGAATGGTACTGAAATTGGTGTAATCGGCTTGCGCGGGCCGTAAGTGAACTTATTTACAAACAAATAGTCGCCCACGAGCAGCGATTTTTCCATCGACGAAGTGGGGATGGTGTACGCCTCGAACAAGAACGTGCGGATGAGTGACGCCACAACTACCGCAAATATCACAGCATCAATCCATTCCACGGTTTTGGTCTGCTTCTCAACGCCTTTTTTCTTCCAAAAAGCCCAATGAACTTTTTTGGTGATGTAGACGTCGAAAATCACAGGAATGCCCAGCAGCCACCACAGACTGCCGTTCCAGATAATCCACAGAATGTAGATTACGATTGCGATGCTGAATTTGATTATGTCTTTCTTTGACGGCTTTCCCATTGCTTAATGTTTTAATATTGAGTCAAATACATCTTTCATACTGTAGATGCCCCGTTTGCCAGCCATAAACTCGGCGGCCACAACAGCGCCAAGCGCGAAACCCTTACGGTTGAAGGCCTCGTGGCGGATGGTAATCTCGTCGGCCTCAGAGCGGTAGAAAACTTCGTGAGTGCCAGGCACCTCGCCAACGCGTTCCGATGTTATCGGCAACTCATTCGGCTGACAATCAGCGGTTTTTACCCACTTGTCTAATCGCGGATTGATTTTCACAATGTCCTCGCCCAAGGTGATGGCCGTGCCGCTTGGTGCGTCAAGTTTGTGAATATGGTGTATCTCATTCATTCTCACTGAATAATCGGGGAAACTGCTCATCATTTCGGCAAGTTTGCGGTTCAGTTCAAAGAACAGGTTCACGCCCAGACTGAAGTTCGAAGCGTAAAGGAAACCGCCGTTCTGTTTGCGGCACTCGTCCTCAACCATCGGGCGTTGGTCGAGCCAGCCCGTGGTGCCCGTAACCACAGGCACACCCGCCTTGAAGCACTTCAGATAGTCGCCAACAGCCGATTCGGGAAAAGTGAACTCAATGGCCACATCAACCGTTTTAAACTTCTCGCTTTCAAGGTCTTGCATATTGTCCTTGTCGATGGTCAGCACAACCTCGTGCCCTCTTTTCACGGCAATGGCCTCAATCTCGTGGCCCATCCGTCCGTATCCGATAATCGCTAATTTCATCAGTCTATGTTTTGAATTTAAATTTTGTGCAAATGTTTGTCGAATTTCGATAAGAATCAAACGAATGACAAAAAAAACTATTGTTGTTACGGTGATTTAATTTGTCACCTCATATATGAACAATCTATTTCGAAGGCCGCGATATGCATAAAGAAGTGTAGAAGTAGGAGGTGAGAGTTTAGAAGGTTGAGTTTAACAAGTTTAGCGGGTTGAACAAGTTTAAAGTTCGATTAATCCTTTAAATCCATTTAATCTGTATTCCAGATAAATATCGGGACTGTGTTCTTTGCTCATTACACTTTACGCCTTGCACAAAAACCTATCGTAGCCGATTCTTCGCAAAATATCGGTTTGTGTGAAGGAATAGTGCCAGAACGCCCGCAACATTCACTACCAAAGCCGCCCAAAAGGCTGAATGGTAGCCGTAGTTTTCGGCAAAGAATCCGCCTACAAGCACGCCTGCACCCACGCCTACATCCCACGAGGTGAGTTGCGTTGCGTTGGCTGTTCCGCGCAAACTGTTGGGAGCCAGATTGATAAACATCGTTTGAAAAGCGGGAAACATATGGCCGTTGCCAAAGCCGATGATTAGTGCCGCACCGTAGTAGCCGATGGGTGAGTGCACGGCGGCAAAAAGCAGATACCCAAACATCGACACCAGCACACCGAATGATGCGTTGCGGGTTATCTTCCCGTCGCGCAGAGAGCGGCTGCCGATGAGCCGAGCCAGAATCAGGCCGCCAGCCAGCAGCATAAAGAACAGCCCCGTACCGCCCGTGATGCCCAATTCTTCTTTCCCGTAGATGGCTATATAGGTAGAAAGCACACCGTACGAGAATGCGTAGCAGGCTTGTGTGGCTGCCGGCGACCAGCCTTTCAGAAGGAAAAAGCGGTCGAGAGAGATGGGTGTCTGCGGCCTGACTTGCTCGCGCGGCGCAATTTTCAGCGTTGAGTTAATGGCGAGACCAATGCCTGCACACGCCAGCGATAAAGCAAAAAGTGCATCGTAGTTGTGCCACACGTGAAAGATGTAGAGCGCAACGGTGGGTGCCAGAGCAGTGGCAATGTTGTTGCTAAGTCCGTAGTAACCAATGCCTTCGGCTCGGCGCTCGGGATGCAGTACATCGATGGCCACGGTGCTGTTGGCCACAGTGGTTGCGCCAAACGGTGCGCCGTGCAGGGTGCGCACAATGGCGAACAGCAGCAGCGAGCCCGCCACCAGATAACCTGCAAAAAAGGCGAAAAACAGAAAATAAACTACCAACAGCACCTGCTTGCGCGGAAAACTATCGACCAGAAAACCGCTGAACGGCCTGAAAAGCAGCGCGGTGAGCGTATAACCCGACAGCACCAGCCCGATAGTCTCTTTGTCAGTGCCGAAAGTGTCGCTCAAATATAGCGGTAGCAGCGGCGCCAGCAGCATAAATGAAAAGAAAATCATAAAGTTGGCGCACCAAATCTTTATGTAGTTGGCGTTCCAAAGTTCTGGTTTGGCAGTGTTTGTATCTTGCTGTTCCATTGATTTTTGCTGATGCAACTAACAGCTTTTATGACAGCTGCTTTCGCGATGCAAAGTTGGGGAAATCAATCGAGAAAATTTCATTTTACTAATGTAATTTGCCACCCAAACCCAATTACCCTTGTCTAAATCACACTCTTTCCGCCACTTTCTTGCCATATATCGATAAAAAACTCATTTAGTCGGATGAATAAACCGTGGCAATCGGCAAAAAATAGTGGCGGCTGTTTTCAGTTTTCATATATTTGACCAAAATTGAAAACTATGGCTAACGACGTAACAATCAGCCGCCGCCAGTTCCTGAAGACCTTGGGCGGGGGCATAGCGGCAGCAGCGGCAGTTTCGGCTTGCGGCAGCGGCAATCAAAAATCAGCGGTTTCGAAAAGCGCTAGCGGTGATTCTGAAGGCCAGATGACCTACCGCACTGACCTTCACGGGCAACAGGTGTCGCTGTTGGGCTACGGCTGTATGCGATTCCCAACCAAAGGTGGCCTGAGTGGCCGCGAAGACCGCAACGCCGAACTCGACCAAGAGCAAATCAACCGGTTGATTGACTATGCGATAGAGCACGGAGTCAACCTTTTCGACACGTCGCCGGCCTATTGCCAGGGCAAGTCGGAAGGCGCGCTCGGCAAGGCCTTGAGCCGCCATAATCGCAGCGAGTTCTTGGTGTCGACCAAACTGTCGAACTTTGCAAACAGCACCCGCGAGTCGTCGATGGCAATGTACAAGAAGTCGTTCCAGGAGTTGCAGGTCGATTATATTGACTACTACCTTCTTCACGGCATTGGCAGCAAGCAGCAGATGCAGTCGCGCTATGTCGATAACGGAATGCTGGATTTCCTTGTCGGCGAGCGCGAGGCTGGACGTATCCGTAACCTTGGGTTCTCGTTTCACGGCGACAAGGAAGGCTTCGACTATCTGCTCGCCCTGAACGAAACCTATCATTGGGATTTCATTCTGATTCAGCACAATTTTGTCGATTGGAATCACGCTGCCGCGATGAATTCGCGCAATCTGAATTCCGAATACACCTACACCGAACTCGAGAAACGCAACATTCCGGTTCTTGTAATGGAGCCGCTTTTGGGCGGCCGGTTGGCCAACCTTAACGACCACGCCACGGCTTTGCTCAAACAGCGTGAGCCCGATGCCAGCGTGGCTTCGTGGGCGTTCCGTTTCGCAGGGTCGCAGCCGCGAATACTGTCGGTCTTGAGCGGAATGACCTATATGGAGCATTTACAGGACAACGTGAAAACATACTCGCCGCTCAAACCCCTGTCTGACGACGATTTGCGTCTTCTTGCCCATATTGCCGACATTTACGCGTCGTTCCCAATGGTGCCCTGCAACACTTGCCAGTATTGTATGCCGTGCCCCTACGGACTCGACATTCCGGGCATTTTCAGCCACTACAACAAGTGCATCAACGAAGGTCTCATCATTGAAGACCGCCAGGACCCCGAGTACAAAAAAGCCCGCAAGGCGTTCCTTATCGGCTACGACCGCAGCGTGCCGCGCCTGCGACAGGCCAACCACTGCATTGGCTGCAACCACTGCCTGCCCGAGTGCCCGCAGCGCATCAACATTCCGCGCGAAATGCAGCATATCGACCGTTTTGTCGAGGAATTGAAGCGCGACGGAGCCGAACTTGGCACCACTGTCATTCTGTCGGCGCTTTCGCGGACACTCGACGAAGGACGCTATTCGTGCGTCATATATAATAATGGCGAGACACGTACCTTCAGACAGCGCGGAGTGCTCGACCTGCACGACCTTGTCAGTGAGAAAAGCGAGTTCCTGCGTGGAGCGCTTATGTCCGACAAGATTGTTGGCAAAGGCGCCGCAGCCTTGATGGTGCTTGGCGGAGTGAAGGCCGTACGTACCGAAGTTATCAGTACGCCGGCACTTAAAATGCTAACCGACAATGGTATAAAGGCTGTGTTCGACACCGAAGTGCCATACGTCGAAAACCGCCGGAAAACAGGGCAGTGTCCGCTCGACAATCGTCTGCAAAACGTTTCAACGCCAAACGAAAGTTGGCCTGTAATTCAGCAGTTTGTAGCCGATTTACGCGCCGGAGTTGATGTGATGCAGTAGAATAAAGGCATTAGGCAGAAGGCATTAGTGGGGACGGCATATTATGGCGTCCGCTTACGATTAAACCCGTTAAACAGCGAAGCGACTTAACTCTAAACCTTTACCTGAAAATGGACGACCAATCATATATGCGCAAAGCCCTTGAGCAGGCCAAAATAGCCTTCGAAAAAGACGAAGTGCCCATTGGCGCGGTTGTTGTCTGCAACGACCAGATTATCGCCCGAGCCTGCAATCTGACCGAAACGCTCAACGATGTCACTGCCCATGCTGAGATGCAAGCCATAACATCGGCGGCGGGTTACATAGGTGGCAAATACCTGACTGACTGTACGCTATATGTGACCGTGGAGCCGTGCCCAATGTGTGCCGGTGCGCTTGCTTGGGCGCAAATTAAGCGCATTGTCTATGGAGCCATCGACGAAAAGCGCGGTTGCCACCATTTCAGCGGCATTCATCATTCCAAAACCGAAGTCGTCGGCGGAGTGCTTGAAGAAGAATGCGCGGCTTTGATGAAAGAGTTTTTTGCGAAAAAGAGAAGTTGAATGGTTGCTTTGGAGCATCAAATTTCCAATGAATAATATTCGACCGAATTAAGTTTGCGTTTTGCCTTTTTTTGTTTTTCCAACTACTTTTGCGAAGAGTAGGACTGCGAATTAAACAGCGGAAAGAAATGGCCGATAAAATGCTTACAATAAAGATAACTCCATACAGGGCCGGACTTGGCGAAATATATCATCGTCAGACAAAGAATGATGCTATGGTTTCGTTGAACGGGAAATACCGATTCATCATAGATGACAATTTTAAAAATCCCGATTTTTGGGTTGTTCAGGGCAAAGGTGTCAGGCAGAAAACTATTTGCAATGTGGCGCCAGAGAACGTCATTTTCCTAAACACTGAGCCACGGTCGGTATTGAACTATCCGCAAAAATATCTGAGCCAGTTTGGACTGGTCTCCACTAGCCAATTTCCAACCAAGCATCGCAATGTGCATTATGCGCAGGCTGTTCTGCCGTGGTTTGTGGGCTATAAAGAAGATGCGGTAACAGGCAAGTGTACATTTTCCATTGATTATGACACATTGAAAAACAACGGTTTCCCGAAAAAAGAAAAACTTATATCAGTAATCTCAAGTAATCTTGCGGTATCACGCGGGCATATAAACCGTTTGAAATTTGTTGAAAAGCTGAAGGCGTATTATGGTGATAAAATCGACATATTCGGCAGGGGTTTTAATGGTTTTGATGATAAATGGGACATCCTGTCAAAATATAAGTACCACATTTGCATAGAAAACTGTTCGGAACTCTATTACTGGACCGAGAAAATCTCCGATTGTTTTCTTGCCGGAACGTATCCGTTTTATTACGGTTGCAAGAATCTTTCCGATTATTTTCCGCAAGAGTCATTTACACCGATAGACATTCTTGATTTCGAAAAATCAAAAGATATAATCGATGAAATGATAGAAAAGGACAAGTGCGAGACTGCCGCTGCCGCTCTGACTGAAGCAAAAAACTTGGTTTTGGATAAGTACAATCTCTTTGAGTACATTGCAAGTCTTTGCGATATGCTCGATCCTGATGCTAAAAAGGAAGATGTTGAGATTGTTCCATGCAATTCAACTCTTGATGTCCGTAATTTCATGAATTACATGTTTTTCCGGAGCTATTACAAGACCGAGATGAAACTATATCACTTTTTTCACAAGTCGGAACTGTAACTTCTATTTCCTGATTTTTCCGAAAGCCTTGATACTTGTGTACTTGCGCCAGATGTTGACTTTCCGTTTTTCGGGAACGCCATGACGTGCGATGAAGTCTTTTGCGCCTTCAAGCATACGCTGAGCCACTTTGCCGTCGGTATATGGGTCATAGTTATTAATAACCCACTGGCGGAGTTCTGTCAGTTTCGGGTCGGTCTTAATCTCATCGAAGGCCTTTGAAAGTTGCATCGGGTCGGTGATGTTTTTCCAATAGATGTCCTTTGCAACGGCATCGAGCGTAATGACAGGCTTGTCCAAAAGCAGAAATTCGTAAATTGTTGAACTTGTGTCGCTTATCATTGCGTCGGCCATCAGCATATACTTGGTGACAGTGTAATCTTCAATCCAAAGCATGTTTTTCTGCTCCGAAGCGAGTTGGCGGTATTCGTCCATCCACTCCTTTTTGGTGAGTGGGTGAAATTTCAGTATCAGCAGAACGTCCTGATTATTAACAAAATCGACGAGTCCTTCTTTGAACTTTGGCAGCGATGTCAGGCTTGGCGAGAATGTCGGGGCGTAAAGCACGAGTTCTTTTTTGCCGTATTTTTTGAGTAGTTCCTGCTTCTGCTGCTCGAAATCGTTTTTGTGGTGAAAAATCCAGTCCTGACGGGGCCAGCCAGTTTCCAACACTTCAAAATCCTTGTATTTTTTTGCAAGACGCTCGAATCCTGCGGTGAAAAACGGCCCCTGAGTGAAATAGGTGTCGAAATAGCGGCGGATAACCCAATGGTCCTTCTTCTCGGCCGCATAACCGTGGAAAATTTGGATTTTTACGCCCGAAAGGTAGTATGGCACAATGTTTCCAGGAACGAAAACGGCTTCAGGTTTGAAATCGTAGATTTCCTGAATTGAATTGGTGTATTTCACTTCGTCTTTCAACGGAAAATCGGGTATTTTCTTTTGATGAACATACCAAAGGATCTGATTTTCAGAATCTTTTTGTGCTTCTTCCTGAATCGGGTTCAGAATGTCTATCGCGTATTTGTTCTCGCAAAAAAGTACTATTTTCATTATTGTGTAACTATCAAATTTTCATATTCTTAACTCGCTCGTAGTCTTCCACGGTGTCGATTTCCATCGAGAAGAAATCGGTGGTGTCGAGATATTTGAAAATGTGCCCTTGCGGGATAAGGCGCTCAAAGGCTTTCTCGTAGAAAACGTTTGAAAGGCCTTCACGGTCAATCATTTGGTGCAACTCTTTGTACAACGCGGCAGAATAGCCAGCCGACATTTTCTCAAGCCCCACCGATTCGCCAACGGCATTCTCAATGCTGCAAACCTTACTTATTTCTAGTACATTGCGCTCGTTGTCGGAAATGATTTTGATTTCTTCTTCGCCAAGTTCGTGGCGGTTCATTGCCAGAACGTCAGGATTTTTGTCGGCCAAAAGCGCCGCAATTATGTCCTTCGAGAAGAGTATGTCGCTGTCGGACAGGATAAAATCGTTGCCGCACGCAAAATCTTCGGCCAAAAAGAGCGAATAAATATTGTTGGTTGTGGCGTAATCCTTGTTGCAGAGAAACTTAACGTTGAGATTGGGATAGTTATTCTTCACAAAATCTATAATCATTTCCTGTAGATAACCAGTAACTATCAGAAAATCAGAAATTCCGTTGCTGATGAAATTGTCGAGTGTCCGCTCTAAAAGCGTTTTCCCGTTCACCTTCAAAAGGCATTTTGGGGTGCTGGCTGTGAGCGGGCGAAGGCGCGACGCGGTGCCTGCGGCAAGGATTACGGCTTTCATTTTCCAGCAACTTTTTTAATGGTGTCGATAACGATTCGGTTCTGTTCGGGGCGGCCGAGCGTAATGCGCAGGTGCGTGTTGATGTCGGGCTCGTTCATAAACTTTATCTTGTAATCTTCTGACTGTAAGGCTGTTTGCAATTGTTCTTTCTGCTCAATCGGGTACTTTATCAGAATGAAGTTGGCTTGCGACTTGTAAACCTTGAAGCCAGTGAGCGCACCAATTTCCTGCTCGTAGCGCTGGCGGTCGGCGTTCATGCTGTCGGCAATGTTGCGGTAGTAGTCGGTGGCTTTGAGAGCGGCAATGGCCAGTTCTTCCGAGATTCGGTTGTAGCCTAAATACTTGTTGCCGAAGCGGTTGAATTTGCCCAAGCCGTTGCCCGTAAAGCCAAATCCCATTCGCAATCCCGGCAAACCATAGAATTTGCTCAACGTGCGGACAATCAGTAGATTAGGAAATTTGTCGACCAGGCGTTTAATGTAACTGCTGTCGCGGTTCACGTATGACGCATACGCTTCGTCGATAATTATATAAGTCGTTTTCGGGGCTTCCTGCAGAAGATTTTCGATTTGCTCGGGTGTCAGGGCATTGCCTGTCGGGTTGTTTGGCGACGCCAGAAGCAGAATTTTCGGGTTCAACTCGTGCAGCATCTTCTTGAGCGCGTCAAGGTCGTAGCGGTAGGTGTCGCCATCCTCGTAGAGCGGATACTGAACCGTCTGGCCGTCGACTTCGTCGGCAATCGACTTGTAGTACCACCACGAGAATTTCGGCACCAGCATTAGTCGGTTGTGGTCGGGCAGGGTCAGGAAGTAGTGCACGGCTTCCTTCAGCAGGTCTTCGCCACCATAGCCGAGCATAATCTGCTTCTCGTCAATCCCGTACTCTTCCGAAAGGAAAACCGAGAAAATGCTCTTCTTGCCTTCGTCGTAGATTCGAGTGTAGAAGCCAAGTTTTTGTGTATCAAAATTTTTGAGCGCTTCCAGCACTTGCGGCGCTGGTGCGAAGTTGAATTCGTTTCTGTCTAAAAAGTTCATATCGTTGAATTTTTCTGCGAAAGTACTCTTTTTATTTAGATAGTGCATTTTTCATGCGCTTGCATCCGCGCTTTTTTCATGTTCCGATAAAATTTTTCAAAAAAAATCACACAGCCTATTGCAAATTGAAAAAAGTGTCGTATGTTTGCAGTGTACTAATCAACTAATACACTAACATTAAAAACTGACAATATGGTAACAATCAACAATTTGAGTTTCTCTTACAAGAGCAATCCGGTGTTCGAGAATCTTGATTTGACCTTCGACGAAGGCAAAATCTATGGACTTTTAGGCATGAACGGCGCGGGAAAATCGACGCTGCTGTATCTTATGAGCGGTCTGCTCTTTGCCAAACAGGGCGTGGTTGAGTTCAACGGCCAAAACATGAGCCGTCGCACACCCGAAGCACTGGTCGATTTGTTCATTGTGCCCGAAGAGTTCGACCTGCCGGCCATGACCTTTGAGCGTTATGTGCGACTCAACGCACCTTTCTATCCCAATTTCAGCCGCGAGACGCTCGACCGCTGTCTGCAAGGCTTCGGCATGACCGCCGAAATGAATCTTGCACACCTTTCAATGGGGCAGAAGAAGAAGGCGTTTGTCTGCTTTGCGCTGGCTTGCAACACCGGTCTGCTGCTCATGGACGAGCCGACAAACGGACTCGACATCCCGTCGAAAAGCCAATTCCGCAAGGTGGTGGCTGAGTGCATGACTGATAACCGCACCATCATCATATCGACGCATCAGGTGCGCGACGTTGAGAATCTGATTGACCACATTACAATTGTAGGCAACCGCCAACTGCTTTTTGACGAGCCGGTGGCGCAGATTTGCGACCATCTGGTGTTTGCCGACTGCAAGTTGGGACAGGTGCCCGAAGGCGCCATCTACAACCAACCGTCGGCATTGGGCAGCGCCGTTGTCTGCCCGCGCACGGCCGTCGATAGCGAGACGCCGCTCAATATTGAGTTGCTTTTCAACGCCGTTCTGGCCAATCCCGAAAGTGTGAAACAGGCTTTCGCTGCAAAATAAACGGAGGGCTTGGTTATGAATAACTGGTTTAATATCAAACGGTTCTGGCTTGTGCTGCGGCACGAGTTTGCCAATGCGTGGATTGAGTTGGCGGTTTTTGTGGCAATCGCTCTGGTATCTCATTTTGTAATAAAAATGGCGCCATATTATACTGACGTAAAAGCAGCAGTATTAACCGTTGCTTTTGAGTCGGGTTTCTTAATATTTTATTTGGTTCTGGCATCGCGGGTGTTCGCCAATATGCAAAGCACAGAGCGGCGCATCGGCTTCCTTTCGTTGCCGGCTTCGAACGCTGAAAAATTCTACGCACGGCTGCTGCTCTATTGGTTCCTGCCAACGTTTGCCCCATTTTTCCCTTCAGGGCAAATCCCTGCTAACGTCACGGGTTTTATTACTCTTGCCATTGTGGCAGTGATGATTATTGAGTCGAGCCTGGCGGTGCTGTTTGGCACAATTTTCCGCAAGGGCGGGCTGCTGATACTGCTTTTGGTTGAAACAGTGATAGTTATAAGCGTTGTGATTTATACTAATGCCTATCCGTGGGTTATCAACAATTTGGATTTCTCGATTGTGGCGCGGGTAATGGAATATGTGGGTGTTGACAGACCCGACATGGGCCGTGCTTTGAAGGTGGCCGCTATGGTTGCGGTTCCGCCTACGGTGTTCAACATTGCTTTGGCGCGGATAATCTTCTCGCGCAAGCGCCTGAGCCGCCCATTGGTAAACATCGATGAACAATAAAAACTGAATTATTATGAAAAATATTGATTTTAAACGATTTGTATTGGTTTTGCGGCGCGAGTTGCAAGCTGCGTGGAAAATGCTCGCCGCCTATGCTGTACTGAGCATTTTGTTGCTGATTGTCAGCGAAATGAATATTCTGCTTGACATCACTTTAAGGGAGAATACATTTTACGTTGTAACCGTTGGCGGAGCGTTTGTGCTGGCGTTGCGGGTGCTGGCAAATATTTGGGGACGCCGCCGCTGCATTTCGGCTCTGACGTTGCCCGCATCGGCTGCCGAAATCTTTGTGGCACGCTATCTGCTTTGGCTTGTACTGCCGCTGTTGTTTGCGGTTAATATGCTTATAATAAGAGAATTGATTGAGCTGTACGATTTCAATCAGCATATTGCAGATGCCTATTCGTTCATGTGGGCCGATTTTTGGCAAGGCTGGGGATTCACAATCCTGCTCATGGTTGCCGGAATGCATGCTGCGTTGCTGGGTGGCGCTTTCTTCAGCCGCCTGGTTCTGGTGAAGACGGCAGCCACATTCGGAGTTGCGTTTCTCGTTTTAATGCTGATTGTAACATCCTTCGACACTTTACACACGACGAGCATTTTCTGGCCGCTGCTTACGGTTACAATGGTGGTCGCAGGCATCGCGGTGTCGTTCCGCCGGTTCACGCACCGCACGGTAATGAATTTTAAGAGTTAGAGATGCTGATTTATGAGTTTAACTATGTAAAAATCAATCCTAAATCCTAAATAGTAAATCCTAAATAATATAAAGCTATGGATTTTAAAGAGAGTAAACCGATATACATGCAGATTGTGGACCGTATCTGCAACGAGATTCTGACCGGAGTCTACGAAGAAGGCGGGCGCGTGCCGTCGGTGCGGGAGTATGCGGCAAGTGTTGAGGTGAACGCCAACACTGCCATGCGCTCGTTCGACTTTCTGCAAGCCAACAACATAATCTTCAACCGCCGCGGCATCGGCTATTTTGTGGCCGACGGCGCCCGGAAGCAGATTGTGGCCATGCGCCGCGAGGTGTTTATGAATGAGTCGCTGCCGGAGTTTTTTGCCGAAATCGACAGGCTGAATATCAGCATCGACGAGGTGGCCGAAATGTACCGGAAACGAGAAAGTTGACAATTAACAACTAACAATAAATAATTAACAAATAGGGCATACGACCGATAGACATAAGTGGCTGATTACTAACTAACAACTAACCAAGCAATAACCAAAAAGGTCGGAAGAAAGGCCGACCACCGAAGCCGGCTTATGTCTAAAGTCAAGTGTCTGAAAATAATCAACATAATGTTTATAGTCACAACAAAAACACTGTTTGATTAGCGAAAGACCGCTGCTGCTTAGCGGTGGCGGTCTTTTAAATGTGAAATGTTTAATGTAGGGACGTGGCGTGCCGCGTCCGTAAAAATCAAAAATAGAAAATCAAAAATTTAAAATGAATTGAATATGAAAAAGTTAGTTTTAGCAATGATGGTGGCTGTTTCGCTGGTGTCGTGCAATACGCGCCAAAGCCACGTGCCGGCCGATTGGGTGGGCAGTTGGTTCTCAGCCGACGGTGGCTGGCAGTGCAGTCTGTTCGAAGATGTTGTTCTCTATCAGAACGATGTGTGGCAATATCAGTCAGTTACAGAAACCGACTCAACTCTCAACCTGACAATCACCAACAACGGCCGCAAGGTCGAACTCGGCTTTATAGGCCGACCGGCGTCGAGAAAGGCCAAGCTGGATGATGGCAGTATTATGACAATTAGAGGTCTTGGAGTGTTTGTGGCAAGATACTCTGTTAATGGGCATTCTGAAGGTTGTGTTTTGAAAAACGCTGTCAATGCGGCAGTTGTCATGTGCCCGTACTGGGATTCCGTTTACAAAACTAAGAGCCCGGTGCGTGTTGAGCCCAAAATGCCTGTGCCCGACGGCACGATTGGCACGTCGGTGGTCAGGCTCTATTTGCGCAACAGTTTCCGCGGCCCGCAGTCGGTTGAGAATCTCAACCAATTCCTGTCAAACGACTGCTATGTTCTGTTCGACAACCGTCTTGAAGTGTCGTCGCTGAAAATGCAACTTGTTGAGACCGACCGCTTTGGAAAGATGTTCGAAGCCACAATCCCCGTCGATGGAATGGCAAATTTTTCATTCTCTGAATCAAAGTCGTGGGCGGTTAGTCTGCCTCACGATGAAAGCGCATTTGGCGGCAATGATGAAACCTTGGGGATTAGAACTCGCTCAAGTTATCTGGCGGCGCAAGGCGATACCGTGATGGTGGTTATTGACCATAGTCGCGAAGGTAATTCAAGAGAAAGGGGAAACGACTATTTTTATTACAACGACTACAACTATTTCGGCGGTTTGGGAAATCTTTACCCTTTAACGTCAAATATTGTAATCGATGGTGTGAAATATGTCGGGCGTAAAGGTCCCGATTTTGGCGATGAGAATGCTGCTTTGGCAACAATGACAAACGCTTTCGATTCGCTTAATGCAATGATTGATAATGCGAAACGTATGGCGCCGGCCTATAGCCGTTACTATTCGTACACTGCCAATCGCGTGCGCTACATTTTGGCCGACTATGCCCTTCAGTACAGCGAAACCCAGAATGTGTCGGCCCGTTACAAAAAGTTTATTGCCGATAATTTTCCGGTTACCGATTCGTGTATTCTGCAGTCGCGGAGGTCGATTGATTTCGGAATGTATCATGCTGGTATAAAGCATGTTGTATTGTCGAAGAATGGCAATAACATACCGGAATCCACTATTTTTATCGATTCCGATGCCGCTCTGAGCAAAGGGTTAAGCCAAACAGCCGTCGATTTGTTATTAACCCGTAAAGTTGCCCAATGGTTGAGTAACAATGCAGTGAGGATTGAACGTATGGATATAGATACCATTGAGCTCGAAAAGCTGATTGCCGAAGTAAAAACACCGAGCTATCACAGCTATTTGGAAAACCTCTACAAAGTGTTCCGCACCCGCCGCAGTTATGTTGACCGTGCTTTCGGCGGCGAGAAGTTGACTGATGATGAATTTGCAGAATACGAGCGGATTACCGATAGCAATGTGGCTGCCAGACTTCGCGATGTTCAGGACAACCTGGCGAACTACGATTATGCTTTGCCGCGTGTCGAGTATAAAGACGGCCCAGGAACCTATTACCTTTACGACAGCGAGTACCCCAATGTGGCGATCGACTCAATGTACTCGCCAGCTGGGCATTACATATTTCACCGGAATCTGAAGGTAGGCCGCAGCTACATAGTCAGATACAAGAATGAAGATGGCAAAGAGCAGGAGAGAACGTCGTTTTTTATCGATAATGCCGGCTTTGATGGGAGAACAAGGTTCGTCAACTAATTGGTTAATCGTAAAAAAAGTAATACTATGAAAATCAATGTTATAAATGTTGTAATATTGGCTTTTGCGGCCGCAATTATGGTTTCGTGCCAAAATACAATTCAAAACAATAGTTCATACTTAAAATATTACAAGTTCGAAGTTCAGCCCGACGGGTCGGTGAATTATACCATTGAAGGCGGTTCCTACAAACGCTTGCGAATGGTTTATCTGGTTCCAATAAACAAAGAGCGGATCATTGATTCGGCAGCCGTTTGGCCAATTTCTGGTCAGTACAAATTCGAGGGTACGTTGCCGAGGCAGGGTGTTTATATCGTCCTTTCCGATACGTCGGGTTATAAATACTCAAATGCGTACCACATGTCCACACTCAAACTCTTTAACGATTCATTCACACAGGTTTCCCAAAAAGATGGAAAGATATGGGATGTTTGCCGCGGCGAAATTGAAAGAGCGCCTTCGGGAGCGGTTTATGTTTATCACGCTTCCGATACCTCGAAGCCTGTTTACGCATACAGAGCAAAAGATGGTTTTTTCGGTATTGGTGAACAATGTTTATGGACTTATGGAGCAGGCTATTATTCAATTCGTTACAAATCGGAAGGCCGTCTGATTTACGCTGCCGACAGCATTTACCTGTGCGATTCGTCGTTGGTTAACTTGTATGGAAAGTACAAAGGGAATTGAACACCGAATCGGATAAAAGGCGAAAAAAGTACGTCAAACGCGTATTCAAAGTATTTTTTTATACTTTCGTGCGTTTTTAAAATTTTACGTTTTGAAATACACACATTTTATTTCCGATTTGTACAATGTTGATGCTCAGGTAGCGCGTTTTGCCATTGCCGACAAGCCGACAGAGTACCACGTTATGTTTCAGGTTACGCGCCGCAACATGCCGTTTGCCGAGCAGTTGAGTCAGATACAGGGCGCCTTCCGCGAATTCAACACTACACGCATCTCATCTGCGAAGCCGGTTTTTGTACGTTATTTCTTAAGTGATGTCGCCAATCAGATTGAATTGTTGCAAAAATCACTGAACAACACCCCTTGTGCGGTGTCTATAGTTGAACAAGCTCCGTTAAATGGAACTAAAGTGGCTTTGTGGGGCGTGTTCCAAACTGATTTCGAACTGGAATCGTCGCCTGATGCTTTCATAGCCAAGCACAACGGCTACTCACACATTTGGAACACATATCTGCATAGCTCGCAAGGCTCATCGGCAGAGCAGACACAAAAACTGCTTTCCGACTATGTCGAACTTCTGCGCAAGCACAATGTGACACTTGCCGATAACTGTATGCGCACTTGGTTCTATGTCAGAGACATCGACATAAATTACGCTGGTGTGGTGAAAACTCGCCGGGAGATGTTCGAGAAGGAAGGTCTGACCACTAGCACCCACTTTGTGGCAAGCACGGGCATTGGTGGCAGTCATGCCGATGCGAAATGCTCTGTGGTACTTGATGCCTATGCACTCAAGGGGTTGAAGCCAGCACAAATTCAATATCTGCAGGCCAAAGACAATTTCAATCGCACATCGGACTATGGCGTTACTTTTGAGCGTGGCACGGCCATCCATTATGGCGACCGTACCCATGTGATTGTCAGTGGTACAGCAAGCATCAACAACAAAGGCGAAGTAGTTTGCCCAGGTGATGTCAGCCGTCAGGCCGACCGTATGCTCGAGAATGTGGACGCATTGCTGAATGAAGCCAAAGCATCGGTTTCCGATGTTGCATCGGTAATTATCTACTTGCGCGACATTGCCGACTACGCTAACATCAAGGCATGGGCTGACTACCGTCTGCCTGATGTGCCCAAAGTGTTTGTTCAAGCAAAAGTTTGCCGCCCGGGCTGGTTGATTGAGATGGAATGTGAAGCCATTATTGAAGATCCAAATCCGGAATTCGTTGATTTTTAATCGAATAATAGCAACTATAGAAACAGAAAGGCTTAAGATTTTTCTTAAGCCTTTTTTGTTTTATATCGATTAACCCGTTATTCGAAGGGATAGCGCAACCCGATGCGTTGGCGCATGGCGTCTAATAGTTTCATGCTCGATTCGGTGTCGTCGAGTGTGCGAAGCGGATTCTCAGTAAGTCCTTGGCGCAGGCAGTCTGTCACCGATTGTGCTTCGTAGTCATAACCGGCAGTGGTACGGCGGTCGTTGAAGGTTTCCGCTACTTTCTCACCAATTATCAGCTGTGCACGACGGCTCATGTGGAAATCGCTGACAATTATTTTTCCATTGGTCCCAATTATGTAGGCGTCGTTCACTAATAATGCGTCGGAACTTGTTGCATACAAACCTGATACGCCATTTTTATATTCAACTTGAATGGAATCGACATTATCAATTCCACGGTCGGTCATTTGGGCGGTTATCGAGTAACTTTTCTCGACCGACTGTGCCATCATCCGACCGAAATTCAAGTTGTAGACGGCAAGATCTAACAGTGAGCCAGCGGCCAAATTCGGATTGAAGAATCGGCCTTGAGGGTCATTGCGCATGACGAAACCTAAATTGGCTTGAATCAGTTCGATGTGTCCTAAAACACCCGAACGCACCCACTCAAGCGCTTTCTGTGTCGTAGGTAAGAAATTGGTCCAAAAAGCCTCCATCAAAAACAGGTGGCGACGCTCGGCTTCGGCCCGCATGATAGCAAATTCCGCAGCATTGACAGTTATTGGCTTCTCACAAAGCACGTGCTTGCCGTGTTTCAAGCAGAGCATTGTGTGCTCGAGATGAAAATTGTGTGGCGTGGCAATGTAAACAATGTCTATGTCGGCATCGGCAGCCAATTCGGCGTAACTGCCATAGGCACGAGCTATTCCGAACTTGTCGGCAAAAGCTTGCGCTCTAGATAAATCACGTGCAGCTACAGCCACAATCTTAGCCCCCTTTACACGACGGAAATCGCCTGCCATTTTCTCTGCTATCCAACCAGCCCCGATTATTCCCCATTTAATCATAAGTTTACAATTTATAAGTTACAGGGTGAAAGATAATGCTTTTCTTATAATTTTCACATTCTATTCAGCCTTTTTCGCACTCACTTTCAGCACGTTCCGTTTGCAGGCGCTCACGCAGCGCTCACACAAGATGCACTGTGCGTTTTGTACCTTTTCAACGTTTCGCACCGATTCCTTTACATCGATGAGCATCGGGCAGGCTTGCGAACAGGCGCCGCATTGGGTGCAGTCGGCAGATTTTACGGGTGTTATCTTGAAAATAGAGAAGCGGTAGAGCAGACTCGATATGGTCATAAACGGGCAGAGAAGGCGGCAGTAGGCGCGGCTTCCGCAGAGCATTGTCAGAAGGTAGCCGCCACCAATAATGAACAGATTTTCAGCCACAATCCATTTTTTGCGCAGCAGTTCGTTCTCATCGCCTGCGGGATTGGTGAAGTAGTGCGCCACAGCAAAAGCCATCGCCACAATCAAGAGCAGATAGCCCCACGCCAACCATGGTTTGCGCTTGAAGTTTCGGCCGTTTTTGCGGTTGGTAATCTCAAAAATGGCGCCGTCCCAACAGGCGCGTGAGCAGAAGGCATTGCCGAACACAAACGGAATTATCAGCCGAGCGATTACCAATTGGATGAGCGCGCCCGTGACCACACCTGCCTGAAAATCGAAGAAAATCTGCTCGAACTGGAAATTTACGCCAAATACAAAGCCCAACATTATCAGCAACATACCGCCTACAATAATTTGCACAAGGCGGCGCATCGGCTGGCGCAGACGCGGGTTGTTGATAACCAAAATGCGGGTTACAAGTTCGGTGGTGCCAATTCCGTTGAATAGAGCAAAGTAGCGAATGTCGCGTATCGCCCACACAATCAGCCCGATAAGCGTGAATATGGCGTAGGTGGCAATCGGAACGCTGTATTTTTTCAGCCAATATGTTCCGCCGCTACTCTTCGGTGCTGTCAGATTGCTTTTCAATATCTTCAGAATCTTCAGAATCAGACGATTGCGGAACGGCCTTAAGCAGTTCAACTTCGTAAATCACGGTGGTGAACGGTGGCACAATGCCCGTTGACGAGCCTTTCTCGCCCCACGCCAAGTCTGACGGCAGAATCACCAACGCCCGCTGTCCTTCGCGCATACGGCCAATGGCGTCCTCAAGGCCTGGAATTACCTGAAGTTCAGTGCCATAGACAAACTCGAAGGGTTGGTTGCGTTTCACTGTTGAGTCGAAGAAACGGCCATTCAGGAAACGGCCTTCGTAGTTAACTGTCACAATATCACCATATTCAACAGGCTTTCCCGAACCGTTGACAAGGCTGATGAAGTACATTCCCGACTCGGTCGGTTCAACCTCGATTTTCTCTTTTTCGATGAAATTGTGAAGCACAAGTTTCTCATATTCACCGAAATCCTCAATCCATTTCAGGAATTCCTCTTTGTCGCGGCGGTATTGGTCTTCGGTGCGGATGTCATCCATTCGGATGTCGATTTTCATTTTGTCGCCTTTCTTTATGAACGACGGCATCTGGCATTGCAATGTTTTTTGGAAGAAGTTCTCGGCATCGATAATGAACGATGCGCTGTCGCCTGCCGACATCATCAGAAAGCAGACGTCAATCGAGCCATCGAACTCTGGTTCAGTGAGTTGGAACGTGCGGTTGCCGACAAAGAACGTCGAGTCGCTCATTGTCGAGTAGCAGAGTTGGCAGGTCACGTAGTCGCCTGCATTGGGTGGGCACACGGTGTCGCCAATCACAATCAACTTGTAGAGCACGCCATTTTTGCGCGAGTAGCCGTCGTGGCCGCCCGAACAAGCGGCAAACGCAAGCCCAATGGCTATTGCGGCAATCCATACCGATTTGATTTTCAATTTCTTAAACATTGCAATATGTTTTCAATTAGTGGTTGGTTAAGTTAAGCAATTCTACTTGATAAACGATAGTCGAGCGGGGTGGAATTTTATCATTGTCGCCTGGAAGGCCGTGGGCAAGGTGTGGCGGCATTATGAACCGCGCCTTGTCGCCGCAGCGCATTAGCAAAATTCCCTCTTCGAGCCCCGACTCAACGCCGCCCTGACCAATCAGGAACGTTTTTTCGCCCGTGCTGTCCGATGAGTAGCAGAGCGTTCCGTCGAGCAGCGATACGGTGTATTTCAGGCTGGCAATCAATCCGTTGCGAGCGCTGTCGCCCGTTCCGTGCTCGTAAATCTGATACCAAAGTCCCGTTTCGGTGGTGCTCATTTCCCATTGGTGGCGTTCGGCGAAAGCCTCAATCCGTTCCTTGTCGATGGTCACAAGCCCCTTGTTGGCCCGAATCAGGCTCTCTTTGCTCATTGGCACGCCCTTCTGGTCGGTTTTGTTGCAGCCCGCCGCAGCGGCCGCCAAAGCAATCAATATGGCGCACGCGGCTCTCATTTTTCCAAATATTGCTCATATTCAGGCAGAACCTTCTCAAAATAGTAGATGGTTTTGCCGATGGTTTTGTGGAATTCGCCGCCTGCCGCGTTCAGGTGACCGCCGCCGCTGAAACGTTCGGCCGCCACTTTGTTTGCGGGGAACGAGCCGCGCGAGCGGAACGAGCATTTGGTCAGGCCGTCTTTTTCGGTGAAAAGCGCCGAAAAGTTGATGCCGTCAATCGTAAGTGGGTAGTTTACAAGCCCTTCGGTGTCGCCCTGCTGATTGTTGAAATCTTCGAGTTCCTTCTTTGTGAGCCAAATGTAGGCCGTCTGATATTTCGGAATCACCTTCATTTTTTTGTACAGACTGAAGCCCAAAAGCCGCAGCCGTGTTTCAGAGAAGTGATTGAAAACGTGGTCGATAATCTGGTCCTTCTCGATTTTCGACTCGAGCAGGCAGGCAATGATTCGGAACACGTTCGGCGACGACGAGTTGTAGTTGAAGCAGCCCGTGTCGGTCATTATGCCCGTGAAGATGCAGGTGGCCACCGTGGTGTCGAGCACGTCGGTGCCTTCGAGTTCTGTAAGTAGTTCATACACAAGTTCCGACGTGCTGCTCGCCTCGGGGCGGCTGTAGGCCACGTCGGTGCGGATTTCGGGAAACGGATGGTGGTCAATCAGCACGCGTTTGGCCGCGCTGGCGTCGAAACTCTTCACCGCGTCGCCCATTCGGGTGGGGCTGTTGAAGTCGGCCATAATCAGCAGTTCGGCGTCGGCGATAATGCGGTCGGCCTCTTCAGTCTGCGTCTTGTAGGTCACGATTTCGTCCACGCCTGGCAGCCATTTCAGGTTCTGCGGCATAAGGTCGGGCAGAATGAAACGCGCGTCTTTACCTTTGTTTTTCAGATAGTTATATAGCGCCAATCCCGACCCCACAGCGTCGCCGTCGGGGTTTTTGTGCGATGTGATTACAATTCGGCTCGTGCTGTCAATCAGTCGGTTGACCTCATTCACAAAATCGTTGCTAATGTATTTTTCCAAAACAGTTGTTTTTGAGTTTTACAATCTGATGATGTTTCCGCCTAAAGCGTTGATTCGCAGGTCGATGTCCTCATATCCGCGGTCAATCTGGTCGATGTTGTCGATGACCGACGTGCCCTTGGCCGAGAGCGCCGCAATGAGCATTGCCATACCTGCGCGGATGTCGGGGCTGGTCATATTGATGCCCTTCAGGCGGTGCTTGTTGTTCAGTCCGATGACGGTGGCGCGGTGCGGGTCGCAAAGGATTATCTGCGCGCCCATATCTATCAGTTTATCAACAAAAAACAATCGGCTCTCGAACATTTTCTGATGGAACAGCACGCTGCCGTTGGCCTGCGTGGCCACCACCAAAAGCACGCTCAAAAGGTCGGGGGTGAGCCCTGGCCACGGCGCGTCGTCGATGGTGAGTATCGAGCCGTCGATAAATGTCTCAATTTCATAATGTTCCTGCGCGGGGATGAACAGGTCGTCGCCCCGCAGTTCCATTTGTATGCCCAACCGCTGGAACGCCCGCGGAATGATGCCCAAATTCTGATACGATACATTGTTGATTGTCAGCGCCGAACGCGTCATTGCGGCCAAGCCGATGAAACTGCCAATCTCAATCATATCGGGCAGGATGGTGTGGTCGCAGCCGTTGAGCGACGTCACGCCCTCAATGGTGAGCAGGTTCGACCCGATGCCCGAAATGCGCGCGCCCATTTTGTTCAGCATTTTGCAAAGTTGCTGAATATAAGGCTCGCAGGCGGCGTTGTAGATGGTGGTTGTGCCTTGCGCCATTACGGCCGTCAGAATAATGTTGGCCGTGCCCGTCACCGACGCCTCGTCGAGCAGCATATATGTGCCTTTCAGGTTTTTACCTTCAACGTTGTAGAATTTTCCGTCAGAGTTGTACTCAAATTTCGCGCCCAAATTCTGCAGGCCGATGAAGTGCGTGTCCAATCGGCGCCGACCGATTTTGTCGCCGCCTGGTTTGGGAATGTACGCCTTGCCGAACCTTGCCAACAACGGCCCCACAAGCATTACCGAGCCGCGGATTTTGGCTGTTTTTTCGGCAAACTCGCGCGATTGCAGATATTCGGGCTGGATGTTGTCGGCCTTGAATCGGCACGTGTGCTTGTCGATGTGCTCAACGGTGACGCCCATATCGGCAATGATGTCGATGAGCGTGTTCACGTCGCGTATGCAGGGAATGTTGCGGATTATGACTTCCTGGTCGGTGAGCAGAACGGCGCACAACACTTGCAGCGCCTCGTTTTTTGCACCCTGCGGCGTGATTGAGCCGCTGAGTTTGCAACTGCCGTTAATTTGGAATTTATTGACACTCATTTCGAGTCGAGCTTTTCTGATTTTGCGGCAAATTATGCAAAATGGAAAGCGCCCGAAAACGTCGGCTTTTCAACTTTTTAAAAAGTTATGCACAAAATTGAAGGACAGCAGACAACGGACAACGGACAACAGATGATGTTGACCGTGGATGCCGGGAACGCATTTTTTTCTAACCGATTGATTCCGATTTAAACCGAATTTAAATGCGTAGGGACGAAAAATCTTTCGCCCCTACACATAATCAATATTTTATCAAATTTCTCTGCGTAACGCTCGCGTCTATAATTTGCGCTTCCGACATTAGGCTCGGAAACTCAAACTATAACTTCCAACTCTCACCTAATCAGCTTCATATGCTCAATGTCGGTGTCCTTCTCGCAGTAGCAGCATTTGAGCTTGACTTTGCCGTCGTTTATCACGCGGAATTTCGTCGGGATGTTCTCGTGGTTGGTGATGCACTTCGGGTTCATACAGCGCGCGATGTTGAAAATCTGCTCGGGAACGTTCACCTGGCGCTTCTCAACAACTTCGTAATTTCTTATTATATTGAGTTTTGCGTGCGGTGCGACGAGTGCGATTTTGTCCACTTCAATGTCTTCGAAAAACTTGTCGGCGATTTTGATGATGGCTTTGCGGCCCAACTTCTCGCTGGGCAGATTGTAGCCGAAAGTTATCTGACTTTCAGTCAGTTGGTCGAGTCCTAAGATTGATATGACGTTGAACAGGTTCTGTGCCGGAATATGGTCGATTACGGTTCCGTTCTCGATGGCCGAAACGCTCAAGGTTTTTGTGTTCTTCATAGTCTGATTTTATTTGAGTTGCAGTACTTTACAAATTATCGCCTGACGGGTGTAGACGCCGTTCTGCGCCTGCTCAAAGTAGTAGGCCTTCGGGTTGTCGTCAACGTCGGTGCTGATTTCGTTCACGCGCGGCAGCGGGTGCAGAATCTTCATATTCGGCTTGGTGTGGTCGAGCATACTGTTTTTCAGAATATAAACGTTCTTAACCTTCTCATACTCAAGCGGGTCGGCAAAGCGCTCACGCTGAACGCGGGTCATATACAGAATGTCGCAGTCGTTGATGTTGGGCGCCAACTCGGTGTGCTCTTCAAACGGTATGTTGCGCTGTTGCAAGAAGGTGCGATACTCTTCGGGCAACCGCAACTCTTCGGGCGCGATGAAACTGAACGTCGGGTTGAAGTGTGACAGCGCCATAATGAGCGAGTGCACCGTGCGACCGTATTTCAAGTCGCCAACCATTGTAATCTTCAGATTCTCAAGCGTTCCCTGCGTTTTGGTGATTGAGTACAGGTCGAGCAGGCATTGCGACGGGTGCTGGTTGGCGCCGTCGCCGGCGTTGATAATCGGCACCTTCGAAATCTCTGATGCGTAACGTGCCGCGCCTTCGAGCGGGTGGCGCATAATGATAAGGTCGACGTAGCAGCCCACCATTAAAATGGTGTCTTTCAGCGTCTCGCCTTTCGAAACGCTTGTCTGCGAACTGTCCGAAAAGCCTAAAACCTTGCCGCCCAACCGGTTGACGGCGCTCTCAAAACTCAACCGCGTGCGTGTCGATGGCTCGAAGAACAGTGTGGCAGCCACTTTGCCGTCGAGCAGTTTCTGAACCGGATTCTTCTCGAAGTAGGCCGCAAGGTCCATAATCTCAAGATAGTCGTCTTTCGAGTAATCGTCTATCGCAACTAAACTTTTGTATTTCATACTGTTGTCATTTTAGGCAGGATGCCTGTTTTCGGGGTTTAAATATATTTTTATCGTCAAAGCGATACGAAAAAACCTACAAACAATTTATTCACAAAGTTGATTTAGATTTAGGATTTAGGAATTAGGCACTAGGCACTAGGCATTAGGCACTAGGCATTAGGCACTAGGGATTAGGGATTAGGCACTAGGGATTAGGAATTAGGAATTAGGCACTAGGGATTAGGTGTTGGGCATTAGGTATTGGGTGTTGGGTGACGGTTAATTATGAATTACGAATCATTACACATTACTCTTCAAACTTCAATCTTTAAACTTTACTCTTTACACCTTACTCGAATTTGTCCGTCGTCTGTAGTCTGAAGTCCGTCGTCCAAAAAACTTTCCCCCTAAACTTTTAATACACCAATTCACCAAAATCCCTACCTTCGCACATTGTTTTAAAAAATATCCAATTATGATAACTTTCATTGTATCAGTTTTGGCACTTGTGCTCGGATATGTGTTCTACGGTGCCTTTGTTGAGCGCGTGTTTGGTATCGATGCCAACCGCCAAACACCTGCGTTTTCAAAGCAGGACGGCGTGGACTACATTCCTATGCCGCTTTGGAAAGTGTTTCTGATTCAGTTTCTTAACATTGCGGGCACGGGCCCCATTTTCGGCGCCATTGGCGGCATTCTGTTCGGCCCCGCGGCCTACCTTTGGATTGTGCTGGGCTGCATTTTCGGCGGCGCGGTTCACGATTTTATGTCGGGAATGATTTCGCTGCGGAAAGACGGCGCGTCGCTGCCCGAGATTGTGGGCGACGAACTGGGGCTGGGCGTGCGTCAGGTGATGCGCGTCTTCTCATTGTTGCTGATGGTGATGGTGGGCGCTGTATTTGTAACCACGCCTGCAGGTCTGCTCGAAGGACTGACCCCGACAGCGGGCTTCATCGGCAGCAAGACGTTCTGGTGCATTATCATTTTCTGCTATTATATGATGGCCACGCTGCTGCCAATCGACACGCTCATTGGTAAGATTTACCCCGTGTTCGGACTGGCGCTGCTCATTATGGCCGCAGGCGTTTTCATTGGCATTTTCAGCCATAGCGGCCCGATGCCCGAAATCACCGAAGCCTTCCATACTCACCACCCTAAAGGGTTGAGTATCTTTCCGTTCCTGTTCATAACCATTGCCTGTGGCGCCATAAGCGGATTCCACGCCACGCAGAGCCCGATGATGGCCCGCTGCCTGAAAAACGAGCGCTACGGCCGCATTGCCTTCTACGGGGCGATGATTACCGAAGGCTTTGTGGCTCTGATTTGGGCCGCCGCCGCAATCAAGTACGCTGGCGGAACGTCGGAAGGGCTGGCGCTGAAGATGAACGGCAACCCTGCCAACATTGTCAACTTCATTTGCAACGACTGGATGGGCCGCATAGGCGCCGTTCTGGCCATTCTGGGTGTTGTGGCCGCCCCAATCACTTCGGGCGACACCGCACTGCGCTCGGCTCGACTCATTACCGCTGATTTTCTGCACTTTCCGCAGAACACCGTGCCCAAGCGTCTTGCCGTTTCGGTGCCAATCTTCGCCATTTCAGCCGTGCTGATGCTTATCGATTTCGCCGTGCTCTGGCGCTATTTCGGCTGGTTCAACCAAACGCTGTCAATCTTCACCCTGTGGGCAATCACGGCCTATCTCTACCGCCACGGACGCCGCTATATAATCACGCTCATTCCCGCCATTTTTATGACGTCGGTCTGCAGCACCTATATATTATTGGCGCCCGAAGGACTCAGCCTGCCGCCCGTCTGGGGCTACTCAATCGGCCTGGTGTTCACTGCGGTGCTGTCGTTTATTGCCATTCGGTATATAATCAAAACGAAAACTAAAAACGAAAACTAAAAAATGGCAAGTATAGGCAGAATAGTAAAAATAAGCACTGATTTACAAGTGTTTAAATTGCTGTCTGTGCTGCTTTCTCTATTGTTTCTTCAATTTGGATTGTTCGCGCAATCGCCCGAGAAAGCGTTTAACAGCCCATTACACGCGGTAGGCGTACGTGTGGGGATTAGCGATTGGTCGATAAATAGCCAATCGGAACATTTTGCGATAACAACGGGCACGGCAGTCCAATTGAGTTACGACCGTATTAAGCCATTGCGTAAATGGTATAATTGGGGAATCGGTGTGCATTTTGGCGGTTTATACCGTAATGCGGAAACGATGAATTTGGAAAAAATCTATTCGGTGTCGTTTCGCAATTTCACTGCGAGTGTGCCCGTGTACGTACGTCGCCATTTCCCGATAAACAATAAAATAGGTTTTTCGGTGAAAATTGGCGCGGAAACTAAAGCGATTTTGAATTATCGCAGTACAGTATCTCAAGGCGATAAACAGTCGCATTTAAATGTGCATTATGAAACAAATTATGTTCCGCAATTCGATTTGCTCTCAGGCGTTGGAACGTCTTACACCTTGAAAAACAATAACTTTGTGTTGTTTGAATTGGAATGGGGCTGCACTCTTGTCAATGCAAGGAAATACAAATTCGAGTACATAAACCGTGAAGTGTCTGATGTTTGGATAACCGATACATTTAAAGCAAAATACGCTCAGTCAATCACATTCGCGCTGAAGTACAATTTCAAGCTGCAGAAAAACTAGTTTTTTTAACCTTAAAACATTTCGACACAGAATTTCCCCGAAAAAAATATCGACAAAAACTGCCAAATCACACTATTTGTAATACATTTGGCGCAACATAATTTTAAAGTAATTAAACAGATTTATATGAAGACAAATTCAATTATCGCCTGTGCAGTCGCAGTGGTTGCAATGGGCTTTCTTGCAACAAGTTGTGCAAATCAGACTCAAACTTCGGCCGCAGCCGTGGCAAACGATTCAACCTGCGTTGGCGCGTGCGACATTGCCTTTATCGACGTTGACTCAATCCTTGTGAACTACAAACTCTCAATCGAGTTGAACGACGCCATTATGAAGAAGTACGCCAATATGCAGAGCAAACTCGAGCGCGACGCCAAATCGCTGCAGAAGGACATTGAGACATTCCAAGACAAGGTTCAGAAGGGCATCTTCCTGACCACACAACGCGCCGAAGAAGAGCAGCAGCGCCTGGTTGTCCGTCAGCAGGAATTCCAACGCCTTCAGGACGAGTACTCGAACCAACTGGCTGTTGAACAGCAGAATATGAACAACCAACTGTTCGAGAAGATTTCGGAATACGTTAAGAAGTACAACACACCCGAGCGCTACAAGTTCATTCTCACCCGCACCATTGGCGGCAGTATGTGGTATGCCAACGAGTCGTACAACATTACCAACGACATTATCAAAGGTCTGAACGACGAGTACGAAGCAAATAAGAAGAAGTAATCGCTTGATTGATTTGATTTTATAAGCCGTCTGCTTTGCGTGGGCGGCTTTTTTTGTGTTTTCTTCACCTCACAATCAACTCTTTCCCGTTGGCCTTGCGCCATTCGTTGGTAGCTTTGAGGCTGAATTCGCAACCGCAGTATTGCTGCTCGTAGAAGTTGTATTGGCGGATGATTTCGATGCGGCGTTCGCTCAGGCCGCCTTTGCGCCAGTTTTGGTCCCAGAATGTAACACCGCCAACTTGTGCGGCTGCCCATTTGCCGGCCTCATTAATTTGGTCGAGGCTTTTCCAACGCGATGAAGCCAGCGTGGTTGTGAACACATCGAAACCGTTTTGAGCGGCGTATTGCGCTGTGCGCAGAAGCCTGTGTTTGAAGCAGGTAAGACAGCGTTGGCCGCGTTCGGGCTCATCGGCGAGCGGTTGCGCGGTCAGTAGCCATTGGTCGTGATTGTAGTCATCGTCAATAATGTCGAGCCCCAGATTCTCGGCAAACCGTGTGCACTCGTCTTTGCGGATTTGGTATTCGCTTTGCGGATAAATGTTTGGATTGCAATAGAATATGGTTGGGCGGATGCCATTCTCAATCATACATTCAACAATGGCCGACGAACACGGCGCGCAACAAGCGTGCAGCAGCACTTTGGTTGCGTTGTCGGGAACGGTCAGTTTCAATGTGTCGGACTTCATAATGCGGTAAAAATACTTGAATTTGCCTGTCGATGGAACATTGTTTATAGAAACCCAAATTCCCTTCCATACCGCAGCATTTGCTCGGTATAACTCTCTGTGTAATCAATAGTTATATCGGTAATCTTGCCATTCTCAACAACAGGCTTCAGCACAGGATTCACAAAGCCGCCGTATGGCGCAATGTTCAGTTTCTCAAAGCGTTGCAGAACTTCGGCGTGCAGAGTGCGGTCTATTTTCACGGCGTAGGTCTCGACAAGGGCTTTGCCCGCTTCGTAGTCGCCTTCCGATTTAATCCTTTGAATTTCAGCCAGCAAGTTGCCGAAAAGTTCTCTCAATTTTGCGTAATCGTTGATTCGGGTGTAACTTTTCCCGTCGATTTTCAGCAGTTCAACCACATTTTCGGCCTTGCCTTTTTCGAGCGCCCAGCGGGCAATGAGTTGGCGGTTGCGCATATGCGACTCTTCAAGGTCTTTGCCCAACACGATGCGTGTGAGTTGCGTCATAAGGCCGTTGCGGATATACGAGTCGTATTCTGCCTTAAACGCTTCATTGTCAGGCAATAATCCTAACTCAACAATCTTCGGGTCGGCAATGTAGTAGAGCGCGAAAAGGTCGGCGCGGGCTTCTTCCAGAGTCGAACTGTAGTTTTTCAGCGCGTCGGGGTTGGTGCCAGGCAGCAGTTGGCCCGAGCCGTGTCCCAGACACTCGTGCAGGTCGGTGTGCAGGTTGCTCGATTGGTAACCGTACTTGCGCGAGCGGGCGCGTTCGGCTTCGTCGTGGCAGAACTCGTCGAGCATTCCGCAGCCAAGGCTCGCCTGATGGTAGGCGTAGGTGATGTTCTCGATGGTCACCGACTTTGAGCCGTGTTCCTTGCGAATCCAGTCGGCGTTGGGCAGATTGATGCCGATGGGCGTCGACGGGTAGCAGTCGCCGCCAAGTTGAACGGCGGTTATCACTTTGGCAGTCACGCCTTTAACGTTTGCCTTTTTAAATCGGCTGTCGATGGGCGCGTGGTCTTCAAACCATTGCGCGTTGCCGCTGATGGTCTCGGTTCGGCGCGTTGCCGTCAGGTCTTTGAAGTTGACAAGCGATTCCCACGTGGCCTTGATGCCGAGCGGGTCGCCGTACACTTCGATAAAGCCGTTCACGAAATCCACTAGCGGCTTGTTGTCGCTGACCCACAATGTGTTATACTCGTCCCAGGTGCGCAGGTCGCCCGTTTGGTAGTAACTGATGAGTTTTTCAATCGATTGGCGCTGCTGTTCGGTTTCAGCGTAAGGCACGGCTTTTTCTAACCAACTGACAATCTGCTCAATAGCCTTGCCATATTTCCCGCCTACGCGATAAATTTCTTCGGTGATGCGCCCGTCGGTTTTCACAAGGCGGCTGTTGAGTCCGTTCGACAGTGGCCGAGCCGCGTCGGGTAGGGGCAGAGTGGCGTTGTAGGCTTCCACTTCGGCCTGACTCACGCCGCTGTAGAAATTGCACGCCGACGCCTTCACCACGTCGCCGCTGCTGTCAAGACTGACGCGCTTAAGGTCTGATTTGCTGTAGATTATCTCGGTTACCCGATTGGCAAAGTCCGCCACCGATTCGCCTGCGTTTTTCGGCATTTGACTGAAATCGGAATTGAGTATCAGTTGCTTAAACGTTTCCGAGTCGATTTCAGGGAAAAACTTGTCGCAACTGTAGTGGTGGTGCACGCCGTTGCTGAACCAGACGCGTTTGGCGTAAACCATAAACTGCTTAAAATCACCGCTTTCGCGATTGCCGCCATAACTGCTGACAATGGCGTCTACAGTGCGGCGCACAAGCAGGTTGTGGCGGTAGAACTGGTCGAAAATTATGTCGCGTCCGCACTGCGCCGCCTGGCTCAGATAGTAGATGAATATCTTTTGATTGAGTGTAAGATTCTCAAACTCAGGCACTTTGTACCGCATAATCTTGATGTCGGCAAAGCGGTCGATAACGTATTCAAAATCCTTTTCGGCTTCCATTTTTGTTGCGTTTTTTAGTGGTGCGAAAATAAGGCAGGTGCGCCGTTGGAACAAAAAAAATGATGGAAAACTGTTGTGAGGAAAGAAACAGCCGGCAACCGCAACATTTTTTTTGCCGATTAAACCTATTTAGTAATTTTGAGGGATTTTTTTGAGGATTAAATATTCGTTCGTTGATATGAAGACTTCAAGTAAAAAAACACTTGCAATAGTTTTGATCGCAGTGGCCTTTGTGGCTCTGTTGCCCGTCATAATAGGAATTTGTCTGCCAAAGGAACGGCAGGTTATGAAAGGTGCGGTTGTCGACCAGATGTATTTTATGGTCTTGGGCAACATAACTAACCATTGGGAAGAACCGTCGTGGCGGCACAATCTCGACACCATGATTCAGCGCGAAGCCATCGACGGGCAGGACTGCTGGGTTGAATACTATACCAATGGCGATTCGATAAAAATGCTCACTCAGACACAAAGCGAGTTCGACTATGTACGCCGCATTATCATGCCGGATGGCCGCGAGTTGTTGCGTAATATAACTTTGGCCGACATTGATGGCAAAACCGCTGTCCGTATGATTGAAGAAGTGTCGGAGGGTGACCCGCTGAAACGTTTTGCGGCGTTATTCAACGACCCGGTTGCCGATCGTCTCGAACAATATCTTGCTGATTTGAAAGAAAAAGCCATCAAACAAAACGAAGAGATGAGTGAGGATGGCTTTTTTGGCTTCTAATCAAGACGTTAGATGACCGCTGATTTCGAAAAAACAGTCTATTCCGACGAGGTTATCGCCTTCACGGCTCTGGCCGGCAAGTATTGCGATATGGTTGACTGCGTTGCCACTTTCTCGCAGCGCGATTTCATCGATAAAAGCCTTAGGTTGCTTTCAATATTGTATGTCAAGGCTTTAAGTCTGCCCGACATTGAGCCTGTGGACCCTGATATGATTGAGAAAACCGTCACACAAGAGGAGTGGGACGAGGTGCACAACGCCGTGGCCGCCAAACTTGCAGGTTTCGACGGCTACACCGAATCGCTCGATCCGCTTGCCGGTGACGATGCAATGACAAGTCTTTCAGAAGGTTATGCCGATATTTTTCAGGATTTGAAAGACTATATGTCGCTGATGCGGATGGGATCGCCCGAGATGATGAACGATGCCATCTGGGAGTGCGCCCGCAACTTCCACGAATACTGGGGGCAGCGACTGGTGAACATTTTGAGGGTGCTTCACAACCTTGTGTTCGGTGGCGCCGCCCTGCGCACCGACGATGCAAGAACTTTTGAACAAGACGACCGCCCGTCGTGGGAGCGCGGCAATCAGCAGACCGATTTCGAATGAACAAGACAATATCAAAAGAGGAGATTGCGGAATTGCCTATAATGGCGTTCGATGGGAAAATCAGCGTCCCGCTTACCCGCGACCAAATCGAAGAAGCCGTCAGTTATCTGCGGCAGTTCAAGGTTTTAGGATTTGACACCGAAACCCGCCCGAATTTCCGCAAAGGACAGCACAACACAGTTGCACTGTTGCAACTATCGGCGGGTGACAGGGCTTTTTTGTTCAGACTCAATAAAATACGGCTGCCGAACGTGGTCAAACAATTACTTGCCGACGAGTCAATAATCAAAGTTGGCGCCGCCATTCACGACGATTTGAAGGCGCTTGTCAGTTTGAGTCCGTTTGTACCAGGCGGTTTTGTCGATGTGCAGAGCATGGCCAAACAAGTGGGAATTGAGCAGGCAGGATTGCGTCCGCTCGCCGCCATGCTGATGGGAATCCGTATCTCGAAGGCGCAGCAGACATCGAATTGGGAAATTTCATATCTAACTGAAGCACAACTGCTTTACGCTGCCACCGACGCTTGGGTTTCACTCGAAATCTACAACCGACTTTCCGACATGCTGCAACGCGGCGAGCAAGCCGAATAACAGTTGCGTCGGAAACCAAATCATTGTCAATAATACTGAAATACAAAACGATATGAGCGCGAAAATTATACTGAAATCGGGAAAGGAACAGTCGGTCAAGCGGCTGCATCCGTGGATTTTTTCGGGGGCCATCAAGCAGATGCAGGGCTCGCCGAAGGAAGGCGACCTTGTGTCGGTTTACGACAACCAGGGCGGTTTCCTTGCTTGGGGGCACTATCAGCCGTCGTCAATCGCCGTGCGGATTCTGACTTTCGAGAACACCGTTCCCGATGCCGCTTTTTTTCGCCACAAGATTGCCAACGCCATTGAGTTCCGCCGCCGAATGGGCTTTTTCGACAGCGCCGACACCAATGTTTTCCGCATCATCCACGGCGAAGGCGACGGCCTGTCGGGGCTTGTGGCCGATTACTACAACGGCACGGTGGTTTTTCAGGCGCACTCTGTCGGGATGTATCTGATGAAAGACGCCATTGCCGAAATCCTGAAAGACCTTTTGGGCGACAAGGTGCGCTGCATCTATGACAAAAGCTCGCAGACACTGCCGTTCAAAGCTGATATTGAACCTGTTGACGGATATCTGTTCGGCAAACCTGATACAAACATCGTTCTTGAGCACGGTCATAAGTTTGAGATTGATTGGGAAAACGGCCAGAAAACGGGCTTCTTCATCGACCAGCGCGAGAACCGCCAACTGCTTGCCAACTACTCGGCAGGGCGCACGGTCTGCAACATTTTCGGCTACACGGGCGGTTTCAGCGTGTATGCCTTGGGCGCAGGGGCAAAGGCGGTGCACACCGTCGATGTGTCGAAACCTGCCATCGCCCAAACCGACCGCAATGTGGCGCTGAACTTCCCCGATTGCTCTAACCATCAGGGTTTTGCGCTCGACGCTTTCGACTTTTTCGCGCAGACTACCGACAAGTACGATCTTATAATTCTTGACCCGCCAGCCTTTGCCAAGCACCAGAGCGCGCTCAACAACGCACTGCAGGGCTACAAGCGCATCAACCAGCGGGCGCTTGAGCAGATTGAGCCAGGCGGCGTGCTGTTCACCTTCTCGTGCTCGCAGGCGGTGAGCACGGAAGATTTCCGCAAGGCCGTGTTTGCCGCTTCGGTCAACGCGCGGCGCAATGTGCGCATCCTTCACCAACTCTCGCAGCCCATCGACCACCCAATAGGTATGTTCCACCCTGAAAGTGAGTATCTTAAGGGTTTGGTACTTTATGTGGAGTAGAGGGAGAATATCATAGATTGATAAAAGGCTGCCCGTTGAGGGTGGCCTTTTTTATTTGCCCCAAGACTAATCTGAATAAAACTGCTAAAAAACGATTTCACAAGCAGTGGGTATCTTTCATTCCCCCGAAAAAGTGTAAGTTTTTGTGATTATTCCCCCGAAAAAGTGTAACCAAAAATCTTCAAACGGCACAACAAAAAACCTTCAAACGGCACAACAAAAAATCTTCAAACGGCACAACAAAAAACCTTCAAATGGCACAATAAAAAATCTTCAAATGGCACAATAAAAATGCGTAACTATTTTGATTATTAGCAAAATAAGCCATTGGTTAAGGAAGGCCTTTTTTGGTGACACTTTTCTATGAAAAATAGAAATTGTGCAGTTGCCAACTGCACAACCAAGCAGCAAAACATCTTTCGTATTAAAATACGAATTATTAACTTTGTCAACAAAGACGCATAGTTATGGATGATTATAAAATGCTTCCATACAAGTCTTTTCTTATTTTTTACATATGTAGATGATGACCTTACCAAACAGCCACAAACTTCCAATCCCCACCCTTGCAGGAATTTTCAGCAATACCAGCGCTGCATACAAGTTTTATTGGTTTGTGGCATTGTTGGTATTGTTGTAAAAGAGCGCAACCCGACGGGCTGCGCTTTTTTTGTGAGTATAATCATTGACCAATGTCAAACCGTTTGATGTCATTTTTCACTATGCGCAGATTTGGAATGGCTCGTCATATCATCCTTTTTTTTTATTTTTCATGCATAATCAAATAATATGGATAATAAAGAAGAATTATACAAAAAGGAACTGCATGCTTTACTTGAAAAGCATGACCGTCTGAACGCACAAGAGGAACAGTTTAATGTGTTTACTACATTGCGCCAAGCGTATGACGAAAGGTATTTGCACTCGAGATTCATAACTTCAATTTTATATTATCCCAAAGACGAACAAGACTCAAAAGGTAAACACGATCTAAAAGGTAACCACGGATTGGGAACTTATCCATTAGAAGTTTTTTTGAGAGCAATAGGAAGCCAATTTGAATGTACAGGCGAAACGGTAATCAAACCGAATCCGGATGATAATTGGCGTGAAGAAGAAAATATTGATATTCTTATTGATAAACTTAAAAACAAGAAAAAAGAAAAATGTGCAATAATTATAGAAAACAAGATTTATGCACAAGACAGTGGAGAGCGTCAATTAAACAGATATTACGAAATCGTCAGAAATAATTTCAAATACGAACCTTCGAATATCGAAGTATATTATTTGACTCTTGATAGGCACAAACCGTCTGATAATAGTTTAGGGGAAACTTTAATAGTGGAAGGTGAAGACCATAATCGGATAAAGACTGTCCGTTGCATTGAATATAAAACAGAGATTGTAAACTGGTTGACAGAAATCAAGAAATCTGCAAATGGTTTCTTACTGAATGCAATTGAACAATACTTAGCATTAGTAACAAAACTTACATGCGATGTCGATTACAATAAGGAACTGACTGAGTTTGTTTGCGAAAATTGGGAAAATACAAGGGAAATTGTTCTAAACAAAGACAATAAGTATCCTGAAAAAGAAAAAGAATATAAGATTTTAAGAAATGACATTTACCATGTGTATTGGCATATTATAACGGATTTCCTAAATGATTTATGCAGCAAACTGAACGAAATGCTAATTGCTAACGGATATGAAAAAGCATATTCAGAACGGCAAATCCATGAATGGGTTACGGAAATTGTACACACGAGTAAGCAAGATATTCCATTACATTTCCTGTTTAATGACAAAAACGGTGTTTGCTGGTCGTTACAGGCAGACAACCATGGAGGAAAGGGATTTTTTATCGGAGTTGAAAAAAAATACCGCAATAAGAGATTAGATTTTACCGATTCTTGTATTCCATATGGCAAAAAAAATAATGAAGACGATAATTGGCGCTACCGCAAATATTTTTGTGACGAAATAAAAATCAACTTATGGAATTGTCGGGAAAAAACAAAAGACAAAACAAAAGACAAAACAAAAGAAACTGAAACTATTGAAACTATCCTAAAAAATAAAGACAGTATCATAAGGCAATATGTATCAATTGTTAAATCAGAACTCGGAAAATTTGGCACAAAGAAATGAATAGCGAAACAAACAATCAGAATGAAATAGAATCTTCGGAGTATTGCATAAAAGGTACCGACGAAGAGTTTGAATACTATAAAAGGCTTGTCGAAAGTGGTGAAGACGAGGATTCTATTAGCGAATTGAAAAATATATACAGCGAGGAGAAGGAACTACTGGCAAACAAGCCATCGGGTGATGTGCCGACCTTTATTGCCGATTTCGCTTACCCGATGTATATTTTGGCAACAATGTACATGCAGCGTAACGAACACGAAAAGGCATTGCCGCTTTTGGAAAAAGCATTGCCGTTATTCAGGGTTTTGGAAATCACGGAATCTGATTATTCCTATCAGCGCTATTATGCAATGGAGCAAATGATAGAATGTCTGCACAAACTCGGTAACGAGCCTTTGGCCCTTTACTACGAGTACGAGTTGTTGTATCTTAAGAGCGTTTTGCCAAAGGAACACAACAAATAATGGGGAGAGAATGGCAATGCCCCAAATGTCAAACTCGGCGGAATCGGCTAAAAAAAACGTCGGTTCCGCCCGTTGCAGAGATGCGCGGTTTGCTGGAGCAGGAGGATGAATGCAAAGAAGATTTTAGAAAGCTCTTTAAGGTGTGGGATACGACCTTTGAAATTAAATTTGAGGCAATCTTCCCTAAAATTCATCTAATTTCCCATCTTTTTCAATTATTCACGTTTATTTTAACTATTTTTAAATCGAATAGAGATGTGTTAATGAACTACCAGCGTTTAGGCGACTATATCAGAGATGTGAATGCACGTAATCGGGATTTGAAAGTTACGAAACCAATGGACATAAATATCGACAAGCATTTTATGTCTTCGGTTGCAAATGCCATTGGAACAGATTTGTCCACATACAAACTCGTTGTGGTGGTATAGGAGAATCCAACAAAATATTAGAATATTGGGATAAATACTTCTTTAATGGTAATTTAAATACGATTCCAATAAAATAGCAAGAGCAGATGAACGAAATCCAATTCATACTATACCAACTGCCCGAGGAGGAGGGCAAGGTGCAGGTGGTTATCAAAGATGAGACCATTTGGGCTACGCAAAAGGCTATGGCGCAATTGTTTGGTGTGGGTGTGCCTGCCATCAGCAAGCACCTGAAGAATATTTTTGAAGAGAAGGAGTTGGAAGAACAAGTGGTTGTTTCCAAAATGGAAATAACCACTCAACACGGTGCCATTGATGGGAAAGTACAACGAAATGAAACTGCATTCTATTCCCTCGATGCGGTCATTGCTGTCGGCTACCGAGTTTCGTCTGCAAGAGCCACCAAGTTCCGCATTTGGGCAACCAAAGTCTTGAACGAGTTCATTCGCAAGGGCTTTGTGCTGGATGATAATCGACTAAAGCAAGGCGAAAATGTGTTCGGAAAAGATTATTTCCGTGAGTTGTTAGAAAGGGTTCGTTCCATCCGTGCCAGCGAACGACGTATCTGGCAGCAAATCACTGATATCTATGCGGAATGCAGTATCGATTATGACAAGAATGCCCCCACAACCCACGATTTCTACGCTATGATTCAGAACCGTTTCCACTACGCCATCACAGGGCAAACGGCGGCAGAAATCATCTACACAAAAGCCGACCACAAGAAAGCCAATATGGGACTGACAACCTGGAAAAACGCACCAGATGGCAGAATATTAAAATCGGATGTGTCAGTTGCAAAGAATTACTTGTCGGAACAGCAAATCAGAAAGTTGGAACGTGCTGTAACAGGTTTCTTTGACTATATAGAAGATCTTATTGAGAATGAAAATACATTCGATATGTCTCAATTTTCGGATAGCGTGAATGCCTTTCTTACTTTCAGAAACTACAAGATATTGAAAGGGAAAGGAAGTGTGTCAAAAGCGGAAGCTGATGCAAAAGCAGAGGGTGAATACGATATTTTTAACAAAACTCAACCCATTATTTCCGACTTCGACAAGGAAATCAAACGATTGAAAGGTGAATAGCCTACGCCATACTTCAACGAAAGCCAATTGGAACAGTCCATCATCGCACTGCTGCAGGAGCACGGTTATGAATATGTGAAGGGTGACATTGTGCGCAATCTCGATGATGTGGTGCTGCGCGACGACCTTGCCGCGCACCTTTTATAAGCAATGCTGTGGAACCTTTTCTCTCATTTTTCCAAGCATTCTGTTGTATAGTTTCCGCTTGAATACCACTGCCATAACTTATTGAAATTTGGCAAAATATATAATGATTTGCAGTTTCCGCAAAATGTTGCGGTTTGTTTCAAATCTTCACCTTTGTTTTATATTCTTATGTACATTTAACAATAAACGCGTTACCAATCTTCCCCAAGAACATAACAGGTATTCTTGCTGCCTTCCGCACCTTTTACCAAAACACCTTTGCCAACCAAATCGTTGATGTCACGGAGTGCGGTGGCTTGCGAGGTTTTGCAGATTTTAGCCCACTTGTCGGTTGTGAGTTTGCCTTCGAATCCGTCCCACAATTTGTTCACAACCTTAACCTGGCGCTCGTTCATAGCCACATTGCGGTGCTCTTGCCAAAACAACGATTTTTTTACCACGCGGCTGACAACAACTTCGCTGTGTTCCATTGCACCTTTTAAGGTTTGAAGAAACCATTCAAGCCACAATGTAATATCAACATTGCCCACTGTGGTGTTTTCCAACGCTTCATAGTATTTGCTCTTACTCTTAAGAATAGCGGCTGACATACTGTAGTAGCGATGTGGAATACCATCGGCACGGGCGAGCAGCATATCGGTGATTGTCCTGGTTAGTCGGCCATTTCCGTCGTCGAATGGATGGATGGCGACAAACCACAGATGCGCAACAGCCGCTTTCAGAACAGGGTCGGAAGTCTTTTCATTGTTAATCCAATCCAGAAAACGCGCCATCTCTTTTGGCACATCGGCTGATGCCGGGGCTTCGTAATGAACCTTCTCTTTGCCGAGCGTGCCAGAAACCACTTGCATTGGCTCTTCGCCAACTCGCCATCCCGCCACTGTTATGGGGGTAATGCCGCTTCGCCCAGTTGGAAACAAGGCTGCGTGCCAATTAAAAAGGCGCTGTTCGGTTAGTTCATCAGAATAGTTGCTGACAGCATCAATCATAACCTGCACAACACCATCAGTGTAATGGTCCGGCTCAGGTAGTCCTTCCGTTGAAATGCCGAGATGCCTGGCAACCGAAGACCGTACTCTATCGGCATTCAGCAAAACACCTTCAATCTCATTGGAACGGATAACATCTTCAGTCATCACGTCGAGTGATGTTTTTGTCTGAACTTCGAATCCCAAGCCATCCATCATCCCTGTAATGCGCCCTTCCTGAAGACGCACTTCGGAAAGAAGGTTCATTATTTTGTCGGTTTCCCAACGAAAATTAGGCCAGTCGGGATATTGCCAGATGTAATGTGGTTTCATAACTCACTTATTTTCTTGCAAAAATAAGCAAATGAAGCGAATCCCGCCAACATTCCCTTCAAAATTTGCAGCGAATATCGTGCGATTCGCATCCTATCACTCGTGATAGTCATCATCCTTCCATTCAAACCTGATGGTTTCGGGCACCATATATTTGCCGATTTTGTAATCGATGTTCGCCTTGTGAGCCTGGCTTAGCTGAAAGCGCCGATGGATGCGGTACATCTTGCCGTCCTTGATAAAGTGAGCCCCCGTCTGATGAAAGCGGAAAGCGATGCCTTTCGATATGCACTGCTGGCGCACGTTGAGAACCCAGTCGTAGTTGCAGGGCCGCGCGTCAACACCCGACTCGCCGCTGACGGCCACTTCCTCAATCTGCGGGGTGAGGTAGGGCGTAAGGTCAATATTGGTGAGCATTGGCGCCACCATAATGCTCTTATGCTTGATGGGAGCCGACAGAAATATCGGCAGTCGGTAATCGGCCATTTCCTGGTCCTCGACGGTGCAGCCCACAAGCACATTGTCGTAGCCGTCGCCCCAGTCGTCGGGAATGCATTCCATAAAGCGGTCGATGCGTTTGGTGAAGAAATAGAACCAGAGGTCGCTCCGTTCTTTCATCATCTTCCAGCACTCGGGGCGCCACGCGTCGGCGTCTTTCAGCAGAAAATCGGAGGTGAAGCAGGTGAAAACCATCTTGCCGCTTTCAATCTTCCAGCTCTTGTCGCGCTTCCGCTTTACAGGAAGGTTGAAGTTGGCGGTTTTCCGACATTCCTGGGTCGATATTTCGCTGCCGTACATCTCGTCTTGTCGGTACACGTAGCAATGCTTGCACCCTGAGCTAATCTTGGTGCAGCCGTGCCACGGATTCCAGTCGGCGTATATTTCCCAGTTTTCTGCCATTCGCGTTTTTTTTACAGATGTTATTACAGTTCAGACGGTTGCTCGTTGGGTCAGATTTAACACGCTGTTTTACAGCACTTTTTTTACCGCCATCAAGGCACAATTCCGCCGCTCATCGCCGTTGCCGCGAATCTCAACATACGGCAACCCAAACGTTTCCAGTTCGTTACGATATATGGTCGATAGTTTCTCGCGCATCGGGCTGCTGAATTAAATGAACGGTGCAAAATACACTGGCAGACAAGTCGTCGGGCCGTCTTTCTGATAATCTTTGGCATAGAGCAAAAGCCGTTGGCCGATTCGTGATGAGAACTTGCTGCAAAACTCGTCGAGCGACCGATGAGTCTTGTAACCAGACGATTTCACTTCAATGGGGACTAACTTGTTGCCCCGCGATAAAAGGAAATCCACTTCATAATTGTGGTTGTTTCCGTCGGGAAAGGTGTAGTAAAACAACTCATTACCCGATGTGCGAAGCATTTGTGCCACAAGGTTTTCGTAGACATAACCAAGATTGGCGTCCAACTTGTCTGACAACAGTTTTGTGTAAATTGTGTTTTCGGTTTGCCGCTTGTCCCAAAACGCCAAAGTGATAAACAGCCCTGTGTCGGTAAGAAATGCCTTGTAGCGTTCCGGGTCTTTTGTCAGACCCATTCCAACGTGTGGGTCGGTTGTGTGATAGGCAAGATTGACAACCATACTGTCGGCCATATCGGCCATAATTGTGTCCGCGCTGTTTGCTGGGCGTCCGTCAGTTGCGCTCTCAACCTTGAACGACGATGCGTGCCGCGACAGTTGCGCAGGTATGTCCCTGAAAAAAAGCGATGCCGTCCCCGAAGGGTCAATCTTTCGGAAATCATCGTCATAAAGTTCTAGGATTTTTCGCTTCGTGTCGTCAACTTGCTGTAAATTATTTGTTTGGATATACGTGTCGATTGCTTGGGGCATTCCGCCAACAAGCATATACAATCGCAAGTCGCGCATCCATTTGCGGTGGACGGCATCGCCCATCGGGCGCTTCATTGCATATGCTTCGCGAAGAAAATCGGCCGAGACATTGTCGCCTGTCGCCCACTTAAACTCATCAAAATCCATCGGATAGAGCGTTAGCCGATGTTCTTCGCTTGGTATGACAATATTCTGCACGTTCTTTTTAAGAGTCAGCAGTGAGCCTGTTTCGATATAGTGGTAGCGGCCATCTTTGACAAGATGCTTAATTGCTTGTCGCGCAAGCGGTTGCCTCTGAACTTCATCAAAAATTATTACAGAGCGGTGCTCGTGCAGTTTGACTTGGAAAATGTTCTGCAGACGGAAGAAGAAATAGTTCAAGTCGAGCATATTCTCAAACAGCTCGTCAATTTCGCGTGAAGCGATAGAGAAATCTATTAGGATATGTGTATCATACTCATTTTTAGCAAATTCTTCCGCCAAAGTCGATTTCCCTACACGTCGGGCACCTTTTATAAGCAGAGCATAATGGTCGGCCAAGTCAGCCTTCCATCGCAGCATTTCGTCATATAATTTCCGTTTGAAAACCATTTATTTTGTAATTGCTTTGTTTTCAATACAAAGGTATACTGAACAAAACTTTCCGCAAAATTTTTTAAGCTGAATTATGTGCTTTCCGCAAATTTTTTGCAGGCAAAATATGCGCTTTCCGCAAAATGTTGTGGGTTTTGAGCAAAATAATTGTAGTTCACGCGATAAAAATCCGCACAAAACTGTTCAATCAATTGTCCCCAAAAACTTAACCCTCGATAACCCTACTCACCGCCTTCAAGGCACAATTCCGCCGTTCATCGCCGTTGCCGCAGACTTCGGCATACGGCAAACCAAACGTTTCCAACTCGTTACGATAGATGGCCGATAGTTTATCGCGCATCGGGCCGCCGTTCTCACGCACGGGGTCGGGCACCCAGGGAATATCGGGCAGGCAAAGCAGATGCAGTGTGGCGGGGTGCGAACGTATGGCTTCAGGAATCCACTCGGGGCAACGGCCGTAAACCACATCGAACCATACTTTGGTGATAATCAGGTCGGTATCGAACAAAACGGCAGAGTGCCCAGCGGCAATGGCGTGCTCAAATTCGGCAATCTGCAGGCGGGCAATCTCAACCACATCGTCGAAAGAGTAGGGGCGGCCCAACTGCTCAACGTAGCCGCGTGCCAGTTCTGGAACCCACGGAATATCAAGTGTTTGGGCTAAAAATCGGCACAGGTCGGTTTTGCCCGTCGATTCGGCACCGGTGGCCACAATTATCTTTGTATCAGTTCTTTCCGCCATTTCAGATAGCCCACAACGGCCATTGTTGTATATATTATATATAGGAATGCGGTGAGCGGCATCGAGCGCGTGAAGTAGAGCGCCACTGAGACGGCGTCGGCCACAATGAACACGAGCCATTGCTCAATCATTTTGCGGGTGAGCATCCAGGTGGCGGTGATGGCCAGCGCGGTTGTGAACGAGTCGCCGACAGGCACGGGCGAGTCGGTGAACAGGGTCAGAATCGCGTAAAGCGCACCCCAGATGGCGGCGGTGATGATGCTCAAAACGAGCCATTGTCTTGCAGTGGTGCGGCTCACGGCCAGTTCGCGGCCTTCGCGGTTCTTGTGGGCAAGCCACGCCACAAAGCCGTAGATGCTGATAATCAGGTAGTAAGTCTGCAGCCCCATATCGGCGTAGAACTTGTTGGCAAAGTACACGGCAATGTAGATGGCCGACGAGAGCGCGCCCAGCGGCCACAGCCAGATGCTCTGACGGATGGACAGAACAAGATAGACGATGGTTGACACCACGCCGAACAGTTCGAGCCAATTGTCTGTAAGCCAGTTAATCACGTTGCGCTATTTGCTTGGCTGCAGTTTCGATTTGTACAGTTTTTCGTCCTTCATCACCCGCACTGCTTCCTTAAAAATCGGGTCGATGCGGTTGATAATCTGATAGTACTCGCCCGAATCGTACAGGTCGCGGGCAATGGCGGCTTTCAGGTTTACGCGCATATGCTCTTTGCCGCGCTCGAAGCCCTTCTCGTCGAACGGCAGTTTCTCCTTCTCGGCAAAGTCGGTCAGCTGTTTCAGGAACTCATCGGTGACGGTGAAATTCTCGTCGAACGTCTTGAAATCCTTGTCGGTTTTGGTCGATTTGTATTTCTGCTCAAGTTCGGCGCGGTTGTTGTCGATGTAGTTGAGAACGAATTTGTTAAATATGCCCTGACGCACCATTCTCACGTAGTAGCGCGACGAGTAGGTGGTGTCAATTGGCACAAACACATCGGGCATGATGCCGCCGCCGCCGTACACCACGCGGTTGTTCACCTTGGTGAAGTATTTCTCGCCCATGGGCAGATGGATTGAGTCGGCGCTGTAGAGCTCGCCGTCGTTGTAGCGTTTGTCGAACTCCTTGTTGTACTCATCAACGCCGCCTTCATACGAACGTTGTATGCAGCGGCCTGTGGGGGTGTAGTAGCGGGCCACGGTGAGTCGCATCATTGAGCCGTCGGGTAGGGGGAACTGGTTCTGCACCAGGCCTTTGCCGAAGGTGCGGCGTCCCACAAGCACGGCGCGGTCCCAATCCTGAAGGGCGCCCGACACAATCTCACTTGCCGAAGCCGAATTCTCGTTCACCATCACCACAACCCGGCCAAAGTCCTTCTCGTTGTGGCCCGATTCGGTGTAGTAGTTTTGGCGCGGCATTTTCGTGCCTTGCGTGAACACCACCATCTTGCCGCTCTGCAGGAACTGGCTTGCAAGGTCGAAACCTGTGTTCAGGTAACCGCCGCCGTTGTCGGTCAGGTCCACAATCAGGTGTTTCAGGCCTTGCTTGCGCAACTTGCCGACGGCCGTGTTGAACTCGCTTGTGGTGGTGGCCGCAAACTTGTTGATTTTGATGTATCCGATGCCCGCTTTGGTGTCAACCATATATGCAGCATCGACGCTGTAGATTGGAATTTTGTCGCGTGTTATCTTGAAGTCAATCAGGTCTTTGCTTCCGTGGCGTTTTACTTTTACAGTAACTACGGAGCCTTTCTTTCCACGTAGTTTTTTCTGCACCATCTGGTTGGTCAGTCCCACGCCAGCAATGTTGGCCGTGTCCACATAAATAATGCGGTCGCCAGCCATCAGGCCCACGCGTTCCGACGGTCCGCCAGGAATCACGGCCACAATCATCAGTGTGTCGTTCATAATGTTGAATTGTATGCCGATGCCTTCAAAATTGCCTTCGAGCGGCTCGTTCATCGCCTTCACATCGTCCTGAGTGATGTAAACCGAGTGCGGGTCGAGCTCCTTGAGCATGGCAATAATGCCTGTTTCAACCAGTTTGGGCATATTGGTTGTGTCCACGTAAAGGTTGTCGATGAGGTCGAGAACGCGGTTCATCTTGAAATTCTGCTCACGATTGCCGCGTTGTGCTTGTGCGCTCATTGTTAGCACAATGACTGCTATTGCTATCAATATTTTTCGCATACCTGTTTTTATTATAACGAGCCCAAAGGTATTAACAAAAATGTAAACGCAAATGGAAAACGCATATATGAGGTTCTCCTCCTAATTGAAAAATGTATAGCATATGAATGCTAAATGGCTGGTGATCAATATTTCTACCACTTCGAAAACGGCCGTTGCGACAGATACGAATTGTAATACCGCTTGTCGCCCGTAACTTCCTGGCCAAGCCATTCGGGTAGCGAAACTTGCTGCGTGGCCGATTCCAACTCAACTTCGGCCATTGTAAGTCCTTCGTTTTCACCGCCGAACACGTCAACCTCAAATGTCAGGCCGCCGAACGGGACAATGTAGCGCGTCTTTTCGATTGCGCCTGGCAGACAAAGTTTTAGCAGCATTTCGGCTTCATTCGCAGCAATTTCCTTTTCCCACTCAAAGCGGCTCAAGCCGTCGGCAGTGCTGGCGCCTTTAATGGTCAGGTAGCCTTTGTCACCTTTAATTCGCACACGCACAGTGCGTTGCGGGTCAGCAACCAAGTAGCCCTGGCAGATTTTGTATTCAGCCGTTGCAAGGTGACGAAATTCGCTTTTAACCAAAAACTTGCGTTCTATTTCAGTGTATTCCATAGTTTAATGTTTAGAAGGTTAGAAGTTTAGAGTTAAGTTTTAGACTTCAGACTACGGACAACAGACGGTTTTGAGTAGTCTGTTCGTTGTTAATTGTTTACATTTTCACATTCTTTTTCAAATTCTAATACCTAGTGCCTAATGCCTAAATCCTAAATCCTAAATCCTAAATCCTAAATCCTAAATCCTAATTCCTAATTCCAAAATCCTAAATCTTAGTGCCTTTAATCTTCCCCGCCAACAATATGGCATTCAGCAAATTACCTTCCTGCGAACGAACCGAATAGCGCTCGTCGATAGTTTTGCGAGCCGCTTCACCTAATCGTTGCCGAAGTTCCACGGATTCAATCAGTTGCGAAAGGCAATCAACCCATTCGCTGTCGGTTGAAGCAAGGAAACCATTTGCGCCGTGCTCAATAATATCGGTGTTCACGCCCACGGGCGACATTACCGTGGCAATGCCGAGCGCCATATACTGAATGCCCTTGAAGCCGCATTTTCCACACGACCAACGGTCGTCGGGCAGCGGCATAATGCCAATATCCACCTTGTTAAGTTCTTCTACTTCAGTGTCTTTGCACCATTTGGTGCTTTTCAGCCCAAGTTCGGGCACTTCATAGTCAACATCCACTATCACCTTGAAATTCACGCGGTTGCCGTATTTTTGTTTTATGGCCGTCAGGGCGGGAATGGCGTTCTGAAAGTGCTTCAGCGTGGTGGTGCTGCCAATCCAACCAATCGTAACTGTTTCAGAATCAACTGCCCCGCGATATTTGTACGCATCGGTATCAATGGCTGTCGGCACAATCACCACATTTGGATTCGACTGTCGAGCGTAATCTGCTAAAAATGAATTACCTACGGTCACAACATTGGCCAAGCGGGCAATTTTGGCGGTCTTCGCCGAACTCTTGAGCCAACTCAGGTTTTTGTTCGATTCCGACGTGTCGTTCAACCAGATAGCGTCATCAAAATCAAAAATCATTGCGGCGCGACTCATCGAAAGCAGTTTCTCAAAAATTGCCCACCCCCAGAAATGCGCTTCGCGATAGACAATCGCATAATCGTAACGCCACGCACGCAAAACATCGAACAGCCTTATAATCACGCACTTGAGTGCAATCCAGCATTTCAGCAGATAGTTGCCGCGCTGATAGAAATGGCGGTCGTCCCAGGCATTGAGCAGAAACGAGTATGTAATTGTAAATCCTTCAGACTCAATAAAATCAGTGTACTGCTCGAATCGGAATCTCTGTCCAGGCGAGCGTCCAGGGCGGTGTGGGGCTATATATAACAATCTATGTTTCAATTTGTTATACTTTTGTAAATTGTATTATAAGCATTGACGCCATTTTCGAGCGAGAACATCTCGCAAGCCATCTGTCGCGACTGGCTGCGGCCATCGGGCGGCAATTTTAGCATTTTTTCGATTGCTGCGGCATAGTCGGCGCTATTCCAGCCGTCAATCAGCACGCCCTGCGGGTTGCGGCTCATAATCTCATCGACATCGCCCACGCCACGATTGGTCAGGCACGGAATGCCAAGCGCCATCAACTCGGCAAGTTTGGTTGGCGACGACGCCTTTTTCGACCAAACGGGCTTTATGAAGAACAGCGACGCGTTGGACAGCATTGCCAGCGACGGTACTTCGCTGCGCTTGGCGGGTTGCACAACAATGCGGTCGGTGCTGATTCCGTGCCGCTCGGCTTCGTCGAGTATCATTTTTTTGCTGTCGCGAGTGATAAACAAGAATTGTGCATCTGGCTTATACTTAAGCAGTTCGCCAAAGAAATCCATCATCTCGGGCAGCATATACCAAGTGCCAACCGAGCCCAGATACGACAGCACGAATGTGTCGGGACTGATATTCAATCTCTTGCGCCAGTCATCAATATCCGCTTGATTAACAGTGTTATAATCGAAGTGATTGACATCGGCACAGCAGGGAATAACCGTTATTTTGTCGGCCGTCACATTTGGCAGATTCCATTGCAGAATCTCGTTTTTGGCGGCGTTGGTTAGGCTCACAATGGCGTCCGATTCGGTCATAAACACCTTTTCCTTACGCTTAAAAAAGTTATATACAAGCTTATAAATCAGTTTCTTGGTATTCCAGATATTTCCATCGACACGCTCATCGGCATAGAAGCCGCGCATATCGAAGACAAAACGGCAACCGAATTTATTTTTCAGCGCAAGTCCCACAAAAGCAGCAATATAACTGCGGCAATGTACAATGTCGAAGCCGCCACGCCGCTGCAGCGACAGTGCCAAACGCTTGATTTTCAGAATATCCTTCAGCGTTGACACGATTGGCGGACGTTTGGTGTAAACCGTTGGTTGCCAATCGATTCCCGCTTCGGCCACAATCTTTTCGACTATGGCGCGGCCAGCAGCAAAAACTTCGGGCTTCTCGGCGCTTATGAGCGTGATTTGGTGTCCGCGCTGCGCCAGTCCGCACAGGTACGGCAGCACCTGCGACTGCCCCAGAGCGTCGGTCATTCCGTCGTACGATATGTATAAAACCTTGCTGCTCATTGGTTTAGAACGAAATCAAATATTGCTTTCTCATCGGCGCGGTCGAACCAGTGCATTTGCGGATAACGGTTGAACCACGTCATCTGTTTTTTTGCGTAACGCCGTGAGTTTCTTTTGATTAGGCGCACGGCTTCGTCAAAATCATACTCACCGTCGAAGTAGCCGAAAAATTCCTTGTAACCGACAGTGTTGAGCGAGTTCAACTGCTTGTATTGGTGCAGATTACGCGCTTCGGCTTCCAATCCTGCGGCAAGCATCGCGTCAACGCGGCTGTCGATACGGTCGTAGAGTTTTTGACGGTCCATTGTCAGGCCAACCATCACAATATCGAACGGCCGCTGTTTGCCTTGCCCCGTCCGCAGCGACGAGTATGTCTTGCCCGTCTGCGCAATCACTTCAAGGGCCTTCAGCACGCGTTTGGGGTTCACAATGTCGGCCGTGTTGTAATAGTCGGGGTCGAGTTGTGCAAGTTCGGCGCGCAAGGCATCAATACCTTCATTTTTAAGGCGTTGCATCATTTGTGCGCGAATCTCGGGCGACGCTGTCGGCAAATCGTCGATACCCTGCACAACAGCATCAATATACATTCCCGAGCCGCCAACCATCAGCACCTTGTCGTGCGTGGCGAACAGCGTGTCGAGCAATTCGAGCGCCTGCAGTTCGAACCGTCCTGCGCTGTAATAATCTGTTATCGAGAGATTTCCAATAAAATAATGCTTCACCCTGGTCAACTGCTCTGCCGACGGCGGCGCGGCGCCAATCTGTAGTTCGCGGTACATCTGCCTTGAGTCGCACGACACGATTTCAGTATCCAACTTCAGAGCCAGTTCAATGCTCAGGTCGGTCTTACCAATGCCCGTTGGGCCCGTCAGTATTATCAGTTTTTTGCCATCCATTTGCCGTGTTTTGTGTGGCTAAAGTTGCAAAAAGAACAACGAAAATAATCGCTTACATAACCACCTTCCGAATAGCCACTAACTTTGTTAGCAAATTCTCCAGGTATTCGAGTTTGAGCATATTGGCGCCGTCCGATTTGGCAACCGACGGGTTTGGGTGTGTCTCGAGGAAGATACCGTCGACACCTACGGCAATGCCGGCTTTGGCAACGGTCTCAATCAAATCGGGACGACCACCGGTGACACCTGATGATTGATTTGGCTGCTGAAGCGAGTGAGTGATGTCGAGCACCACAGGGTAGCCGAACGCTTGCATGGTGGGAATTCCGCGGTAATCGATAATCAAATCGCCGTAACCGAACATTGTGCCACGGTCGGTGAGCATAACGCGGGGATTGCCGCTATCGACAACTTTCTGCGCCGCAAACTTCATCGACTCGGGCGATAGGAACTGACCTTTCTTGATATTCACCACTTTGCCGGTTTTGGCGGCGGCTTCGAGCAAATCAGTCTGTCGGCAAAGAAATGCCGGAATTTGCAGAATATCAACATATTCGGCGGCCATTGCAGCCTCGTCAGCCGAGTGGATATCGGTGACAATCGGCACTTGCAAATCAGTACGCACACGCGCCAGCAACTCCAGCGCCTCACGGTCGCCAATGCCGGTGAAACTGTCGATGCGGCTGCGGTTGGCCTTGCGGTACGAAGCCTTGAACACAAACGGAATCTTCAATTTGTCGGTTATCTGCTTGATGGTTTCGGCTGTATGATAGAGCATATCCTCGCCTTCAACAACGCACGGTCCGGCCAAAAGGAAGAAATTCCCGCTGTCGGTGTTTTTTATGAATGGGATTTGTGAAATCATAACTTTTTGTTTTGAGAACAAATATAAGGGAAATATTAAATGCTGACGTTGATACAGGCACTGACGCTGACAAAACCAAACACAAGCAAGGGGGCAATGCACCAAAATATTATCTTTGCGGAAAATTTGAACCGATGGATTTTTCCGACACCATTTGTGCGATATCAACAGCTGCGGGCAATGGCGCCATAGCAATTGTAAGGCTCAGCGGGCCTCAAGCCACAGCTATTGCCAAGAAGGTTTTCTGTGCACGGCGGCCGGGTTTCGATATCGACAGTCAACCGTCACATACGGCAGTACTCGGGACCATCAGCAACAACGGCGCTCCTATCGACGAAGTGCTACTGACCGTTTTTCGTGCGCCACATTCTTACACGGGCGACGATATTGTCGAGATTGGCTGCCACGGCTCGACGTTCATCCAACAGCAGATTCTGCAAACACTCATTGCCAACGGCGCACGAATGGCCGCTCCAGGCGAGTTCACGCAACGCGCCTTTCTGAATGGTAAGATGGACCTGTCACAAGCCGAAGCTGTGGCCGACCTGATTGCCTCAACGGGCGCCGCATCGCACCGTGTGGCGCTGAACCAGATGCGTGGCGGCATATCAACCGAACTGGCGCATCTGCGCGACGAATTGTTGAAAACAATCTCGTTGGTTGAGTTGGAATTGGATTTTAGCGAAGAAGATGTTGAGTTTGCCGACCGTTCACAACTGCGCACACTACTTAATAATATTGGTGCGGAAATCGACCGGCTGGTAAAGTCGTTCAGTCTAGGGAACGCCATCAAAAACGGTGTGCCGGTGGCCATCATAGGCGAACCGAACGTGGGCAAATCGACTCTGCTGAATGCCATTCTGAAGGAAGAGCGCGCTATTGTGAGCGACATTGCCGGCACAACCCGCGACGCCATTGAAGACACTATCAATATCGATGGCATAACTTACAGATTTATAGACACTGCAGGTATTCGCCAGACGACCGACACAATAGAAAACCTTGGCATCGAAAAGACATTTGAGAAGATTGGCCGCGCCGCCATAGTAATAGCAATGTTCGATGCCGCCGACACAGCTGCGAAAATTACTGCATCGCTCAGTGAGATAGAAACCCGAATGGCGGATGATGCCGCGCTGATTGTGGTGCTGAACAAATGCGACTTGCACAACGCCAACCTGCCAACTGTGAGCAGCCCGAAAATGCTTGGGCAGGTGTCGATTTCTGCAAAAAACGGGAATATTGACAGCCTTATCACATTGTTAACCAGTAAAATGCACCAGCAGAATACCGATGATGTGATTATCACCAACGCCCGCCATTACAACGCTCTGCTACTTGCCCGCGAAGCCCTTGATCGCGCCACCGACAAGCTGCGCAACAACACTGAAACTGACCTTCTGGCCATTGACATTCATGATGTTATCGACAATCTGGGTTCAATCCTTGGTTCGGAAATAACGCCTGACGAGGTGCTCGGGAATATCTTTGCTCACTTCTGTATCGGTAAATGAATCAGCAACTTAGCATTAAAGCTGCTACTGAATCAATCCGTCCTGCATGGTAATTGTGCGGTCAGATAGTTTGGCCAACCCCATATCGTGAGTGACGATGACAAATGTCTGGTTGAACTTGTCGCGCAAATCGAAGAACAAACGGTGCAACTCCTCTTTGTTCATTGTGTCGAGATTGCCCGACGGCTCATCGGCAAGAATCACTTCGGGGCCGTTTATTAAGGCTCGCGCCACAGCTACGCGCTGCTGCTCACCACCCGACATCTCCCGCGGCTTATGGTTCAGACGGTGGCCAAGGTTTAAGTATTCGAGCAGTTCGATGGCTTTGGTCTCACATTGTTTGCGGGAGCTGTTGTTTATCAGAGCCGGAATCATCACATTCTCGACGGCCGTGAATTCAGGCAGTAGCTGATGGCCTTGGAACACGAATCCCAGATTGCGGTTGCGGAACCGTGACAATTCCTTCTCCGACAATGCTGTAACATCAACGCCACCAATCACAACGTGGCCTTTGTCGGGGCGCAGGAGCGTGCCCACAATCTGCAGCAGCGTTGTCTTTCCTGCACCGCTCTTGCCCACTATCGAGACAATCTCGCCCTTTGCAACCTCAAGGTTGATGCCCTTCAAGACCTCAACCTCGCCATACGACTTGTGAATATCAGAAACGCTAATCATACCGTGTCATTTATGCCGTAAATATAAGGTGTTGTCGTAAAAAAGAAAAGGCCACCTTGCGGCGGCCTTCTCAAAAATTCAATCTATGATTTATTTAGCCTCTTCAGCTTTTTTAGCTTGACGGTTCAGCAAATCGTAGGTGATTGGTGTTGCCACGAACAGTGAAGAGTAAGTACCAACTGCGATACCAATCATCATTGCGAAGATGAATCCGCGGATAACCTCGCCACCGAAGATGAAGATGATAATCAACACCATCAATGTGGTTACCGAAGTGTTGATGGTACGTGCCAATGTGCTGTTGACGGCGCCGTTCATCACATCTTGCAGGCTGCGTTTTGATTGCAGACCGATGTACTCACGGATGCGGTCGAATACAACCACGGTGTCGTTGATTGAGTAACCAACCACCGTCAGGATGGCGGCGATGAACGATTGGTCAATCGACATTGAGAACGGCATTATGCTGTAGAGTAGCGAGTACATCGAGAACACGAACAGAGTATCGTGAACCAAGGCAACCAAACTGCCCACACCGTACTGCCATTTGCGGAAACGGAAGGCGATGTAAAGGAATATCACAATCAGCGAGAATGTGATGGCCAATGCAGCCGATGACTTGATGTCCTCAGCAATTGTGGCGCCCACCTTCTCCGAACTCATACGGTAATCCTCTTTGAAGGTCTTGTAGGTTGTACCCTCGGGCAGGAATTTGTCTTTCAATGCCAAGTAGAACTTAACCTCGACAACATCGTCAACCGACGGCTCTTGTGTGGTGTATTGTGCAGCCTCTGCGTAATCGGCCTCAGTGGCCTCCTCGCCAGCGGCGAACAGATATTTCGAAGTGATTTTCACCTGCTCGTTGCCGCCGTAAGTCTTAACCTCAGGGGTCTGACCAATCTTCTCGGCTATCGAGTTCTGAATCTCGATGGTGTTCACCGGCTTGTCGAAGCGAACCACGTAGGTGCGGCCACCAGTGAAATCAACACCGAAGTCAAGACCGCGAGTGCAGAGTGATATGATACCAATGAGCAGAATTGTACCCGAAATAACGTAGCAGACCTTGCGTGCGCCAATGAAGTTGAACTTGGTGTTTTTGAATGCGTTGGCGGTTGCTGCAGTTGCAAACGACGGGGTCTTGTCTTTGGCAAGCATACGCTCGAAAATCAAGCGGGTGATGAATATCGAAGTGAACAACGATGCGATGATACCAATGCTCAGCGTAACAGCGAAACCGTGGATCGGGCCTTCGCCGAACTTGCCGAGAACAATTGCTGTAAGCAAGGTTGTGATGTTCGAGTCGAGAATTGCCGAGTAAGCATTGCTGTAACCATCTTTGATGGCCAGTTTGATGCCCTTGCCTGAGGCAATTTCCTCCTTAATACGTTCGTAGATAAGCACGTTCGAGTCGACGGCCATACCAAGTGTCAGCACAATACCGGCGATACCCGACAGTGTGAGGACTGCGCCCAGCGAAGCAAGAATGCCGAAGATGAAGAACACGTTCAAGAGCAAGGCCAGGTTTGCGGCCAAACCACCTGTACGATAGTAGCAGAGCATATAAATCAGCACTACTACGAAGGCCAGCAAGAACGACCACATACCTTTGTTGATTGACTCCTGACCGAGTGACGGACCAACGATGGTCTCTTGCTCGATGCGTGCAGGTGCCGGCATCTTACCAGATTTCAAGATGTTAGCCAAGTCCTTTGCCTCGGTAACAGTGAAGTTACCGGTGATTGACGAACGGCCTCCCTTGATTTCCGACTGAACTGTCGGGTAGCTGTATACATAGTTGTCAAGAACAATTGCAACGCTCTTGCCGATATTCTCTTTGGTAATGCGGGCCCATTTGCGAGCACCCTCAGCGTTCATACTCATCGAAACCTCCGAAACGCCACGACCTTGTGCATATTCGTCAGAAGCGTCGGTTACTACATCGCCCGAAAGAGCAGGCTGGCCGTCGCGGCTTGTAACCTTGATGGCGATAAGTTCGAAGTAGTTGCCGCCCTCGTCGAACGATTTAACGCTCCACAGCAGTTTCAGGTTGCGTGGGAACAAAGCCTTAACAAGTGGCTCGTTCAACATCGCGTTGACAGCGGCGGTATCTTTAAAGTGTGCGAAACCAACTGCTGCACCTTGACGTACGCGGCCGTCTTGTGTGTAGTACGGATTCAAAACCGAGAACAACGGGTAGTTCTTTGCAATTTCTGCATTCGAAGCATCAGCGTCAACAGTGGCAGTTGTGTCGGCAGCCAACTTGTCAATCAGCGAGTTCGACTCGGCAACAGCCTCTGCTTTCTGCTCCTCGGCAGGTGCAGCCTCTTCGGCATCTTTGTTTTCAGCCTCTTTCAAATCGTTGATTTCCTTGATTTTGGCATTGGCTTCAACCAAGTATTGCTGTACTTCTGTATTGTCGTAAGTTTCCCAGAACTCAAGGTTTGCGGTTCCCTGCAACAGTTTGCGGACACGCTCTGAATCCTTGATACCCGGCAACTCAACCAGGATGCGGCCGGTGTTGCCAAGACGTTGGATGTTTGGCTGTGCCACACCGAAACGGTCGATACGTGTACGGAGAATTTGGAACGAGTTGGCGATTGCGGCCTCAGTCTCATCACGAAGTACGTTCAAAACTTCAGCGTTGGTAGAGTTGAAATTCACCTTGTCTTTCAGCACTGTGGTGTTGAAGATGGCGGCCAACTTGGCGTTGGGGTCAATCTTCTCGAAACTCTGTCCGAACAGCGTTACAAAGTTCGTCTGTCCGCCCTCAGCCTTCTGTGCTTTCTTGGCCATCTCGATAGCCTCAAGGAAAGTGGTGTCGGTACTGTAGTTCGACAGTGACTTGATGACATCAACCACGCTCACCTCAAGAATGACGTTCATACCGCCCTTCAGGTCAAGGCCAAGGTTAATCTCACGCTCCTTGCATTCACGATAAGTGAAATCCTTCAGGAAGAAGAAGTTATAAACTGGAACACTCGCCAAAGAGTCAAGATAGTTGTTGTACTTGACAAGGTTCAAATTGCCGTCGGCCTCAGTTGCGAATGCTGTGGCCTTCTTCTCTTCACGCGTTGTTACTACTGTAAAAAACAATTGATACAGGCACACTAATACGAGTGCGATAGCAACAAATCTAATAGCTCCTTTATTCTGCATTTTTAAATAGTTATTTGATTTCCAAAATGTTTGTCCGGCAACGCCGGTTTTTTCTTAAAGCACGCAAATATATCGGTTTTTTTAAAAAAGCGAAACAAAATTACTCCGCTCGTGATTGTTGTTGAACTATTGTCGTAAATTGATATAAATTAGTACTTTAGATTTTACAACCGATGAATGCCGGATTTTCCCTTTATACCTATTATATAATGAAAGAGCCGCACGGATAATGCGGCTCTGTTCAAATGTTGTTTCGTTATGAATTCATCGAGATGAAAAACTCCTCGTTGTTGCGCGTTCTGGCCAGGCGGTCGCGAAGGAACTGCATAGCCTCAACCGAGTTCATATCCGACAGGTGGTTACGCAGAACCCACATACGGCTCAGTGTGTCTTTGTCCACAAGTAGGTCGTCGCGACGAGTGCTGCTCAAGTTGATATCGACAGCCGGGTAGATGCGTTTGTTCGACAGCTTGCGGTCGAGTTGCAACTCCATATTGCCGGTTCCCTTGAACTCCTCGAAAATCACCTCGTCCATCTTCGAACCCGTTTCGGTCAGGGCTGTTGCCAGAATGGTGAGCGAACCGCCGTTCTCGATGTTACGGGCTGCGCCGAAGAAGCGTTTCGGCTTGTGAAGCGCGTTAGCGTCGACACCACCCGAAAGCACCTTGCCCGAAGCCGGCGAGACAGTGTTGTAGGCTCGCGCCAAACGGGTTATAGAGTCGAGCAGGATGACCACATCGTGGCCGCACTCAACAAGGCGTTTGGCCTTCTCAAGCACAATTGACGACACTTTCACGTGTTTCTCGGCCGGCTCGTCAAATGTCGATGCAATGACCTCGCCATTCACGCTGCGAGCCATATCGGTAACCTCCTCAGGGCGCTCGTCAATGAGCAGAACGATAAGGTAAACCTCAGGGTGATTATATGAGATTGCGTTTGCTATCTCTTTGAGTAATACGGTTTTACCAGTCTTTGGCTGAGCCACAATCAAACCGCGCTGTCCCTTGCCTATCGGCGAGAACATATCGACAACACGTGTCGAAATTGAGCACTGCGGATGGCTTGTGAGGTCGAATTTCTCTTCAGGGAAGAGCGGTGTGAGGAAGTCAAACGGCACGCGGTCGCGGATGCTCTCGGGCGTGCAGCCGTTGATGGTCTCAACCTTGATAAGCGGGAAATATTTCTCGCCGTCTTTCGGCGGACGGATTGTTCCGGTAACGGTGTCGCCGGTTTTCAGTCCGAAAAGTTTTATCTGCGACTGGCTGACATAAACGTCGTCGGGCGAGTTCAAATAGTTGTAGTCCGACGAGCGTAGGAAGCCGTAGCCGTCTTGCATCAGTTCGAGAACGCCAGTTGCGTTGATGAGTTGGTCGAACTCATATTTCGTTTTGTCATCCTCCTTCGGCTGAGCGTTGTTATTGTTCTGATTCTGAGGTTGGTTTTGCGGTTGATTTTGGCTGTGATTGTCGCGCGCTCCGTTTTGCTGACGGTGCTGATGACGCTGAAAATCGTTCGGTTGCTGGAATTCTCGGCGCTGTGCCGGCTCGGTAGCTGCGTGTTCACCCTCGGCTGTTGCGTCGGCGTAGTTTGGTTGAGCCGGTGCTGTCGGTTTCTGACCAAACGACCGAGCATCGCGTTCCTGACGCGGATAACGCGTCCAGAATTTCTCGGCAGGCGAATTGGTCGCTTGCGTTTGAGAGGCCGCCGATGATGGTGCCGGTGTCGGTTCGTCATCGTCGATACGGTTGCGGTCGGCGTACGACGGCACAGTAATTACACGTTTGGGTGCTTCTGGCTTATCGGTTGTCGCCTCGTTATCGCCATTGAGCGAAACGCCCATCACACGCTCGGCACGTCCGCCAAGACGGGTACGTTTGCGCGGCTGACGGTCGGCATTGTCGGCCGACGGCTCGGCACTTTTGCCTGCTTGAGCGCCTTGCACCTCAAGGATTTTGCTGATTAACTCTTTTTTCTTCAGTAGTTCGACTCGTTTCATCCCCAAGCCTTTGGCAATGATACGTAACTCGGGAAGAAGTTTGTCGTTCAACGACAAATTATCGTAATTCATAAGATAAGTGATTGTAATAAAATTGATTACAAAGTTTTATTGATTATTCTAAAAGGAATTCACAAATAATGAATTGATTTTGTTTGGATAGAACTATCCGCGCCTTTTGAAAACGTTGCAATTTTAGTGATAAATTGCTTTCGTGCAAACAAAATGAAGAAAAAGTTTTTGGAATATCAATGACGGGGTAGGTTGTATATTATATTGTATATTTCGATGTGATCGATAGGTTTCTTATGCTTATTTGTCGTTCATTGTATCTTGCAATAAACCACCCAATGTGCATAAAAAGCGTTTTTTTTTAGGCATTATCTGACATTCACACCTATATTTGAAAAATTTCTGACTGATATGGCAAGTTATTCTATAGGCGACATTGCCGCTGTGGTTGGCGGCAAGTTGACACGCGGTTCGGGCGGCAACATCTCTCACATTCTGATTGACAGCCGCAAGGTGGTTTTTGCCCGCGAGAGCCTGTTTTTTGCGCTCAAAGGCACCCGCAACGACGGGCACCGCTTCATCACCGAACTTTACAAGTCGGGCGTGCGCAATTTTGTGGTGGACCATCTGCCACAAAATGTTGAAAGTTACCAATATGCGAACTTCATTGTTGTTGAGAACACGCTGAAGGCGCTGCACCAACTTGTCAGTTGGCACCGTCAGAAGATGACAATGCCTGTGGTGGGCATCACTGGCAGCAACGGCAAGACGATTGTGAAGGAATGGGCTTGCAAATGCCTTGCACCCGAGAAGTTAATTGCCCGAAACCCAAAGAGTTATAATAGTCAGATTGGTGTTCCGCTGTCGGTTTGGCTGCTTCAGCCCGACAACAATCTGGGCATTTTCGAAGCGGGCATTTCGCAGCCTGGCGAGATGGATGCGCTTGAGAACATCATCCGCCCCGACATTGGCATTTTCACTAACATCGGCGACGCCCACCAAGAGAATTTCACAAGCATTGAGCAGAAACTGACCGAGAAACTGAAACTTTTCAAAAACGCCAAAGTTTTGATTTTTGGCGCTGACAATCAGTTAGTTCGCGAGAAGATAAAGGCGACCGTTAATCCTGAAACAAAACTGTTCACTTGGGGCACACAGCCCGATGTGAATCTGTATGTGGAATCGGTTGATTATCAGCCAACAAATGCTACCATCCACGCAATGTACAACAACGAGCGGTTTGCGGCGCAGATTCCGTTTGCCGACAAGGCTTCGGTTGAAAACGCCTTGCAGGTTTGGTCGCTGATGTTGGTCTTTGGTTATGATAATCAGACAATTGTGCAGCGGCTGGCCACCATTGAGCCAATCGCTATGCGCCTTGAACTGAAGGAAGGCAACAACAACTGCTCGATAATCAACGACAGTTACAACTGCGATATGGAATCGCTGCGGATTGCGCTCGACTACCTGAGCGTGCAGAATCAGCACCCGCAGAAAGTTTTGATTTTGAGCGATATAGAACAGAGCGGTTACACCAAAAGCGACCTTTACCACCACATTGCAGTGCTCATCAGGCAGAAAAACATTGACCGACTGATTGGTATCGGTCAGGATATCAAGTCTTTCTCGAACTTTTTCGACCTGCGCAAGGATTTCTTCGCCACCACGCAGGATTTTCTTGACCACTTCGATTTCAGCAAGATACAGAACGCGTCGGTGCTGCTGAAGGGCGCGCGGTCGTTCAGTTTCGAGCGTATTTCGACGGTTTTGCAGAAGCAGTCGCACCAAACGGTGATGGCCATCGACCTTTCGGCAATGGAACATAACTTGAACTATTTCAAGAGTTTGCTGAAGCCAACAACCGAAATGTGCTGTATGCTGAAGGCGTTTGCCTACGGAAGCGGTACGCACGAAATCGCCAATCTGTGTCAGTATCAGCGAGTTGCTATGATTGCTGTGGCTTTCGCCGACGAAGGCGTTGAGTTGCGCCGCGACGGCATTCACATTCCAATTCTGGTGCTCAACCCCGAGCGCGACAGTTTTGCGCAGATGATTGAGTATCGACTTGAGCCCGAAGTGTATAACTATGTGACGCTCAACACTTTCAATCAAGCGGTTTTGGATGCTGGGCAGACCGATTATCCAATCCACTTGAAACTCGACACAGGTATGCACCGCAGCGGTTTTATGCCCGACGACACCGATAATGTGATTAATGCCATTCATAATGCCAAAGGCTTGAAAATAAAAACAATATTCTCGCACCTTGCCACCGCCGACGAGTACGACCAAGACGATTACACGCTGTCGCAGTTGAACACTTTCGAGACGATGAGCAGCGCTATAATGGCCAAAATGGACTATCCAATTAAGCGCCACATACTGAATTCGGCTGGCATTGAGCGCTTTGCCGACAAATGGCAGTACGATATGGTGCGCCTTGGAATCGGCCTTTACGGCCTGAGTGTTGCGGGTGCGCAGTTGCAGCCCATCGCCACACTGACAAGTTCATTGGCGCAAATAAAGCACCTGCCCGCAGGAACAACCGTGGGTTACAGCCGTCGTGGCAAGCTGACGCGCGATTCCGACATTGCCACCGTGCCAATCGGTTACGCCGACGGTCTGCGCCGATGCTTGGGCAACGGAAACGGAAAACTCTGGTACAAAGGCCATTTGGTGCCGATTGTGGGCAACATCTGTATGGATATTTGTATGGTCGATGTCACTGGCCTTGATGCACACGAAGGCGACCCGATTGAGATTTTCGGCAAGAACCTGCCCATCACGCAAGTGGCCGAATGGATGAACACCATTCCGTACGAAGTGCTGACGGGCATTTCAAGGCGCGTGAAACGGACGTATGAGTATGAATGATAAGTGTTTAGTGTTTAGAGGTGAGAGGTGAGAAGTTGTTTCATATTATTCTCATAGTGCACAATCGCTTCTTATAAAAACTTATAACTCAAAAACTTAAAACTTAAGACTTAAAACATAATCGGCTATGAATTTCAGATTTTATGCGATTGCCGCAATCGGGTTGATATTTAGTAACATAAGTGCATCGGCGCAGACCGACACTTCAAAAGTTTACGTATTTCTTGAAAATATGCCCGATGCCGGCATTTATCTGCCTGCACCGCCCGACACGTCGAGCCTTGAGTATGCCGATGATGTGATTCAGTGGCAGTGGGGCAAGACCGTCCGCAACACGCCGCGTGGCGCAATGGCCAACCGCGACGGCAAGTGGGGGCACGAGATTATGGCTGAAATCTATTCGGGCGTTTTCGGGTTCACAATCTGCGAAGACAGCACGCCCGCCATTTGGAAATTGCTTGTAAAGGCTTCGTACACAGGCCATTTCAGCACCACGAAGGCTAAACGGAAATATATGCGCACGCGTCCGTTCGCACAGTTCAACGAGCATACGTGGTCGGAATTCGACGACGATGAAGAGCTGCGCCACAACGGCTCGTACCCGTCGGGGCATACATCGCTTTCGTGGTCGATGGCGCTGGTTTTTGCCGAGATGGTGCCCGAACTGCAAGACACCATTTTGCGGCGCGCCTATCAGTATGCCGAGAGCCGCGTGATTGTGGGGGCGCACTATCAGAGCGACATTGAAGCCGGTAAGCTGGCGGCTTCGGCAGGTGTGGCAAGCATTCACACAAGTCCGTTCTTCCTGGCCGATTTGCAGGCTGCCCGCGCCGAATACAACCGCATTAAAGGTTTGAAAAACACACCAATAACAAACGCAATGCCCGATGGGCGGAAAATTCTCGATTCGCCCGTCGATACCATTAGCCGCCGCTTTTATGGCGATGTGGCGCAGTATTGGCAGTCGAAGGCCGAACGCGGCACAGAGCGCGGCCGTCAGGCCATTGCCGATGCCGATGGCAGTTTCGACGCTCTGCTGGCCGGATTCAGCGTTCCTGCCGGTTTTGAGATTAGCCAAAAGGCAACGCCTGCGCTTGCAGCTCTTTTATCGGCTGCTAGCAAAGCGTTGACCGATAATGCAACCCAAATGAAAGCCACTGCTTTCCGTAAGCGCCCCTATGTGCAGTTCGGCGAGCCGACGCTCATTCCCGAAGCCGAAGATTCCACAGCGCAAACGTCGAGTTATCTGTCGGCCACAGCCGAAGTGGGATGGGGACTGGCTCTTTTGCTCGCAGAAATAGTCCCGGAACACCAAAACGAGATTCTCACGCGTGGATTTGAATACGGACGTAGCCGCGTAATTGCCGGATACAACTACGCTAGCGATGTTCAGGCAAGTCGCGTTATGGCCGCTTGCGTTGTGGCGCACATTCATGCTAATGCCGATTTCAAAAAGTTGATTGAAAAGGCAAAGAAAGAGCGCGAAAAGAAAAAGTAGGAAGTGTTTCCAAATCTGCAGTGACGTAAAACTACTTGCTCCTGAATAAATGTACGTAGCCTTTGCGTCGGAATGTCTCTTCGTTCCAGCCTTCGGCATAGATGGTGTAGAAGTAGACGCCTGCGGGAGCGTCGCCAAAGCCAAATGTCTTGCCGTCCCAGCCTTCCCAACTGCCATCGTTGTCTTCGTAACTGTAGATTCTCATGCCCCAGCGGTCGTATATCTTGATTTCGAAGTGGCGTATTGATTTCGGCATTGTCTCATCCGTAAATTTGAACACAGGGTTGGCGCCGCCTGGTGTGAAGGCGTTCGGAATGTCAGGGTTCTTTGCGATGAACGACGAATCGACATTGATGTATTCTTCTTTCAGCAGGCGGTCGATGCATTGGTGCTGCTCACCGTCGATGATGTAAATTGGCCCTTTGACGGTTAACGCCACATCGTAACCGTATTTTTCGTTGGGACGTATGTATCTAATTGAGTCGGGCAGATACTGAGTTGTGATTGAGTCCATCAGCAGAGAATCGGATTCATCACGGCGGCGGTCCACAGGTTTGTAAAAGTGCCAGCACCATTCGGTGGCATTTTCTGAACTATCGACAAACTGCACCGCCAGCGGCGCCTGACCCGAGCTGTCGGTCTCTTCTGCAGGAACAAAGCTGCGGGTTGCCGAGAATTTTGCTTTGACGGCTTTCAAATAGAGGTTCCCGTCGCCATTGTCATCGCCTTCTTCAATTTCGATTTTTTTTGAGCGGCTCTCGCCGTGAGAGTCTTCAACCGTCAGTTTGTATACAGTAGGTTTAGTAGGGGCTTCGAAAACAGGATTTTTAACCGATGGAATGGATGCGCCCTGCGGTGTGGCTTCCCAGCGGAATTTCATAAACTTAATATTGTCGCTGAAATAGGTGAGAGGTTCACCACTTACACGGTCAAAATATTCAAATTCTTCGTCATAGGCCATTGTGGTGCGCAATTCCATATTGGTGCAGGTTGAGTTGTAAACGTTTATGGCGCTCACATTGAATTCGTTTTGAAAAACCCATCCGTAAAATACAGTGTCCCATGTGTTTTGGCTATTGCTGATGGTCACCATGTAGCCGCCTTGCGTGCAGTTGTCCTTGGTCGATTCGGCCACGCCGCTTTCGGTTTTCAGTGCGATGTCGAATTTCGATGTCCGCTCGTTGTAACTGAACCAACTGAAAGTCAGGTTTGTGCTGTCGGGCACCGATGCCGTAAGGGTGCCTGTGGTGTTGAATCCGCGCGGGTCGGAATAGTAGACGAAAATCGGGTCGTTGGCAATCGAGTCGGTTTTATAGGAGGTGGTGTCGGACCTGCTGGCGTTGGCCGTTATTTGCGAAAAGGCACTGCCGCCCCAAAGAATTAGGCCGACGAGTAGCAAAATTGATGGTCCGCGTTTAGTCATCTTGAAAAAAACTTTCGATAGCAATAACTCAAAAATCGAGCGCAATATTATATAAAATTAGGCAAATCGCGCGAATTGCCGTTTTGTTAAAAACTATGTTGCCGACATTCCGTTTCTCTCAACTTTTTTGCGGTAATTTGCCGACGATTGAAACTGAAGAAATGCAGAACTATCTCGACCAACTGAACGATGTGCAGCGAGCCGCAGTGCAGGCCACGCAAGGCCCGTGCCTGATTGTGGCAGGTGCTGGTTCGGGCAAGACGCGCGTGCTCACCTACCGCATTGCCCACCTGCTTGCCAACGGCGTGAAACCGTGGAACATTCTTGCGCTGACGTTCACCAACAAGGCCGCGCGCGAGATGCAGTCGCGTATCGAGTCGCTGGTTGGTGGCTCTGACGCGCAGTCGCTTGTCATGGGCACGTTCCATTCCATCTTCAGCCACATTCTGCGTATGGAGAGCGCCTGTCTTGGTTTCCCTTCGTCGTACACCATCTACGACACCACCGATTCGAAAAGCCTTATCAAGTCCATTATCAAGGAGATGCGTCTCGATGACAAGGTTTACAAGCCCAATCACATCGCCAACCGCATATCGATGGCGAAAAACAATCTGGTCACGCCCGACACCTACAAGGCAAGCACCGAACTGATGGCCACCGACAACGCCAACCGTATGCCGCTAATCGCCACAATATATGAACGTTATGTGGCCCGCTGCCGTCAGGCGTCGGCAATGGATTTCGACGATTTGCTGCTCAACACCAACATCCTTTTCCGCGACAATCCTGCCGTGCTCGACAAGTATCAGCAGCGGTTCAAATATATTTTGGTCGATGAGTATCAAGATACAAATTATGCTCAATACTTGATAATCAAGAAATTGGCGCAGCAGCATCAGAATATCTGCGTGGTGGGCGACGATGCGCAGAGCATCTACTCGTTCCGTGGCGCCAAAATTGAGAACATTCTGAATTTCCGAAACGACTATCCGCAGTGCCGATTGTTCAAACTTGAGCAGAACTATCGCTCGACGCAGAACATTGTTTCGGCGGCTAACAGCCTGATTAAGAAGAATGAACATCAGATTCCGAAAGATGTTTTTTCAGAAAAGGATGAAGGCGACCCAGTGCGCGTCATGGCCGCAATGACCGATATTGAAGAGAGTTACAACGTGGTGGGCGACATTTTCGCCAAAATTGCCAACAAGCATTGCCACTACAGCGATTTCGCCATCTTGTACCGCACCAACGCGCAGAGCCGAACTTTTGAAGAAGCCTTGCGCAAACGCAATTTTCCGTATAAGATTTATGGCGGACAGTCGTTCTACCAACGCAAGGAAGTGAAAGACGCCATTGCTTATATGCGTCTGATTGTCAATAACAACGATGACGAAGCATTGCGCCGTGTCATCAACTATCCAGCGCGTGGAATCGGTGAGACTACGGTCGATAAAATCAGCGCGACAGCCAACGCCAACAATTGCAGCATGTGGACTGTTGCGACCAATCCCGAGTTGTTGGCCGTGGCGGGGCTCAATCGCGGAACGGTTGCCAAAGTTGCAGGATTCACCGAACTGATTGGCAAATTCATTCCGATGCTCGACAAGGTTGACGCTTACGACATGGCTCGCGAAATTATTGATACCGTGGGTATTAAGAACGAATACCAAAATTCTGACGACCCCGACGACCAAAGCCGTCTCGAAAACATCGAAGAACTTTTGCGCGGCATAAGCGATTATGTGGCAGCCAATTACAAAGAAGGTGAGAGTCCGCGTCTGGTCGGATTCCTTGAAAATGTGGCGCTCATTACCGATCAGGACAACAAGAAAACCGAAAGCATGGACAGCATCACACTGATGACCATTCATTCGGCCAAGGGTTTGGAATTCCCGTATGTATATATAGTAGGTGTGGAGGAAGGTTTGTTCCCGTCGTCAATGTCGGTTTACAGTCAGCACGAGTTGGAGGAGGAGCGGCGCTTGTTTTACGTTGCGCTCACGCGGGCCATGCAGCAGGTTACAGTTTCCTATTGCCGCAGCCGAGCCAAATACGGCGGTGCTCGGGAGCAGGTGACACCGAGCCGCTTCATCAAAGACATAGACCCGCAATATATGACAGTTGTTGCGGGTGCGGTTGGTGGTGCGCAGCGTGCAACATTCGGTTCGTCATCGTTTGGCTCATCATCGTTCGGGCAGACAAAAATTCCGACAGGTGCATCGTTTGCCGCACAGCGCCGCTTGCAGCAGTTGCGCGGACAATCCAGCCAGCCGTCGGGCATTCAGCCTTCGCCCATCGACAGCATACGGCCAGGAGTTACCGTGCTGCACCAACAGTTCGGGCAAGGCAAAGTTCTGCGCATGGACGGCAATGCCGACAGCCGCGCCGCCATAATCTTCTTCCCGAAAGCAGGCGAGAAAAAACTGCTGCTGAAGTTTGCCAAACTGCAGGTGGTTGATTGACAACAGACAGTTGACAATTGGTAGTTTGTATGTGTATAAATACAATCAAAACACTAAACACTAAACACTACCCTCTACACCTTTACTCTTTACGTAAAACCCTTCTTGTTCAAAATGTTGTAAAAAACATTGCAGAATTATACTTTTTTTTTGTTCTTTTGTGATTCGTAAAGCAACTATTAGTTTAATTAAATTCATAGGTTTATGAAGAAAATTGCAATGCTGATTGTAAGCCTGCTGTTCCTTGGGGCACAATTGGTTAACGCGCAACACAAAACCTTGACCGGTACGGTTATTTCGTCGGAAGACAACCAGCCGTTGCCAGGAGCAAATGTTTTTGTTAAAGGCACAACTCAGGGAACAATCACTGATTTTGACGGTAAGTTCACATTGAACGTTCCAAACGATGCAGAGACGCTTGTGTTCTCGTTTATGGGAATGCAGACACAAGAAGTTGCAATTGGAACTACTGAATCGTTCAACATCACTCTTGATCCGGAGTCTATTGGCATGGAGGAGGTTGTGGTAACGGCAATGGGTATCACCCGTGCCGAAAAGACTTTGGGATACGCCGCAACAACAGTTAAGAGCGACGACATTGTTACCGCAAGAACAACTGATGTCACCAATGCTTTGTCGGGTCGAGTTGCCGGTGTACAGGTAAACTCAACATCATCCGACCCGGGTTCGGTGAGCAACATCGTGATCCGTGGTTTCAGTTCCATCAAGGGAAGCAACCAACCGCTTTATGTAGTTGATGGTGTTCCATTGCAGAATAATATGTTCTCTGGTGCAAGTGGAGTTGAAACTGGTAAGAACATTTCATTGGGCGGTATATCAAACATTGCATCAGAAGATATTGAATCGATGACCATTCTTAAGGGTGCTGCTGCAACCGCATTGTACGGTTCTCGTGCAGCCAATGGCGTGATTGTCATAACCACCAAATCAGGTAAGAAGGGTGTTGATAAGAATTTCTCAATTGAATATACAGGAAGTGTTCAGGCTCGTCAAGTATCGTGTCTGCCCGAATTCCAAAATGAGTTTGGACAGGGATGGGACGGCAGACAGACCTACATCGAAAATGGTTCGTGGGGACCAAGGTTCGATGGCTCGACACAAATTTATGGACCGATTTGGAATAGCCAGCAGTTGATTCACGAGTATTCGGCATGCGAGACCAACGTGAAGGATTTCTTCGAACTGGGATGGTCGCATAATCATCACATCTCATTACGTGGTGTTTCTGATGATGACAAACTGGGTTATTATATTTCCTATTCGCACACGAGCGATGACGGTATAATGCCCAAAGATTATGACAAGTATAAACGAAACACCTTGGAATACCGTAGTTCATATAAAAGCGATTATTTCACAATATCGTCATCAATGAACTTCGCACGCACAAAAACCGATGATGTAAGCACATTCCAAGGAACATCGGTGATTGACGGTTTGTACGAAATGGCTCGCGATGTGTCAATTGTAGACAAAAAGGACCTTTCTGTAGCATTCAACACGCCTGAGGCATATTTTACCCCTTATGGCATTACCAATCCATACTGGGCTTTGGCTAACAACTACAGCCACACCGATTCGAAACAGGTGTTCGGTAAGATGCAGATTGATGTCAAACCAATTGAATCTTTGACATTCACTTACAGAATGGGCTTTGACTATACTGATTATGACACCAAAGTGGGCGCATCAAAAATCGAATTAGACGACGCATTGATAAATAACGATTATGGATATGCTCCATCAAATCAAAATCAACCGGGTTACATTTATACCCGTTACGGACGTAGTTATGAGACCAACAACGATATATTGGCTACATTCAACAAACGTTTCCTTGATGATAAATTTGATGTGAATGTTGTTGCTGGTGTCAACATTGTTGACAATTATTTCACACGTGCAATGTCGGGAACCGAAAAGCTGGCTGTCGACAATTTCTGGAATTTAGGCAACGGTGCCGATAAAAAGACATTGACGGAATATTCAGAGCAGAAACGTGCTCTCGGCACTTTTGGCGACATTACTTTAGGCTGGGATGATATGGTTTATCTTGAGTTAACAGGCCGTAACGATTGGTCGTCAACGCTGCCTAAAGACAAAAACAGCTACTTCTATCCGGGCGCGACTTTAAGCTGGATATTCACAAAGATGCTCTCTTCGAATAGCGTTTTGTCATTTGGTAAAGCCCGCTTGGCTTTGGGTAAGACGGGTAACGATGCAAAACCGTATCAAGTTTTGGCAAGTTACGAGCAGGCCTATGCCAACGGACGATATGGCAGCGGTATTGCCAAATTCCCGATGAACGGGGTAAATGCATTCCAGTCAATGAGTGTGGCAGGAAGTTCCGATTTGCGCCCAGAAATGACAACAGAGGCTGAGTTTGGTTTGAATCTGCAGTTCTTTAACGGTCGTGTTGGTGTCGATGCTTCGGTATACAACAGAACAACTGATGACCAGATTTTCGATTTGCCCGTTGATCCGGCTTGCGGATACAGACGAATTGTTACTAATTTTGGTAAACTGCGCAACCGCGGTTTCGAGTTATTGGTCAACACAACGCCAGTCAAAACAAATGCTATCCGTTGGGATGTTGATGTTAACTTCGCAATCAACCGAAACAAGGTACTCTCGTTGCCTGAGAATTTGGAAGGTGGCAAGGTAAGTATTTATAGTTTTACTGCAGGCAATGATGCAGTGTATATGTATGCTGAAGAAGGCAAACCTCTTGGTGAGTTCTATACCTACCGGCCTCAATTCACCGAAAATGGCGAAATAATTGTTGATGAGAATGGCAATGTTATACTTGAAAGTGATGTTATGGCCACAGGTAAGAATATGAATAACAAATGGACCGGCGGAGTGACATCATCGTTATCGGCCTATGGTTTTACACTGAGTGCCGCTTTGGATGTCCGCTATGGAGGTTATATGTTCTCAAGGACTAAAAACCTTATGCAGTTTACGGGAAATGGTACCGTTACCACTTACAACGGTCGTAATCCGTTTGTGATCCCAAATTCTGTTGTTCGCACAGAGAACGAGGATGGTTCATATTCGTTTAGCGAGAATACCACTCCGACATATTTGAGTGATGACAGCTACCAGAAGTACTTTAATGATTATGGTTATGGAAATGGTGGTGAGGCTTATTTGATTGACCGTTCGTACGCAAAACTTAGAAATATCACACTTTCTTATGCTTTGCCAAAATCTCTTTTAGAGCCGGTTCGTTTGTCAGAGGCAACATTGTCAGTCTTCTGTAACAATGTTTACACATGGACGGCCAAGGACAACCGCTATATCGATCCGGAAACAACAACAGTTAATCAATCAACTTGGGGCGATTTGGCGACTCAGTTCGGTGAACTGTATTCAAACCCTGCATGCCGTATGTTTGGTGTAAGTCTTGGTATTAAATTCTAAACTGATAGGAGATTAGAAAGATGAAAAAGATATTATTGTATTTCTCAATCGTTGTTTTTGGAGTATCGTTTTGCTCTTGCGACGATTATTTAGATGTAAACGAAAACCCAAATGCAGTTTCCGAAGAGAATCTGACAACAAGTCTTGTAATGCCAGCGGCAGAGATGAACTTGGCCACATCGTATGGCAACTTCTTGAGAATTATAGGTGGTTTTTTGAGCCAGCACTTTGCACATTCGTTCGGCACAAGCAACTATCTTGATTATTCACAATTCCAAGTTTCAGCCAGCCGGTGCAGTGAGTTTTATTCGGATATGTATCAGCGTGTTCTGAACAATTTGAAATTAATTCAGCAAAAAGCAGAAGCGTCAGAAGATTGGGGAACCTATTTCGCAGCAGCCACATTGCGTACTTTCACACTTCAGACTTTGGTCGATTGCTTCGGCGAAGTCCCTTACTCAGAAATGCTCGATGTAAGCAACACATCGCCTAAATATGATGACGGAAAAGATATCTATGAAGGTGCAATTGCCGAACTCGATGCAGCTTTGGAAAAAGTATCCGAATCTGACGTGGTTTGTACAAACTTTTTGTTCCCTTCAGAACGGGCCGATAGCTGGATTAAATTCGCCAACGCGTTGAAACTGAAGATGTATATGCGTATGGCAAATGTAATGGATGTTAAGGATAAAGTGGCAGCATTGATTGAGGAGGACAATTTCCCCGATAGCGATGTTGCATTCCAAGGATGCTGGCTTAACAAATCGGGCGAAATGAGCCCATATTACGCAGAAGAGTTCAGTTCTGATTGGGGGTCAACCCAAGTAAACGTCATAGCAAACCTTGCAATCATCGGAACAATGAAGACTGACGATTATACCGACCCTCGTTTGGCTGCATACTTTGAAAAAAATGGCAATGGCGAATATGTTGGTGGACTGTCCGGAACAAACTTCGCGACAACAAACACATTTAAATCAACATACTGGTGTCGTCCGAAAGCATCATATGACATGCCAGTTTATCTGATTACTATTTCAGAAATCGAGTTTTTCCTTGCTGAATACTATGCCCGTTATGGAAGCGCAGACAAAGCAGCAGAACACTACAGTGCTGCAGTGGAAGCCTCGTTTGCTACGGCAGGTGTTGATGGAGCTAGCGAATATGTTGCTCAATACCCATATAATCAAAGCAAGTATGCTGAGTGCATTGGTATAGCAAAGTGGGTGGCACTTGCCGGAACCAATGATTTTGAAGCCTGGTGCGAAATGCGCCGTCTCAACTATCCTGAATTTGGAACAGTGTTGGGCGACGACATGTATAACAAGCAAGACGATTCGTCGTTTAAACCGGAGTTGTATAAGGCTGGTACTCTTTACACACCGATCGATTATTTCGGTGAGGTAGGAGAGAATAAAGTGTTGGAAAGACTTCCGTATCCATTAAGCTCTACGACGAGCAATGCTAACAGTCCGGAATTTCCGGGTTATACAGAACCAGTTTTCTGGGGAAAGTAATGAGTTTCACGATTTAATTGATAGAAACAATGAAAAGAAATATTTTTAGCATAGCAGTTGCATCAATGATGGTACTTATGTCGCTAAGCAGCTGCGATAAAGAATCTGAAGGCAAGACACGCATAACCTACTATCCGACAATAGAGTTGAAAGGAGAATCGACGGTTTATGTGAATAAAGGCGATGAGTATGTTGAGCCCGGTTATTCTTCATTCTTGAATGGAAATGATATTACTGAGGATGTGCAGGTAATTAGCGATGTTGATGAAAGTGCATCTGGGGTTTACACTATTAGTTATATAACCAAGGAGAATGAAGATGGTTTCGGTAGTACTGCATCTCGAAAAGTTGTAGTTCTCGATTTTGATGACCCAATTGAAGGTATTTATGTCGTTAATTCAGCAGTAAGTTTCCGTAATAATGATGGTACCATAGCCGAATACAAGGGAGATTTTGAAGTATTGCTTATTTCCAATGGTGATGGAACATACAATGTCAGTGATTTATTTGCCGGTTGGTATGATCAAGGTGCGGGCTATGGTAGTGAATACGTTTGTGAAGCAGTTATGGAAATATCTGGTTCAGATGTGTCTGTTGATCCTGATGACACACAAGTCCCTGGTTGGGGCGATTCCATTGATGATTTTCATGATGCCTCTTATAGTGCGGCTACAGGAACTTTGACATATCAGGCTGACTATGCTGGCAAAATGACATTCCATGTTACTTTAGTTAAACAACCTATCGAATAATACACAATATGAAAAAGATAGTTTATTTATTCGCAGCGGTGCTTCTGTTCGCATCATGCGAGAAAGAGGAAATAGGGGGAACTGCGACAGAGTCGTTGGCTGGTCAATGGTATGTTCATGTTGATGCAGTTGACGAAGACGGAGACTTAGTTTACTCTGACAACGAATTGTATGGTATTGGAAATTTCTTGCTTCTTACTTATAACACATCGGCAAATACTGCAGATACTCTGTTTGTAGATGATTTGGAAAATTTCTGGACATTCAAAGTCAAAGTATCGTGCAATACCAGTGATAAAACATTTGGTTATGACGATTATGTCGATAATTTCAAGTATGAAAGTGGAGTGAAACTCACAGAAGGAAAGATTTTGAATGGCGCGGCAACCACGCCAAGCGGAATGCCAGCCGATTCAATAATGTTCTACATTGAATTTGACGATGACTATACAGAAGACGAAGAAGGTAATCCTATATATGTTCCGGAAGCATACGGATTTGCAAAATATCGTGTTTCGGGTTATCGCTACACAGGATTCAAAAACGATGATTGATGTCGTAAAATTATAAATGGGAAAAGCGGCTCTAAAAGGCCGCTTTTTTTGTACCAGTATTAATTCCATTAAACACGATTTAGTGCTATTATTGCGTTGTATAAATTTAAAATGGCATATTGGCAACTCGCCAAACCTATTTTGTTGATTTGCAAAGGTTTTGCCGAGCGCAGGCTGGTATGGTCGTGAAATTGTGCCACACCCGACAGTGGCGAAGCTGTGTAGATATGGCAAATTGGTATGTGCTCAAAACAAAGCCGCGGCAAGAAAAAGCAGTCCGTACGGTGCTGCAGACAATGGGTATTGAGCATTTCCTGCCCACCACAACCGATTTTCACTATTACGGCCACGGACGCAAAAAAAAGATAGAGACACCAGTTCTGCCATCGATGATATTTGTGTGCGTTGAGGCCGACGACCGTTTTGCCGTGTCGAACAATATGAAGTACGATGTGCACTACCTTGTCGACCGCAACACCAACTCGAGCATGATTGTGAGCGACAAGCAGATGAGCGATTTTATGCGTGTCTGCTCTGCACCTGATGTTAAACTTGAGTGTGTTGACTTGGCAGTGGGTGACAGAGTGACAATTCATGGCGGACAATTCGATGGTTTGCAAGGAGTTGTAGACCGTGCCAATGGTAAAAAACGCTTTTATATTGTACTCGACGGACTGGCCAGTATTGCCGTTGACCTGCCTGCAGAGCAACTTGGCGTAGAGAATGAGTAAAGTGTAAAGAATAAAGAGTAATGAGTGGTGAGTAAGGTGTGAAAGATGTCAAAAGTGAACGTTTAACTCTTGTATATTAACACCCAACACCCAATACCTAACACCCCAATATAATGTTTCAGAATACCAAAAACATAAAACCTTTTGAAAAGAAGGTTTGGCTGTCATCGCCCACAATGCACGGCGATGAGCAAAAGTGGGTAAACGATGCTTTTGTAAAAAACTGGATAACCACAGCCGGCGAGAACATCAATGAAGTGGAACGTATTGTCGCAGAGCGCATTGGCGTTAAATATGCCGTTGCTCTTTCATGCGGAACCGCAGCGCTTCATCTGGCAACAAAACTTGCAGGTGAAAGGCTTTACGGCCAGGCTAAACCCAACTGCGGAACACTTCAGGGACATAAAGTCTTTTGCTCAGATATGACGTTCAATGCAACGGTGAATTCTGTGACATACGAAGGTGGCGAGCCTGTATTTATTGATACAGAACGCGATACGTGGAATATAAGCCCTGCTGCACTTGAACGGGCTTTTGGACTTTATCCCGATGTCAAATTGGTGATGTTTGCACATCTTTATGGCGTTCCGGCCAAAATTGATGAAATTCGTGCCGTATGCACCCGCCATGGCGCACTTATAGTTGAAGATGCCGCCGAATCGTTAGGTGCCACATACAAAGGCAAGGAGACCGGCTGTTTTGGTGATTATAACGCTATTAGTTTCAATGGCAACAAGATAATTACAGGTTCGTCAGGCGGAATGTTCCTGACAAACAGCAAAGAAGATGCCGACAAGGTGCGCAAATGGTCAACCCAGTCGCGAGAAGCCGCACCATGGTACCAGCATGTGGAGATGGGGTACAACTACCGGATGTCGAATATAATTGCAGGTGTGATTCGCGGTCAGATGAACTATCTCGACGAGCATATCGCGCAGAAGCGAGCCATATACGAGCGTTATAAAAAAGGCTTTGAAGGACTGCCCGTTTCGATGAATCCGTTTGATGCCCAAAACAGTCTGCCAAACTATTGGCTATCGTGCCTGCTTATCAACAAAGATGCAATGTGCTTGCAGAAACGAACTGACACTGAAGCAACATTTACACCCGAAAAAGGTAAAACCTGCCCTACGGAAATCCTTGAAACTCTGGCGAAATACAATGCCGAAGGTCGTCCAATTTGGAAGCCGATGCATATGCAGCCTATTTATAGCAAGAACCCTTTCGTGACCGCAGATGACAATAAAACAGATGTTGGTGCCGATATTTTTGCGCGTGGCCTATGCCTGCCATCGGATAACAAGATGACGCCTGAACAACAGGATATAATTATTGAAATAGTTAGAAGCTGCTTCGAGTAGTAACTATTGACTGGAAATTGATGTAAACAAAGGCTGCATTATGGACAATTACCAATCGCTTTGTATGCTGATGTTGATGCGGCTCAAAACCGAACTTGAGCCATTCGATCGAGTGCGGCTTCACAAGGCGGCAATGTTTGTGGAAATATTCAGCCGAAGCAATTGTTTCAAAATCAGCGATGAAAGATTGACTTATTATTCCGTAATCGACAATCTTTCAGAATTGGTCAGGCAATATCAAAACTTGCATGATGCCGACACGGAAAAGGCGTTGGAAATTTTGCACAATGAAGTTGCCGACCGTGTAAAAGAATCGTATACGAAGAGTATTCCATACATTTTGCAGAGTGCCGGTTTTGTCAATTCGATAGCCGATGGCGATATATTACTTCGTGTATCGTTCGTTTGCGGAATGTTGAAACATTGCGGTAAAGCAACTGTTACCGAAATCGAGAAGTATTTTCACGAAACACGCAATCCCGGAGTTTCATTAAGCCCGAAAGACTTGATAACCACTCTTGTGAATCTTGAAAAATCGGGTGTGGCAGTTAAAACTGAAGCTGACTACAGATTGGCGGATAATTTGAGAGATGTGGCGGGGTATGTGGTATTGTTGTATTGAATAGGTATAATATCAGTTTTGAAAAAATTAATAAATCTTAAGTAAAGATATGAATTACAAACTGTTAGATTTTCAAGTCCACGGTGATAATCGTGGTAAATTGATTTCGTTGGAAGGTTTGAAAAGCGTTCCGTTTGAAATCAAACGTGTTTATTATATGTTTGACACATTGCCTAATGAGGCGCGTGGGTTTCATGCTCACAAGGAATTGGAACAGATAATTATTGCCATGGATGGTGCGTGCCGTTTTATTCTCGACGATGGGCAGAAACGTGAGCAAGTTCTTTTGAATCGCCCTGATGTTGGCTTGTATATTGGCAAAAACATGTGGCGCGAGATGCACGATTTTTCATACGGCTGCAAACTTGTAGTTCTTGCTAGTGAGTACTACGATGAAAAAGAGTACATCCGGAATTATGACGATTTCTTGAAATCATTGAAATAAGACTTATATGATTCATCAATTAGCAGATTGTAAATCTTCACATATCGGCGAAAACACTAATGTTTGGCAATTTTGTGTGATTTTTCCTAACGCCAAAATTGGGAATAACTGCAATATATGTGCTAATGTGTTGATTGAAAACGATGTTACTGTCGGGAATAATGTTACCGTTAAAAGTGGAGTTCAACTTTGGGACGGTGTAACAGTTGAGGACGATGTTTGCATTGGCCCCAACGTAACATTTACCAATGATTTGTTCCCGCGCTCAAAAAATCAAGATTGGAAATTGTCGAAAACACAGATAAAAAAGGGCGCAAGTATAGGCGCAAATTCCACAATTTTGGCAGGTGTCACAATTGGTGAGAATGCCATGATAGGTGCAGGAAGTGTTGTCACGAAATCTGTTCCTGCGGGTGAAGTGTGGTTCGGAAATCCAGCAAAGTTCATTAGAAAAATATAAATTATGCAAATACCATTTTTAAGTTTAAAATCGATAACCGAGAAGTATTCCGATGAAATCCATACTGCGGTGCAGCGGGTTGTGGATTCGGGTTGGTATCTTCAAGGCAAGGAGAACGAAACCTTCGAAAACAACTATGCAAAATACATTGGCACAAAGTATTGCATTGGTGTTGCCAATGGCTTGGATGCACTGATTTGGATTGTCAAGGCTTACAAGGAATTAGGCGTCTTCAACGATGGTGACGAAATAATCGTACCAGCAAACACATATATCGCTACAATACTCGCAATCACCGAAAACAATCTGAAACCCGTTTTGGTGGAGCCGACGTTTGAGAATTTGGAAATAGACGATAGTAAAATCGAAGAAAAAATCACGTCGAAAACCAAAGCCATAATGATTGTCCACCTTTACGGACGTTGTGCTTACACCAATAAAATCAGCGAACTATGTAAAAAATACAATCTGAAACTGATTGAGGACAACGCACAGGCACATGGTTGCCATTTTAGAGACAAAAGGACAGGTTCGCTTGGCGATGCTGCAGGGCACAGTTTCTACCCTGGCAAAAATATGGGAGCGTTGGGCGATGCAGGTGCAGTAACAACAGACAATCAAGAACTTGCCGAATGCGTTCGTGCATTGGCTAACTATGGTTCGCAAAAGAAATACGTTTTTAAATATTGTGGAAGAAACTCTCGTTTGGACGAGATTCAAGCGGCGGTTTTGGATGTGAAACTACGCCATTTGGATGAAGACAATGCCAATCGTCAACGGATTGCTGCGTATTATTACGACAACATAAACAATCCGAAAATCACGCTACCCAACCGTTTGGATGACAAGAACAACGTATATCACGTGTTTCCTGTTTTCTGCGAGCAACGCGATGATTTTCAGCAATATTTGAAGAACAACGGTATCCAAACCATAATCCATTACCCCATTCCGCCACATAAGCAGGAGTGTTACAAAAAATGGAACGAAATATCACTGCCTATCACAGAAAAAATCCATAATCAGGAATTAAGTTTGCCAATCAGTCCTGTTTTGACTATTAACGAGGTTGCATATGTGGCGAAGAATGTAAATAAGTATTAAGGTTGTCTGACTTTATACAGACATTAGGATAGATATGGTATGATTGTATTCAAAGATTTAAATAAATGTCTACATTTCCCATTCAAATTTTTGAAGTCGATATATTATGACACCAGAGCATCTTATTATTTAAAACGCAATTGTAAACATTCTAATATACTAAAATCAAAAAGAATTAGAGTTGGTTTTGTTGTTCAAATGCCGCAATTATGGGACAAACAATCAAGTGTTTATTCCGCAATGTGTAGTGATAAAGAGTTCGAACCATTTCTCATTATTGTACCTTTCTGTGATATAATTCATAACCGAATTGATAACTATGGTGAAGAATTAAATTATTTCATAGAACAATGTAATAATGGGAAATATATACTTGCATATAATGGTAAAGATTGGATTGATATTGAAAAATATAGGTTTGATTATTTTTTTTATCAACGTCCATATGATTATTATTTACCTAAATCACTAATAAGCGACACTACTGTCCGATTTACCAAAATATGTTATATTCCTTACGCAACTCCAGAAATAAAAAATACAGGATTATATCCTTATTCCTTTTTCAAAAATTTGTATTTTGGATTTATGGAGAATAAGGATGGGGCAGATATAAATAATGCTGTTTTTCGAAAAAATTGTAAAAAAAACATTCAACAGTTTCTAAATGTTGGCTATCCTATTTTTGAAAGATGTTTAAAACATAAAGAAGAATGCAAATACAGTACATTTTTATGGACACCAAGATGGACTTATGATCCTATTATAGGAGGAAGCCATTTCATGGAATATTATTCTCAACTAACAGATTTTGAGTGGAATGACGCAAGGCTTATTGTGCGGCCACATCCAATGATGTGGGATAATTTTATTAAAAATAAATTGTTGGATGAAATAAGCGTAGATAAAATATTGTCAGAATGGAGTGATAGACATATAGATGTTGATAAAAACGAGAGTATTGATACAACATTTGCGCAAACTGATGTGATGATTTCAGATAGATCATCTGTTATTCCTATGTTTTTTTTGACGAGAAAACCAATTATATATTGTCCAATGGATAATGATTCTAGTGAATGTGGGGCATTATTTTCATCCATAATTCCTGGATTGTACATTGCAAATAATTGGAAAGAATTGGATCATTGGATAAAAATGCTAAGATCTCGAATAGATCCTTTGTCTGTTGTCAGGAATAAAATTATTGAAGAGCATTTTTCATATAATTATTCTGCTACAGATAATATCCTTAAAACCCTAAAAAAGGATTTTTATGGTGATTAAATTTTGTATACATGTCTCATAATACCATTGGCATCGTAAGTTATAACATCAACTGCAACTTTACAAATTACGGCTCGGCTTTGCAGTCGTGGGCGTTGAGTAGAAGTATTGAAAAACTCGGATACACATCGAAACTTATCGACTATTGCCCAAAAGTTTTGGAAAATGCCAATCCGCTTGACCCTGCCAAACTTATGTGGGACAAGGATGAGAAATCGCGAAAAGCGTTGGAAATATCGATGTCCGCCATTAAGGAGAACTTTTACAAGTTCGAAGATTTCTATACCAATAGATTCTCACGCACCGTCAAGAAATATACCGACAGCGACTTCCAAGATGTGGTGAAGGATGAAGGTGTTGAGCGTTTTGTTTGCGGAAGCGACACGATTTTTTGCATCGATGAGTTCAAGGGGTTTGCCGAAGGGTACTATGCCAATTTCGACTGTATGCGACAAAACAGCATATCATACGCGGCAAGTTTCGGTGATTCTCATTTTTCTGACGGTGATTATAAAATCCTAAACCAAAGGCTGCAAAACTTTAAGGCTATCGGCATCAGGGAAAACGATATGCTTGAATATGTAAAAGCACATGCTTCCGTTCCTGCACAACGTACAATCGATCCGACTCTGCTTTTGACAGCCAAGGACTATGATACCATTGCCGCACCGAGGATTATCGAAGGCAAATATCTTTTGCTGTATTCACGGCGATATAATGCACAGATGAATGCGTTTGCTGACAAGATTGCCAAAGAGAAAAATCTGAAAGTCATCGATATAAGCCTTCGTGCTTTTGAAAATGAAGGACATGAGCCTTTTTATAAGGCAGGAGTGGAAGAATTTCTTTCGCTCGTAAAACACGCAGAATGTGTAGTAACCAACTCGTTCCATGGCATTATTATCAGTGTTCAATACAAACGGAATTTCTACGGGTTTACAAGGCAGGAGTGCAACACCAAAATCAACGAACTAATGGCTCTGTTCGGCTTGGATGGCCACCTTTATATTTCAGGCGAAGAAAAACACAGAGAGCCTGACTATGATGATGTACATCAGCGTATTGCCCAGGCTCGGGAAAAGTCAATTGAATTCTTGAATAAAAGTTTGGCATTGTTGTAAACCATGAGTATTCCCAAAAACATACTTGAAAGCAGTATTGATACAAAAAGCCAGTGTTGTGGCTGTGGGGCGTGTGTTCAGGTTTGTGCCAAGAACACCATCAAGATGCAGGAAGATGATGAAGGGTTCTTGTACCCAGTTGTGGATACAGATTTGTGTGTTGAGTGCGGACAATGTGAAAGGGTTTGCCAATACATCGTATCCGTCGGGAAAAACACTGCGCCCCAACACGCTTACGGTGGTCATATCAATGATGCGGATGTTTTGAACGAAAGCACTTCTGGCGGGGCGTTTTCAGCCATTGCCGATGTTTGGTGTGACGAAAACTATGTGATTTTCGGGGCGGAAGCAGACGGATTGAAAATCAGACACTCGTTTGTAACTGAAAAAAACGAGATAGGAAAGTTCAGACGCTCAAAATATTCACAGAGCGTTATCGGGGATTCATTTAAAGAGTGCAAAAATTTTTTGAACGATGGCAAAAAGGTTCTGTTTTCGGGAACACCGTGCCAGATTGCAGGTTTGAAATCGTTTTTGAAGGGAAAAGATTATGACAATCTTTTGACGGTTGAGGTAATTTGTGAAGGGGTTCCGTCGCCGCTTTTTGTCAGAAAACTTGACGAGAAAATACAAAAAGAGAAAAATGCACCAATAAAAACATTGGATTATAGATATAAAGATACCAACAAGTGGGACTATGAAGTGATGCACTTATCATATGCGTCTTCAGATTGTTCCAGACAAGGAACTATCAGACGCGACAGATGGTTTAATCCTTTTTGGTCTATATGGCTGAACCATCTAATGAGCCGTCCGTCGTGTTACAAATGTCTTTATACTACAACAAACAGAGTTGCTGATATATCGCTAGGAGATTTGTGGGGCGTACACATTTACTGCCCCGATTTATACAATGGCGACAGAGGAGCGTCTTTAATCGTCACAAACACAGAAAAAGGGAAACGTGTCGCAGAAAGAATTTTGCAAGGTAATTTTGTGGGACGCGAACTGGATTTCTCGCAAGCATTAAAATATCAAGGCCCCATGCGCAAATCTATTGCAGAAAATCCTAAACGTGAAGAGTTTATGCGGGATTTAAAGACAATGGATTATGATTCGCTTTGTAAAAAATGGGCAAAACGACCAGATTTGAAATTATTGATTTCAAAATATATATTTGGCACTAACAGACAAAAGGTTTGGTGGTGGAGATTAAAGGAAAGAGTTAAGAATTAATTTATCATGTATTATTTGAATCCCCGTATCGAGAATCTTTATAGAATTTTCGACCAAAACGAAAGAAAGGATTTCTTGCGTCTTGATTTGAATGAAAATCCTGGCGGACTGCCGCAAGATTTTATCAATGATGTACTGAAAGACATTACACCACAATTTGTGGCGCAATATCCAGAGACACTGCATTTTGCGGAAGTTTTGGCCAAATTCTTGAAAACAGATATTGCGCATTTGTGCCTTGTAAACGGCTCGGCTGAAGGAATCAGATATGTGATTCAGGCTTTTACGTCGGAAAACGGAAGAATAGTCGGGGTAGTGCCGTCGTATTTTATGTTTCAAGTATACAGCGAGATGTATGGAAGGGACTTTGTTAAAGTTCCTTACAACGATGACTTGACCATGAGCGTTGACAACATAATCAATGAACTTACCGATGACACTCAATTGCTGATTCTTCTGAATCCTAATAATCCTATGGGCAATGTCTATTCTGACGACGAGTTCAAGGCATTGTTACAAGTGGCTAAGCAGAAGCAGATTACTGTTTTAATCGATGAAGCCTATCATTATTTCTATCCGAAAACGTTTATTGAATACGCGCTCAACGAAGAGCATGTTTTTGTTACGAGGACATTCTCAAAACTGTTCTCAATGGCAGGTTGCAGGCTCGGATATGTTGTCGGCTGGCCCGAAGGAATCAGGATGGTGCAGAAATTTTGCACACCGCATAACACCAACGCTTTTGCAATGAAATTTGCCGAAGCGGTAATCGAGAATCCAGAAGTCTTGCAGTCTCTCATTGACAAATTCAATGAAGGACGCAAATATCTGACCGATACACTTGATGCCAACGGGTACGAGCATAAGGGAGATGCAGGAAATTTCATTTTCATAAAGACGAAAACTGATGCACAGAAAATCGTTGAAAGAATGAAATCGGAAAAGAAGATTTTGATAAAATCTTATCCAAATGTGGGTAATTTTGGAACTTGTTTGAGGGTCTCGATAGGAGAGAAAATATATATGCAACAATTTTGTAACGCATTGTTTGAATTAGACAAATGATAAAAGTAATAACATACGGCACTTACGATTTGCTGCATTACGGACATATCCGTCTGTTGGAGCGGGCAAAAGCGTTGGGCGACTATCTGATTGTTGGCGTCACGGCTGATGGATTCGACATGGCGCGAGGAAAAATAAACGTCCAGCAATCGCTTATGGAACGCATTGAGGCAGTAAAGAATACAGGCCTTGCTGACGAGATTATCGTTGAAGAATACGAAGGTCAGAAAATTGACGATATCAGGCGTTACGGCGTTGATATTTTCACTGTCGGCTCGGATTGGAAGGGACAATTCGACTATCTTAATGAGTTTTGCAAGGTTGTTTATTTGGATAGGACAGAAGGTGTTTCAAGCACCGACTTGCGGAATGAGCGTGAAATCCGTATCGGATTGGTGGGAGAGTCGTCAACCGTTCTGAACAAGTTCGCCGCTGAATCTCATTTTGTGAATGGTGTAAAAATCGTTGGCTATTGTTCGTTAGATCCAACACAGTTCTCTGAAGAATTGCAGCATTTGTCAGTTAAAACTTCCGACATTTCAAAATTGATTGAAGAATGTGATGCTCTGTATGTGGTGTCGCACCCGTCAAAACACTACGAGCAGATAAAACTGGCTTTGCAAAACAAAAAGCACGTTTTGTGTGAAGCGCCAATTGCGTTGAAAGTTAGCCAGTATGATGAATTAAAACAGTTGGCGCGTGATAATGGTTGTGTATTGATGGATGCGATTAAGACTGCCTATTCCACGGCATACAACCGTATGAACCTTTTGGTTAAGAGTGGAATTATTGGCGAAGTGAAATCTGTTGATTCGGTTTGCACAAGTCTTTCTGATTTGGAAAGCAAGAAAGGCAAAGACCTGACCAACACTTGGAACAGTATATGTGCATGGGGGCCAGTGGCAATGTTGCCAGTTTTCCAGTTGCTTGGTTCCAAATACAGCGATATGCAGATAATCTCGCATATTATTTCTGAAAACTTCGACACATTTACAAAAGTCTCGTTTGTTTACCCCAACGCGGTAGCATCGCTGATGGTAGGCAAGGGGGTAAAATCGGAAGGTGAGTTAATTGTCTCGGGCACAAAAGGATACATTTATGTGCCAGCGCCTTGGTGGAAGACGGATTATTTCGAAGTTCGTTTCGAAAACCCCGCTGACAATAAACGTTATTTTTACCAGTTGGACGGCGAAGGAATACGGTATATGATTGTTTCGTTCCTGAAAGCGATAGGGGGCGGACGGAATTGTTCGTATATCGGTGGTGATGTGTCAGAAGCAATGGTTAGAGTTGTGGATGAGTTTTATAACGGGAAAATCGAAAGAATATAATTTAAGAATCAAGAAATTGGATGACATAAAGCAAAAAACCAAAATAGGAATGTTTTGGAACGCGTTTGAAAAAATTGCGGTTCAAGGCATTTCTTTTGTTTTAAGTATAATCCTTGCTCGTCTGCTTACACCGCACGACTACGGAACCATCGGAATGATAATAATCTTCCTGGCGTTTTCTAATGTCTTTGTTGATAGCGGTTTTACTCGAGCTTTGATTCAGCGGCAGGACAGAACAGAGAAGGATTTTTCAACAGTTCTTATTTTCAATGTTCTAATAAGTATTCTGCTTTATGTGATATTGTTTATTGCATCGCCGGCAATAGCGGATTTCTATGAGACTCCTGAACTTGTTTCGTTGCAGAGGGTATTCTTTTTGGTCATAATTTTAAATTCTTTAACAGTTGTCCAAAGTGCAAAACTTCAAATAGAAGTAGATTTCAAAAGCATTGCACTAATCAATGCAGTTGCAACGATAATCTCGGGATGTATTGCAGTATGGGCTGCGTATGAAGGGTTGGGTGTATGGGCTTTGGTGATTCAAGCTTTAATTAAAGCGATTGTTTCTGTTGTTGGTTTTTGGATAGCAGGGAAATGGATTCCGAAAACAGGCTTTGACATAGTTAGTTTTAAAAGATTGTTTGGTTTTGGTTCAAAACTTCTGGCATGTGGTTTGCTCTCAACAACAATAACAAATGTATATAATCTAATAATAGGAAAGGTTTATAATTCTGCAAGTCTTGGTTATTATACAAGAGCCCAGCAATTTCCTGAACTGACGGCGGGAACGTTAAATTCGGTACTTCTAAATTCAACGTTCCCTTTAATGGCGACATTACAAGATAAACAAGACGAACTAATTCAAACATTTAGTCGTTTGATAAAACTTTCAGCATTGGCGGTTTTTCCGGCAATGGTTGGATTGGCGGTTCTGTCTAAAGAAATTATTCTTGTACTACTCGGTGAGAAATGGTTGCCTTCATCTGATTTGCTGTTTTGGTTGGCATTGAGCTATGTTTTTATACCGCTTAGTTCATTGAATCTTAATTTGCTGAATGCTATTGGTAGGTCTGATTTGTTTATGAAAATTGACTTTTCAAAAGTCCCAATTATTGCAATAATGATGGTTATAACATTCCCAATAAGCCTTAAGGCTGTAGTGATAGGTAAGGTGTTGACAGCGTTTGTCTATTTCTATATGAATGGCTTTATGATTGGAAAACTATACAAATTCGGAGCATTCAAGCAATTGGCTTGTTGTTGGAAAGGCATTATTGCGACAATAATAATGGCAATCAGTGTGTGGTTTGTAAAAAGCATTTTCGAAATACAAATTGTTAGTCTGCTAGTTGGTGTTATATCTGGAGCTGCAGTATACTTATTGGTTTTGGCCATATTAAAGGAAAAAGAACTTAATGCGTTTATTCGTCAGTTGTCAGTTAAGTTTATCAAGAAGGTATAATATGGCAGAAATCTTTTTATCGATAGCGGTAATTACATATAATCAGGAGAAGTATATTGCTCAAACTTTGGATAGTATTATTGGGCAAAAACATAATTATTCTTTTGAAATTGTTGTTGGGGATGATTGTTCCACTGATGGTACAAAAACGGTTATAGCTGATTATGCGAAACGTTATCCAGATAAAGTTAAAGCTATTTATAATGAGCATAATATCGGTGTTGTGGCAAATTATTATAATGTTCTTTCACATTGTTATGGGAAGTATATTATGGAGTGCGCAGGTGATGATTGGTGGTTGCCGGGTAAAGTAGATGAACAGATAACATTTATGGAAAACCATGACGATGTTGGATTATGCTATGGAACAGCATTGTGTTATAATGATAAAAACGAATATCTTAACAGAAGTGTAGGGGCAAAATGTTCAACTTTTGAAGAACTAATGACGTTGAATTTGATTCCGGCTGTAACGGTTTGTTTCAAAAGAGAATTAGTAAAAAAATATATTAATGAAGTTAACCCTGTATCACTTGGGTGGAAAATGGAAGATTATCCCATGTGGCTTTGGTTTTCTAAGAATTCAAAAATAACGTATCTTTCTAAATCATTAGCATGTTATAGATGTGCTGATGAATCTGTTAGTAATTCTAAAAATATCGAAAAACAGTTTGCGTTTTTTAAGAGCACATATGATGTTCAGGCTTATTATGCTGTTAAATATGGATATGTGTTGAAAACGTTTGAAAGTGATGAAATGGCTAAGTCACTAATGTTCCGCACTTTGCTTAAATCTTATGATTCGGAAAAAGCAAAAGAAATGCGTTCCGAATTAATCAAATCTCACTCTTTCAAGGATTATATTAAGTCTATTATTATTTCAAATAGACTATTGGCTAAAATTGGAAGTTGTTTTATTTGATGTTATGAATGAAAGAAAAACAATTTTAATGTTGCCCACATGGTATCCTTCAAAAGACAATCCAATTAATGGGATTTTTTTTAGGGAACAAGCTCTTGTAATGCGAAAAGATTTTGACTTTGTAGTTGCGAGACTATTTGTTAAATCAGATCTCTTTTTAATTAATTTTATCAAAAGACTGTTTCGTATACCGATATCTAATGTGGTTTTTGTTCAAGATGATTGTGGACTCAAAGAATATGCAATATATGTCCATAAACCGCAGTTTATTGTATGGGATTTGTTTTGGGAACGGTTTGCGCGGATTTTCTTGCATAAAAAAAATAGGTTAGGTATAGGTGGAGAAGAACTACTATGCATAAAAAAAAATAGGCTAAGAGTTGCAAGGTATCTTAAACAAAAAAAGTTGCTTCCACAATTTGATTGTGTATATAGCCTTACAAGTCAGGAAAATGCTCCATGGGGAAAGGCTTTTGCTGACACGTTTAATGTTCCGCATATAACGGCTGAACACGCACCATTTCCATGGCCAGGTTCTGTTTTGACAGATTCTGTTGTGGATGCGATTGAATCTGCTGATGAGTTTCTTGCAATTAGTAATGATAAAGTTAGGCAGGTATTATTGCAAAACGTTAAGATTAATCCTGTTTGGGTTGGAAATATGTGTGATGAAACTAAATTCTCACTTTCACAGGAAACTCATGATGTGCCGACGTTTCTTATAGTTGCTGCTAATGTATTCTATAAGAATTATCCGTTGTTTTTAAAATCAATGGAGGAATTAAAAAGAATCGCAACTGTAAAATTCAAGATTATTATTGCTGGATATGATTCAAATAAAGGATATTCACATAATGCTGAAGAGTTGGAATTTATGGTGCATAATTCCATAATTGCGCCAGTTACAGAAATGATTGGCTATGTTAACCGAAATGATGTACCAGCATTGTATAATTCTTGTGATGTGTTTGTAATGACAAGTGTTCAGGAGGGACTTCCTGTAAGTGCTATTGAAGCAAGTATGAGTGGGTTGCCTGTTATTTCCACTAGCTGTGGAGGTGTTGAAGACTATGTTGATGATTCTATGGGAAGGATTTTGCCGATAATAGATTATAAAGGTATTGCTAAGGTTTGTAATGACTATTTGAACGGTAAAATTGTATTTGATAAAAAACACATTCGAGAAAGGGCTATTGAATTGTTTGGCGTGGATGCATTTACTACACGAATGAAAAACATTTTTAATAGAGCAATGAACAAAAAAAATGCAACAGCGTAACTCAAACATAGAACTTCTTCGCCTTGTGCTAATGGCGTTTGTTGTGCTGCTGCACTTCAATAATGATGCCATGGGCGGAGCATTCGTGCATGTTCGGAATTTACCCATTGATAATTTCGCTTTGCATTTTTTTGAAAGTCTAGGTATATGTGCTGTTAATTGCTTTATGATTGTCAGTGGATTTTTTTTGTATACAAATAGTAAGATAAAATTCGGTAAAGTACTTGACATTCTGTTAATAGTGATTTTTTATCGTTATTTTGATTATTTCTTTCATGTTGCATTAGGAAGTGACGTTTTGTCTCTGAAGCGAATCGTGGCGTATTTCTTCCCTGATAATTATTTTGCTATTTTTTATTTGATATGTTACATTTTTTCGCCGTACGTATCACGAGTGTTTAGGGAACTATCCGATAAGCAGGCAGATTTTTTGACGGCAGCAATCTGCATATTGTTTGTTATTGTTCCCACGTGTCTTGATATGGCTATCGATTTGCATGTTTTTACCCCAGGCTTTTTATCGCCTATCGGTCTTAATGGAAATGGTGCAGGCTATACAATTGTACAGTTTATGGTGTGTATGTCGTTGGGAATGTGGATTCGAAAACGCAACATACAAGTTAAAACATTTGCATTGTGGGCCATTTATCTAGTCTCAAGTTTAATACTAACCATTGGAATAAAAAAGTTCCCGTCTTTGTATAATTATTGTTCTGTTTTGACAGTTGTCAATGCTATTTGTTTATTTCTATTATTCTTGAAAATAGACTTTCAAAGCAAAGACATTAATTATGCGGCAAAAAGTTGTTTTGCCATATTTTGTATTCATACTAGAGGATTTGCGGCAGAATTATGGCGGCAATATTTTGTAACGGAAGAACATTTGTCGAGCGGATTAGTTACAACGTTGTTGTGGACTTTTATTTCCATATTCGCAATGTTTTTCAGTTGTTTGATTTTGAGCATTATAATGCGATTTGTATTTGGAAAGCTAAAGGATACTATATGTGGAAAACTTCCTGTTGTAAATTGTGAAGAATAACAAATGATGCCGCCTTTTTTATCTGTTTTAGTACTTACATATAACTCAGCATGGGATAAAACCAGGCAGACTCTTTATTCAGTTTTAATACAAAAAAACATTGAATTTGATTTGATTGTTGCTGATGATGGTTCTAAGGAAAATAATTTTGATAAAATCAAAGAGTATATAGAATCATTCGGTTTTACGAAGTATTCATTGGTAGAGAACAAACAGAACAAAGGCACAGTCAAAAATATTTTATCAGGTTTGGCTTTTTGCCATGGCGAATATATCAAGCCAATTTCTCCAGGGGACTTTTTGTACGACGAGAATATTTTGCAAAAAACGCAAGAATGTATCATTAATAGAAATGCTGCTGTTTTTTTTGAAAGGGCATGTTATTATTCAATTAAAGATGATTCTCCGTTTGTATTTTTAGACAAGGCAAATCCCCATGATGTTAGACCATATTTAATGGATGATTATACAAAAATCAAAAGAAACTATCTGGCATATTCTGATTTAATACTTGGGGCAAGTGTCATTTATAAAACGAGTGTCTTTCGTGATTATTTAAGCAAGGTGTCTGATTACATTAAGTATGCTGAAGATAACACGATTATATATATGTTAGCCCATGGTGAGCGAGTGGAGTTTTTGTCAGAGATACAGTATGGTGTTTGGTATGAATATATGTCTGGTATTTCAATGGGCAATGACTCTGTATGGTTGGGAAGAGTTGCAAATGATAGAAAGAATGTGATATCCTTACTATATCAAGAGCATGCTATTCCTTATTGGCAGTATAAATTAAATGTAACACCCAATTGGTTTTTGAGACAGTTTATAAAACTAATTCATGCACCTGGTTCTTTTGTATGGAGATGTAGTAAGATTAAAGGGTATGACAAATGTTTGCCGGACAAGGATTGGATGAGAAAATTTTTGTCTGTTTAAAGTTGAATGCGTGGCGCCATATTATTGATGGCTTTTGCTTTTTGAAATAGGAATGAAAACTAAAGTGAAACTAAATGTTGACAGCGTATTAATTCTTTTATGGGGTATAATATGCATGTCATATTTTTTACAAGTTCCGTATCGTTTTTTTGCTTCGTATATAATCCCTTCATTCATTTTATTTTTTGTTATTTCATTTATAAAGCTAATAGCTAATAATAAAAGTCATTGTAGTATTAAGTATTTTAAAGTTCTATCAATATATATAGCTTATTTAGGTTTTGAATTCATTTATTCATTATGCAAAGGCAATGATATAAACA
>CAMKOM010000010.1 GCA_946414435.1 uncultured Bacteroidota bacterium
CACTGCACTCGGACCGAGTGGACCGCGCCAGCCTTATATCGGTGGGCGCCAGCGCCGGTGTGATTTGGGACTTCTGGCTTGCTCATTACAAGACGAAACCGAAATTCTAACACAAATAATTGTGATATCACACTTTTCTAAAAATCAGCAATTTGACCACAATTGCTGATTTTTCTTTTTTGTAGGTACAATAATTATTGGTTATTTTGTGGGATATAAAAAAAACAATTACTATGAAGAAATATTTGGCAATGGCTCTCGTAGCCGCCTCACTTAACGCATTCGGTCAAAATGAAGTTTATTTGAGCGAAGGTTTTGAACATGATGGTTCAATGCCTGAAGGTTGGTCACAAATATATTTAGGCAACATCTACGAAAAACCCGACGATTTGGCTTGGGAAGCAAGGGAAGGCGGCGGAAAGCCTGCCGGAAGCGAAGTTACCAAACCGGAACATGCCCACAATGGCGAATATAATGCAAGACTTTACTATCTGGCCGTTGAGCATATGCACAGTATGTATCTTGCCAGCCCGATAATCAATTTTGAGAATGCACACAAGCCATTGCTGACATTCTGGTACTCACAATACAAAGACCGCGCAAGTGCAACTGACTCATCAGAGATTGACAACTTCGAGATATCACTCTACTATAGAATATTGGAATCGATTGACACTACATGGCAGAAAATACGCGACTATCAAAGTCCAACCGACGATGACGAACCTTGGAAATGCGACTCAATATGGTTGCCAGAAATAATGACCGGCAAAAAGAAAATTCAAATCGCATTCCTCGGGAAAACCAAAACATTAGGCCACGGTTGCTGTCTTGACGACATCAAAATTGAAGAAACACAAATCACCAACAAATACGTTGGAAGCATAACCGCATCACACCCTACAACAGACATTATCCCCACCAGTTCAAACGACAATGCCATACTGAAGCTGCGGGTACAGATTCTGGGCAACAGCGGGACCTTCTATCTAAATACACTTTCAACCATTGTTACCCAACTCAAGCAAAAGGGCAATACTCAAGAGCCAGCCAATGCCATAAAAACGAACGGCATCAAACTGTACTACACTGAAAGCGATATTTTCACCACAGACAATCTGCTTGCAACTACTTCTGTTACTAACAACAAGGCCACATTCAGCAATATCAGTTTCGATATGCCCGCAGGTTACAACTACCTGTGGATAACCTGCGACATTGATGACGATAACGAGCACCGATTCCGCAATGTCAAAGTTGATATGAAAATTGAACCGGAATCGATCAACATTGGCGGACTGAAATACCCAGCTTCAACACTCGATCCTGCTGGTGACCGTACAATTAACGAGTCTATTTTTGTTGATGACTTTGAAAACGCAAGCCTAACAAACAGCCAATGGCCATTCTGGGAAGGAGAGTTTGAACGAGCACAAACGCTAAAAGAAGATAATCCATCGTACGTTTATGGAAACAGCCATGGCGGAAACGCCAACCCCACCTACCCCCACGGTGGCGGTAACTGGATTATCGGCACCGATATAACAGGCAAGGGCGACAACCCTGGCGGCATTGAAACCGGTGTCAGCAGCAACAACTGCTACGTTGAGACAAAACCATTCGACTGCTACTACTACAAAGGTATCAGCTTGATTTTTTACAGATGGTTGAATATCTGCGATTTGGACACTGCCTATGTAAGCATTAGCACCGACGAAGGCACAACATGGGAAAATGTCTGGACTAGCACATCAACCATCCTCAACAAGAGTTGGACATACCAGAATCTTGACTTGAAAAACGTTGCCGACCGCACACCAAACATCAAACTGAGATTTGCACTCGGAAGCGCCGACCGAGAACAGAATATGCTCGCATACAGCGGCTGGAACATTGATGATGTGGCACTTGTGGGCACATTTGTCTATATGGACGCCGCAACAACAGACATCATCTATCCAGTGAGTGACTGCGGCCTGAACTATGTAAAACCCATCATCAAAATTAAAAACGCAGGATTCAACAAGATTGAAACACCATTCACTGCAAGCTACTCTATCGATGGTGGTGAAACATGGGTCAATGAGACTGTAACCGCACATATCGAACGTGAAGATGAAATTGAATACGAATTCAATACTCCAGCCAACCTTAGCGAATGCGGCTGGTACGACATTAGAGCCCGTGTCACGCTTACCGACGATGAGGACATCCGCAACAACAACGCACAAAAGAATATTATATCATTGCCATACATCAATCTGCCATACGCTGAAAATTTCAGCACTTTCGGCTATTGGTACAGCGAGGACGAAACATGGCAATACACCAAACCGGAGAGTTCCTCATACTGCTGGACAACAAATCCCGGCAACAGCACCTGCACTCTTGAGAGCCCATGCTTCGACATGAGCGATGTGCAGAAGCCAATTATCGAATTCAAAGTAAAAGGCCACTCAAACTCTACCGATGGCTTGGCACTTTACTACTCAACCGATGCCAATCACCAAACGTGGAATCTTGTTCCAAGCTACCCTATTGCTTACCCTCACGCAAGTTGGAAATGGTATAACACAAACAGTATAAACGCGCTAGGCTCTGCCGGTTGGAGCGGTGATATTGACAACTGGACCCGCTATATGCAACTACTGCCAGATGCGGTTGCCGGTAACCCAACTGTAAAACTGAAATTTGTTTTCAAGGCCGAAGATGCTGAAAGCGACTATAGCTTTTCAATCGATGATATCCGCATGTACGAATCGCCTGTTGATGCAGGTGTTGTGGCAATCAAACCAGAAAGCAAATGCCATCTGCTTAAAGAGCAACCGATTACCGTATCAATTAAAAACTTCGGCAACCGAGCAATCACTCCTGCCGACAGCCTTATTGCTAGCGTCACCATCAATGACAAAACCACATTTACTGACACATTCTTTGTCGCCGAGAATGTTGCAAAGGATGGTATATTCGAACACACATTCCGTGAAACCTACGATATGTGGTACAAAATGGCCTACAAGATGGAGGCTACCACATTGATTAAAGGCGACACCCTTTTGTTCCACAATCCAAGCAACGACGCAACCGGACCAATCACTGTCAATGTATTAGGCGAGCCGCAATACGACCTTGGCGCCGACATTGGAACAATGTCACCCGAATCTTATGCTGTTGCTGCCGAGAAAACCAAAAATGAGAAATTCGATCAATACAAATGGTTCTACGCTGACTCAATTGAGAATGGTAACTTAAAGACCGTTGGCACCAATTGGATTTTGCCAAGATTGAAGGATTTTGGAACTGATCAAGAATACTATTGCTACATTAAAGTAAAAGTCAAAGGACAGGACTGCTACGAAAAAGATTCGGTTAAAGTCATACACTCACATTACGATGTAGGTATTGTTGAGGCATCATCTGTTTTGACACCTGCCACATTCTGCGGGAACAAAGATTTTGAGAACAAAATAAAAGTTACCGTAAAGAATTATTCCGATCAATTTGTTGTGGAAAGAGATTCTACAATCAGTATCTGCTACCAGATAAAAGACGCTGATGGTAAGCTAATAACCATTGCCGAAGATACCACACTGACAGCCGACTTTGCGGCAAACGCCACCTTCGACTACACATTCAAACAGCAGCCGAAGTTTGAGTATTACGGAAGCCAGCAAATCAGTTACTTCACCCTGATTTATGCCGACTTGCATCATGAAAATGACTCGATCACAAAAGACATTACCGTTTGGGCTCCTCCAACCGTTGACTTAGGTGCTGACAGCGTGCTGACAACTGATCCGACAACAATGCCGGCAACCCTCACCACAGAACTTATCAGTGGTGCAAAATACAAATGGAACAACACTGGTGCACCAACGTTGAACAACAACTCGTTCACAATCCCAGTCATGACAACTGCTTTGTATTGGGTGGAAGTTACTGACCAAAACAATTGCGCAACTATTGCTGACAGCGTGCAGATTGTCAGCGACAACTGGGTATTGGCCGATTTGCTTTCGCCAATCGACTACTGTGACCCGCAAAGCGGCCTTGACATTACTGTTCGCATCGAGAACAACAGCCCCAACTCATACAACGCCGGTTATAAGATTCCGGCAACAGTAACATTCAACGGAAACACATTCACTGAGACAATCACACTCTCACAAAAACTTGAAGCGAATAGCAATATGGTATTCACTTTCAACAATAAAGTGGATATGCCGAGAATTGGTGCTTATAACTTAAGCGTGAAAATCAATCCTGAGCACGATATCAACCGCAATGACAACATCATCAATAAGGAAGTTGATATTTGGGGCACCCCACGTTTGAACATTGGTCCCGACACCATTTTCACACTGCGCCCCGACACACTCAGACTGCGTGTTAATTCAAACTTCAATGGTTGCGAATGGTTCTATGACGGCAGATATGAGAGTAGCTTATCGAATAAATTTATTTGCACCCCAACAAGCAACGTCTGCCATGTATTCGCCATCAACGAGCACGAATGCTACGCCGATGACCAAAAAACCAACCATTATGACTTTTACGCAGAGAATACAGCATCTGGCTACTGCGCAACGGACACCATTGTCATAATCAAAACAAACATCGATATTGAGAATATTGAATCGCCTGTTGCCGCTTGCGACATCGAATCGTTCAACATTGTCAAACTGACTTTAAGAAACAGCGGATTAGACATCATCAAAAACGGTTCGCAATTGCCAATAATGATTAAAATAGGCGACAACGCACCTGTACGTAAAGAATATGTAATTCAAACGCCATTCGAACCTTACGATGTCACAGAAACTGACATTACTGCCGTCATACCGTTCGATTTCAACTTCGATAAAAACGAGACCTACCCAGTAACAGCATGGCTAGATTGGAATATGGACCGTTTCCATAAGAATGACACCATATCGACGGTAGTGAGCCAATACCCCACTCCCGATCCTTTCACTTTGGGTGACGACATTTACACCACAAATCCGGACACAGTTGTTTTAAGAGCTCCGCAGAATTATTACAACTACAGTTGGAGCGGTGGGCAATCGAACACAGACATGTTGGCTGTAAGTTATATTGGGACAAGAATTTATGGTGTGAAAGTTAGCAATCAATACGGTTGCTCATATTCTGATTCTTTGGTTGTATCACTCACCCATCCAGAAATCGACATCACTGGATTGGGATTCAGCACCGACATCTGCGAAAGCGAGTCTCTGTCGAACGTGTCGTTCAATCTGAAAAACACAGGTGTTGACATTATCGCTCGCGGAAGCCAAATCGACGTTGAGTACAGCATCAATGGCTCAGCACCCGTGATTGAGACTTACAAAGTCGGTCGCACACTTAGCAGCGGCGAATCGGTAGCCATAACGTTCAAGCAACAAGCCGATTTACGCAATGCCGCGAATTACGCACTTAACATCACAGCTCGTATTGCCGACACGGTTGCCGTATCGTCAAAAGACTACACTGTGACAGTCCACGAAAGCCCGAAAGTATCGTTGGGCAATGACATATCGACATTTGAGCAAAGCGTAACACTGAATGCCGGCCCTGGATATAGTTCATATTCATGGAGCACTGGTGCGACAACCGACAAGATTGAAGTAACAACTGATGGCGAATACTGGGTTAAAGCAGCCAATGCCTATGGTTGCCAAAATGCCGACACCATCAAAGTCCGACTGATTCCCGCGACCGTCACCGTATACGAACTGAAAAGTCCGAAATCGGCTTGCAGCCTAGACAAGACGCCAATAACAATCAATATTGTGAACAATGGTACAGACAAAATCGAGAAGGGCAATTCCTACGAAATCAAATGCACCATCGACAACGACAGCACAATCAGTATTTCGGGTGAACTGACAGTTGATTTTGAAACCCAAAGCCACTTCGACATTAACATGAACGATCTGCTGACAACAGACCGCGCTGGCACGCACAAACTTGCGTTCACCATCAGTATCGAAGGCGCGGTTATCGACCAGTCGGAATTCGAATATGAGATTTACGGCACGCCGAAATTAGCATTCGAAAACGATGAAATCGGCGTTAGCGGTTACCCATACACCCTCGCTCCGACATCATCACTAGCCGATGCAACATTCAAGTGGGACAACGGATCGGAAACGAGCTCCATTGAAGTGACTGCCGACGGAACATATACCCTAACAGTTACTGACAAGCACAAATGCTCTACCACAAAATCGGTTACTATCATCACTGGTATCAATAATTCTGCAGTTGCCGACATTGCTGTATACCCGAATCCGGCCAACGATATTGTGAACATTGATTTCGGCGGGCAAATAACCAATGGCTGCCAGATTCTGATTGCCAACGCTTCAGGACGGATAATATTTGCATCGAGACAAACATCTGATATTATGCAGATTGCCGTCGATGACTGGGCTCAAGGCATCTATTTCATTAAGATCACCAGCAAGAACGAAAGTCGCATTGTAAAATTTGTGAAAGAATAGATTGTTTAACGGGATTTTGCGCTAGTCTGGAAACAGATACGCAAAATTCCGTTTTATTTTTGAAAAATCCAGAAACGCAAGATTGTTTATCTAAACACGAACTACCAATGCGCTACTTCATGGTTCTCGACTACAACGGTACAAACTTCTGCGGCTGGCAACGCCAACCGAGTGCCGACACCATACAGGAACGCATTGAGCGAGCTCTGTCGGTTCTATTGAAAAATGATACCGAGATTACTGGTGCTGGCCGCACCGACACAGGTGTTCATGCCCGCAACTATGTGGCGCACTTCGATTCGGATGTTGACAATCTGAACACCGACACCGATTTTCTATACCGATTAAACTGCATTCTGCCATTCGACATCAATGTTCAGCGCATTGCAAAGGTACATTCCGAAGCACATGCCCGATTCGATGCGACACGGCGCACTTATCGCTACTATACAACCTCACGAAAGGATGTTTTCGGATATCAGTTTGCCGAGCGTGTGCGCAATCTTAACATCGACACTATGAATGCCGCTGCCACAAAACTGTTGGATTACACTGATTTTACTAGCTTCAGCAAACTCAACACCGACGTCAAGACCAACAACTGCACCATATTTGATGCTCATTGGGAATCGGCCAACGGCGGCATGATTTTCACCATAACCGCCAACCGCTTTCTGCGCAACATGGTACGCGCCATCGTGGGGACACTCTTCGAAGTAGGCTACGGCAAAATTTCCATCGCCGACTTCTGCCACATTATCGAAGCCAAAGATCGTGGCCTGGCCGGAACTTCGGCACCGGCCAAAGCGTTATTTCTAGAAGAAATAGAGTATCCTTACAGCTTTTAGCAATAACAAAAAAATCCTCGAGAAGCTGAGCCTTTCGGGGATTTAATTCCTAATTTACAACTATTTATCGTGTCAGCTCATCGGCCAACTGCTTTAAAGCCGCTCGGCTGTCATCGTTCAACGTTGTTTTGATTGTAACAACCGTATCGGCAATGGTTATCTCTTTCATTGGTTCGAGCAAAGAGCGCATTGTGCGAGCCGCTGACGGTGCCCACGTTCCATTCTCAACCAAAGCCACAGTACGTTTTTGGTAAGTTTTGTCTGCCAGATGGTTGATGAAATCGCGCATTAGCGGCATCACACCACCATCGTACGATGAGGCGCAAAGCACCATACGGTCGTAGCGGAAAGCATCCTCGACGCACTCGGCAATATCAGCACGTGAAAGGTCGGAAATGGCGACCTTCTCCCCTTTCGTTTCAAGCATTGCAGCAAGTTCTTCGGCGGCTTTGGCGGTGTTGCCGTGCAACGATGCATATGCAATAAAAACTCCCTTTGTCTCAGGCTGATAGGCCGACCACGTTTGATATAAATCGATGTAATATTCAAGATTCTCCTTCAAGATTGGGCCGTGCAGCGGGCAGATGGTCTGAATGTCGAGCGCAGCAGCTTTCTTCAGCAACGTCTGAACCGGGTTGCCATATTTACCGACAATGTTGAAATAGTAGCGACGAGCTTCGCAAGCCCAATCGTCAGTCTCGTTGCAGAGTGCGCCGAACTTACCGAAAGCATCGGCGGCGAATAGCACTTTTTCTGATGACTCGTACGAAACCATCACTTCGGGCCAGTGAATCATCGGTGCCATAATAAATTGCAGAGTATGAGTGCCAAGCGATAGCGTATCGCCTTCTTTGACAGTGAGCACTCGTCCCGCGAAATCTGTCCCGAAGAACTGCGGCAAAAATGCAGCAGCCCTTGCCGAGCAAACAATTTTGCAATTGGCAAACGTTTCCATCACCCAACCGATGTTGGCCGAATGGTCAGGCTCAAGGTGGTGCACAATAAGATAATCTGGTTGGCGACTTGCAAGCGCATCCTTTAGTTTGGCCTGCCACTCATCGCTTTTGCGGATGTCCACCGTATCAGTAATAGCAATCTTCTCATCATCAATAAGATAAGAATTATAGGCCATACCTTCAGGCACAACATACTGATTTTCGAACAAATCCAAATCGGTATCGTCACACCCGATGTAATAGATTGCCGAGTTTTCTTTAATTTTCATATTATCTGCATTTTAAAATTTATTTCACCAAATAGAATCGGTGACTAAAGATATAATTTCTCACAAAGCGAATTACTTTTTATTTTTTATATCTGAGACTTTATGAACAAGAAAAAAAGCTGCCCGATTGGACAGCTTTTTACCAAGCAACCTTATCAAATCAATTGACCATCACCCGTTTAGCCTCTCCATTTGCTTTATTGCGAAGAATGTAGATGCCTTGTTCGAATCGACCGCTAAGAACAGATGTATTTCCATCCGTGATTTCGACTGTGCCGCGATAAACGCCCATGATTGTGAATACATCGTATACACCGCTATTGGCATGATCTTCTGCAATGCCAACCAGAATACTGTCATCGATAGGCTCTGTGCCAAACACAACCTTGTCGATATTGCAGTAAGATGCATCTATAACCAGTTTAAGGATATGAGTGCCTTGTGGCAAATCAATCTTAGTTTCTCCTTTTACCAAATTATATGTATCCCAACTACCCGTATTCGGCACGTTGATTTTGCCTGTAATATCTTTATCATCAACATATAAATGGAATGCAGAGCCATCCAATCCTGACGAAACTACCGCCCCCCAATAATACTTTTGTGTTTTTTCGATTTTGACCGTGTATGTCAACCATTCGTTTTGCATAGTCATACCTAAAACGTAACCACCATGGCCTTGATAAATATCAACCCCCTCACCTGTTCGGAAGTTTGCATCGCCCTCATTATTAGAATCACTGTCGCTGTAGGTCTGAGCCACGTAGCCATCAAGCGGAGAATCGTAATTTTCCACTTCAATTATTCCCGGAATTGTGGCTGCCATACCTTTGTATGGTTGGGTGAGCTTTTCATCCCCAGTTGCTGCCTCAAACACAAAATTGTCGATGTTGCAGGAATTTCCTTCTATAACTAAACGCAGTGCGTATGTTCCGGCAGGCATCGCCACATTTGTGCGACCTTTAATTTCGGTATATTTTCCCCAACTATTGCTGGCTGTTTGCGGGACATTCACTTTTCCTGTCAAATCTATATCGCCCATATAAATGCGGAAAGCCGAACCTGTTGTTCCTGATGATACACGAGCCGTCCACATCATTAGCTGTTCTTCCTCGACAGTAACAGTGTATTGCACCCATTCGCCGGAATAAGTCCAGCCAATAACATATCCGTCGCCGTCGTTCTTGTCGATATCAACACCGACAGTGTCGCGGTAGAATGTGCCATTGTCATGATAACCGCTGTTTACCACATCATTGTCGCTATACGCGATGGTGTTCTCGCCAAGGTCGAAATCTTCCGCCTCAAACTTACCAGGAAGAACGATTGGGGTGCCATGGAATGGTTTGGCCGGCTCACAAGCTTTTACAGAACAGAATTTTTCGAATAGCGTACTGCTCACGCTGCTGAGCACCTGCATTTTGAATGTGTAATCACCGGGCACAAGTGTCGACCATTCGAACTCAATCGCCGAAGTGTCAAATTTTGCGCACAGCACTGTATCTCCATTAAAACCCTTATATACACGCACTTCTGCGATTTCATCATTGGCACTCGACGACCTTCCTTTAATAATTGTTTTGTCACCAATCATAATTGTGCTTTCTGATGGAGATATAAAAGCATAATCGCGTGCACCTCTAACAAGAGTGCTTTTTGCTGTAATAGCAGTATCAGTCAGCATATACTCTCGCAGCCACTTAAGCGCAGGACGCTCAACGCCATTCTTAATCAAGCCAGAAGCACCCTTTCCTTCTTCGCTATTGCCATCGTTAACCCATGTGGCGCCATAGATATAACCCCACAATGTAACACCGGCCACATATTCAGCTTCCCAAAGAATCGGAAACTGTTGTTTATAACGTTTCAGCTGTTCCTGATCATCCATTTTACAAATATCATACTCCGAAATAAAAATCGGCAGACCTGTTCCTTTGTGTACTTTTTCAAGAGCCGCTCTGAAATCCTCCCCTTCCATATCGTTCAAATCATGCGATTGGCAACCTGCAGCATCTACCGGAGCACCTGCTTTTAAAATACGCTGCACGAGATCAATATAGCGGTCGGTATCCCATTGGAAAGTGTTGTAATCGTTGTAGATAAGCACTGCATCCGGCCAAAGTTCACGAGCCATTTGAAATGATTTGACAATCCAGTCGTATCCCGATGTACCATCACCACCAAGCGCCGCTTTGAACGGAGCCGGATTGTGACCTGATAACGCTTCATTCACCACATCGATATACTCCAAATCAGGATAACGCTGGTGAACAGCATCGAACCATTCTTCAATTTCTTCAAGCTGCTCTTTTTGCGAAAGATTGTTCATCCATGATGGATATTGTCCACCCCAAATAAGGGTGTGAAATTTGAATGCGAAACCATGCTCCTTACAATAATTGTATTCACGATCAACCGCATCCCAATTAAATTGGTCTCGAGTTCCTTCAATTGAAGCCCACTTGGTTTCATTCTCTGGGGTGAGCTGGTCCCAATAAGTATCAAAATCTGACCTTATCTGCCCCATTGTGGTGATATTACCCAAAAACTTGTTTGGGTTTTTGTTCAGCTGTGCTTGGCTACTCATTCCACAACAAAGCAAAAGAAGCGCCATAGTTGTTTTGATTCTCATAACTATATGAAATTATTTAACGTTAGAATTATTAAAGATTGATTACCCGGATTTGAAAATCAGTCAGATATGTTATGTTTTTTCAACGGATTCGAGGTAAGTTGTTTATATTGTTCCCGATTGGCAAGCACGTCGCATACCAAATAAATGGCTTTCTGGAAGGCATTGGGCTGAGCAGTGTCGAGTCCGGCTTCATCGTAGCCAATGGGGAGGAACGGCGCCACACATATTTGCGGTATTCCAATCATGTAGCTCACACCGTCGTCGTACGACAACGCGCGGAACGGTACCATGCCTTGCTCATAGTATATGGCCAGCACCGCATCGAACTGACGGAACAGATTGGTGCCAAAGACTAAGTCGGCACTATAGGGACCCATTGCAAGCACATCTTCGTCGTTGGCTTTTGCTATTGCTGGCACAATGATGTCTTTTTCTTCACGTTCGAGTGAAACTGTGTCAACACATCCCGGGTTGAACCCGAGTACTGCAATTTTAGGTTTGTCGATGGCGAAATCGGTTTTGAGTGTTTCTGACAAAATATGCAATTTTGAAACAATGTTGTCGATGGTGATATGCTTGGATATGTCGCGCATTGGTGACATATCGGACAGCAACGCAACGCGAAGAGTGTCGTTGACAAGCATGGTCATAACCGGACTGGCGTTAAGGTTTTGTTTCACATAATCGAACTGATTGATGATCCCAAAATCTGCCGTAATTTGTGTATTTACAGGGTTCAACACCAATGCTGTTGTTTTTCCGGCCGACAAATCGGCAACAGCAGCTTTCAACGATACGGCCGCAGCTTCGCCTGACATTGTGGTGCCGTGTCCAAGTTCAACTTTTGCATTGTCGTCGAGCACATTAATCAAGTTTGACTTGCGAGCCGAAGCGTCGTCGGCGCTTGTTACCTGGTTAAAACTGAAATTATTGATGTTTAAAGCCTTTCGATAATATGCCGCGATTTTGGGTGAACCATAAATTACAGGTGTGCAGATTTCGTTAAAACGCTGTTCCTGAAAGGTCTTGAGCATAACTTCGTAGCTTGTTCCGTTAATGTCGCCTTGTGTTATGCCGATTTTTATTTTGCAACTATCCATTGTTATTCGTATTAGGAACGCAAATTTAAAGTATCGTTGGAAAAAATCCACTTTTTGGCATTATTTTTCTCAACAGTCATGATGGCAGGCCGATTTAGTTCTCCTAAAGATGTCTTTTTTAATATATATATTTGTATGCTGTTACAACTTACCTCCGCCTATCATTTTCAGCGGACGCTTTTTTTTTAACTTGCAACCATACAATCAGCAATTTTATGTATCTTGCTCGGCTGTTTTTGGGGAAAACAGCACTTTGATTACAACAGACTACATTGAGAACGATAATACGAATAATAGCAATATTGGTCATGCATGTGGTTGCTTTGCTGCCGTTTGATTGCGTGGCACAAATTATGGCGGGTACAACAGACTTGTCGGAAACCATATTCGAAAAAGCTGATGCGTGGGCGCGTAGCAGCCAATACGATGACGCCCAAGCCTCCTATATCAACATTTTGAATTCAACACATGACGATATTATAAAAATAAAAGCATGTATTAGATTGTCCGACATCTACTTTATGACCGGCAACGCCGACAAGGCCATGCATTACATCAAATTCGCATATCAAATTCCTGCAATAAACGACGATAGCAACATTGCCCTTCTGTTCAGAGTAAACAACATTGAAGCATCTCTCTACCTGTCGCGCAACCAACTGGCAAAGTGCGACTCGATAATAAAAAAGACAAAAACAAAAATTCAATACATCACAGACCGAGAAGCTCTGGCGAAATTCTTCTATGTGGCCGGCAAATACGCATTCGCATCGAACGACTACAAGACCGGCATAAGTATACTGCAAAGGGCGGCAATGCAGTACAGCGATGAGATTATAACCCCAGAATACGGGCGCGTGCTACTGCTTATTGCCCAAATGTTTCAAGTTAAAAACGATTTCAACCTTGCCGAGAAAAATGCAGAAGAGGCTCTAATGATTTTCGAGAGAAAGAATTTTGGAGTCAGCCGCATCGACGCATACTGCCTGCTTGGAAATTTGTATTTGCAGAAAAACGAGTTGGACAAAGCCTTTGAATACTTTTCAATGGCAAAAAACATTAGCGATACTCTGCATGCCAGACGAGGCAACGAAACTGCCAATTTGAGCCTGGCCATTTGGCATTTGAAGCAGAACGATATCCAGTCGGCTCTGCAATTCAGCCCCGCTCTGGAAAACATCGACCCCAACAGCACCAATCCTGACATCGCTTTCAATGCCGCTATCCAGTTTGGCGAGTACTATGTGGCTAACGACGACACCGAACAGGCAATGCGATATGCCGATATCGCCAAAGAGATTTGTGCAAACTCACTTGCATGGCAGAAGCACATCGACCTGCATCAGCTATATGGGAAAATCTATCAGAAAAGCAGCAGTTTCCGCAGGGCGACATATCATTTAATGCAAGCCCAACTCTATGCCGACAGCCTGACTCTCAACATGCGCAGTATCGACATAGACTCTCTTGGAATGCAGATGGAACTGAAACGGCAAAGTGACTTTATCAACCTGCTGACCGACGAAAACAACCAAAAAGAAAGCGCCATTGAAGACAATACAACCGTGATTAACAGGCAGAAATCATCCATATTTTCATTAGTTGGGATCTTTATGATTGGCAGCATACTGACTTTTATGCTAGCGTGGTCGTTCTTGCAGAAAACCAAGGACAATAAGGCTCTCGAACAAACCAACAAGAAGATTGCCCAACAGAAAGAAGAAATTGAATCGCAACGTGAAAACTTGCTCAACTACACCCACGAACTTGAACGAATGTCACTCATTGCACGCGAAACCGACAACGCCATCCGGGTGTTCGACAGCGAAGGAAAAACAATCTGGGTAAACCCCGGATACACACGTCTTTATGGCTATACGCTCGACGAACTTACACAAGACGAAACGCTTGGATTCAGCACGAAAGATCCTATCAACATAAAGCAAATCATACGCTCTTGGGACTATGAAAAACAATCGATAAGCCTTGAGTCGGAAATCCGCAACAAATGGAAAATCAAACTTTGGGTGCAAACTACCCTGTCGCCAATTTACGACAGCAAAAGCATGGACATCAAACAAATAGTGGCCATAGATACCAACATCACTACACAAAAGAAGGCTCAGCATGACATAATCAAGATGAACGAAGAGATTACGGCTAGTATCACATATGCCAAGCACATCCAAGATTCCATGCTGACGCCAATTACTGTGCTCACCAACCACTACCCAAACAGTTTCTGCTACTACAAGCCTCGCACCATTGTAAGTGGCGATTTCTACTGGATGACCGAGGAGAACAACCGACTTGTTGTTGCTTGCGCCGACTCGACAGGTCACGGTGTTCCGGGTGCATTCCTGAGCCTAATTGGCATTTCGTTCCTAAGCAAGATTGTAAATGAACGAGGAATCACACAGCCCGCCATTATACTTAACCAACTGAGAATGAATATCATAAACCATCTACACCAATCTCAATCGGATCTGCTGGCTGGCGATGGCATGGACATGTCAATAATCTCCATTGACAAACGCAACGGCATGATGGAATTTGCCGGTGCCATGAACCCAATATACATCATGCGCGATGACCGAATCATCGAACTCAAACCCGACCGCATGCCTGTGGGCTACTACGACAACGAAGATCGCGCGTTCTCATCATCGAAAGTTGCAATCAAAAGCGGCGACCAATTCTATATGTTTTCCGATGGTTACTATGACCAGTTTGGCGGATACGAAGGGTTGAAAATGAAAACTCAAAAATTCAAAGAAATACTGCGCGAATGCTGCCACAAAAGCAACGAAGAGCAAATTGCCATTCTCGACCGCGAATTCGATAATTGGAAAGGCAAACATGAACAAGTCGATGACATATTAATTATTGGTATACAAATCTAACAACCAACAATATACGTCTTGCCGCACTATCTGAATCCGCTTACTAGCAAAGCGTTTACTGTTAGATAGATACCCGTAACATCCATTTTTTAGCAAAAAGCAACAACCTGTTTCTTGACAAGCACTTTCAGCGGTGTTATTTTTGCATTGTCAAACAATAAAAAACAATGATACTATGGAAGTTAAAGACATTTTAAGGAATCTGCGCGAGCGTAACAATCTGACGCAGGAACAGATGGCCGAGCGCGTGAATGTCACTCGCCAGGCCGTGAGCCGCTGGGAAACTGGCGAGACGCAGCCCAACCCCGAAATGCTGAAAGTGCTGTCGCGGAAGTTCGATGTGTCAATCAACACGCTGCTGGGTTCGCCACGCACACTTGTGTGCCAATGCTGTGGAATGCCGCTCACCGAGGACTCGATGATTAGCCGCGATGCCGAAGGCAACTTCAACGAGGAATACTGCAAATGGTGCCTTGCCGACGGAAAATTCACCTACACAAGCAAAGAGCAACTTATCGACTTCTGCGTTGAGCACTTGGCAAGCGACGCCTGGCCCAAGGAACAAGTCAGAGCGCATATGGAAGCCGTTGTGCCCACGCTGAAACATTGGAAATAAGGGATTTATGCCAATCGTAAACAAAGACTTCGACAACGGAAATCCGTTCGATTTCGGGCGGACGTCAGCCGACTATGCCAAGTACCGCGATGTCTATCCGCCAGAGTTTTACAACCGACTTGCCGAACTGAAAATCGGTGTCGGTGGGCAGAAAATTCTGGATTTGGGCACAGGAACGGGTGTTCTGCCGCGGAATATGTATCGGTTTGGCGGCCAGTGGATTGGCACCGATATATCTGAAAATCAGATACAATACGCCAGGGAATTGTCGCGGAAGGCGGGAATGGAAATCGAGTATCTGGTTTCGGCTTCCGAGGCGCTGGATTTTCCCGCCGAATCGTTCGACGTGGTGACCGCCTGCCAGTGCTTTATGTATTTCGACAAGAAAATCATTGTACCGAAAATCCACAAGTGGCTGAAAACGAATGGTCATTTGGCGGTTTTGTTTATGGCGTGGCTGCCCGATGAGAGCGCGATTGCCGCCAAAAGCGAGGAACTTGTGCTGAAATACAACCCCGACTGGACTGGCGCGCACTGGCAGCGCAGCGCCGTGGTTGAACCCGACTGGGCAAGCGGATTTTTCAGCCTGGCAAACGCCGTGGCATTCGACGTACCTGTCAGATTTACAAGAGAATCGTGGCACGGACGCATAAAATCGTGCCGCGGAATCGGGGCGTCGTCGCTGACGGAAGCCGAAATAGCAAATTGGGAAAAAGAGCATTTGGCCTTCTTGCAAACCGTCCCCGAACAGTTTGATATTCTGCATTATGTAACGATTCTTGATTTGAGGAAACTGAATTAACGCACTATTTATGGAAACGGACAACATTGGCGGAAATCCCGAAATTTTGCTGAAGAATCTTGGCAAAATCCACACCACCCCGATGGGCGTTGAACGAATCAGGCGAAACCTGCAACTTGCTGACATTGACGTGGTTGGCTTCTGCAAAAGCAAAATCGACAGCCCGGCTTGCCGCATCAGCAAAAACGGCAAAAACTGGTACTGCGAGACTGACGACATCGTAATTACAGTTAACTCATTCAGTTACACCATTATAACAGCGCACGCGAAATGACACAGCGCCCACCATTCAGCGAGATAAAAACGTATCAGGATTTTGCAAAATACTACTGGTACAGAGCCGAATTGCAGCAGATTTGCAAGCAGTTAGGCATATCGTCGGCGGGGATGAAAAACGAGTTGTGCCACAATATTGAAGAGTATTTCAAAGGGAACCGGATTGTCGGCAGCCTGCCAAAACGCAAGGTAAAACCTTCTACCACAACGCTTTCGCTCGATTCCGGACTGATTGATTGCGAATTCACCTTCGGCCCGCGTTTCCGAGCGTTTTTTGCCGAGCAAACCGGCGTGAAGAATTTCAAATTCAACGTGGATATGGTGGCGACAGTGAAAAAAGTGAAGGAAGACGACGACAAATCGTTTACAATCAAAGATTTGCTTGATATTTACTACGGCAAAAAGACATACGCGAAATACGACAATTCAGCACTTCAGTGGAATCGGTTTGTGAAGGATTTCTGCGCCGACCCGCAAACAGCCCGTTTTCGTAACAAGCTGAAAATGGCGGCATTACTATGGCAGAAAGTGCGCAACTCGACACGCGAGAAAATCTACACCCCTGATTTGCTGACCGAATTTGCCGAAAAACTGGACAGCGACAAGACCTGCGAGTAACAATTGCATCGAACATCGAATTTTCTTACAAAATTCTTTGTTTTAGGGTGTTGCATAATATTCAAAAAGAAGTAATTTCGCAGCCGATTTACGATAATCTCTTTCAGTGACATAGGGGCCTGATACATTACGTAAACAAATTATTGAATTTTAAATATTTACTACAATGGATTTAATGAAAATCGTAGAGAAGGAAATCGTAGGCGAAAATTCCTTCCCTGAGTTCAAAGCTGGTGACACCATCACCGTCAGCTACAAAATCAAAGAGGGTAACAAAGAGCGTATCCAGCAGTTCCGCGGCGTTGTTATTCAGCGCAGAGGCAAAGGCGTTACCGCTACTTTCACAGTTCGCAAAATGTCGGGCAACATCGGCGTTGAGCGTATCTTCCCGGTTAACTCGCCGTTTATCGACAGCATCGAAGTGAACAAAGTTGGTTCAGTTCGCCGCGCACGCATCTTCTACTTCCGCAACCTTACTGGTAAGAAGGCAAAAATCAAAGAGAAGAAGAACGTTACCGCCGCAAAAGAGGATTAATAAGTTTCTCAGAAATATGCAAATCCCGGAATCTCAATGGTTTCGGGATTTTTTTTGCCCCTAAGGGGATGCGTCGGGAAATCGAAAACAAAGGCTAACAAATTGTTCATTATTCAATTCCGATAATTGATGATAAATGATACATTTGCGCTGAAAATGTGAAATATATACTTAAAACGTATCATAATGAAAAAGAGTCCATTACAGATTGCAAGGGCCGCCTATCAGCCAAAGTTGCCGGCTGCCCTTAAAGGTAATGTCGTGCTGAGCGAAGGCGCTGCAACTCAATCGGTTGCCGACCAGGCCGACATCAAAAAACTTTTCCCGAACACCTACGGAATGCCGACTATCCAATTCGTTGCCGGCGAGGCAAAGAAGTATGACGCTGTGAATGTGGGTGTTATCCTTTCGGGCGGACAGGCACCGGGCGGACACAATGTCATCTCTGGCTTGTTCGACGGCTTGAAGAAAATGAACCCCAACAGCAAACTCTACGGTTTTCTGGGCGGTCCTTCGGGCTTGGTTGACCACAAATATGTTGAACTGACTGCCGACATCATTGACGAGTACCGCAACACTGGCGGCTTCGACATCATTGGCTCGGGCCGTACAAAACTTGAGGAAGTTGAGCAGTTCGACAAGGGTATTGAAATCTGCAACAAACTGGGTATCAAAGCTATCGTTATCATCGGTGGCGACGATTCGAACACCAACGCCTGCGTTCTGGCTGAATATTATCTGCAAAAGAAATGCGGCATTCAGGTTATCGGCTGCCCGAAAACAATCGACGGCGACCTGAAGAACGAAATGATTGAGACTTCATTCGGATTTGACACTGCCACAAAGGTTTACGCTGAGGTTATCGGTAACATCCAGCGCGACGCCAACTCTGCAAAGAAATACTGGCACTTCATTAAACTTATGGGCCGCTCGGCAAGCCACGTAACGCTTGAGTGTGCACTGAAGACTCAGCCGAACATCACGCTCATCGGCGAAGAGGTTGAGGCTAAGAAACAGACTCTTGACGACATTGTGACCTACATCGCGCAAGCGGTTGCCAACCGTGCCGCCAAAGGTCTGAACTTTGGTATTGTGCTTGTTCCAGAGGGACTTATCGAGTTCATTCCTGCCATCAAGAAACTGATTTCAGAGTTGAACGATATGCTGGCCGCCAACCAGGCCGAGTTTGACAAGGTTGCCGACGACCAGAAAATCGACTATGTGGTTAAGCATCTGTCGAAAGAGAACGCCGCCATCTTCGAGAGCCTGCCTGTGGCCGTTTCGCGTCAGTTGGCTCTTGAGCGCGACCCGCACGGAAACGTTCAGGTGTCGCTCATCGAGACCGAGCAACTGCTTGCCGAAATGGTTGGCAAGAAACTGGCCGAGTGGAAGAAATCGGGCAAGTATGTGGGCAAATTCGCCACACAGCACCACTTCTTCGGCTACGAAGGCCGCTGCGCCGCTCCGTCGAACTTCGACGCTGACTACTGCTACTCACTGGGCTACACGGCTTCAATGCTGATTGGCGCTGGCAAGACTGGCTATATGTCATCAGTCCGCAACACCACCGAGCCTGCCGACAAATGGATTTCGGGCGGTATTCCTATCACCGCAATGATGAATATGGAAAAACGCAACGGCAAGATGAAACCTGTTATCCAGAAGGCTCTTGTGAAACTCGACGGCGGTCCGTTCAAGTATTTCGCTTCGAAACGCGACGAGTGGGCCATCAACACCGACTTTGTTTACCCAGGCCCAATCCAATACTTCGGCCCAAGTGAAGTTTGCGACCAGCCGACTCACACTCTGCTGCTCGAGCACGGAAAGAACATTTAATCAGTGTTTAAATAGCAATGAAAAAGCCGCCCGATTTGGACGGCTTTTTTTGTGGTAATTATCGCACTGGGTTTTCACTGGGTTTTCTCGCACAGTCCCGATAGCTATCGGGAACACTGATTACACAGAGTTTCACAGACTAATGTTGGGAAGTGTTTTGTACTTCTCGCAATCTAATCCGCAGTAGGCGATGAAATTTGTCATAATGATGGTTCTTTAGATTAAACAGCGTTTGCTATTACAGATACAAAAATGGCAATTTTCTCTATTTAACTGTTTTATCGCATAGATTACACAGAGTTTTGAACGCAGATTTAATTATGAATCATAAATTAAATCTGTCAGAATAATCTTTTGACCTATGATATATAGTTCCATTTTCTTTATTAAACACATCTTTTTCTGACGTTTTCTTCCAGTCAATGGTTTCTTCATAAAAACAAAGTTTCCAATCACCATCAATCTTGTTCTCATTCATATCTTTTTTACCAAGATAACGTTTGATGGATTTTAAAGATATGTCTTCTGTAGGATTAAGTAATTCCAATTTAGGCATTTCATTATTACAAGAATTAAGAATAACATCTTTGCAAGTTAAAGGGCCTGATGTAACATTTCCACTCTTATCCTTTATACTTCTTACTAATATTCCTCCGAATATGGTTTCTTTTTCATCATTTCCGTCATAGTGGCTATCAAAACATATATCTATTCCGCTTAAATGATATAAAAAATCTCCAACATTTTTATCTGTTCGCGGATATGTTACCTTTTGCCATTTATATTGTTCTTTATCTTTTAAATACAATTTCTTGTTGTAATAGTAAAATTCAATTTCTGTAAAATAAAAGGTCTTTTCACCACATTTAATACCAAAATTGTTAAACAAGTTATTTGCAATTATTTCAGATTTTTTTTCAAATGTTTTGCCATCATTTTCATTCAATGGTTTTTGCAATAGTTCTTGCACCTTTTCTCGCAATTCTTTTTCCATACTCATTCATTTTTAAAATTAGACATATACAATAATACTAATTAATAAATCCACCAGAAAGAAGAATCTTGATGATGCAGTATTTCTTCTACAGCAACAACCGGTGCATACTTCTGCATATACTCTTCCCACTCTTCGTCTGAAGTTTCGGAAATCCATTTTCTAATCTTTCTTTTTGACATTGAATACCGTTTCTGAAAACTATTAGGATTGTTTTTTTTGTATTCTTCAAAGTCCTTTATTCTTTTCTTTAATACATCATTATATGTGAAAATCGTGTATTCACCATTGATAATCATTGTTTCGAATTGCTCCATATACTTTTCCCTGTCTTCATCTGAAAAATCATTAAACCATTTATCCACCATTGAATACGCGTTATAGTATTCACCTACTTTTTCCTTGTATTCTTTCAAATCCTTTTTGTGTTTTTTCAATATTTCGGCATTAGCGGGATTTGATAGCAAATCATTTAGAGATTTTGATGCTTCTGGGTAATCAATGGCCTTTCTGTACAATATTTTAGCTTTGATAATGTCTTTTTCTACTCCAAAACCATCTTCGTAACATTTTGCAAGCTTGTATTGTGCTTCTTTATTGTATTCATTATCTTTATTGTGCAGTTCTGCTGCCTTGGTGTACCATTCAACAGCTTTTTTAGAGTTTTTCTTGACGCCTTTACCATTTTTATAGCAGTCGCCAAGTGCAATTTGAGCTTTGATTTGCCCATCTTTATAACCTTTCTTTGCAGCTTTTAAAAACATTTTTAAAGCCATTTTATAATCCTGCGGCACGCCTTCACCATTTAAATAACCCATTCCAAGTTTATATTGCCCCAGCCCCCAACCCCATTTTTGTTCGGCAGCTTTAGTGTACCATTCGACTGCTTTTGAATAGTCTTTTTCAACACAATTACCCGAATAATACAAATCACCAAGGTTGATTTGCGCCCACACATCTCCTTGTTCTGCGGCCTTGGTGTACCATTCGACTGCTTTCGCGGGGTCTCTTTCTGTTTCCCAGCCCCAATAATAATATCTGGCTAATTGAAATTGAGCTTCCGCGTCACCTTGCTCCGCCTTTTTTTGTATAAAAGATATCCTGCGCCCAAAGTATAAGCTATAAGGATTTTCATAAGGATAACCACTAATAATAGGTTCACTCATAATTTACTATTTTAAAGATTAAACAATAAGTATTTATTTCCCTTCCAATTCCTTAAGGCATAATGCCAGATTGTTCTGCGCTCTTGCATCGCCCTGCTCTGCTGCTTTTGTGTACCATTCGATGGCTTTCACAAGGTCTTTCTTTACGCCTATTCCTTTCATATAACACTCGCCAAGGTTGCATTGTGCGCACAACAGCCCTTGTTCCGCCGCTTTTGCGAACAAATTCACGGCGTTTGTGCGACTTTCTTTTATGCCTTTCCCTTTTATATAGCAAACACCAAGCGAGTTTTGTGCTTTGGCAAAGCCTTGCTGCGCGGCTTGTGTGTACCAGTAAATTGCTTTGGATATTCTTTTCTCAACGCCACGGCCTTTTTCATAGCATTTTGCCAGTTTATGTTGTGCCGCAGGGTCGCCTTGCTGCGCTAAATATTTCAGGTCGTCAATCGGCAAACCTGAATATGAAAAGCCTTGATTTTCAAAAATATTTTCCATACGTCTATTTTTTATGTTCTACTTTTTCCCTTCCAATTCCTTAAGACACAATGCCAGATTGTTCTGTGCTCTTGCATCGCCCTGCTCTGCGGCTTTTGTGTACCACTCGATGGCTTTTTTCAGGTCTTTTTCAACGCCGTCGCCAAACTCGTAGCAGAAGCCGAGAGCGTTTTGCGCAGGCGCGTAGCCTTGCTCGGCGGCTTTGGTTAGCCACTCCACGGCTTTGGCAATGTCTTTCTTCACGCCTTCGCCGTATTTGTAGCACCAACCCAAATAGAATTGGGCACGCAGCGAACCTTGCTCGGCCAATGGTTTCAATTCATCGAAAACCAAACCCAAAAATTCTTCATTATCACTTCTTACCGTTGCATATTTGATATTCCACGTAATGCAGTGCAGCGCCCCGCCTTTTGCAGCAATGTCGCGCATTCCGATTTGGCGGACATCGCAGTCGGGGAAGGCGTTCTTCACGTATTCCAGCGCCTGACGGTCTTCGGCTATCCCGAACGACGGCATAATTATCTTATTTCCAACCTGAAGGAAGTTGATATAGGCCCAATTCCAGTCGGGATTCGGGTTCTCGACATCGAACAGCATTTCGGTGACTTCAAAGCCTTTCGATTCAAGAATTCGACGGATTTTGGCGGCTTCATCGGCATCGGTGTCGCGGTGGTTCGACATCAGAACCTTGTTTTTGCCACACCACTTGACAAAGCCGTCGGAATGGCCGTAAACATCGGTTTTCGGGTCGTCGGGACTGCCAATTTGGTGCCAGGGAATGATTATCACTTCTCGGCCCAACTCTTTTTCCAACAACTGTTTAAACTGCCAATCGCCCTTCTTTTTGCCGTTTTCGGTGAACACCTTACTGGTCATAACAAAATAGTCGCCGCAAGGTGTGATATTGCCGCCATCGATTACCAAATCGGTTTCCCGATAATTGATACCCAATGCTTTGCAGGCATCCTTGCAATCTGTTCTGTGTTTTTCATCGTCACACAGATAGTTGGGCGAATATTTGTACTTAAGAAACTCGTTTTCAGAAAGTTGGACGGGCATATAGTCGCGAGCCCAAATGTCGCGTGTCGATTCAAGCAGACTCCAGCGAATTCCCATCTCGTCCATCAGTTGGGTTAAACTGCCGAAAAACGACGGCGACTCTTCCTTTAAACATTCGGATAAGAACACGATATTGGTATTTCGGTCGGTGTTTGCAGCGGTAAGTTTTAGTGTTTTCAAATATCTTTCACTATAACAAACGCCATATCCATATGGTTTCATTTCGGGGCAAACCACTTCATCGTCCAAAAACGCTCCAGGAATCTGCTCAATGAAATCAAACATTATTTCCAAAATTGTCCATAAATGCTCGTATGACAGCATTATTTGCTTTGACTCAAGGTGTGATAATATTGACCTACAGGCTTTTGCAAAATAGACTTCGTTGCCATACCCAACTTCAACATTCCAATAGTGTTCGAAACCTGCGTTGATTTCATCCCATATATTGTCAGAGAGTTCAAAATCTATCTTGCTCAATACTAATTTGTGTAAAACTGGCTCCGAAAATGCACCTTGCATAAAAGGTGATATTAATTCATTACGTTTCATATTAATTAATTTTATTAAATTATTAATTATCAACGTGTTCGCGCGCCAAACACACTGCAATTGTATGCGGTTGAAATGAATCGGACAAAGAATTTCGGGGAAATTTTAAAAAGTGGCCTTCGAATAAATTATATATATTATATTATTAATAATCAATAAAATATATAAAGCAGACAGGGCAACGATTTCGCATTTTGGCAGAATGTTGCGCAAACGATTGCGCACTTTTTAGGTATTTAAAATAATATTGGGGGGACAACAGTGGCGTACCACCGTTAATTTCGGCTTATAAACCGAAAATATTTGTAATTATTTCGGCTTATAAACCGAAGAGTTTTTTGAACGCGGATGACGCAGATACTGATTCACACTTAATAAAAAACGCCAACCTTTACGATTGGCGTTTTTTATGGAACATATTTGCTCGTATTGTTCTAATCATTAAGTTTTAAATCACACACATACTTTGACGTTACTATGTTTTTACCAGGTAAAGTGTATTCAATCTTCATTGGATAGCTACCATTAATCATATTTGGCAAATTGTCGGTTCTAATCAGCATTTCTGCGCCTTTGTTCCTTTCCTTAGCATTGATAAGTATATCTGTTAATTCCCGAAAATCAATATTAATATATTTACTAGCATTGCAAGCGAATGCACCAGTTCCTTTATGTTTGGCAAACACTCCTGTTTCAACTTCTTCATCAGAGAGTAAATAATCATCAGCGGCCCCAATAGTATAGACATTTGTCGTGGGCGGAGTATAATTACCTGCAATCGACAGCACATCCTCATTCTCATAAATCAATGGTGCTATTTTCTCTTTGTACCATTGACAGTTATCATAATCCAAATTCAGCCGAAGTAAGCAATTGGTTTGTTGGTCATAATTGTAATCACAGAGGTCAAATGATTCCACAACTTCTGATAAATCTTCGAAATTCCAAATCAACTGATATACTGTACCTGTTACTTGTAAGGCAAAACCTGATTCCGAATACGAAATGTTACCCATCTTTTCAGGGAAAGTGTTGTATGAACTTGTTCTGAAATCGATGGCATAGATTTCATATGGCACACTTGCATCGATATGCGAAGAATCTTTTGCAATGTTCACTATTGCAAGGTGATAAATCACATTGTTGTTGAAGTGAATGCCTGCAAATGAATAATCAATTTCGCCACCTCCGCAACCGTTTGTCGCAGTTGTGTATGTAAAATCAAGGGTTGTTGTCTCGCCGCCAAAAGGTGTAATACGTATTTTTTGCTCATATCCTTTTGCTTTGTATTCGTTAAGTAAGTATGAGTAGTCGAAATCGAAAATCATATAGGCTAGATTGGTTTCCTTGGGCAGGAAGTTTCTTTGTCGGTCAGCGGGATATGAGTACAAAATGTGTTTGGGATTGAAAGATAACGGTCGGTTGCCAGCCGTAAATTCCGTAGTTATTTCTTTGATATATTCATTGCCATCATTGTCTTTGATTATTTGCCAAGCACGGTCACTTGTCAAATATTCATAGCCGTAGCGTTCATCTTTGACTGTATAATATTTAATGGCAACTTCCTTTTCAAATCTGACTTTTACATCTACCTTGTAACTTGCCCCATTCTCGTATGGTTCTTTAATATTGAAAACACAAGTCAGATTATCATCGCTTAAAGTATAATCGCCGTCCACTTTTGTGCCATCTGCCTTTACAATTGTAAACTCTGCAATTGACACTCGATATATGCCATATAATCCATTTCTAGAATCATCAACCTCTATAGTTGTATTTATAGGCACATTGAAAAAAACTTGCGGTTTATCAAACACATTAACAGAAGTTGACTTGTCTGCGGGTGAGATATTGTCGAAAACACCATCAGGAAAACCTTTGCCTACCCTTTCTATTTCGCGATTTACAGAGTCAATTTTATATTGACTGTCATCGTCGTTATTGATTATTTCGTCATCATTCTTGCAGCCAGCAAAAGCAAACGCTGCCAGCACTGTGGCCATCAAGCCAAATTTGATTATTTTCTTCATTTTTAATGTTTTAATTATTAGAAGCGGATTCTTTAATAAGAAACCTTAAGGCAAATATATAAATAAATGCGAGCATACGCGCTTCGCTTTCTTTCGTCGGAAATGTACCTTTACTTCTACCCTTTGTACTTTCCCCGCACAATCAGGTACGAGTTTCGGGTGAGTTCACGCAGTAGGTCGGCGGGGGCGGTGCGGGCATCAACGCCAATCCAATGCTTGGGCGAAAGGTTGAACGGGCGGCCAACGCTGTCGTAACGGGCTTTGAGTTCCCCGATGCGGTCGGGCTGGCACTTGAGCGTGACAATGCCGTAATTGTCGCAATCAAAAAAAGCGAACATATGGCCGTGCACATAAAACACCAGCACACTCGCGCCGTGTGGGAAAGCCGCAAAAGGCATCTTCTCCACCACATCAGCGCCAAGCGAAAGACAAAAGTCACGGTATGTCTCAATGTCGAGCATAGCCAAAAATAGACATTTTTCGAGTATGAAAAACACCTGCAAACTTAGTGTTGAATGGTTACGATATAATTGCCTATTTTGCTACTCAACAAAAGCTTACGCATTATAATGTTATTCAATAAACCCCTTCCGTCGAAGCAGATTCTTCGGGTCGGGTTGGCGGCCACGGAAGTTGACATAGAGCGTCATCGGGTCGTCGGTGAAGCCGCGCTCTAGAATGTTGCGGCGCAGACTGGCGGCCACTTCGCGGTTGAAGATGTCGCCCGTCTCCTTGAAAGCCGCAAACACATCGGCATCCAAAACAGCCGCCCATGTATAACTGTAATAGCCTGCTTCATAGCCTGTTGTAAAAATGTGGCTGAAGTTGGTGCTTCGGTAGCGAACGATTATTTGTGGAATCATACCCATACGTTCCATCGAAGCCTTTTCAAATGCTTCTACATCAATCGAATCGGTGGTTGTTATCAGATGATAGTCCATATCAAGGATGGTGGCCGACAGCAGTTCTGTCATCACAAAACCTTGATTGAACGTTTTGGCGCGTTGCAAGCTTGCAATAAGAGAGTCGGGAATTGTTTCACCTGTCAGGTAATGCTTTGCGTATGAGCGCATTACTTCGGGTTCGTAGCACCAGTTTTCCATCAGTTGCGAAGGCATCTCAACAAAATCGCGCGGCACATTTGTGCCCGACAAACTTGCGTAAGTGCACTTCGACAGGAATCCGTGCAGCGCATGGCCAAACTCGTGGAAAAGGGTCTCCACTTCATCCATCGTCAGCAGCGAAGGCCTGTCGGCAGTGGGTTTGGTGAAGTTGCAGACATTGCAAATCACTGGTCGATGGTCAACACCATCCTTCACATACTGCTCGTTGATGTTGTTCATCCACGCACCACCGCGTTTTCCAGCACGCGGGAAGTAGTCGCCGTAGAAAATGCCCAGCAGTGAGCCATCGGCATCCATAACCTTAAACACTTCAACGTCTGGATTATAAACAGGCATCCCTGACAGTTTCTCGAACTTGAGTCCATAGAGTTTCGTAGCCAAATCGAACACGCCCTGGCGCACATTCTCAAGTTTGAAATATGGCTTCAGCGCTTCTTCGTCGAGATTGTATTTCTCGCGGCGCAGTTTTTCTGCGTAGAACCACCAGTCCCACGGCTCCAGTTTCTCGCCACGGCCTTCAGCATCCATAAGTTTTTGAAGTTCTGCGGCTTCCTTTTTAGCCTGTGCCAACGACGGTTCCCAAACCGAAGGCAGGAAATCCATCACATTTTTAGAGTTTTTGGCCATCGATGTCTCGAGAATCATGTCGGCAGGATTGTCAAAACCGAACATTTTCGCTTTTTCAACACGCAGCCTAACCGTTTGATTGATAACTGATTTATTATCATTTGCGTTGTTATTGTTGCCGCGCATTGTGTAAGCAATGAGCAGCTCCTTGCGCAGTTGGCGGTTCGTACAATATTGAAGCACAGGGATAAAACTCGATTTCTGCGTTGTGAAGAGCCATTTGCCTGGCTGCCCTGCGGTAGCGGCTTCTTCGGCAGCAGCATTCTTAACATCTTGCGGCAGACCGTCCAAATCCTGTTCATTGTCAATCCATTTTTGATAGGCGTTGGTTTCGGCCAGAACATTGCCGCCGAATTTGATGTCGAGCAAGCTCAATTCTTTGTTAATCTCGCGCAGACGGGCTTTCTGCTCATCGGAAAGGTTTGCGCCGCTGCGAACGAAACTCTGATATTTCTTTTCAAGTAACCGCATCTGTTCATGATTGAGATTTAGCGAGTCTCGCTTGTCGTAAATGGCTTTGATTCGTTTGAAGAGCGCGGTGTTCAAGCGGATATTGTCGGAATGGTCGGTGAGCAAAGGCGAAACATTCTCGGCAATGGCATCCATATCTTTATCAGTATCTGCAGAATATAGATTGAAGAAAACGCGGCTCACACGGTCGAGCATAGCACCAGAATATTCAAGCGCTTCGATGGTGTTGGCGAAAGTCGGCGGCTCGGAATTGTTCGCAATTGCTTCAATTTCAAGCGAATCTTGCCGCATTCCTTCAATAAAGGCAGGCATATAATGTTCGGTTTTAATCTTGTCGAACGGTGGAACTCCGTATGGTGTTGAAAATTCTTCGAAAAACGGATTTTGTGTGTCGGCGCACGAAACGGTTAATGCTGACATTGCACTGAATATTAAATATTTGACTTTCATTTTGTTATTAAATATTGACAACCGAAAGGTAGTTTTTTTGTAAATGTTTAGTGAACAGAAATTAAATAAAGTGTTGTGCAAAGTTTGCGAACTTCACTATAAATTGTCCAACAACCTTATCTAACCCCTAAAACTTACTCCTCCTCCGCAAACATCGGGTCCCAAGCGGGCAAGCGTACAGGTTTTTGTTTCAAGACGTTAAGAATTTCTTGCGAGCAGTATTTGCGGTTCACCACCACGCGGAACATATACTCGCAGAACCACTCGTCGGTCATAATCAAGTGCCCCTGGTGGCCGTTGCTGGCGCCCCAACTGTTCTGCACCTTCCATTTTATGGGCTTTCCGTCGGTGTTGAGGTCTACAGCCACAAGCGTCATTGCGTGGCTCGAGCCGCTGTCGAAGGTGAGGATGCGCTGGCGCTTGTCCATTGCGAAAGTGGTGCCCAAGAGGCTGCCGTAGTCATAGTTGTTCAGGTCGAGGATGCCGTTTTTGCGGTTGAGGCATTTGGCCACATCGCAGCTGAAATACATAGCCGCGCTGTCCTTCAGACTGGCAATGGCGGCCTGCTTCAAATCATCGATATCCAGATTGACATACAGCCAGTTGTGACCATCATAAAGGTGGCGGTCGCAGTCAATCTCGTAAACCTGGTTGTACGGACGGCTGGGGTCGTTCATCAGCATTACATAGTCGGCGTACAAATCCTCGTCGCCGCAGATTTCGCGGTAGAACTCAAGCGGGGTGTAGGTTTTCGGTGTCCCGATAGTCTTTCCGTTGGCGTCTTTGGGCGCCCAAGTGAACTGGCTCACCGGCTCGCCGTATGCCAGCACAAGCATCCGATAGATGGTTTTAAGTTGCTCAACCTTAAGTTGTTCCAACTCTTTCTGTTTGGCGCCGGCTTCGGCTTTTTCGCGCAAAGCAATGCCGAACTCTCGCAGTTTGCGTTTCAGCACGCCGTCAATTTCCGATGTGTTGTCACTGTTGTATGTCTCTGCCATAACATCCTGAGGCACAAGACCGTATTTCGTAACAAGGTCGGCCACTCCGGTGTAGGTGCCGCCGTCGCTGAGCGGATTCTGGAACAGCCAGCGCACCATCTGGTCGTCGATGGGCTTGGTGCGAGTGTCAATTATGCACTGAAGAAACAGATTGCATTTCTCCAACTGGTCGTAGAAGAACATATGTATCTGGCTGAAAAAGAAATTTTTTATACCGTATTTATTCATCGCTTTGGCGCGAAGGACATTGACACCCGTAAATAGCCAGCACCGGCCGCTGCTTTTCTGGTCGCTGATACCCGAATAAGGAACCTCAACGCTGAAATATGTGTCGGGCGTAGCGGTGTTCTCGCGGTTCAATGCCAGCGATTTGAGCGAATTGGCACTTATTGCATTGCGTAAAGCCTTGTCGGTCACAGTGTTCTGATAGCTCTTTTGCAATTCGTTCATCACCTGAGGAGTAATTGTCGATTGCGCCTGTATGGCCGCAGGAAGCATCGCCAAAACCGAAAAAACGAGTAGATATTTCATTATCTGTCTAATTTATTGATGTTTAAGATTGACAAATCCGCCTTTGACAACCGGCGGGGATATGCGGTAAATGTAATGCGTTTTTCGTTTGTCGGCAACTTTACATTTTTCTCTCTTTTGCTACATTTGCGAACTAAAAACAAATGTTATGCTCGATTATAGCGAAGTTACACTGAATCAGATTGTTGTGCACAACATCGGCAGCCGCGCCGAAGAACAGGGCGTGCAGCTATCGAAAGCACCGACACAAATCTTCGACGAGACAGCCGAAGACATTCTGAAGACATATTTCCTGTCGCATTTCAAAACCGAATATTTCTATCAGTTTGTGGATAACGAAGATTTACAGCAAAATGCGGTTTACGACTGCGTCAGCAAGGTGTTCGACGACAATGCGCAGTTCTATCAGCAATCCACCAACATAGCCTGGCATCTGTACGAGAAATCGAACCACCCAAATATCAAGACTGGCGAGTTCTATATGGTCTATTTCAGTGGTATTCTGATAGATGGCGTGGCTGCTGATGCCATCGGAATCTTCAAATCGGAAAACAAGGACACATATATAAAAGTGTGCCAGCAAGGCGACAGTTATGGTGTTGAATACGAAAACGGCATCAATATCAAGAAGTTGGACAAAGGCTGTCTGATTCTGAACAACGAACGCGAGACGGGCTACCAGGTGGCTATTGTCGACAGCACTAACCGCGGCGACGAGGCAATGTACTGGCGCGAGAGTTTCCTGAACGTGATGCCGCGCGAGAACGAGTACTATCAAACCAACCAGTTGTTCGACATCTGCAAGAATTTCAGCCACGACATGCTCACATCGCAAAACAAAGTTGACAAGGCCGACCAGGTGACGTTTATGAAGCGCGCCGAGCAGTTCTTCAACACCAACGACTTTTTCGACAGCGAGCAGTTTAAGAACGATGTTATTGGCAACGAGCAGGTTAGCGCGGCGTTTGAAGACTACAAGCGCAAGTTTGAAAACCAGAAGATGCTCTCACCCATCGACCAGTTCGAGATTTCGGGCGAAGCAGTCAAACGCGGCAAGAAATACTTCCGCAGCGTGATTAAACTCGACAAGAATTTCCACATATACGTCCACTCCAACCCCGACTACATTGAGAAAGGGTTTGACGAACACAAAGGTTTGAAATTCTATAAGTTATTCTTCAGCAACGAGGAATAAATAATGGTATTGGGTGTTAGGTGTTTGGTATTAGTGGATTTATAATTACGAGTTACGAATTACGAGTTACGAACAAGAATCATTACACCTTAAACCTTACACTTTATTCAACCTTTTAAACTCTAAACTTCCAAACTTAAAACTTCTAAAACTTAAAACTTAAAACTCATACAATTATGGCAAGCAAAAGACAACTTAAAGGCGACATCACTTTCATTGTCAAAGAGATGGTTAGCGAATGTATTGCATACACAATGATGGTTCCGAACGTTGACATCAAGGCCACCGAGGACCTGATAAACGACATTCTGGATTATTATGGCAAGGCTCTGGCCGACATCAACGCCGCACGCAAGGCCGTAGCAGGCGAGCGCGGCGACAACCTGAAAGCCATCCGCAACGACGCCCGTCAGAAGGCGGCAGAATTCGTTGGCCGTATGGCAAAACTCAGCGAGAGCAAATAAAAAAGAAAACTATTGGCAAAACGGAACACAAATAGTACCTTTGCCGACCATTTTTAGTGGACGTATTATTATGATAAAGATAACATTTCCTGACGGCAGCACGCGCGAGTTTGAGAGCGGTGTTACCGGTATGCAGATTGCTGAGAGCATCAGCCCGAGGCTGGCAAAAGAAGTTCTGTCGGTGAACGTGAACGACGAAACCATCGACCTTGCCCGCCCAATCACAACCGACGCGAAAATCAAACTCAACAAATGGGACGACCCTGAGGGCAAACACACCTTCTGGCACTCGTCGGCGCACTTGCTGGCCGAGGCTTTGCAGGAACTCTACCCTGGCGTGAAATTCGGCATCGGCCCTGCCATCGAGAACGGCTTCTACTACGACGTTGACCTTGGCGACCGTCAGATTTCGGAATCGGATTTCGGCGCTATCGAGCAGAAAATGATGCAGTTGGTTCAGGCCAAATCGCAGTTTGTGCGCACCGAGGTTTCGAAAGCCGACGCGCTCAAATTCTTCGGCGACAAGAACGAAATCTACAAGGTTGAACTCATCAACGACCTTGAAGACGGCAAAATCAGTTTCTACAAGCAAGGCAACTTCACCGACCTTTGCCGCGGCCCGCATTTGTTTGATACTTCGGTAATTAAGGCCGTGAAAGTGCTGAGCGTGGCTGGCGCATACTGGCGTGGTGACGAGAAGCGCAAGCAGCTCACCCGCATCTACGCCATCACCTTCCCGCAGAAGAAACTCTTGGACGAGTATCTGGTTCTGCTTGAGGAGGCTAAGAAGCGCGACCACCGCAAAATCGGCAAGGAAATGGAACTCTTTATGTTCTCGGATATGGTGGGCAAAGGTCTGCCAATCTGGTTGCCGAAAGGCACGGCCGTACGTCTTCGCCTTGAAGATTATCTGAAGAAGATTCAAAAACGATATGGATATCAGCAGGTTATGACACCGCACATCGGCGGAAAGCAACTCTACGTAACTTCGGGCCACTGGGACCACTACGGAAAAGACAGTTTCCAGCCAATCACCACACCCGAGGAGGGCGAGGTTTATATGCTGAAGCCGATGAACTGCCCGCACCACTGTATGATTTACAAGAACGCACCGCGCTCGTACAAAGACCTTCCGCTGCGAATTGCAGAGTTCGGAACCGTTTACCGCTACGAGCAAAGTGGTGAACTTCACGGACTTACACGCGTTCGCTCGTTCACTCAGGACGACGCGCACCTTTTCTGCCGTCCCGACCAAGTGAAGGAAGAGTTCTGCAAGGTTATGGACATTATCCAAATCATTTTCAAGGCTTTGAACTTCGACAAGGTTGAGGCGCAGATTTCGCTTCGCGACCCGAACAACCACGAGAAATACGTGGGCAGCGACGAACTCTGGGCAAAGGCTGAGCAGGAGATTATCGAGGCTTGCAAGGAGAAAAACCTTGACGCTGTGGTTGAGTACGGCGAGGCCGCCTTCTATGGTCCGAAACTCGACTTTATGGTTCGCGACGCCATCGGCCGCCGCTGGCAGTTGGGCACCATTCAGGTGGACTACAACCTGCCCGAGCGATTCGACCTTGAATATATGGGTGCTGATAATCAAAAACATCGCCCCGTAATGATTCACCGCGCGCCTTTCGGCTCAATGGAGCGCTTTGTTGCCGTGCTAATAGAGCACACAGGTGGCAAATTTCCACTCTGGCTGACACCCGAACAGGCTGTAATTCTGCCAATTAGCGAAAAATATAACGATTTTGCACAAAAGGTTTCCAATATTCTGGAAAATTACGATATTCGCACCGCCGTTGACGAGCGCAACGAGAAGATAGGTAAAAAGATACGTGACAATGAGTTAAAGCGTATCCCATATATGCTAATCGTTGGCGAAAAAGAGGCCGAGAGCAACACAGTTTCCGTCCGCCGACAGGGCGATGGCGACAAAGGCTCGATGACTCTCGAAGATTTCGCAAAACTGGTCAACAGCGAAGTGGAAGAGGCTATGAAGTCTAACTAATTATAGGAGATTCAAACTATTATCGAGAACAAGCCACAACGGAAGCCGGCATCGGACGACAAGGCTTCCAACAGGATTAACGAAGAAATCATCGCACCACGCGTGCGTTTGGTTGGCGACAATGTGGAGCAAGGCATCTACAGCATCCGCGACGCAATGAAAATTGCCGACGAGTTGGGTGTCGATTTGGTTGAAATATCGCCCAACGCCGACCCTCCGGTCTGCAAGGCGATTGACTACAGCAAGTTTCTCTATGCTTTGAAAAAGAAGCAGAAAGAAATGAAAGCCAATGCTTCGAAAGTTGTAATCAAGGTTATCCGCTTCGGACCGCAGACTGACGAGCACGACTTCAATTTCAAGAAAAACCACGCCATCAAGTTCCTTGAGGAGGGCGCAAAGGTGAAGGTTTACGTGTTCTTCAAAGGCCGCTCAATCCTGTTCAAAGACCAAGGCGAACTTGTTCTGCTGCGGTTGGCCAACGAGCTCGAGGACTACGGAAAAGTCGAGCAACTGCCTACTCTCGAGGGCAAACGAATGATAATGACTATTGTACCGAAAAAGAAAAAATAAATTTAAATTTTGTACAGTTATGCCTAAAATGAAAACCAATTCCGGCGCAAAGAAAAGATTCGTGCTTACAGGCACCGGAAAAATCAAAAGAAAACACGCTTACAAAAGCCACATCCTGACCAAGAAAGGGACAAAGCAGAAGCGTAACCTGACTTATTTCACAACCGTTGACAAGGCTGATGTTAAGAACATCAAACTTTGCCTGGCAATGAAATAAGCCGAAAAAGAAATTAAATTTTAATTGTTTAACCGCGAATGTATTAGCTGTCGAAGTTTCCTAAAGGAGAGGAACGCTAACCATTCCTAAAATCGTAAAATTATGCCGCGTTCAGTAAATCACGTAGCTTCAAGAGCAAGAAGGAAGAAAATTTTAAAACAAACCAAAGGTAATTTCCTTGGCCGCGCCAATGTGTGGACCGTTGCCAAAAACACCTTTGAAAAAGGCCAACAATACGCCTATCGCGACCGCCGCAACAAGAAACGCTCATTCCGCGCTTTGTGGATTCAGCGTATCAATGCTGGCGCCCGCCAATTTGGGTTGTCATACTCAGAACTTATTGGCAAACTGGCGAAAGCAAATGTTGAAATCAACCGCAAAGTCCTTGCCGACCTTGCAATGAACCAACCAAAGGCTTTCGAAGCCGTTGTTAATTCGGTAAAATAAATTAAGATTCCTTTTTACGGTACAATATGAAAGCCGTTCCCGATGGGAACGGCTTTTTTTATTGTAAATAAGATGCCTACAATCTCATACCATTTATTACCAATTGGATAATCTCTTCTTTGCGATTGTTGATAAATTCTGTTTTTTCGGCTTCGGTTGAGCCCGACAAATCGCTGTAGATGGGCAGCACAACAAAGTTGAACACAGTGAGCGACACAATGTCGAGCACAAAATCAACGGTGCTAACCTGACGGATGGTTCCCTTCCGCACCTCGGCCTGTACCACGCTGTCAATCAGTCCGAAGACATTGTTGCGCAATGTGTTCTGCATAAAGTATTTGTAGGCCGACTGCAACCGTTCCTTGTTGCATAGCAACTCGTTGATGACGAAAAACGGCAGGCGAGAGTTGGCTGTCAGGAAATCGAAATAGGCGCCGATGGTGCTGCGAAGTTTGTCGGGAAAATCCGCATTTTGCTCAAGCAACGGCTCCTGCAAGGTTGTCAGAATGGTCTCCACCTTGCCGTTGAAAACCTGCAGGAAAAGATTCTCCTTGGTGCGGAAATAGTAGTGCACAAGCGCCTGATTGCACCCTACCCGACGCGCGATGTCAGTTGTTGATGTGCCTGCGAAACCTTTCTCAAGAAAAAGGTCTTCGGCCGCCATCAGTATCTCATTTTCAAGATTTTGCTCCTTGCTCATCGTTGCGTTCTTTAGGTTCAGGCTTCGGCTTCAGCAAGTTGCTCCTTGCAGTTCTCAATCATAAAGTGCAGACGGTTGAACACGTTGGCCTCCGATGTGCTGCTATCAAAATCAAGGAACAGAAGACTCATCTGCGGATATACCTGCTTGATTTTCTTTTCGATACCTTTTGAAATAATATGGTTGGCGATGCAGCCGAATGGTTGCAGACTCACCACGTTCTGAACCCCGTGCTCCGCAAGGTGGCATATTTCGCCAGGCAGCATCCAGCCTTCGCCAAAGTCGGCGGCAGAGTTGATGACCTGCTCCGAGAGTTTGCCAATCTCGAAAATGCTTGCAAACGGACGGTAATAAGGGAACGGCTGACAGATGCGGTCGTACTTGCGCATGCAACTCAGCAGCAAGGCGTGCAATCCATCGCTAATCCATTGTGGATTAGTTTCTTTCTTGATGTTGTAACGGCGATTGTAGTGACTGTTGACAAACGACGTTGAGAAGAAAGTAATCAGTGCGGGCGGCACCACCTCAACCCCATGCTCAATGAGCCATTGAGTTACGAACTTGTTGCTGAACCCGTTGTATTTCACATAAATCTCGCCCACAAGCCCGATGACAGGCACACGCTTGTTCTTCTCAACAGCCGCCGTAAAATCGGCCACAGCCTGCTTCAAAAGCCGCTTCAGGCCCTTGTAGTCTTTGGCCTCGACATATGGGAACGCCTCCTCAATGTAGCGGTTGCGCAGTTTGAAGGCCAGCCCAGGCTCCACCTCGCGAACCGCAGCCGAATGGTACATTTTAGCGATGCAGTCGGCATAGAGAATGGCGTGGACAAGAATCTTAATCACCTTTCCCCACTTAATCTCGAATCCAGGTTGGTTGTTGCTCACCCCCGAACCCGTTGCCAGCGACAGCACAGGCACTTTGGCGAATCCGCCAGCCACCAACGCGTTCTTAATCAACGAGTAATAGTTGCTTGCGCGACATTGTCCGCCCGTTTGTGTGATGATGACAGCCGTGTTGTCAAGGTCGTATTTGCCGCTGTTGAGCGCATTGATGATGCTTCCAACCACAATCGTGGCGGGATAGCAAATGTCGTTGTTTGCGTAACGCAGACCCGTTTCGGCGGCTTCCTGATTGCCCGTGGGCAGCACCACCAGATTGTAGCCCACCAGTTTGAAAAGCGACGGCAGAAACTCCGAATAGCCCTCTGCAAAATACGGCGCGATGATGGTACGCTGACGGTCTTCCTTCTCAAAAATCTTTGTGGTGGCGAATTTGCGGTCAACTGTCGATGTTTCAGCCAGTTCGGCCTTGCACGATTCCACCAGCGAGCGTATGCGCAACCGCAGCGAACCGATATTGTTCACATCATCTATCTTTAAGATTGTCAGGTTTTTACCAAAACGCTTCAATATTGCGTTCACCTCGTCGAGAATAAAGGCGTCGGGGCCGCAGCCAAACGACGTCAACTCAACAAAATGCAGGTTTTTGCGCGGATACTTGCCCGCAAAATAAGCCGCCTTGAAAATACGGTTCGGGTAGGCCCATTGGCTCAATGCGTTAATCTCGTCGAACACCGATGCGCCTAGTTCTGTAGCCACATGCTCCGTAATCACATCGATGCCCATGTAGGCGATGGCCTGCGATATTTTGTGCTCAATCATCGGGTCGGTGTGGTAGGGACGGCCAGCCAGCAGAATCACCATTCGATTCTCCTTTGTGGCCAAATCGAGCACTTCGTTGGCGCGCGCTGTAAGTTTTTGAATGTATGATGTTTGCACATTTTTCGCCATCTCAATGGCTTTTAGCGCAACTTCGCGTTTAACGCCTAAAGTTTTCAAATAAGCCCAGCACGATTTCACCAGCAACTCACTGTCGTTGAACGTGATAACAGGTGCATCGAACGGCACACCGCTTTTGCGGGCGGGGTCCATCGAACTTTTGATGACATCAGAATAGGCCGACACAATCGGGCAGTTGAAACTGTTTTTCGACTTGTCGTCCTCCTTGCGCTCAAAAACAACGTAGGGGTAGAAAATTCTATCCACCTTCATATCAATCAGATTGTTGATGTGGCCGTGCATCAATTTCGCGGGGAAGCAGATGTTGTCGGCCATGATTGAGCGCAGGCCCGACTCGTAGATTTTATTGCTCGAATTGTTCGACAGCACCACCTCGAGCCCGCAGGCCGAAAACAAGGTGTACCAGAACGGGTAGTTCTCATACATTCCCAAAGCACGCGGCAATCCAATCTTGATTCCCAACGTTTTACCCACAGGCTCCACCTTCGGCTGACGGAAAAGCAGTTTATACTTCTCCACCATCATATTCACGCCCTTACGCTCTGATTCTGAATGGTTTGAGTACACCTTTTCGCAGTTGTTGCCCGATGCGAATGTGTTGCCGTTCGGAAAGTGGAACAACTTGACGGTGCAGTGGTTGTCGCAGCCAGGACAAGTCTGAAATTCAGACTCGTACGAGTTGGCGTCTATCAATTCTGTTAACGATTTATCTGACATATTAATTTCTTAAAAGGTAAGAGGTAAGTGTTGAGAGAGAAGATTTATGTCTTTATTAATCAGTATCTTAATATAGTCGTTTTTATATTCCAAATTCTAAACTCTAAACTCTAAACTCTAAACCCTAAACTTTAAACTCTAAACTTTACTCATCTCAATAGCGTGAAGCGCGGCTCCGTAGGCGCCCATCAATTCGGGGATGTCGGTGAACGACACTTCGCAGCCAGTCAGCAGTTCGAGCGCACGCACAATTGAGTGGTTGCGGAACGTTCCTCCCTGAACCACAATATTCTCACCCAACTCTTTGATATTCTTCAGTTTCAGCACTTTGAACAAGCAGTTTTTCACCACCGAATAACTGAACCCAGCAGCAATGTCTTCAACCGCCGAACCTTCACGCATAGCCTGCTTCACCTTCGAGTTCATAAACACGGTGCAGCGAGTGCCCAGGTCGCACGGGTGCTGCGCCATGCACGAGAGCCGCGCAAACTCATCAACCTTGTAGCCGAGCATCGTGGCAAACGTCTCAATGAACGACCCGCAACCCGACGAGCAGGCTTCGTTAATCTCAATGCGCTTGATGGTGCCGTTCTCAACAAAGATGGCCTTCATGTCCTGACCGCCGATGTCGAGCACAAACGACACATCAGGGTTGACGTGCCGCGCTGCCACAAAATGCGCCATCGTCTCAACAATTCCGTGATCGAGATTGAAGGCCGTGCGCAGCAGATTCTCGCCGTAGCCAGTGGCGCAACTGCCTGCAATCACAATGTTATCAGAGTTTGGCAGAGCGGCCTGCATACGCTTCAGCCCGTCGGCGAAGGTGCGGAAACTATCACCATTATTTCGCTGATAATCAGTATATACTATCTCGCCATTGGCATTGGTAAGTACAATTTTGGTAGTGGTGCTGCCCGAGTCGATGCCCAAATAATATTTACTTTGCTTGTCGGCGGCAAAATCGGCTTTCGGCACAAAATTGTTCATCTTGCGCTTGTGCCACTCGTCGTAGTCGGCTGCCGACACAAACAGCGGGTTGAGCCGTTTCGACAAATCTACAGGCGTGTCATCGGTCGCAAAACGCAGAATATAAAGGAATTCCGACAGACGCATCTCACGGTGTCCGAGCGAACCAGCCAGCAGAGCGCAACCCAAAGCGGGAATGATTTGCGCGTTTTCGGGCAGAATGCAGTCGCCTTCAGTTATGTTGAGCACATGAATGAAATGCTTTTTCAGTTCGGGCAGGAAGGCAAACGGACCGCCGCAGAAGAACACTTCGGGCAGAATGTCCATGCCACGTGCAAGCGAAGCCACAACCTGCATCGCCACCGCGTTGAACACCGATGCGGCAATATCGCTGCGGCTCACGTTTCTGCTGATAAGATTCTGAATATCAGTCTTTGAGAACACACCGCACCGCGATGCTATCGGGTAGATGGTTTCCGATTTTTCGGCCAGCGCGTTCAGTTCGTTGGTCTCAACACCGAGCAGCGTGGCCGTTTGGTCGATAAAGGCACCTGTGCCGCCTGCGCAACTGCCGTTCATGCGGATGTCGGGCACCTTGCCTTCCTCAAAGAAAATCATCTTGCTGTCCTCGCCGCCCATATCAATAAAGGTGCGCACCCGCGGATAGCGCTGTTTGATGGTTTCGGCGGCGGCCACCACTTCCTGAATGAAGCCCAGATTGAGCCTTTCAGCGTAGCCCATCCCCACCGAGCCCGTCATTGCCACATTCAGCCAGCAATCGCCGAACTTGTTGAAAATGCGCGTGGCCACATGATTGGCAGTTTGCTTGATAGCCGCATTATGACGCTGATAATCAGAATAAACCAGTTTTCCATCGGCATCGAGCATAGCCACCTTCAGCGTGGTTGAGCCAATATCGACACCAAGATTATAATGAGTTCCCTCTTTCATCGATATAATAATAGAGTTATTTAATAGACTTATTAAAAAACAGCGCAAAGAAAACCAAAATTGGCAACTATATCAATTGCTGAGCAAAAAAAAAGGGACGCTTGCGCGTCCCTGTTTTCCGGCTTTGCCAAATCACTTTTTAACGTTAGCCTTTACCTTGTCAACGAACTCAGATGTCGGTTTGAACGAAGGAATGTAGTGCTCTGGAACAACGATAGTTGTGTTCTTGGTGATGTTACGAGCGGTTTTCTTAGCTCTCTTCTTGATAGCGAAGGTACCAAAACCTCTCAGATAAACATTATCGCCACTAATCAACGATGCCTTAACACTGTCCATAAAAGCCTCAACGGCCTTCAATGCTGTTACTTTCTCAATCCCTGTGTTCTTTGAGATTTCGTTTACTAATTCTGCTTTTGTCATAACAAAAATATTTTATAATCAACAAATTAAATTTTTAGTTTGGCAAATATATGAATTTGCCAATTGTAACCAACAAATAATTCATTTTTTTCTAAAAATATTTTTCCTCCCAAAAAGCGACAAATTATACCAATAATATAATGATAGCGCCATTCAGATATATCAAATTATACTACTTTTACTCCGAAAACAAAACGCTATGGACAAATACAAAATAACCATTCTAGCTCTTCTGGTCCTCCCGGTACTCTCCTTCGGACAAAACGTTGGGCAAGAAGGCGACACTTTAATCAATTATACCGACATCAACGGCTTGAAACAAGGGCATTGGATTAAGAAATATTCGAACGGTCAAACACAATACGAAGCCTATTTCATAGACGACAAGCCCGTCGGCGAATTCAAGAAATACGATTCATACGGCAATCTTTACGCCCTTCTCAATTATAGTCCCGATGGAACGAAAACCGATGCAAAATTCTTCCACCGGAGCGGTAAAATCAGTGCCATCGGCAAATACACCGGCCATGAGAAAGACAGCATCTGGCTCTACTACGCCGACAATGGCATTCTATATCTTCAAGAGTCATACAAAAAAGGCATAAAAGACGGACTGTTCATCCAATACACCTCCGAGCAAAAGAAGATTGAAGAAACGACATGGAAGAATGGTGAAAAACATGGCATTTGGCGGAAATACTATGCAACAGGACCTCTAATGTTTGAAGTGAATTATGAGCACGGCAAACTCAACGGCGAAGGGAAAGTATACTACGCCAACGGAAAACTACAAAAAAAAGGCAAGTATGTAAACGACTTGATGGAAGGTTCGTGGCTCATTTTTGATGAGAACGGCAATTATCAGAAACAATACGTCTACAAACACGGATACTGCGAGAAACTTGCCGAAGAACAAAACCGCACCATCAATGAGCTCGAAAAGAATATGGGCAATGGCGAATTTGAGGATCCGGCAGAGCACATTAACGACCCTTCATGGCTTATGCGCTGACAATTATGGGTAAAGACAGAGTACTGATGGCTATGAGCGGCGGCATCGACAGCACTGTGGCCGCCATTCTGCTCACCGAGCAAGGTTACGAACTCGAAGGCGTCACTTTCCGTTCTTGGGACAGCATATCAAAAGCCTGCATGGAACGCGAAACGGGATGCTGCTCAGTCGATTCAATTTTTGAAGCCAAACATATCGCCGAAGATTTAGGATTCAACCATCAAATCCTTGACATACGCGAACTATTCCGCAATACGGTTGTCAGCAATTTCATCAGCGAATACCTGAAAGGCCGCACACCCAATCCATGCGTGGTCTGCAACAAATACATCAAATGGGGGGCGTTGCTCGAAATGGCTGACAAATTGGGCTGTCAGTTCATCGCCACCGGGCACTACGCCCGCATCGGCTGCACAGATGGACGACACTTCATCAGCAAAGGCACTGACAACAGCAAAGACCAATCATATTTTCTGTGGCAACTTACATCCGACAACCTGAGCCGCACCATTTTCCCGTTGGGCGGATTCACCAAACAGCAAGTACGCCAAATGGCTGCCGACCGCGGTTACGTCAAGTTGTCAAAAAAACGTGAGTCACAAGAGATATGCTTTGTCCCGGACAACGACTACCGTAATTTTTTGAGCAGTAATTCGCCCGAATACTCAGCAATCGGCCCCGGCAACTTTATCGACGCCAACGGCCGCATTCTCGGACAGCATAAAGGCTACACCAACTACACCATCGGGCAGCGCAAAGGACTCGAAATTGCATTGGGACAGCCAATGTATGTCTCACGAATCGACTCTGCGGCAAACACGGTGACTCTCGGGGCTCGCGACCAATTGCTAAGCCAATCGCTCACCGCATCGGATTTTAATTTCACGAAAATCGCACCGCCCGAAAATCCCATAACTGTTGAAGCCCGCATCCGTTACCGTAGTAAAGGAGCAACAGCGACAATCTTTGTCAGCGGGCAGAAGGTAAATGTCAATTTCAGCGAACCCGTGGAATCAATTTCTCCCGGCCAGTCGGTTGTTTTCTACCAAGGCGACGACCTTGTCGGCGGAGCAATAATTGACTGACACACATTGGTCATTTGTCCCATCAAAAAATAATACACCACAATATTGTTCATAACACACCAATATTCATTGTCAAATTCGATTGCATTTTTATATCTTTGCAAAAGATGCTAAACCAATATGTCGATAGATATAAACAATTGGTATAAAACGGTTACATCGGACGATGTCATTTACCTTTTCAAAGGCGAAGTCACCGACCAACTGATTGCGCAATCGCTAGACGTGATTGAGCGTCAATTGGAAAATACGCCGTTACCCATCCGAAAGAAAATCTACAACGTCTTGGTTGAGTGTCTGCAAAATCTGTATCACCACGCGTCAGCCGTTCCAAGCCATAAAGATGACGACTTCTGCGGAAGAATCGGAGTCTGCTTGCTTTCGAAGCGTGCCGAGCACTATCACGTTGTTACAGGAAACTTTGTCGTTCCAAAACAGCAGGCTTTTCTAAAAGGCCATCTTGACAAAATAAACTCTCTTGACAAAGAGGGGCAAAAAGAAATGTACAAAGAGATTCTCGACAACCAGACATTCTCGGAAAAGGGCGGCGGCGGACTTGGAATGATTGACATTGCAAGAAAATCGGGAAACAGATTGAATTATAATTTCATTAATTGTTGTGATGATTATAATTTTTTTACTTTAGATGTTACTTTTAATTGATAAACCATAATCTTAATAAAATGGAACCAATATCTATTATCGGAACCCCCAAGACACCAACCGTATCGTTTGAAGCAAACGGTAAGCTTGAAATCAAAGGTCGGTCTATTCCGGAAAACTCAGTAGAATTCTACAAGCCTTTGGTTGATTGGCTTGAGCAGTATTTATCATCGCCAGCTCCGCTAACTGAAGTGGCAATCAAACTTGAGTACTTCAACACAAGTAGCTCGAAGTGCATTCTTGACGTGTTCAAGAAACTTGAAGCCATCTACAAAAGCGGCAACGAAGTTGTCATTCTTTGGCACTACGAAGAAGACGACGAAGATATGCTTGAAGCAGGCGAAGATTACCAATCAATCATAAAAGTGCCGTTCAAGATGGTTGAAATGTCTGAATAGACACCAACCATTTTGCATATTTCATCATAAAAGACAATTCCTGCCTGACAGGAACGGTTCGTTTTTTTGATTTACGCCAACGGACGAATTTGTATTCAATACATTGATTACAAGTTCGTTATGTTGGCTTTTTCTATATATGACCAACTCGATTAACAGGCTGATGATTTATTCAACATTCCCAAAGATAGTCGAACGAATCAAAAGCTCGGGTATACTATACTGACACACAGATTCCACCGTCCTCTCAACAAAAAAACGGCAGGAAACGCCATAAACTAAACTATGCAAGGTAGTACCGACTACATTTTCGAGCGCGAGAACCACTCAATAGCCTTGCGCAATAATCGATATTTAAGCGCCAAGTACATCAACAAAGAATAAAACCAAATCACCATCATATTCACCCAATATGTTGGGTATGAATGGCCAAACAGATTCTTGCAAGGCGCATAAAAATGAGCCTTGATGAACGGATGTGTCGGATCGAGATAAATCGGGTCGCTTTTTTGGTACAGGTTTCCGTCAACCTCAATAATTCTATCGAGCGATGTTGAATTTCGGACAAACGATGTCAGGTTCTCATTGCTATAACGACGTTTACGCTCAATAAACTGTTCCCGTTCTTCATCAGTACGTTGCATCGAATTGATAAGCTGGTCTTTTTGGTTGTTCACATGATTATACTGCTTATAATAGTATGTCTTAAGTTTGTTTAGGAATGCATCGAGATTATCGAATATTTCAGGAGTAACCCTGTTCAAATACAACCTGTCTATCTTGTCATACTGGAAATAGCCCATAGCATCAAGTGGTTTTGCCAATTCGTTTCTTACCAACTCAAGGTCTTTTTTAACTCTAATTTGGCATGCGGGATTATTATAGTTGCGTCTGCAATAAGACACTTTGTTTTCAATAGTTTTAACCCAATAGTTCTTGCGGAAATCACACTGACTTAGCATTTTATTGTACTCGTAAAAGTCTCGTTCAAAATCGTTTTCCTTGAACTGCTGCACAGCCAGTGCCTCATACGCCCACCGGGCTGTTATTATCTCTCCATAAACCGGAATACGGTCGGGATTCGAAATGGCAGGGTTGAGCTTATCAAACGGAACTATTATACCGCTCAGAATTAATTGCGGAATGACAAGGAATGGTATTAGAATGTATATGGTTACAACAGTGTCGAAACTGTCGGAAATGTTGAGCCCGAGCAGGCACGAAAAAAACCACGAGCTGAACAGTGCGAACCAGTAATAGAAGAACATTCCGCGGATGCCTAGCACCAGATTGCCTACAGCCACAAACATCAAAGCCTGAATAGCCGAGATTACAAACAAAATGGCCATTTTTGAGAACAAATAGCTTGTTCGGCTCAAATTAAGAAAACGCTCACGCTTCTGGATTTTCCGGTCTTTAACAATCTCTTCGGCACTCACTGACAGACCTATAAATATCGCCACTATAACAGCCATGAAAATATAGACCGGGATGTTTGCATTACCAAAGAAACTGTAAGTTCCGGTCGATTTGTTGAAATACCTGATAATAAAGGCTAGAAGGAACGCGAGCACAGGCGATTCCAAAATATTAATCACCATATACTGCCGGTTGCTTATCTTTGACAACACGTCGCGCTCAACAAACACCCTGAACTGCTTTAGCTTGCCCGGGATTTTCGATGCATTCTCGGGCAATTCGCCTGTTTTAAATTCCGGCTCGGGCAATGATTTCCTCGATTCTTGAAAATAGCGGAACCACTCATCGGGCTGCAAGCGTCTTGTCGGCGTCAAGTTTCCATACTCATCAAGCATTTGCGACTCAACGATGTTGAAAATCTGTTCTGGATTCACATTACCGCAAGTATGGCACTCGCTATCATTCCAGTTTGCCTGATGGACCTTGGTTTTGAAATAAATAATGGACTCAACTGGATTACCATCGTAAATCAGATAGCCTCCACGGTCGAGTATGTATAAGTTGTCAAACATTTTGAAAATATCGGACGAAGGCTGGTGGATTACCGTGAACACCAGTTTTCCCTTCAGCGCCATCTCTTTCAAAATATCCATAATGTTTTCAGAGTCACGCGACGACAACCCCGAAGTTGGCTCATCGAGAAACAGGATTGCGGGCTCTCGTATCAGTTCCAAAGCAATGTTGAGACGCTTACGCTGGCCACCGCTTATCTTCTTGTTGAGCGGACTTCCCACAACCATATCTTTAATGTCGAACAGACCAAGACTTTTTAGCACCTTCAGCACCTTGCAATTTATCTGGAACTCCGTCAAGTCGTCGAAACAAAGGCGCGCGTTAAACAGAAGGTTTTGATATACAGTAAGTTCTTCGATAAGCAAATCATCTTGCGACACATATCCTATCAACCCCTCAACCTTTTCTTTTTCTGCATAAATGTCAATACCGTTAATGGTTACAGTTCCACTTGAAGGACGCGCGCTACCGTTGAGCACATTGAGCAATGTGGTCTTTCCTGAGCCACTCGCCCCCATTATCCCGACAAGGCTGCCTGACTCTTGAACAATATTGATACAGTTCAGTCCTTTGGTTCCCCCCTTGAAATAATACTCCACATCTTTGGCCACGAACTGTATTTTGTTGCCTATCTCGTCGGCAAAAAAATAGTTGACAATGTCGGAATAGTAAATAGGTTTCATCTTTGCATCACGCAACGACGCGCCCTGATTGAGAACATAGACATTGCCAGGGATGACTATCTGACCATTTAGATACAACTCATCGGTACCGAACTTACGGAACAAATACATGTTCGACAGCTCGAAATAGAGCACCCACAGTTTGTCATTGAAAGTCTCATGGTAAAGGTGCCTTATGTCTGGCACTGTCGATGCCTTTTGACCGTCGATAAGCAAAAAACGAGACGACACAGGGATGTTCCCATCGTCGGACATCACAAAGTCTTTGAGCAGATTGAAATTCTCACTTGTGAAAAAGAAACTTTCGGAAACAGCTTGCACAAACTCTATCTCCTGCTCCGACACCTCCTGCCCCACTTTTATGAATTCAAGCAACCGCACCATAACCACCATTTTCTGCCTGATGTCGAGCTCTTCATTTATTTGTGTGCATATTTTCAAAACCTTGACCGAATTAAGTGCAAGGTTTTTCTCTTTTTTATCATTTTCTGATTGTTTGCGCTGATAATGAGCATAGAATCCGTCGAAAAGGTCGAGATACTCCCCCACGGCACTCTCGCGCAGCTGCTGACGAAGAAAGGCCTCAACTATCTGCCTGCCGCCTTTATTGTTGGATCTTGGTCCGACAATAATGGCGAACAACTGCATCAATGCCTTTAGGACTTTCTCCCTCATCTATAAATGTTTTTTATTGTTTGAATCCTATTAGCATAACCGCAATGCCCGATGTAAGGTCTTTTGAGTCAATTTCAGCCTCAATTATGCAATCCATCGTATTTTCGAATTTGAAATTCCAACTGGGGGTGTTTTCAAAATCGCGGTTGGTAAACAATAGGTTGCGGTCTTGATCATAAACTGAAAATGCCAGATTTCCTGCTTCTGTTCCACAATATCCAACCAAACGATAGATTGTGCCGCTGTAAAAAGTTACATAAAACTCTGCTACATCGTCTTTGTTCAGCAGGACAGTATAATATTGTCCATCCGACACATAAGAATCGTCCATTTTCGATTGGCACATTTTTATCGTAGATTCAACCTGGGCAACCGACTCGTTGGGTATGGCAATCGCCAGCATTACCAACAACATCATCATATATCTAATCATTGACATCTTCATTTTGGGTTAACTTACAATTTGCTTTCTTATCGCCTCAACCTTACGTGTTATATTCTTCAAGACGGACGCCGGGACATCCACTTTAGTCACGGATTTGACTATTGTCATTCTTTTATCGATATCGATCTCTGGAACAACATAAGTATAATGCTGCTCAACTTCATCGAAATCGCTGGTCAATTCAATTAGAGAATCAACTAAAGTACCAATTTCGTCTTCTTTAGAATAATATGGTGACAGGATTTTTATAAGGTTCTCAAGCGGCTGCTTGCTTTCGCCGATTCGCTGCACAAGCGCTTCGTTGCGGCTCTCTTTAGCGAGCTGCGTCATAATGTACATTGCCTCAATCCAGCCACCAGCAAGCACCAAAGCTCCTTCACGCTGACGCTGTGATTCTTTCAAGTAGACGTCCACATCGCGGTAAGTGTTTGACATCATGCGCAAAAGCGAGTCGGCATTGTCAACATTGCGCTCAACGCGCTCAACAAGACTGCTACTGAACGCTGATGTCAAGTCCAAATCATTCGCTATATTTTTTATTACCGAAAACAGATTGATTATCAGCGGTGATTGTTCATAAATGTTCATGTAAGCCAAATCGGCGCCATACACACCCAGATTGACACACTTTTTATAATTTCTAGTGTAATTATGATTATTCTCAACTGGATTCAGCAGACTCTCATTGAATTTCGTGCCAGAAGTTTTAATCATTATTGTAAGATGATATGGCGACGGCAAGCTGAACAATGTGTTGCCGAATTTTATTGTCTGCGCCGTTGTGTCGACCGACATATCCGAATCATTCAAATACCCTAATGAACCGGTTTTCGGCGCACCGCTGTTGCATGATGCAAAGAGCAACGGCAAAGCAAGTAACGAAACACTAATAATAGGTACTCTCATAGTTTTATAAAATACTATATGCAAGTAACGAAAAAAAACAACTCGCAAAAGCATTATAAAACACTTTATTTACGAATACGAAAAAAATTGTGAGGAAAAATCAATCTGGCATTTTTACAGAACCGACCATTTCGTCGTATTCAACAGCTGTCATATCTTTAAGAAAGTAGTTATCTGGATTTTTGCGCATACCAGACACCATCACTTCATAATGAAGGTGCGGTCCAGTTGATATACCAGTATTACCGACCAAGCCGACCTCTGATCCTCGGCTAACAGTATCGCCAACATGAACCAAGAACTTGCTCAAATGCGCATAACGGGTTTTATAACCGTAACCATGGTCAACAACCACTTGCTTACCATAACCGTGAGGATCGTTAGATATGGACACCACAACACCTTTACCTGTTGAATAGACTTTGCTCCCTTCGCGAGCTGCCATGTCAAGACCATCATGGTGGATTTGCCTATGGCTGATTGGGTGGATTCTCCAACCGAATGTTGACGAAACCCTATAGTGTTGCGGATTGACAGGCAAAATGCCAGGAATGCTAAGCAGGCTGTCTTCGGCTCGCTGCACGTTACGCAGTACCATTTCATATGACTGCTCCTGCAAGTTCAGTTTGTTTGAAAGGATGTCGACTTTACGGTTATAATCAACAAATAAATCGGTATTGAAATATCCTTCGAGATTCTCATATTTATTGGTACCACCGAAACTTGCCATACGTTTGTCGGCAGAAAGCGGCTCCATATATGACAAAACGCGATAGCAACTATCGTCCCTGCTTTGGATTTCGGAAAGGAATCCTTCTATTTTCTCAAAGCGTGTATCGAGCTGATGAATGTTGGAAATGCACGCTTCACTCTCCTGCTGTAACCTTAGCGAGTTGATTGACGGGATTAAATTGAAATAAGACAACCCGAAAACCATTCCACCTAGCACAAAAGAAGCACACAAAAACTTGCCGCAACGTTTAAAAACTTGCGAAAGCGTTTGTTTTTCAACAACATAAGTTAGATTATCACTATCAAATATGTACTTTTCTCTCATTGCCTTTTTGGAAAGCGGCGTAAAACTATGTATTTTTTCCAATAAAAAAATGCTTGACGTCATATTTTTTACGGAAACAGGCATTTTTATTTGATAAATATGCCTTTTTGTCATCGGAATATCCACATACAATGACAATATGTCAATAATCGTTCAGCCATACCTTTACAGCTATTATAATCATGATTTTCAAAGCATTAACCATATCATTTCTTACTATTGGCGATTTAACCATAAACCGTGGCGCGCATTTTGAACGCTGCATAGGCAAAACACAAAAAAATAAAACTATGAACACGAATAATTTCACAATCAAGATGCAGGAAGTCTTGGAAAAGGCTTTCAACATTGCGCAAGCCGAAGGCAACCAAGCTGTGGAAACCGGCCACTTGCTGAAAGGTCTGCTGACCGAAGAGCAGAGCATCAGCCGATATATTCTGCAAAAGCACAATGTGTCGGAAAACTCTATGCTTCAAATAGTTGACAGCGTAATAAAATCGTATGCGCGTGTGTCGGGCGGCAGTTTGTACCTGTCGTCGGATTTGAACGCGCTGCTGAACAACGCGCAACAATCGGCAACCAAAAACGGCGACCAGTTTGTTTCGGTTGAGCACGTATGGGTTGCGTTCTTCAGCATCAACGACCAGATTACCAAACTGTTGCAAGACCAAGGACTGAGCCGCAAATCGGTTGAGAACTGTATAAAGGAAATCACCAAAGGCGAAAAAGTTACGAGCCAATCGGCAGAAGAGAGTTATATGGCGCTGTCGAAATACGCCGTGAACCTGAACGAGCAGGCCGCAACCGGCAAACTCGACCCGGTGATTGGCCGTGACGACGAAATCCGCCGTATATTGCAGATTTTGAGCCGAAGAACGAAGAACAACCCTATTCTGATTGGCGAACCGGGCACCGGCAAAACAGCCATCGCCGAAGGCATTGCGCACCGAATTGTCAAGAACGACGTGCCAGAAAACCTGAAAACCAAGAAGTTATACTCGCTTGATATGGGCGCTTTGGTTGCAGGCGCAAAATACAAAGGCGAGTTTGAAGAGCGACTTAAAAGCGTTGTTAATGAAGTAATTAAATCGGACGGCGAGATAATCCTGTTCATCGACGAAATTCATACACTGGTGGGCGCCGGAAAGAGCGAGGGCGCAATGGACGCGGCCAACATTCTGAAACCGGCTCTGGCTCGTGGCGACCTGCGCGTGATTGGCGCCACAACGCTCGACGAGTATCAGAAATATTTTGAGAAAGACAAGGCGCTTGAACGTCGTTTCCAAATTGTAATGGTTGACGAACCCGACATAAACAGTTCAATATCAATACTCCGTGGCTTGAAAGAGCGGTACGAAATGCACCATAAGGTTCAGATTCTTGACGACGCGATAATTGCCGCCGTCGAACTGTCGAACCGCTACATCACCGACCGTTTCCTGCCCGACAAGGCCATCGACCTGATTGACGAAGCGGCGTCGAAACTGCGGCTGGAAATGAATTCGGTGCCGGAAGACATCGACGAACTGCAGCGCGACATTATGCAGTTGGAAATTGAGCGCGAGGCCATCAAACGCGAGGGTAACACGGCTAAAACCAATTCAATCAGCGAGGAACTGAACGCGAAGAACGCAGAATTGACATCGAAAATGGCAAAATGGAAGTCGGAAAAGGCGATTCTGGACGACATCCAAAGCAAGAAAAAACAGATTGAGGACTTGAAATATCAAGCCACACAGGCCGAACGCAGCGGCGACTACGGCAAGGTGGCCGAAATCCGCTACGGCCGAATCAAAGAGTGCGAGGCGGCCATCGAGAAGCAAAAAGCGCTGCTCGAAGGCTCTGACACAATGATTCGCGAGGTGGTGACACCTGAAGATATTGCCGAAGTGGTGTCGAAATGGACACATATCCCGGTGACGAAAATGCTTCAGACAGAGCGAGATAAACTCATCAACCTTGAAGACGAACTGCACAAGCGCGTCATTGGGCAGGACCACGCCATCGAGGCCATCGCAAACGCTGTGCGCCGCAGCCGCGCCGGACTTCAGGACGCCAACAAGCCCATCGGGTCGTTCATCTTTCTGGGCACCACGGGCGTGGGCAAAACCGAACTGGCAAAGGCTCTGGCCGGATTCCTGTTCAACGACGAGAACCAAATGACAAGAATCGATATGTCGGAATATCAGGAACGGCACTCTGTGTCGAGGCTGATTGGCGCGCCCCCGGGATATGTGGGCTACGACGAGGGCGGACAACTGACTGAGGCCGTCAGGCGGAAACCCTACTCGGTTGTGCTGCTCGACGAGATTGAGAAGGCTCACCCCGACGTGTTCAACATCTTGCTGCAAGTGCTCGACGACGGCCGGCTGACCGACAACAAGGGCCGGACGGTGAACTTCAAGAACACCATTATAATAATGACATCGAATTTGGGTTCGGACATCATCCAACGTGAATTCTCGACAATGAACGACAGCAACCGCCGCGAGGTTATGGACAAGGCGCAAAGCGAAGTTATGGGGCTGCTGCGGGCGTCGATGAAGCCGGAATTTCTGAACCGAATTGACGAGATTATAATGTTCACACCGCTGTTCAAAGACGACGTGCGCAAGATTGTGAAACTGCAAATTGCCCGTCTGGCCGACCGTCTGGCCAAAAACGGCATCAGCATTGAGGCCAACGAGCAAGCCATCGACCTGATTGCCGCCGAAGGCTACGACGTCACTTTGGGCGCCCGACCGATAAAGCGGTTGATAGAACGTGCTGTGCTGAATCCGCTGTCAACGGCCATTATCAAAGGCGAAGTGGACAACACGAAGAAAATCACCATTGACGGAAGCAGCGGAACTATCAGACTTACAAACTGATAATATATGAATCCTAATAAGAAAAAACGCGCTCGGAAATGAGCGCGTTTTTTTGTGCTATGCATATTTAACAATGCCAACATTACGGACGCTTAAGCGGACGAATAGATAATCCATTGCAGCGGTCGTTGTGGCTCGACGGGTACACGTTGTTGCTGTTAAATTCGATGCACTGGGCGCAGCTCGGTTTGTTCCCATAGAGCGAACTCGACCAATAGTAACCCGCGTCACCTGCAAAATAGGGCCCCGAATTGAAGCGATAACCTGCCGCGGGAAGGAAAATATGGGCATCGGACAACGAATATGAATCTAACGCTGTGCCGCCAACATAAACCTTGACACCCTTGTCGCCATCAGATTTTGCACGATAAACTATGTAGCCGTGTACATTCTGCTCATTGTAATTATTCGTCCACACCCAATAGCACTGGTTGCTTAGTTCGTCCCAATCGGCTGTGGCTGGCATTGAGTAATCTGCGCCATACACGGCAGTAGCAACATCGTCGGCAGGTTCGAGTGTTGTCTTGTTGTCAATTGTGCCATTACTTGCGTTCTTATTATATTTTGTGAGCGAGCTATTTGTAGCATTACAATATTTGTAGGTGTCCCAATAGTATTTGGATTTAGTTTGGGTTTCGCCCCAAGCGTAATAATTGCCATAATCCCATGGGTTGGCCGCACCCACATTGCAAATGGCCCAAAGGTTGCCACTTTCAAGGCCCAAATCGACAACATTAGTGTTGACACTCATGTTCTCGTTGACGTTGCCATTGCCGCCACTATTATCATCATCACCTTTGTCACAGGCGACAAACGATGTTGCAATCATTGCGAGCATCGCCACTGAAAAAAACTTTTTTGTCATAATTGAAAGATTTATATGGTTATAAAACGCATATCAAATGTAGATGTTTTTTTTTGAAAAAGACAAGAATATAGTGAAATTGTTATTAAAACATCTCTGATTATCAAACACTTATACCTTTCTGCAATTATTTATGACAACTAACAAATAAAATATATGCGTAAGAACACTTTTAAAGCCATCGTTTCCGAAATTTTTCTTAAAATAGCAATTTGAAAGTTGAACGATGACCGGCTTCCACCAGATGCCGTCATAACACACACAAATACAACACGATGAAACTAAAAACATCAATCAGGACACGAATGATAGTGGGTATTTTACTCACATCGATGGTAACATTCTCGCTTTCGGTTTACTACTGCGCATCGCGGACAAAAAGAATGGTGAAAAACCGCGCGAAGACCATTGTAACAATGAATGGAGAGAACAACGCCGATGCCATTGCGGCAAAAATATCGAACTACTACACAACCATCAAAGCCGTGGCATCGCTATATGCAGGGTACTACGACACCGATGAAGACCAACGCCGTCTGATAACCAACGAAAACAACCGCAAGGTACTTCAGCAGAACCCCGACTTGGTGAAGATGAATGACAACTGGAACATCGAAGAATCGGACTTTAAAGAAGTGTCGGGGCCGTCATTGGAAAAACTGCAGAACAAGGACGCGAGCGCTTATCTGTGCCGACTGGCCACACCTATAAAATACGAAGGCTCGTTTGTCGGCGAGGTATCGGCAAGCATAATTGTCGACAGCCTTTTGAACGGTTTCGAATACGCTTTCGGCGACACTCTGAACGAGAAAGTGTACATAGTCACCGGACAAGGTAATGTGGCATATAGCAGCAATACTAACGACCGCGGAAAACAATTGAGCGATGTGCTGTCGGCCTACTACCGCGAATATGGTATCGAAAAATATGTAAAAGAACACATTCCGTACATCGAAGAATGCAAAGTCTCAGGCTCTGAACCGAATGTCGTTTGCATCACCCCTATCAGGCTGTCAGAAAACAAGCAATGGACTCTCTGCGTGCTGATTCCGAAACTGAGTGTTCTGGGCGACGCTAAAAACATCACTCTCACAACAATATTGCTGATGATTTTTTGCTTTGCCATTCTTACAACAATCACGTTATTGATTGCCAATAAGATAAGCAAATCGCTAAAAACCATAAACGCCGCACTTGTTGATGTTTCGGATGGCGACATCAAGAACAACAATGAGCTGAGCGAAACACCGATGACAGAAATCAATAACATAAACGAATCGATGAAGTCTGTTATCTGCGGACTGATTAAGGCTGCAGAATTCTCGGAACAGATCGGCAGCGGCAATCTTGATACCGAATTCACCGCGCTCAGCGCCAACGACAAGCTCGGCAATGCACTCATCAATATGCGTGACAATCTGATAAAAGCCGATAAAGATGCTAAAGAACGCAAGATCGCCGATGAGAAGGTTAACTGGGCAACATCCGGTTTAGCGAAATTTGGTGAGATTTTACATACCAACAGTCAGAACATCAACGATTTGTCATACGAGATTCTGCGAAATTTGATTAAATACATTGATGTGAACCAAGGTGCAATCTATGTGCTTGACGACACCAAGGAAGAACCCGAATATGAGATGACCGCCGCTATTGCCTACGACCGACGGAAGTTCCTGCAAAAACGCTTTGCTGTGGGTGAAGACCTGGTTGGCCGCTGCGCTTACGAGCGTAAAACCATCTATATGACCGACATCCCGAAGGACTACATCAATATAACATCGGGTATGGGAAGCGCCACCGCCTCAACCCTACTGCTTGTTCCTCTGGTTCTGAACGACAATGTGTTCGGTATCATCGAGCTAGCATCATTCCACACGCTCGATGACTACAAAATCAACTTTGTTGAAAAGGTGGGCGAAAGTATTGCATCGACAATATCGACTGTGAAAATCAACGAGCGCACCAACAATCTGCTGAACCAGTCGAAAGTGCAGGCCGAAGAGTTGGCGTCGAAGGAAGAAGAGATGCGGCAGAACATGGAAGAGCTGCAGGCTACTCAGGAAGAAGCCGCCCGCCGCGAGAACGAGTCGAACGCAATCATAAAAGTGATAAATGACAAAATGATTGTGGTTGAATACGATATGGAAGGAATGGTGACCAATGTCAACGACAATTATGCAAAAATGCTCGGCACGACAAAAGAAAATATCATTGGACAAAAATCGGATGAAGGTGTTGACCTAACACCTGAAAAACGCACCAGCTACCTTCAGATGTGGAACATGCTACGCCGCGGACAAGTTGTTACCGAAACCAGCCATATCACACTAAACAACAAGGATTTGTGGATTCAAGAAACATACACGCCAGTGTTTGACCAAAATGAAACCGCACCCTACAAGGTTGTCAAAGTTGGTATCGACATTACCGACCATGTAAAAGCTCAGGAAGCACTCAACGACCTTGAGAAAGAGAAGGCTGAATACGCACAGAAGATTGCCGAACTTGAAAACCAGCAGCTAGAACCCACAGCTGCAGCGCAAAAAAAATCGGGCAAAACTGTTAAAAAAGATGCCGAAGACGACAATGAGTTCAATGCCGCTGTTGGCGAGCAGGAACTGATTGCCTGGGGCAGCGCTAACGAAACCGGAATTATTGAGATTGATGAGCAGCTGAAACAACTCACCGAACTGGCCAATACCGTCTACACAACGTTCCGCGCCAACAAGTCGAAGAAAGAGATGAAAGACACGTTGCGCAGCCTGAGTGATTTCGCCGCTTACCATTTCGGAACTATCGAAGGTTATGCCGACGAGTCGGGATTCAGCGATGCAAAACAGATGAAACAGTCGTTCAAGGACTTCAGCGCGAAAATCAGCGAATTCGCAAAACTCTACGCCGATGGCAAGGTGAAATCGGCCGACGCTCTGATGCTGTTTATGAACAACTGGATGAAAGCCGATTTTGCACAAATGAAACTGCTGGCAGAAAGCTTGAAGAAATAATCGGCAACCGCCATAAAACAAATAAGGCCGCCCCCACTCGGGAACGGCCTTTTTTGTGTATCAGGCACAAGTTCTACAACGCGCACAACTCGCTTTCCGTCAGGCAATTCAACGAATTGCGGCGGATAACTTCGTGAGCGGCTTCCATATTGTTGGGACGCAAGATGACCACACCGCTGGCGTTGTCAGAGAAGCAGTACATATACTCGATGCTGATGCCTGCCTTGGTGAAAAACTCAATTGTTTCAGAGAATTTACCGACGGTGGCGTCGGTTTTCACGGCTAGAACGTCGCTCAAGTTGGCCGAAACGCCCTGCGCCTTCAGCAGTTGAAAAGCCTTGTGCTGGTTGGTGGTTATCAGACGCAAGATGCCGTACTCGGTGGTATCGGCAACGGTTGCCGCAATGATGCGGATGTTCTCTTTGCTCAAAAATGAGAGAATCTCGTTCAAACGTCCGAACTTGTTCTCTACAAAAACTGATATTTGACTGATTGTCATAGTTTTATAATTTTAGAGTTTTAAACCAATTTACGCAAATCCTTCACACGTACAGCCTTGCCTTCCGACTGCGGAAGCGAGCCGCGCTCGACAAGTTTCACCTTCGGCGTAACCAAAATCTCGTCTTTCAACCGATGGGTGATTTCCTTTGTCAGGCTCTGCAGTTTGCCGAAATCGTCGGTCTGCAGGTCGCCCAATTCCACTTCCACAATAATCTCGTCGTTGTTGTCGACGGGCTGGATGGTGATAAGGTAGTTCGAGCCCAACTCGGGGAACTGCATAAGAATCTTCTCAATCTGAATTGGGAAGATGTTCACGCCCTTGACAATGAACATATCGTCGCTGCGGCCCTTCATACGGTCCAAGCGGCGGTGTGTGCGGCCGCAGGGGCACGGACCTGTCAGGATGCGGGTAAGGTCGCGGGTGCGGTAGCGCAAGAGCGGCATACCTTCGCGGTCGAGCGTGGTGAGCACCATTTCGCCTACTTCGCCGTCTGGCACAGGTTCAAGTGTCTCTGGGTCAACGATTTCCACAATATATGAATCTTCCCAAATGTGCATTCCATTTTGCTCTTTGCACTCGAAAGCCACGCCTGGGCCGCTCATTTCGGTCATACCGAAACTGTTGTAGGCCTTCACGCCGAAGCGCTCTTCAATCTTGCGGCGAGTCTCTTCGGTATGTGGTTCAGCACCAATAAGAAACGTGTGCAGGTGAGTATCTTTGCGCGGGTCGATGCCTTCTTCTTCAAACACGTCGGCAAGGCGCAGCGCATAACTTGGTATGGCGTGGATGGCGGTGGTGCCATAGTCCATAATGCACTTAATCTGACGTTTGCTGTTGCCTGCCGCGGCGGGAATCGACAATGCGCCGAGCCACTCAATGCCCGCCTGCATTCCAAGTCCGCCTGTGAACATTCCGTAGCCCGACGAGTTCTGAATCACGTCAGTGTCGCGCAAGCCCACCATATAGAAACTGCGAGCCACGCGGTTTGCCCAAGTGTCGATGTCGTGCTTGGTATGGCAGATAACAGTTGGGTTACCCGTGGTGCCGCTCGATGAGTGTAAACGGATGAGTTCTTTCTTGTCAACTGCCAAAAAACCAAACGGATAGTTGTCGCGCATATCCTGTTTAACGGTGAACGGCAGTTTGCGCAAATCGGCAAGCGTCTGGATAGTGTCGGCCGTGATGCCCAACTCACCATAGAGTTTCGAGTAGAAAGGCGACTTAAGCGCCTGTTTCACAGTCCATTTCAATCGCTCAAGTTGCAAGGCTTCAAGTTCCTTGCGTGGCATTTTTTCAATTTCAGGTTGATAATAAAATCCGTCCATTTTTATAAATGTTTAGCGGTAAGTGTTTAGTGTTTAGTATTTTGTTATTCTTTGTCTAAATTATTACGCAATACGCTCAATTGTGCTGAAATATGCTCAATTAATGGTCTGATTTCTGCAATATCGCTATCCGAAATATAATCTAAATCTTTGGCAATAAACAATTGAGAAAGTGTTTCCATTAGTGAACCGTACGCTATTTCGATGAATCGTATTTTTTCTTTTGGTGAGATTCTTCCCGAGCCTTCAGCAATATTTGATGATACCGAAACGGCAGCTCGTTGGATTTGAGAAGCTAATCCATACTTTTCTGTATTGGAAAATTTGGCAGAAAGAATATATATTGCCTTTGCCAATTCACGAGCATTTTTCCAAACTTCGAGTTTTTCAAAACTATATGAGTAACTCATTTCTCTGCTGTTTTGCAAATTATATTCACTTCTTACCTCTCAACTCTCCCCTCTCGCCTTTAGTGGTTCTCCGCAAACAGTTTCATTCTTTCGTCAAGCAGCGCATAATGGTGCGGCTGAATGTTAGATGAGCAGGCGCGGATGCCGTTGCGGGTGCTGCCCGTGGTTGACAGGTCGATGCCGCTAACTCCGTAATACAGAAGTTCTTTCAGCAGTTCGGCGCCTGGCATATTCTTGTAGCCGATGGTGAAGAAGAATCCGTCGCTCACGTCAACAGTGTTGTCTTTGTCGTAAACAACATTGAACCCATGACGCTCCATTATCTCCTTGATTTTGCGCGCTCTATCGCCATACTCCTTAATGTCGGCCACAAACTTGTAGGTGCCGTCGCAAGCGGCTTTCAGCATTGCGGCCATTGCGCACTGCGCCGAGTGCGACACGCCCGACGAGAAGGTGTAAAGGAACACATAACCGAAGGCGGCGCCAAAGCGCGGAATATTGTATCGGTCTTTAAGCGACTGATAATGACGTTGATAGAGTTTATCGGAAATGCAAGCCATTGCAATGCGCTGGCCCGCGTAACTGAATATCTTCGACGCGCTCATAAGCATAACATAATTGTCGGTGTAGTGCGACACGCTGGCCACGTAAGGCGGCTGGAACGGCGTGCCAAAATCCTGACGGAAGTCCATTGTCATATACGCAAGGTCCTCAATCACAACAACGTCATACTTTGTGGCAAGGCGGCCAATGACTTCCAACTCCTGGTCGTTCAGGCACATCCACGACGGGTTGTTCGGGCTCGAATAGAGCACCGCGCAGATGTTGCCCTGCTTGAAATAACTCTCGATTTTGGCCTCAAGTTTGTCGCCACGGAAATCGGCAATGTCGAACGACGCCACCTTGACGCCGATAACGCCCGCCTGCATTTTCTGCACAGGGAATCCTGGGTCGATGTAGAGCACGGTGTCCTTCTTCGGGTCGAGTTGCGAGCAGAGCATAAGCGACGCAAACGACGCCTGCATTGAGCCCACAGTCGGGATGCAGCCTTCGGGCTTGATGTCGGTGTTGACAAACGCCTTGATGAAGCGCGATGCCTGCTCCTTCACTTCGGGAATACCGTCGATAATCGGGTATTTCGAAGCCACGCCGCGGCGCAGAGCCTCGCATTCGGCCTCAACGCCCACAGCCGACGGCGGCAAGCCTGGCACACCCATTTCAAAATGGATGAACTCGGTGCCCGTCTGCTTTTCGGCGGCACGCACAATGGCACCCACCTGACGTATCGAAGCGGTCTTTATATCGTTGATTTCCAAATCTTTCATTATCCCGTCGATGACTGACGGCTCGATGACTGTTTTCATTTTATATGCTTTTGACTTCAGACTTCAGACCACAGACAACGGACGCACTCGGTGCGTCCCTACCGCAATCCTAAATCCTAACTTCTAATTTCTAAATTCCTGATTATCTTTCAATTGTTGCTGTGCGGTCGGGGCCGACAGAAACAATCTTCACTGGTACACCTGTCTCATTTTCAATGAATTTGATGTAGTCGGCAAAGGCTTTCGGGAACTGGCTTTCCGATGTGATTTTGGTCAAATCGGACTTCCACCCCTTGAATTCCTTGTAAATGGGCTCGATTTTCACACTATCGATATCGAACGGGAAATCGGTGGTTTCCTTGCCGTCGATTTTGTATGCGGTGCATATTTTAATGGTGTCGAAATCGTCGAGCACGTCGCTCTTCATCATAATGAGTTTGGTGATGCCGTTAATCATAATGCTGTATTTGAGCGCCACAAGGTCGAGCCAACCGCAACGGCGTTTGCGACCCGTTACGGCGCCGTACTCGTGACCAAGTTGGCAGATGGTTTCGCCCACATTATCAAACAGTTCGGTTGGGAACGGACCTGCGCCCACACGTGTGCAGTAGGCCTTGAAGATGCCGTAAACCTCGCCAATCTTGTTCGGACCGATGCCCAAACCTGTGCAGGCACCCGCACATATTGTGTTTGAAGAAGTTACGAACGGATATGAGCCAAAATCGATGTCGAGCATTGTGCCTTGCGCACCCTCAGCCAGAACCGATTTGCCGTCGGCAAGCAGTTTGTTTACAACGTGTTCGCTATCCACGAAAGTGAATTTCTTCAGATATTCGATACCTGCGAACCAATCGGGCTCCAAAGCCTTCAGGTCATATTCAAAATTGAGCGATTTCAGAATCTGCTCGTGACGAGCCACTGCTGCGGCGTATTTCTCTTTGAAATTCAGCAAAATATCGCCTACGCGAACGCCCGTGCGGCTAACCTTGTCGGTATAGGTTGGACCGATGCCCTTGCCTGTTGTGCCCACCTTGTTCTTGCCCTTTGCTGCCTCGTAGGCGGCGTCGAGCAAGCGGTGAGTCGGCAGAATCAAGTGCGCCTTCTTTGAGATGTAAAGGCGTTTGGTCAGGTCGTGGCCCGATTGCGCAAGCGCTTCAGCCTCAGCCTTGAACAGCGCAGGATCGAGCACCACGCCATTGCCGATGATATTTACCTTGTCGCCTTGGAAAATTCCCGACGGAATCGACCGCAGCACATATTTCTCGCCATTGAATTCGAGCGTGTGCCCAGCATTGGGGCCACCCTGAAAACGAGTTACCACATCGTATTTGGGGGTGAGCACGTCAACAACCTTTCCTTTTCCCTCGTCGCCCCATTGAAGTCCTAACAATACGTCAACTTTCATTTGTTTCAAATTTTGCGGCAAAATCTGCCGATGTTTCTATTAAATTGTAACTGTGCTTTTTGACCTTCAGAAGCCGCCAAAAAAGCGTTCGAAGGTAATAAAAATTTGTATGTGGTTGGCTAAAAAACAAAGGGTGGCAGAAAAGCAACGCAGCGGATGACGAAAAGTCATCCGCTGCTGCGAGATAATTGCCTGTCAGACAATTAACAGAAACAATGGTTAGTTGTTTGCCAGTCTCAAATTCATTACATAAACGTCACACCTTCGGGAACCTCGAACTCTTTCGGGTCGATAGTGGCGTTTTCCTGAATGTCGGTGGCGGTTTGGTTCATAATCTCCGTGTCGCCCAGCTTCATAACCGACTTCAGCGCAACGCCTTTCCATATCCACACTTCAACGTTGACGGTCTGCCCCATCTGCGTTATCTGCTCCGAATATCTCTTGCACTGACGGCCGGCAATGGTTTCGGTGCCCACTTCCTGAATTTTGTATTTTTCAATCACATCGGGTGTAAGTTGCAGATAGTTAATGGGCTTTTCGGGTGAAACGATTTTCTGTCCCATCTTCATAGCCACATTGATTTGGTAAATGGTGTCTTCGAACTGCAGCGTTTTGGTTTCGGTTTTCACCATTCCTTGGTCAACCACGGCAACCGCGGCCTGTTTCTTGCCGTAGTCGTCGAAATACTGCGTGGTTTCCACCTTAATGCCTTGAGTCACAGCATCGAACTTGATTATGCCCGACTTCAACTCGCAGCGCGCGTCGGCGGGGATTGAAGCGTTGGCGAAAAGCAAACCAGATTTTGAGCCGCCCGGTTGAGCGCTCGCACTTGCGGCTGACATTGCAGCCATCATCAGAAATAATGCTAACTTTTTCATTTTAAAATAGTTTAAAGATTAATGTGTAATGTGTAATGTGTAATGTGTAAAGTTTAAAGTTTAGAAGTTTAAAGTTTAAAGTTTAGAAGTTTAGTCCATTTTAACTATAGTTCGACATACAATTAAATTTTACGTATAAAGTAATTGTCTGAAAGACAATATTTTCATAACCGCGGGTAAGCGAAGCGCAACCCGTGGTGAAACAACCAACCAAGATTGCAGTCTGGAAGACTGAACCTTCTTAAAGTTCACTCTTTCAGAGTGTTGCCATATATGATATTTTGACCGGCGGCTGCGCTGCGCTTGCGGCCGGTTATGCAAATTTAGTCCTTCGGACTGTTTTTCAGTAGTTTTCATTCTTCAATTTCAATTTCCCAATAATCTCCTCTGCCGAAATGCCGAGCAGCCGTGCTTGACGGGCAATGTGGGGCAAATCGTTGTTAAAGAATTCGTTGCGGCGTTTGGCCAGGATTATGTCGCGGGCCTCGGGCGCAACAAAGAACCCAATGCCGCGTTGGTTGCTCAGAATGCCGTCGCGCAGTAACTCGCTGTAGGTGCGCATAATGGTGTTTTGGTTCACACCAATGGTCACCGCCAGTTCGCGCACCGACTCCAGTTTGTCGCCCGCCTTCAACTCGCCCTGCAATATGCGGTCGCAAATGCGGTCGGCAATCTGTTGAAATATTCCTTTTTGCTCTTTAAATTCCATTTCAATAACCTTTCCGTTTGCGATAGAAAACCACAGTCGTAACAAAAAATGCGATTATGATTGTAAGCGGGATTGTTGTTGGAATTTTAGAATATGAATAGCCTTCTAAAACTCCCATAAAACCGGTAATTATAGCAACCCACACGGAAGCGTAAAAAGATAGTTTCTCTTTTCCTTCTCCTGTATTAAAACCTCTCCAAAACCAAGAATTATCAGCGGCCAAACAGCAAATCAATCCACTATTCGTCAAAACCAGCAAAAAAAGGAATTTTGAAATTTCAAAACCATCGGCAAAATAACAGGTTAATTCATTTATACCCATAGCAACGGCAACGGCGTGAATGATAAACGGAATAACTAATGTCCAATGACGGACAGCAACCTCGATAATAAGTTTTTCGAGCCACGATACAGGTATTGCAATTTCGCGCATTTTGTGACCTCTCACATAAACATTATCAATACTTGGTAAAGCCAAAGTAAGCATTACTGAAAAGTACAACAATCCACGTGCGAAATTGGCTTGACCGCAAACCGACAGCACCGAAGCCGGCAGAACGCAAGCCACAAACAAAATGCCGTAATACCAGCGGTTCATCGACAGGATAAACCGTGTGTAGCGAAGGAAGCGTTTTATGTTAAATATTTGATTCATAACTCAAAAGTTTATTTAATGCGTTTCCTGCGGAATACAATCAGAGCCGCCAAAAAGAATGCCGCACTCACAATCAGCAAAATGTTAGTGGTTGTGGGTGAGAATTTCAAAAGATTCGGCAAATTCACAAAATTAGGGCCTTGAAGTGCCATACAAATTGCTAAAGGCCAAGGTGTTGAACACACTTCTTTTCCTGATATACTTCTTCCCTTTCCTTTGTTAAAATTGAAACCGAAGAACGTTGTAGTTGTCCAAATCAGCATAGCGGAAAGTGTTGGAAGTGAAAAACCATCGGCGAAGACCGAGCAGATTCCATTAAATCCGAAGGCGTAACCTATGGCGTGGATTCCGAACGGAATGACAAGCACCCAAAAGCGGGCGGCAACTTCAACAATCAGTTTCTCGAACCACGAAGCGGGAATGGCTATCTGCCGCGCAAAACCGCCCAATGTGGTCAAATCGGCAAATGGCGCAACGCTCAAGCATAACGACGCGGTTGCCACCAAACTCGCAACAGGCCATTCCGCCACTCTGCAAAGCGACAGCACCGTGGCGGGTATTGTGAACAGCACCAGCAGCACGCCGTAATACCAGCGGTTCATCGACAGGATAAACCGCGTGTAGCGAAGGAAGCGTTTTATGTTAAAGGTCTGATTCATAACTAATCAATTAAGACCATTCAATCTCCGTTTGGGATACCAAATCAATGCCGCAATAAATTCAATTGCAGCAATCGCAAAAAAGACAATCATGGTAGTTTGTGATTTGTCAATAAATTGCGACAGACTATGAATATTACCAAAAACGAAGCTCATGCAGAAAACATATGGCCAATTAGGGAATACAATTGGGTCTCCTGTCATTGTTTTGCCCTTTCTGCTTGAATCAAAATTGAATACAAGGAATATAGACATGGCTAATGCCGACAGCATTGCGATTCTGCCAATCGACAAAACTTCAGAATAAAACATTTCGGGCGAACCTAATCCGTAAGCAAAACCAATGCTGCAAAGTCCAATAGGAATGAGAATGCCCGAAAAACGTACGATGCATTCAAATAGCAGTTTCTCAAACCACGAAGACGGAATAGTCATCAGACGTGTCAGGCCGCCATATTTATTCAACTCAATATTGGGCATAAAGTTCAGACAGATATAAACGAAGCCTATCAGAATCGAAGCCAACTCCGGCACCACTCCGCAAAGCGACAGCACTGTGGCAGGTATTATGAAGAACAACATCAGAATGCCATAATACCACCGATTTATCGACAGTACAAACCGCATGTAACGAAGGAATCGTTTTATGTTAAATATCTGATTCATAAAGCAGCATCATTCTTTTTGTATATGAAATAATCGATAATCAGAAGGGCGATTGCCACAACAAAAAATATTGCAGACTTTGTAGCCGGATATTGGCTGACACTGTTATAGAGCGTCAGGAATAGGTAAATGAACAGAAAACTAACTAAGGAAAATACTTGTACATTCAATGTGTCGTGCAAAACGAATGTTGCCCCCCACGAAATTAATTTCCAAAACGCAGGAAACAGCCACACCATAAACAGTCCGTTGGCAATTGTTCCCAATTCAAAACCATCAGCAAAATAGCGAGTTATACCGTTAAAACCATAGGCGCAGGCCGCCGCGTGAATGCCAAACGGAATCAGAAGCATCAGAACCGCCAGAAGGTTTTTGGCCACATATTTTTCGAGCAGCGAAGCGGGAACAAGGAATTCTATCGTCTTACAGCCACTGAAGACGTTTATGTTTTTGGCATACATTGGTGCGAACATATATTCCAAAACCATTATCATCGCCATATACACAAACACAACATATTTGTGTGCACCTGTCAATGAGCACAAAGTGGATATTGCCAAAATAATCACACACATAAGAATTAAACCCGAATTGTATGATAGGAAGAATCGCAAGTACTGCAAAAAACGTTTTATGCTGAATGTTTGATTCATAGTTTAAAAGTTGAACGGGTTGAACAAGTTGAACAGGTTGAATTTCTAAATCCTAAATCCTAATTTCTAATTCCTAAATTAGCACACTTCCCGACGGCAGTAGCTACGGTAGGCCAAATACCACAGCACAAGCCCAACAACGGCTATAGCCAACAGCAGCCAAAGTGAGTTGAACCGCCAAGTCAGATAAAACAGAGCGATACCCACAATCATTGACGGCAGAGTGGCAAGTCCCGCGCCCTGCGAGTTGACACGCCGCAGATTGCCGACTATTATGCTAATCGGCATCGACGCAAAAATCGCCCCTAGTGCATAACTGAAACGGATAGTCGGAAAATCGGGGTTGCGCTGCATTCCTGTGGCTGCCAGCACAAGCGATGCCGAGCCCACAACCGCAAAAATCGCAGTCATATAAATAACTAATGCGGTGCAGTAACTTGCGAATTTCTCAAACGCGGTGGCAGGCATCAGCGTTTCAAAATGTTTGTTTGCTGCCAAAACCATACCGAAAAGCAACATGTATATGCATGACATCAACAGCGGAAAAGACGTTGCGCCTGTGGCAAAAACCACGGCTATCATAGGCAGACAGCAAACCAACGCCAAAATGGAATATGCTATCATAAATCGGTCGGTCAGCCGGTATTTCAGGCACTTGCCGAAACGTTGCTTATCGAAATTAGTGTTCATAGTTGTAAATGTTTAGAGTTTAGTGGTAAGAGTTTAGAGTTTTAGTTGTCAATTTCTCAACAGCGAAGCGTCTCAACATCTCAACAAGCGAAGCGACTCAACTTTTATTTCAAATTCTTCCGCGCATTAAACAGCAGTTCAAGGTCGATTTCGGTTTGCTCGCCGTTGGCCGGAACCACAGCACGGAATCCGCCCGGGGCCTCTTCGGCGTAGAGTGCGCCATCGGCCGAGCCTGTTGTGACAAAGGCGTAGCGTTGGCTGATGTCCCACGTGGTGCTGTTGAGCAGAACCTGTCCGCGGTCGATAATCAGCACGCGGTCAATCAGGCGGCTAATGTCGGCCACTTGGTGGGTTGAGATTAGCATCAGTTGGTCGTCGCGCAGCGAGCCGGCCGCCACCTTGCGGAAGACGTTTTTGGCGGGAATGTCCATTCCGTTTGTCGGCTCATCGAACACCAGCAGACGACAGTTGGTTGCCAGCGCAAAGGCCACCATAAACTTCTTCTTCTGTCCGAGCGACGTTTTGTTGAGTTTCTCATCGATTTCCACTTCAAAATCTGTGAGCAGGCGGTCGAACTGCGCCGAGTCGAACCGCGGATAGAACGGTTTGTAGAGTTCGGCAAAACGCGAGCCTTTTATGGCGGGAATCATAAACTCGTCGGGCACATAGTAGAGTTCCTCAAGGAATCGCGGCAGGCGGTCGCCCGGCGTGTCGCCCATCACGCTAATGGTGCCCGCCTTGGGGAACATCAGGCCAGTCAAGAGTTTCAAGAGCGTGGTTTTTCCAGCGCCGTTAGGGCCCAGAATTCCGGTTATACCGCCCGTCGGAATGTCAAGGTTCAAGCCATTGAAGACTGTCTTTTTCTTCGAATAAGCGAAGTTCAGGTTTTCTACGTGTATCATTGCTTTAAAGGTTTAAAGTTTAGTGTTTGCGTTTATAGTTTTATTTCCGTTATACTGTTATAGTGTGATATAACAGTACAAAAGTAAATCTGATTTTGATATGTGCAAGAGTTTTTTTCAGAAAAATGAAGATTTTTAATCAAAATTGCTATAAAGCAATATAAATAAGCAAGTTATAAAAACGCTTTCATTGAGCAATCGTCAAAAGTTCGACATTGCCAATCATTTCAATACTCCCCCTACCCTTATCTATAATTGGTGCCTTCACGCCGCCGCCCAAAACCACGGGGCTTTTGAAAATCAGAGCTTCGTCCCAAAGTCCAGCATTGATGAATGATTGCAGCAGACGCGTGCCGCCTTCAACAATCAGTTGGTTGATTTGCGCGTCGTACAGCCGCTGCATTAGCGCGGGCAGCATTGCGTCACCCCACGGCAGCAGAACGTTTAGTAAGTTTTCGCTGCTATTATCATTAATTGTGTTGAGCCGCCACGTTGGTTGCGAGTGGTCGAAAATATGAAGATTGTCAGGCAGTTGTAGAGCACGGTCGGTGACAATTCGCAGCGGGTCGCGGCCAGTCCACGCACGAACGTTGAGTTGCGGATTGTCGAGCAGCGCGGTGTTGTAGCCAACCATTATCGCACCCGATTCGGCACGCCAGCGGTGAACCAGCGCACGGCAGGCGTCGTTTGTGAGCCATACGGGGCGGTTGTTTTCTGTCGAGCGCTCGCCGTCGATGAAGCCATCAGCCGATTCGGCCCATTTCAGAATCACATACGGGCGTTTTTTAGTGTGAAAAGTGATGAAAGCGCGGTTCAACTGTCGGCATTCGTCTTCCAAAACACCAACTTTCACATTGCAGCCTGCCTCGCGCAATTTATTGATTCCGTTGCCATTAACCTTCCCGAAAGGGTCAACCATACCCACAACCACATTCGGAATGCGCTTGCTGATAATCAGGTCGGCGCAGGGTGGCGTCTTGCCGTAATGGCTGCACGGCTCAAGGCTTACGTAAATGGTTGAACGGCAGAGTAATTCGGGACTTTTGACGGTGGCAATGGCGTTCACTTCGGCGTGCGCTTCGCCGCAACGGTGGTGGTAGCCTTCGCCGATAATCGCGCCGTCGCACACCACAACCGCGCCCACTATTGGGTTCGGGGCAGCCGTCCCAACGCCCAGCGCGGCCAGTTGCAGACACCGCCGCATAAAAAATTCGTCGTTCACTTGCTCGTTCATTGGCGCTCGTTTACATTTGCATTATGGACAGGACGTTAGCCTTCATTCAGTCGGAAATGCGCCGCCAGTTGGCGCCCGTGTACTCGCCGCGCGAATTGCAACAAGTTGTGTTTGAGTTACTTGAGCACTTCGGATTCACGCGCGTTCAGGTTATCGCCTATCCCGATGCAAAATTATCAGAAACTGATTACGAACAACTGCAACTGATGCTAAAAAGGCTTGCCGATGGTGAGCCATTGCAGTATGTGGTTGGCACAGAATGGTTTATGGATATGCCTTTCAGTGTTTGCCGCGATGTGCTGATTCCGCGCCCCGAAACCGAAGAGTTGGTGCGGCTCATTGTCGGGCGCTGCAAACGGCCGTCGCCGCGGATTGCCGATGTTGGCACAGGCAGCGGCTGCATTGCCGTTTCGTTGGCCAAACTGATTGATGGTGCGCAAGTTACGGCTGTCGATGTGTCCGCTTCCGCGATTGAAGTGGCGCGGCGCAATGCCGAGCAGAACAGCGCGCAGGTAGAGTTTGTTCGTGCCGATATTCTTGCTGATAATCAATTATTTGTACCGTCGAGTCTTGATATTGTGGTGAGCAATCCGCCCTACGTGACCGAGACCGACAAAAACCAGATGAGCCGCAATGTGCTTGATTTTGAGCCGCATTTGGCGCTTTTCGTGCCCGATGCCGACCCGCTTTTGTTCTACCGCCGCATTGCCGAGTTGGCGCAGCAATGGCTTAAATCGGGCGGAATGTTGTTTTTCGAAATCAACGAGCGTTTTGGTCCCGAAACGGTGCAATTGCTTGAGAATATGCGGTTTGACAACATTGAGTTGCACCGCGACTTTTACGAAAAAAACAGAATGGTGAGTGCCGTATGGAATGCGAAATGACCTTTGACGAAGCCCTTGACCGCTGCCGCTTTTTGGCCGCAAAAGGCGAATGCTGCACTTTCGACCTTGAGCAGAAAATGCACAATTGGGGCGTACAGTCGGCAGATATTCAGCGAGTTATCGACTCTCTCGTTGCTGAACGCTTTGTCGATAATCTTCGATTTGCCACCGCCTACGTGCGCGACAAAACGCGCTTCAACCATTGGGGGCGGGTGAAAACCACTCTGATGCTGCGACAAAAACATATCGACAAACAGGTTATAAATGAAGCCTTTAACGAGTTGCCCGAATCGGACTACCAACGCGCCTTTGAAGCCGAGCGCGACAAAAAACTACGCCAGTTGCGCGCTCTGAAGCCCTTCGAGCGCAACCGCAAAACCGCCGCCTACCTAATCCAAAAAGGCTTTGAACCCGATTTCGTGTTCAAGAATCTGAATGTGGAAGATGTTGAATAACAAATGGTTGCTGTGCGCAACCAACCACGCAAAATTCATTTTATGCAAATTTGCAATTCGATTGCAAATTTGCATAAATCAATCCAATATACCATTTATGTTGCGGTAATTCAACAAGTTAAACTCTGTGCCATTATTCTCGTAGTCGCCTGAATAGACGATATTCTTCGACGATACTCTGTTTCCAAATACTTTTGTAAACGCATTTATTCCCTTAAGAAATTCTGTGTCAAATGTTTGTGCCGATTTAATTTCAATGGCATTAAAGTTACCGTTTTTCACCTGAAGCAAGTCAACCTCGTTGTTGTTCGAGTCGCGGTAGAAGAACAGATTATTGTTTTTGCCGTTATTTAGTTGGTGCTTAATAGCCTCGCTCACAATTAGGTTCTCGAAAAGGTGACCTTTCATTTTGTCGTGAGACAATTGCTCAGGCTTCTCAATGTCAAGCAGATAGCAGGCCAGTCCAGTGTCGTAGAAGTACAGTTTTGGCGTTTTCACCAATCGCTTGCCGATATTGTCATAGTAGGGTTGTAGCAGAGTTACTATGTACGAAGTCTGTAATACGTCGAGCCACGATTTTATGGTGTTGACCGACACGCCGACCTCATTCGACAGTTCCGAAGCGTTGAACAGGCTGCCAATTCGGCCAGCGCACAACTTCATAAACATTTGAAATCTGTGCAAGTCGGTAATATTCAATATGTTCCTAACGTCGCGCTCAATATATGTTTTAACATAATTCGGGTAGAAATATTCGGGCTTGTTTTTCTGCGCGTAGTTCGCAGGATAAAAACCTTTGTAAATTAGTGTGTTTAAATCAGTGTTCGATATGCTATTTTCTATCTCTCTGAACGACAGCGGCATTAGTTCGATTATCGCGCTTCGTCCAGCAAGCGATTGTGTTACGTGCTTGAGCATTAACAGTTGTGAACTGCCCGAAAGAATGAATTTTCGGTCATTGTCCTCATCGACAATGCCTTGAATGTACGACAAAAGTGCCGGCGCATTCTGAACCTCGTCTATTATCATTTTTTGCGATGACGACAGAAATCCTCGTGGGTCGCTAATGGCATAACTCAAAGTATCAATATTTTCCATTGAAAAATACTGATAATCAAGGAAAAGACTCTTTATGAGAGTCGTTTTCCCGGACTGCCGCGGACCTGTTATGGTCAATACAGGAAAATACGGCAAAATATCGCCAATATATTTTTCTATCTTTCTGTTAATGAATATAGAATCCATATTTTATGTAATTTTGCAATCCAATTGCAAAATTACATAAAATTTATTATTGGCCACATTTTTCCTAAATAAATTGTTGATTTTTACCTTGTTCCAAATCACTTCGCTGCTTCTTCAAGCAGAACGGCTTTAATGATTGGTGTGCCATTGGTGCGGTACGCACTATATTTCTTCACAACCTGACCTTTCTTGTTGATAATCGCACCTTGCGGATAGCCCTGCGAAAAGTTCAATTTCGTATACACCATATAAAATGTGTCGGTGCTGAGCCTGTAATTTGTGTTGCCCCATTTTTCGCTTTGCTTTTTGAACGTTTCTTCTCTTGTGTCTCGGTCGTTGCAAATATTGATAAACACAATTTTGTCCATAGGCAACTCTTTTTCAATCTGTTTCAGCTCGTCGGTAAGTCGGTGGCACGGACCACAGGTTTCGCTCCAAAAGTTAAGGAAAACCACTTTCCCTTCGAAGTCCTTAATCAGTTCAACAAAAACAGAATCTATCAGTGATTCATTTTCAGAGTGTTGCCAATACGATATGGTGTCGGTTTGGTTGTACACTCCTCGGTTGACGCTTTCGGCAAATTGAGCAAACGCTGAATCTGACATTGTGCGCAACAAGACCATAATGGTGTCGCTAACGTGCTCATACTCATTAAACCACGAGTCTCGCTTGAATAAATTGTGTGCGTACTGCGTTTCTCTAAAAATCGGGTTAGTGATACCAAATTTTTCTTCAGCAATCTCTTGCGCCTTCTTCTCGCTTGTCGTCGGGCGGAACTCAACAACCAACGGCTCGCCTTCCTTGCTCACCACTTCGTATTCAGGCTCATATGGCGACGAGTATGTTCGTACGTTGGCCAGGTTACGGGCAATATTTAGCAAGTGAGCAGTCGAGCCGTGATTATAAAGGTCGTTGTTGTTATTGATTGCCAGCTCTCTTAGAGCGTTATAGTAATTGTCATCGGCTTTTCGCAGATTGCCGTTAGCATCTTTGCTGCCAATATAATGATAGTAAAGGGCCAAAGCCTGAATAGCATTCTGACGCAGCATAATATCGTACATCTCTCTGATTTTACGGTTAATAGCTCGACTGTTGACTTCCGATTGGCGCATTCCCACCGAGTTCACCTCGTTTTGCTTTTCGCGATACATCGCCATTATAAAATCGGTGTACTGACTCAGTGTCATTCCTTGCATCTTACTCTTATACACGCGCTTATCCAAACCAAACATATTAAAGTCGCCAATTACCCAGAAGTCGTAATTGTTGATTTCGGCATCCGCACCGCCAAAATACGAAGCCTTCTTAAATGCGTTTTCTCTATCTGCGGGAAATCCGTCGATTGCCGCTTTCAAATCCAGGGCCATACTCACCGTGTCGTTGCATACTACGTGGATATTGCCGCATTCTGCATTTGCAATTCTTAAATTTACATATTGGTGTTTTTTGGTAACGGGTATTTTGAGTAGGAACGTGCCATCGTTGTTTATTGGTTCGAATTGTTCTGTAGGTGCTTGCAAAGCTCCGCTTGTGAGACAATAAACGTAGTTATCCCAGCCACTAAATACTTGCGGGTGGTAGCCATAAATTTTGCCTTTGATGTATGCAAAGCCGCACATCAGGCACTGACTGTCAAGACCTTCAGCGTCGTTGCTGACGGTCCGGGCCTTGCGCACAATGCTGTCAGGCACTTCGGCATCAGCCTTTATCCTCGCCGCCGCATAATCATTCAAAGCGATATTCCAAACTTTGAAATCTCTAAAATCCTCGCCTTCAAGGAAATCGATTGTCCGAACAGTACTGTCAACATCTTGAAAATCAAGAATAAATCGCACTTCTCTCTCTCCTTTTTGCGGATTGACGTCGATGCTGTCGTCGGAAAGTATTTTCAATTTCTGTCCGTTGGCAACAATGTACGATTCGGGCGAGATTTTGAATCCGTTCTTATCGGGGTTGTTCCAAATCATAAACAGCCTTGTCAACGAGTCGGTTATCTCAATTTTTTCGATGCTAACGTTCGCCATTGCACCAGATTTGGCTTCATAAACGGGACTCTCAATGGTGCGGTTGTGTGGCGGGTAAACAAATTCGGTTTTCGGTGCGGTGCGCGTGCAGGCACAAAGAATTGCAACAGCGGCAATCGGAAATAAGATTTTCATAATGTTCGGATTTTAATTTGTTTGCAAAATTGCATTTAAATATATCGATTGTTTTTGGAATTCCAAAAACAACGCATATGCTTTTGCGTCAGGCTTTAATCGTCTCGAAAACCATATTTTACAAAAAACACCCCGAAGCAATCAATGTAGCTTCGGGGTGCGCTTTTTATTATTTGGAAGATCGATTATTTCGCCCTTACCTCAACCTCCTGTCCCTTAACCGTTTCCACATCATACTCAAAGTATTTTCCAAACTCGGGCTGACCGATGCTTGCCTTTTCCGACACAATCGGCTCTTTCACATCTGCCGACACAAGCAGAGCGTTCGGGCAAGTGCCTTCGGCGGGTTTCAGGCCAGCGCCTTCGAGTTCAACGGCCGAGCGGATTCGCAGTGTTCCGCCGATGGTCGATGTGATTTTTGCTGACGCCAGTTTGCCGCCATTCCAGTCCATATCAACCACAAACCCGCCGCGGGCGCACAAGCCGCTCACACTGCCGTCGGCCCAGACATCGGGCAGGGCGGGCAGAAGATGCAAGGCACCGTCGTGGCTCTGCAGCAGCATTTCGGCCACACCAGCGCAAAATCCGAAGTTGCCGTCAATTTGGAAAGGCGGATGCGCGTCGAACAGATTGGCATAGGTGCGGCCGTTACCGCGCGTCATCCACGGGTTTCCGCCCGAAGGCAGCAGATTCAGCATATTGCAGATGATTTTATATGCGTGGTTACCGTCCAAAAGGCGCGCCCAAAGGTTGATTTTCCAGCCGATAGACCAGCCCGTGGCCATATCGCCGCGCTGCGTGAGCGTGTTTTTGGCGGCCTCGAACAGTTGCGGCTGCTTGAACGGCGAAATCTGATTCGACGGATAAAGTCCGTACAGATGCGACACGTGGCGGTGTTGGTCGGTCGGGTCGTCGGCATCCACAAGCCACTCTTGCAGTTGGTTGTGCTGCCCAATCGCCATTGGCGCGATGCGGCCGAGAACGGTCTGCGCCGAATCGCGGAAATCGGCATCAACATTGAGCACCGCCGAAGCCGCAATTGCCTGATTAAGAACATCAAAGGCGATTTGATTGTCCATCGTGCAACCCGCCGTCATCGACGAGCCGTCGTTGGTGTAGCCGTGTTCGGGCGATGTCGATGGCGTGGTCACCAGATAGCCCAGCGTGGGGTGTTCAACCATTGCCGTCATATAGAATCGGGCGCTCTCTTTCAATATGTTATAGTTGTCGGCAAGGAACTTTCGGTCGCCAGTGAACAGATAATGCTGCCAGATGTGCGTTGTGAGCCAGCCGCCGCCGTTGGGCCACATTCCCCAGTAGGCGCCGTCAATCGGGCCCGTCACACGCCAGATGTCGGTGTTGTGGTGAGCCACCCAGCCGTCGGCGTTGTACATCTGCCGAGCCGTGGCGCGCCCTGTCTGCGCAAGGTCGCCAATGAGCGAGAACAGCGGCTGATGGCACTCGCTCAGGTTGGTCACTTCGGCAGGCCAGTAGTTCATTTCAGCGTTGATGTTGATGGTGTATTTGCTGTCCCACGGCGCGTCAACCATATTGTTCCAGATGCCTTGCAGGTTGGCCGCCTGCCCGCCAGGCTGCGACGACGAGATGAGCAGATAGCGCCCGTATTGGAACATCAGCGCCACCATTGCTTGGTCGTTGCCCTTGTTGAAGGCTTCCAGCCGACGGTCGGTCTCAATGGCCGAACTGTCCGATTTTGGCAACTCAAGCCGCACGCGGTCGAATTGTTTTTTGTATGTCGATATGTGATTGGCTAACAGTTGCTTATAATCTTTTTTGACGGCTTTCGCTAATGCCGATTCAGCCAATTCTTCGGCATTTCCACTCACATCGTTGTAGTTCACAAAGTTGGTTGCCGATGCAATGTAGATGGTTGCCGATGTTGCGCCGCGAACCATCAGTTTGTTCTCGCCAGCCAAGTCGGTGCCGTCGCTTTTGATTGTAACGGCCAAATAATCACCAAGTTTAGCATCAACACCTTCCTGCGCCTTGCCATCGATTTTGACAATCATCTTCACGCACTCATCTTTGCCGATGCCGCCCGTGCCAACAGTAGTTGTCTTGTTGTCTTTCAATTCGATAGTGTTCGGCAGCGGGCAGTTGTGACTGATGTCGAAATTCAGCGCCTTCCGTTGGTCCGACTCAATGCGCACAACTATCACATTATCAGTCATCGAAGCAAACGCCGTGCGAGTGAAATTGGAGCCATTGGCCGTGAACCGCGTGGTGGCTGTGGCATTGCTGATGTTCAGGTCGCGATAATAGTTGCTAACATCCTGAATATCTGACATATCTATAAACAGACTACCCAGCGTCAGATAGCCCATACCGTTCTGTCCTGTAAAGAAGTTTTGATTCACAACATCCTGTGCTTCAGCAAATTTGCCGTCAAAAATCAGTTTCCTGACCTTGGGCAGAGCCGCGTTGGCCTTTTCAGGGATGTTGTTGTGCGGTCCGCCAGCCCAGAACGTTTCGTCGTTGAGTTGGATTTCCTCGTGTCCCGTGCCGCCGAAAATCATTCCGCCCAAATGCGAGTTTCCGATGGGTAGCGCCTCGGTCCAGGCCTTTGCAGGCTGCGAGTACCAGAGTTTCAAGTCATTGTCGGGCTTGTTGTTGCACGATAGCAGAACCGCGCCAAGCACGATAGCAGTTGTCAAGTGTCGTTTCATATCACGTGTGTTTTATTTGGTAAATATATCTAAAAGTATTTTGTACTTTTATAAATATGGGGAAATTTTTGTGCACCAATTTCATCGCAAGCGTGTAATGCGCAACAGTTTACCGAGAAAAATGCTGAAACGAGAAATAATTTTATTTACTGCCCGCTATAACTTTTACGGACGCTCAAAAATTAGGCGCTTGAAATGGGAACCTATCAAGCGCCTTTTGTTGTTAATCGTAATATTTCTCTTTCTAAAACAACGACATCTGTTCCCCTGACCCCGTCGGAGGTGTTACCTCGGGTGTATCGTCGGGCTCAACGGGGGTAACTTCTTCATCATCACCGTTTTCAGTCTCTTCAATAATCGGTTCGTCTTCTTTTATCGGTTCAATCTCCTCAATGTGCTTAACTTCGAATGTCGTCAAGCGCTTGCCTTTGGCCGAGAAGCCCTTAATGCCGATAAACTCATCGACATTGATATCCTCGGCAGGCCGCTCGGCGTTTTTGCCGCCAAAGGTGACGCGGATTTGCGGCCAGCGGTGGCTTGTGAGAAGCACCAAAAGCGAGCCTTCCTCGGGACTGATAAAGAGTTCAGTTTTCTTCGATTCGGCAATCTCGAAACGCTTGATATAGTAGAAGTTCTGCCCTGCATCCCAGAAAACGGCGGTGAACACCTTGCCAGGCACGTACTTCTCAATGAGCAGCACATCTTCGGGGTAGTGGTTTGTCAGGTCGAACGATGTGAGTTGGAAGGTGCCGCTGCGGGTGATGACCAGAATGCGGTCGTCGCCACGGAACTCACCAACGTAAATGGCGCGCTCATCGGTGCTCAGACGCATAACCACGTCGTCGAACCAGATTTTCAAACCACCAAGCGTTGACACACCCGACTCTTTGAGCACGATGCGGTGCACCTGCTGACGCGTTAGAATGTTGCCCTGACTCTGACGGCCCTTTATCATCAACTTGCTGAAATCCAGTTCGAAAATGTGTTTTTTCATTCCAGGTTTCGGGCGCAGGTAGATTTTCACCGTTTCGGCCTCGCCGTTGGGGTTGGCAGTGAAATAGAGCACTTTCGAGCCAGGCTTTTCCTGCGTCACATCATATTCGCGGTCGCGTGTAACTCCCTTAACAGCAAAGCGTTTCATATACACGGCGCCTTCTTTTCCGTCGCGGTAGATGGCGTTGTAGATGGTGCGCTCGTCGTTTTTGCGGAACACGGCCACGTGAATAATGTCCTTGCCGACGAATTTCTTGTCCTGCACCTTGGTAACCAGATATTTACCATCGGTGCGGAATATAATTATATCGTCGATGTCAGAGCAGTCGCATACATATTCGTCTTTCTTCAAGCTTGTGCCTACAAAGCCTTCCTCGCGGTTGCAGTAGAGTTTTTGGTTCGATTCGGCCACCTTCGCCACCTCAATGTTGTCGAAACTGCGGATTTCGGTGCGGCGGTCGCGGTCCTTGCCGTATTTCTTTTTAATCTGACGGAAATGATTGATTGCGAAGTCGATAATATGCTCCAGATTGTTCTTCACCTCGGCAATATTGGTCTCCAAATCGCGCAAGTGGGCATCGGCTTCGTCGCTCGAGAATTTCAAAATGCGGCGCATCTTGATTTCGAACAACTTACGAATGTCGTCATCGGTGACGGGGCGGATGAATTTATCGCTGTAAGGCTCGATGCGCTTGCGTATATGCTTGATTACCACATCGTAATTCTCGCCAGTCTCGTATTCCTTATCTTTATAAATCCGAAGTTCGATGAAGAGTTTTTCGAGCGACGAGAAGTTCCAGTCGGTCTCCAGTTCGTCGAGTTCGACAAGCAGTTCCTGACGCAACAACTCAACCGTGTGGTCGGCCGAGTGGCGCAGCAGTTCCGACACGCCCAAGAAGCAAGGTTTTTCGTTCTCAATCACGCAGCAGTTGGGCGAAATCGACATCTCGCAGTCGGTGAAGGCGTAAAGCGCGTCGATGGTCTTGTCGGGCGAAACGCCAGGCTGCAGATAGACCATAATCTCGACTTCGGCGGCGGTGTTGTCGTCAACCTTCTTGATTTTTATCTTGCCTTTCTCGTTGGCTTTCAATATGGTATCGATGAGCGACGCCGTGCTTTTGCCGTACGGCACGTCCTTAATCATCAGCGATTTGTTATCGACTTTCTCAATTCTTGTGCGCACACGTACCGCGCCGCCGCGCTGACCATCGTTGTATTTTGAAACATCGATGAGTCCGCCTGTCGGGAAATCGGGATAAATCTCGAACGGCTTGCCCTGCAGGTAGAGAATGCTTGCATCGATGAGTTCGTTGAAGTTGTGCGGCAGAATTTTCGACGCCAGACCAACGGCAATGCCCTCAACGCCTTGCGCCAGCAAAAGCGGGAATTTGACGGGAAGCGCCACAGGCTCGCGGTTGCGGCCGTCGTACGAGAGTTGCCATTCGGTGATTTTGGGCGAGAAAACAACGTCGAGAGCGAATTTTGAAAGTCGCGCCTCAATGTAACGCGGTGCGGCTGCGCCGTCGCCAGTGAAAATGTTGCCCCAGTTTCCCTGACAGTCGATGAGCAGGTCTTTCTGCCCAAGCCCAACAAGCGCTGTGTAGATGCTCGAGTCGCCGTGCGGGTGGAACTGCATTGTCTGCCCCACAATGTTGGCCACCTTGTTGTAACGCCCGTCGTCGATGCGCTTCATAGCGTGCAAAACGCGGCGCTGCACGGGTTTCAGACCGTCGTCGATGTGTGGAACGGCGCGGTCAAGAATCACGTACGAAGCGTAATCAAGGAACCAGTTCTGATACATCCCCGTAACACTCGAGATGTCGGTCAGGTCGTTGGCAAGTCCGCTGAACGGCTTCACGTCCTCAACATCGAATACTTCCTCGCCTTCGACATCCTCGGGCTGATTCTCGTCGCTATTAAATTCTTCTGAATCAATTTCTTCCGAAGCCGATTCCTGATTTTCGTTCAGTTCCTCGTTTTCAGAATCCATTGGTGTCTTGTCGTCAAATTCGTCTGACATATTCTATGCTTATTATTTTTCCTCTTCAACCAAATCCTCTTCAATTCGCAGATTATCAATGATAAACTGTTGGCGCTGCGGCGTATTTTTGCCCATATAGTACGACAGTAAATTGGCTATGCTGTCGCCTTTCTTCACGTTCACTGCATCGAGCCGTATGTCTTTGCCAATGAAGAATTTAAACTCATCGGCCGAAATCTCACCCAAACCTTTGAATCGTGTTATCTCTGCCGTCGAGCCGATTTCTTTTGCCGCCGCGTCGCGCTCTGCCTCGCTGTAGCAGTATTTCGTCACCTTCTTGTTGCGCACGCGGAAAAGCGGCGTCTGCAAAATATAGACGTGGTTCTTGCGAATCAAATCGGGGAAGAATTGCAGGAAGAAAGTGATGATTAACAAGCGGATATGCATTCCGTCGACATCGGCATCGGTGGCGATTATCACCTTGTTGTAGCGAAGGTCGTCAAGGCTTTCCTCGATGTTGAGCGCGGCCTGCAGATTATTGAACTCTTCGTGCTCATACACAACCTTTTTGGTCATTCCGTAGCAGTTGAGCGGCTTACCGCGAAGGCTGAAAACCGCCTGTGTCTCAACGTTTCGGCTCTTGGTGATGGAACCCGACGCCGAATCACCCTCGGTGATGAAAATCGATGACTCGTAGCGCAAATCCACCTTATCCTCAACGTCCGACTTCTCGGTAACGCCTTTCGGATAGGTTACCTTACTGTCGTTCAAGTGAATACGGCAGTCGCGCAGTTTGTCGTTATGCAGATTGACTTTTTTGGCCAAATCACGTGCTTTTTTCTGCACGCCCGACATTAGTTTGCGCTCTTTTTCAGCGTCTTGTATCTTCTTTAACAGGATGTTGGCCGTGTCGGGATTCTTGTGCAGGAAATCGTCAACTTCCTTCTTGATGAAATCGCCCACAAACTTGTTCACACTCACACCGCTCAACTCGTAAGGGTGGCCGTCGCTGTCCTTGTCGGGCGCCATATTGGCCGAGCCGAGTTTCACTTTGGTCTGACTCTCGAACGTCGGCTCAATGACGTTGATGGCGATGGTTGCCACAATGCCGCCGCGAATGTCAGAGAGTTCGAAATTCTTCTGATAAAAATCCTTTATTGTGCGCGAAAGATGCTCACGCAGAGCACTTTGGTGCGTTCCGCCCTGCGTAGTGTACTGTCCGTTGACAAACGAATAATAATCCTCGCCGTATTGGTCGATGTGGGTAAAGGCTATTTCGATGTCGTCGCCTTTCAGGTGGACAATCGGATAGAGCGGCTCTTCGCTGTTGCGCTCTTGCAGCAAATCGAGCAAACCGTTGCGCGACACAAACTTCTGACCGTTGAAAACCAGCGTCAGACCAGTGTTCAAGTAGGTGTAATTGCGCAACATTGTCTCAATGTAGTCGGTGTTGAAGTTGTAGGGACCAAACACCGACTCGTCAGGCGTGAACTGCACCTTGGTGCCGTTGCGCTCGGTGGTAGGCTGCAAATCGTACTCTTTAATGAGTTTACCCGCTTCAAAATCAGCCTGTTTGGCCATTCCGTCGCGGAACGACCAAACCGAAAACTTCGACGACAGCGCATTGACGGCCTTTGTACCCACGCCGTTCAGACCAACCGATTTTTGGAACGATTTGGTGTCGTACTTTGCACCAGTATTCATAATAGAGACGGCGGCCACCATCTTGCCTTGCGGAATACCGCGGCCATAGTCGCGTACGGTGAGCGTGTGGTCTTCGAGCCTGATTTCGATGGTCGACCCGAATTTCATTCTGAACTCGTCTATCGAGTTGTCAATCACTTCCTTGAGTAGTACGTAAATGCCGTCATCGGCGCTGCTGCCGTCACCCAGTTTGCCAATGTACATACCAGGCCGCAACCGCACGTGTTCAAGGCCTTCGAGCGTTTTAATGTTGTCGTCGCCGTAATCGCTACCCACAATGCTGTTCAATGCATTGCTATCGTTACTGATTGCCATATTATGGTGTATTCTTAGAAAATTTCGCCAAATATAGAAATTTGGATTTTGGGCGGTCGGGCGATTTATCAACAACGGGGGGTTGAAAGCTGATGCAGGGCTAGAAACAGAGAGCCGCGCATTGGATTTTCAAACCACACTTTTGAAGAAAAATTACCACAAACCGGCACAATTCGAATCAATTTTGGGATATTTCCTCTGAAAAAATCAAAATTCCGCAGGTTATAGCCACATCAAAAGAAAACGACAACCAATTTGTCTTTCAATCGATTGATAATTGTACAATTTACATTTATTTGAAATCCAACAATTTAAAAGTGCAATCGCAACCATTTGTAACACAAATCAGTACGAAGTGTTTCCAGGAATCTGTCTAAAATCACAAACGAAATATCTGAAATTACAAGCCGCCGTAATCGGCTCCCGATAATTTTATCCGTACTATTAATTATTGAACACTTATATAAAACTTATGAACACTAAACTTATTGCAATAATGTTTTTGTGCGGCGCGGCCATAGTGTCGAACGCACAACAAAAACAAGTTTCGGCGACAACCATACCATTTGTCTATCCGACAGAGAACACCGGCGCCAGCTTCGCCAAACCTCAAAAACTAACTCCTAATCAAATGGAAAGCTGCCCTCTACTACCCGACCCGTTTGCATGGTCCGACGGTTCGGGGCGGTCAGAAGATTTTGCCGATTGGGAAAAACGCCGCAACGAGATTAAGGCCGAAGTGGAATACTACGAGATTGGCGAGAAACCCGAGGTTGACCGCGATGATGTTGACGCAACGTTTGAAAACGGCAAGCTAACAGTTACTGTCAAGGTGGGCGAAAATATTGCCACGCTCTCGTCTGACATCAGCTTTCCGCAGGGCAACGGCCCGTTCCCGATATTCATCAGCATGGGAATGTCGAGCCTGTCGGCACAGTTCGAAGGCTGCGCCACAATGTCGTTCAGCCACGACCAAGTGGCCAAGTACGGCAACGACAGCCAGCGCTATCCCAACGACCAATTCAACCAACTCTATCCCGAGCTCTACGAAAGCGGTAACTACAGCAAATGGGCCTGGGGCGTGAGCCGCTTGATTGATGGTTTGGAAATTGTGAAAGAAAAAGGTCAACTGACGAAAATCGATTTGGCGCATATTGCGGTGAGCGGATGCTCGTATGCAGGCAAAATGGCAATGTTCTGCGGTGCATTGGATGAGCGTGTGGCTCTTACAGTTGCACAAGAACCGGGCGGCGGCGGTGCCAGCGCTTGGCGAACCATTGCCAGCACTTCGAAAAAATTCGGAATAAATGTTGAAGGCATTGGCAACACAAACTATTCGTGGTTTATGGCCAGTATGCAGAGCTTCAACGGCAAGCAAGATATTCTGCCGCACGACCACCACGAGCTTTTGGCTATGTGCGCACCACGCGCTCTGCTAGTGATTGGCAACCCCGATATGGAATGGCTTTGCGACTACTCAACATACATTACCTGCCGTGCAGTTGAAAAAATATATGAGACATTCGGTATTGAAGACCGCTTCGGATTTGTGATTGACGGCGGACACGGACACTGCAGCTCTACTGCGGCTGAGAACGCAGCCGTCAAGGCCTTCGCTCAGAAATTCTTGTTCGGCGATAATTCGGTCAACACAATGATTCGGACTGTAACCAGCGGCAGCAGCTATCCGACCCTTGGCGACATGGATGAGGATGAATACGCCGAATGGTATGCGGAATGGAAACCCGCCGACCCCAACAAACCGAAGGCACGGATTGTCGAGCCTACTGGTAATCTTACCTTCTCGGCTGACAATGTGCCTGATAAGGTGTCGATAAAAGTGGAAGTGGAAGACATCAACAATGATGTTGAAAAGGTTGAGTTTTTTGTGAACGGCGTAAAGGTTGAAAGCATCAGCGCAGCGCCCTACAATTACAATTTGGCGGGGCTCTATGCCGGTGTCTACAACATTTACGCCATAGCAACCGATGCCACCGGACTCTATAAGAAAACCAATACAATCACCATAACCATTGAGACACCAATTCTGGCTGTTCAAAAGACTGATGTTCCGCCAGTTATCGATGGCCAGGCAGACAACATTTGGGCCAATGCCGAAAAACTCTATGCCAACAACGTGCTTGTTGGTGCGGGCGGCAACGGCAGCAACAACTGCAGCGGCTCTGTCCAATTACTTTGGGACGACAATAAAATATACGCCCTTTGCACTGTGACCGATGACCAACTTGTGCACAATGGCGGCAATGTTTACGAAGACGACAATGTTGAACTCTATTTCGACAGCAACAATTCCAAAGGCAGTTCTTACGATTCTGATGATGTTCAGTTCTCGTTCAACTACGATAGTAAGACTATCGCAACCATCCCATCGGGATACAACAGCAAAGGAATCGAATTTGTGGTGCTGCCCACAAACACCGGCTACAACGTCGAAGCCAGCATTCCGTGGTCGAACATCAAATGCAATGACCTGAAATCTGATATGCTGATTGGTTTTGAATTTATGATTAACGATGACGACAATGGCGGCAGCCGCGATAACAAAATCAGTTGGAACGCCACATCGGACAACGCATGGCAGAGCGCATTCTCGTTCGGAACAATCAAAATTGTGGGCGAAGTTGACCCGAGCAAGCGCACCGCAATTGAAGAAGAATTGAAACAGTTGGCATCACTCTATCCGAACCCGGCAAGCGATTTTGTAATTGTTGACGGTATCGACGGCGAATTCAACTATGAGATTTTAGACATCGCCGGAAAGATTCAAGCCGCAGGAACCGCCAGCATGCGCATTAGCGTGGCTGCTCTGCCCAAAGGCATTTATCTTGTGCGAATCAAGGATGGAATTCTCACACGCAACTTACGGTTTATCAAGGATTAACATCACTCAAACATAAGTATTGAATTTTGGAAAAGCCGCTTTCTGGTAATTCAGAAGCGGCTTTTTTGTGAATTCGGCCCATCGGGCGATTTGGTGTCAATTGCAAAGTGATAAAGTATCACTTTGCGCAGAACCAACCCACCGTGATTACTTGCAGCAAATGCAAAATTATGATGCAAAATTTGAAACAATGAACATAACTACGAATTCTACGATTTGGAAGAAATCGGCCAAATCAAGCCTGTCCGGCAAAAAGGTTTGTGCTTGCTTGCAGAGATTGCTCAAATAAAAAGTACTGATAATAAACCAGATAGTGATTGTTTGGCATTTTATCAATACAGATTGGCCGTTTCTTCGCAAATATTATATTTGTACGAAACAAAAATGTTAGCAATACGTAAGAAACCAATTGACTACTAAACTGAAAAGATGGGGAAAAAATTAGGCAGGCTGGTACTGCTGATAGAAATAGCGTTTTTAGCAGTGAGTTGCTCATCCAATCACGGCGGACTTAAGCGAGTAATGAATCTCGACAAGGCCAATCTGACGTGGCGCGGTGATTATGACAATAAAACACACTGGATGCACTACACGGGCGAATGGGCTGGTTTCGGATGGCAGTATGGCGACGACAACGGTCTGCCATCAGCCAATTTTGACAATTATGACCAGATTGTGGTTGTTGTCGACAGTGTATCGACTGACACCGCAACTTTATTCCTGAATGTCAGGTATACAACAACAGACATCATCTCATCAGAGTCGGCACCCGTTTTCAATGGAAAGACCACATTGCATGTTGATTTGAATCCCGAGCACAAATCACATGTGCTTGAGTTTTACGTAATGTCAAAATATCCGTGCGACATGGTTGTGAAAAGTGTTGTTTTAAGCACAGCAACTCGGTACAAAAAGGAACATCAATTAAAAATCAACAATGGTTATATTGATGCAGCGGAATTCAAAGGTTACAGCGATGACGCAATGGTTTCGTTCAATTATTATGCCGGCGGTGAGATGACTCACGTTTCCGATTCGGGCACCATTGAGCCAATGAACAACTGGGGCATCGGCATTATCTGCTCAAGCGCCGATTTGATTGGTAACAATTGCCCGGGAAGGCGGGTGATTCTGAAGAAGATTGGCGAGCAGTCTTTTGAATGTCGTTTGGGTGAACTTCGGTATATGCTCGATTATGCTGACGCTGATGACGAGCATGGGCTCTACTGGGATGTATGGACCGGCGGCAACGTTACTGATGTTCATATTCTTGGCGCCACCATTCGCGAAGCTATCAACTGATTGACAGCAAAATTGATTTGGCCGGGCTGCGCAAATGATGCACGCCCGGCTTTTTGTATAATTTGTATAAATAGCGCAAAAAAAGCTAAACCAAAATTGAAACAATGCGTATGAGTCCCTGTTAACAACAAAAGGGATATGAATAAAACTTTCAACAGAATTGCTCTATTATTGGGCGTAGCGGTTGCTGTTGCGTGCAGCGCGCCAAACAATAAAAAATACGAACTTAATCCTGACGATGTCAATCTAACATGGCGTGGCGAGTATAACAATGAGACCCATCGTATGCACTATACGGAAAACTGGGCGGGCTGCGGTTGGTCGTTTGGCGATGATAGTATCAAACCGGCAGCCAACTTCAGTGATTATGATCAATTGGTTGTGACGGTAGACAGCATCACTTCCGATACCACAATAATATACTTAAATGTCAGATACACAACATCGAGTATTATAACATCAGAATCGGCGCCAATTGTCAATGGACGTACAACCTTGCGTGTTGATCTTGATCCAAAAGGCAAATCGCATGTTGTAGAGGCCTATGTGATGAGCAAACGTCCGTGCGATTTGGTTGTGAAAAGCGCAACATTCTGCAAGGCGACACAATATGGTGAAGAACATGAAATTAAGGTCAATGACAGTTTCATCGATGCGTCGGAATTCGACGGCTATAGTGACGATGCATTGATTTCGTTCAATTACTATGCCGGCGGTGAGATGACCTACGTATCTGACTCTGGCACTATCGAGCCTATGAACAACTGGGGTATTGGTATTGTGTGCTCAATTGCCGATGTGATTGAAGCAGTATGCCCGGGAAGAACAATCATGCTTAAAAAGATTGGAGAACAATCGTTTACGTGTCTTTTGGGCGACATTAGATATATGCTTGAATTGGCAGATGATGATGGTGAGCGAGGATTGTATTGGGTTGTATGGACGGGTGGCAACGTGACCGATGTACATATTCTTAACGCCACCATTCGCGAAGCCATAAACTGATTGGCAGCAAAAAGAATTGGCCGGGTGATGCGAATAATGCGCCGCCCGGCTTTTTTTGTATAAATAGTGCAAAAAAAAAAAACATAACCAAAATAGAAACCATGCGTATGAGTCACGGTTAATAACAACGAAAAGGGAACATGAATAAATTCTTCAACAAAATTGCATTGCTGGCTACGGCAGCTTTTGCCGTTGCGTGCAACTTGCCCGACAACTCAAAATTCGACCTTCTGCCCGACGATGTGAATCTGACTTGGCGTGGCGATTACAACGCGGAAACACACCGTATGCACTATACCGAAAACTGGTCAGGCTGCGGATGGTCGTTCGGCGACGACGTTAAAAAGCCATCGGCCGACTTCAGCGCCTACGACCAACTGGTTGTAACTGTCGACAGCATATCCACCGACACCACGGCATTGTTCCTAAATATCAGATACACAACATCTGACGTTGTAACAACCACTTCGGCTCCGATTATCGACGGGCGGACAACACTGCGTGCCAATTTGGATTCTGTCGGGAAATCGCACGTGCTTGAAGCATATGTGATGAGCAAGCGCCCGTGCGACTTGGTTATGAAAACCGCAACCTTCTGCAAAGCAACGCAATACGGAAAGAAACGAGTGCTGAAAACCCGCGACGGTTTTATCGATGCCTCGGAGTTTAAAGGCTACAGCGACGACGCGCTTGTATCGTTCAACTATTTTGTTGACGGTGTGATGACTCACGTTGACAGCGGCATTGTTAAGCCGATGGACAACTGGGGCATTGGAAAAATCTGCTCGAGCGCCGACGTCAACGAGAACGTCTGCCGCGGAAGGCAAATCATCTTAAAGAAAATCGGCGAGCAATCGTTCGACTGCCGCTTGGGCGACCTCCGATATATGATTGATTTTGACGGCGGAAACGGCCGACGCGGCTTGTACTGGAGCGTTTGGATGGGCGGCCACCTGACCGAGGTTCGAATGATAAACACCACCATCCGCGAGGCAAAAAACTGATTGATTCTTCCTATCATTCCTGATAACTACCAAAACAGCGTTGGAATTTCATCGGGACGATGCGCGAAAACAGCCGCCATTCGCCGCCATTCGCCGCAAGGCAAAACAAAAAATCTACGAACACCAATCTGCGGCGCACGAATAAGCCGATTTTCAATATTGCGGAAAATTGTGGTTAAAAACCATTTAATTATGTTTGCCAATATGAATTTAATGTCAAAAAACTATAAAAAATGAAAAAGATTTTATTAGCAATTGCCGCCATTGTGCCGTTTATGGCTGTGGCACAAGACGCTGACCCGTTCAGCAACATCGACGAACTGATTAAGAACACACGCGCTGCCGAAACCAACATTCCTGGTGCCGAGTTTCCGCGCACCGACAGCCACAACCGCGTTTATTTCCACTACAAATCGCCTAACACTCAGGCGCTTACGGTTGACATTTGCAGCAAGAAATTTGAAATGAAGAAAGACGCCGACGGATTCTTCAACGTTGTAACTGACTCACTGCCTGTGGGTTTCCACTACTATTTCCTGATTGCCGACGGCATCTCGGTCATCGACCCGCTCACAACAACCTACTTCGGCTGCAGCCGCGTGGCTGGCGGAATTGAGATTCCCGAAGGCAAGGAAGGCGACTACTACCGTCCTGCCAAAGTGCCGCACGGACAGGTGCGCTCGGTGCAGTATTTCTCTGAAACTCAGCAGAAATTCCGCCGCGCAATGGTTTATACGCCTGCCGAATACGAGACATCGGGCGACAAACGCTACCCTGTGCTCTACCTGCAGCACGGAATGGGCGAAGACGAGACTGGCTGGTCGACTCAGGGCTTTATGCAGAACATTATGGACAACCAAATTGCCGCTGGCAACGTGGTGCCAATGATTGTGGTTATGGACAACGGCGACGTGGCTGAAGGTTTCAATCCTGCCAAAGGCGGAATGAACGAGTTCGGCGCATCGTTCTACGACGTGATTATCAAGGATTTGATTCCTATGATTGACAAGACTTTCCGCACCAAAACCGACCGCGACAACCGCGCAATGGCTGGTCTTTCGTGGGGTGGTTTCCAAACGTTCAACACCGTGTTCAACAACCCCGAAGTGTTCTCGTATGCAGGTGCTTTCAGCGGTGCAATCTTCGGTCTGAACACCAAGACGGCCTACAACGGCATCTTCAACGACAAGGATTTCAACAAGAAGTTCCACTATTTCTTCCTGGGCTGCGGCTCTGAAGAGAATTTCGGCACCGAGAACCTTGTGAAACAATTGCGCGAGTGCGGCGCCGACGCCCAATTCTACCTTTCGGAAGGCACCGCCCACGAATGGCTGACCTGGCGTCGCTGCTTCAATCAGTTCATTCCGCATCTGTTTAAGTAATAAGTAATTATATTGAATCGTATAACTGAATAATCGTTCAATCGAATTAATAATCAGTTTGCCGATTATCCGATTGACCGATTCACCAATAAAAAAATCAAAAATGAACAAGAACATTCTTTTCGGGCTGGCTCTGCTGGCGGTGGGCTGCACGGCGCAACAATCGCAAAACACCTTCACTTTCGAAGGCAACCCGCTCATTCGCAATAAGTTCACTGCCGACCCCGCGCCAATGGTTTCGGGCGACAGGCTCTATCTGTACGTTGGCCACGACGAGTTCTATCCTGGTCAGGACAGCGCGGGTGGCGGCAAGGAATTCAACATCACCGAATGGCTCTGCTACTCGACAGCCGATATGAAAACCTGGACCGACCACGGCGCAGTGCTGCGTCCTGGCGATTTTGCGTGGGCCGACACCGTGACACCGAAAGTGGGCACGGCTTGGGCTGCGCAGACGGTTGAGCGCAACGGCAAATTCTATTACTACATCACCTGTCAGGGTAAGCAACCGTACAGCGGCTACGCAATCGGCGTGGCTGTGAGCGACTCGCCAACAGGCCCGTTTGTTGACGCACTTGGCAAGCCAATCGTTTGTGACACAATGACTTCTAACGGTGCTCGCGGCTGGTGGAACGACATCGACCCGACCGTTTACATCGACGGCGACGACGCCTGGCTCTGCTGGGGTAACGGCACCTGCTTCATCGCCAAACTGAAACCGAATATGATTGAGTTGGACGGTGATATTCAGGTGATTAACGTGCCGAAATACACCGAAGGTCCGTGGCTCACAAAGCACAACGACACCTGCTACCTGATTTACGCGTCGTGGGGCAACCGTCAGGAAGCCATCGACTACGCCACAGCGCCGTCATTTGAAGGCCCGTGGACACACCGCGGACAGGTTACTGGCGAAGCCGAAAACAGTTTCACGATTCACCCTGGGGTGGTTGAGTTCAACGGCAAATGGTGGCTGTTCTATCACAACGCCACGCTCGAAATCGACGGCATCAAGGGCGCCATCGGCCGCCGCTCGGTGTGTGTTGACGAAATGGAATTCAACGCCGACGGAACCATCAAATTCGTTAATCAGACAAAATAAATTGATATGAAAAGACGCAGTGCCATATCGTTGTTTGCAATTGCAATCGCCTTGATTTCAGTAAGTTGCGGTTCAAAAAAGGAGCAAGTTGCGGTTTCGCCCGACGGACGGATAACCGTTTATGCCGAAGCGGGCAAATATATTGTCAAATATCTTGATAATGACGCACTTACGATTGCCCGATTCGGCTACGACAGCCTTGCCGCCGCACCCAAACTGAAATTCGCGCAAGCGGTGAACACCGACTACACAATGCTTATGGGCAAACGGTCGCACTGCACCAATCAGGCCAACGAGTACACGGCTGCGCTGGACCCGAACACCAACCTGATTTTCCGCGTCTATAACAACGGAATCGCCTTCCGCTATCAGTTCCACAATGTGGCCGTAGCAATGGCAATCCCCACAGAATTAACATCTTACGAGATTCAAGAAGGCACGCGCCGTTGGTTTATGCAGTGGGCCGAGTCGTACGAAGGATTTTTCACGCCCGACACCACCGCAAAACAGAAGGCAGTGTTCAGTTTTTCAGGCACTTTCGTGAAAAACGGCTGGTGCTGCCGCTGGTCGTACCCCGCGCTTATGCAGCCGTCGGACAGCGTTTTCGTGCTTTTGAGCGAATCGGGCGTGAGCGCCGACAACAGCGCTTCGTGCCTTTGGAACGACGGCGACAACATCGAGATTTTCAACGTCCGCCCCGACAAGAACGAGACCGAAATCAGCGGCTCGTACCTGACGCCGTGGCGCGTGGCGATTATCGGCAATCTGGCTGATATTGTGGAATCTACGCTGATTACCGACGTGGCCGACGACTGCAAAATCGACGACACCAAATGGATTGAGCCTGGCGTGGTTTCGTGGATTTACTGGGCCTACAATCACGGCTCGAACGATTACAACATCATCAAAAAATATGTGGATTTGGCTGTCAGTCTGAAACTTCCGTACGCGCTCATCGACGCCGAATGGGACGAAATGAAGGACGGCAAAACCATTGAAAACGCCGTGCGATACGCTGTCGACCACAATGTCAAGCCGCTGATTTGGTACAGTTCGTCGATTGGCTGGATTGACGGCGCGCCTGGGCCGAAGTTCCGTCTGAACAAACCCGAAGACCGAGAGCGTGAGTTTGCGTGGCTTGAGAAAATCGGGGTTGCGGGCGTGAAAATCGACTTTTTCTCGGGCGACAACCAAATGAATATGAGTTATTGCATCGATTTGCTGCAATCGGCTGCACGTCACCATCTTACGGTGAATTTCCACGGCGCCACCCTGCCGCGCGGCTGGCAGCGCACCTATCCCAATCTGTTGAGCACTGAAGCGGTTTACGGCGCCGAGTGGTACAACAACGTGCCGACCTTCACCAACAAGGCCGCCGCACACAACGCCACCCTGCCGTTCACGCGCAACGTTGTCGGCTCAATGGACTACACGCCGTGCGCTTTTTCCGATTCGCAGCATCCGCACATCACCACGCACGCCCACGAGTTGGCGCTGACGGTGCTCTTTGAGTCGGGCCTGCAGCACCTTGCCGACCGCCCCGAGAGCCTTCTGGCGCAGCCGCAGGAAGTGCAAAACTTCTTCGGGCAATTGCCTGCCGCTTGGGACGAGACGAAATTCGTTGGCGGCTATCCTGCTGATTATGCGGTTGTTGCGCGCCAAAGCAACGGCAAATGGTACATTGCGGGCATCAACGGCACCGACAACGAACGCGAAATTGCTGTGAATCTTGATTTTATAAAAGACGGGAAGTTCACAATGTTCGCCGACAGCGGCAATGCCGACAGCCCGTGGACAATCGAAAATATCGACGCCAACAGTCTGCCGAAAACGGTGAAATTGCTGCCGCGCGGCGGATTTGTGATTGCGCAGAATTGACGGTGAATTGGTGAACTGGTGAAACGGTGAATTGAATGATTGGGAACGAATGGTAAGTACTTAAAATACAATTAAATGAATAATCGATTAAACGATTGACCGATTAAACAATTAAACGATTAGACAAATGAATAAACGCTCACTTCTGATTTGTGCCCTTGCGTGCATCTTCTTATCGGCTGTATGTCTGATAGTTGCGTTGTTGGGTGCTTCGAGTGCCGCCGACGGCAAGTTCGACCAAAAATTGGGCCTGACATCGCCCAACGGCAAAATCCGTTTCCAATGCGAATTGAACGTCGATAACATTCCGTCGCTCAACGTCTATTATATGACTGACGGTGAATGGGATAAGGTGATTTCGATTCCAAAATTCGGACTCACAGAAGGGGCTGACGCTTTTCTGTCGTACAAAAACGCATCGAAAACCATCGACATCCAAGACAACTATAAAATGCTGTCGGGCAAGCGTTTGCACTGCATCAATCAGGCAACCGAGCGCACCTTCAGTTTTGTTGACCGCAACAACCGCACGCAGAACGTGATTGTGCGCGCCTACAACAACGGCGTGGCTTTCCGCTTTGCGCTGGCCAAGGGCTACAGCGAGTGCAACTTCCTGCAAGAGCAGACCACCTACCATTTTGCCGATTCAGCCAAACGCTGGCTGCAGCGCTTCGACGACTCGTACGAAAAGTTTTACTGGCCAAATCCGAAGGAACGCGAAGGCTGCCACTGGGCCTACCCGTCGCTTTTTGAACCGAAAGACAGTCTGTATATTCTTATCACTGAAGCAGATATGACAGGCAAAAACAGCGGCTCAAGTTTGAGAAACACCGCCGCGTCGAGTTACAAAATCCAAAACGACGAAAACCGCCTTGCATTGAGCGACGGCTGGCAGACGCCGTGGCGCGTGGCCATCATCGGGTCGCTGGCCGACGTGGTGGAATCGACACTTGTGACGGACGTGAGCACGCCGTGCAGAATTGCTGATAATGAATGGATTAAGCCTGGTGTGGCATCGTGGATTTACTGGGCCTACAACCACGGCTCAAGCGATTATCAGATTGTAAAACAATACATTGACCTGGCCGCCGAACTGAAACTGCCCTACACGCTCATCGACGCCGAATGGGACGAAATGCACGGCGGCAACATCTACGAAGCCATCGCCTACGCGAAACAGAAGGGCGTGAAACTGCTAATGTGGTATAATTCAACCACTAAATGGGTTGACCGCGCCCCTGGGCCGAAATATCGGCTGAACAAGGCCGAAGACCGTGAAAAAGAGTTTAAGTGGTTGGAAGATAATGGCATAGCAGGCATTAAAATCGATTTCTTTGAAGGCGATAAGCAGCGCACAAACCAATACTGCATTGAACTGCTCGAGAGTGCCGCAAAGCACCATTTGCTGGTCAATTTCCACGGAGCAACACTGCCGCGCGGCTGGCAGCGAACCTACCCGAATCTGGTTAGTACAGAAGCAGTTATGGGCGCCGAATGGTACAACAACGCCCCATTCCTGACCGACAGGGCCGCAATGCACAACGCCACTCTGCCGTTCACTCGCGGCGTGGTGGGCTCAATGGACTACACGCCTTGCACCTTCACCGATTCGCAGTTTCCGCACATCACCACGCACGCCCACGAGTTGGCACTGACGGTGCTTTTTGAATCGGCCGTGCTGCACCTTGCCGACCGCCCGACAAGTTATCTATCGCAACCAACTGAAGTTCAGCGGTTCTTCACCAACCTGCCAACCGTTTGGGACGAGACGAAACTCGTTTGCGGCTATCCTGGCGAATACGTTGTGATGGCTCGTGAGCGCAACGGCAAGTGGTATGTGGCGGGAATCAACGGCAGCGACAGCGAACGCGAAATTGCTCTGAATCTTGATTTTATCAAGAACGGCAAGTTCAAAATGTTCACCGACAGCGGCAATCCCGATAACCCGTGGACAATCACCAATATCGACGCCAACAATCTGCCCAAAACGGTGAAACTGCTGCCGCGCGGGGGATTTGTGATTGCGGAGGAATCTTCTAAAAATTTGACGTATTAGAATTTGCCAACACTTTGCGATAAGTGCGTTTTGTGACTTTATCCGATATAAAGACAAAGTGGTGGCACTTCGTTTTTCTATGATAATCAATCGGTGAATAAATCATTTGTTATATTTGTAAAAAGTTTAACGATATGAGTTACGATGCGGTAATAGAGCAAGTCAAGTCTGTCCCCGAAGAATATTTGGATGACATTTCACGCTATATCAGACTGATATTGAATGGTAAGGCAAAACAAAATGCAACCGAAAAGAAAAATAGCAATTTCGAAAAGTATTTTGGGACAATGAATTTAGGCGACGGTTTGGCTATTCAAAAGCAAATGCGCGATGAATGGGATTGATTTTGTGGTAGATACCAACGCAATCATATACATATTCAGTGGAAAGTCGTTTGTGACAGAATATGTCAAATGTAATCTAATCGCGTCTGTAATAACAGAAATGGAACTTTTATCGTTTCCACATATCACAAGCAAGGAACTTACTGCATTAAAATCTTTCCTATCGGATTGCATTATCATCCCACTTGATAACCGAATCAAAGAACGCGCAATTTTCATTAGACGCAAGTATGGCACCAAACTTCCCGATGCCATTGTTGCGGCCACCGCGCTCGAATATAATCTGCCACTTGTCACAGCCGACAAGGGATTCCGTAAAATAGAAGAACTTGACCTTCAACTTCTCGAACCATAAATTCTAAACTTCTAAACACTAAACTTCTAAACTTTCAACTCTAAAACACTAAACACTTAAAAATGAAAAAGTTATTAGCAATGATGTGCATTGCCGCAAGTCTGACGGTTAATGCAAAGGACAACAAAGAGATGCACGTTTATCTCTGCTTCGGACAGTCGAATATGGAAGGCAACGCCAAGATTGAAGACGTTGACCGCGAGAACATTGACCCGCGCTACAAGATGATGGCCGCCGTCGACTTCCCGAAAATGGGCCGCAAGATGGGCAAAATCTATCCTGCCGTTCCGCCCTTGTGCCGCGAGAACACAGGCTTGACGCCCGTCGATTACTTCGGCCGCACAATGGTCGAGAATCTGCCCGAAAACGTGAGCATTTGCGTCATTAACGTGGCCATTGGCGGATGCGATATCAAGGCCTTTATGAAGGACAGCATTGCCGCCTACTGCACCAAATGCCCCGACTGGATGGTGGGGATGCTGAAAGAGTACGACAACAATCCCTACAAACGCCTTGTCGATATGGCCAAAATCGCGCAGAAACAGGGCGGCGTGATTAAGGGCATTCTGCTGCACCAAGGCGAGACCAACACTGGTCAGGAAGAGTGGCTGGGGATGGTGAAATCGGTTTACGACGACCTGATGAAAGACCTGAACCTGAACCCCGACAACGTTCCGCTGCTGGCTGGCGAAGTCGTCAACTCTGACCGCGGCGGCACCTGCGCGGCTCACAACCCGATTGTCAACCGCCTGCCCGAAGTGATTAAGAACTCGTACGCAATCAGTTCGAGCGGTTGCCCCGAAAACTTTGACCAACTGCACTTTACGGCCGAAGGCTACCGTATGCTGGGCCGCCGCTACGCCGTGAAGATGCTCGAGTTGCAGGGAATCAAGGCCAAAGACCTGTCGAACCCGCGCGCCAACAACCTGGTGTCGCCCGTGATGCATATGATGAACTTCTACTTCGACCGCGCACAGAACAAGATGGTGTTCGACAACACCAAGGCCCGCCTTCGTTCGGCCACATTCAACGTTTTCGCGCCCAACGCGCAGAAGGTTGAGTTCTCGAGTCAGTTCACCGATGGCCTTCAGCCGATGGTGAAGAACGCCAACGGCATTTGGTCGATAACCCTAAACGCCCCGAAATCAGACATTTATCCTTACAACTTTGTTGTCGATGGCGTCTCAATTTCCGACCCTGCCAATATGAACGTTTTCCCGAACGAGAACTTCAAGGCTTCGCTCTTCGAAGTACCTGACAATGAGATGCTTTACACCGTTCGCGATGTTCCGCACGGCCGCGTCACCTATATGAACTACAAATCGGAAGAGTTGGGCGTTTACCGTCCGCTAATCGTCTATACGCCTGCCGAATACGAGCAGAATCCCGATAAGAAATACCCCGTTTTCTACCTTGTCAGCGGCACCACCGACACCGAAGAGACCTGGTTCAAAGTGGGCCGTTTCAACACCATTCTCGACAACCTGATTGCCG
>CAMKOM010000011.1 GCA_946414435.1 uncultured Bacteroidota bacterium
GGTAACCTATTTTAGGTAACCTATTTTAGGTAACCTATTTTAGGTAACCTATTTTAGGTAACCTATTTTGGGTTGCCTATTTTAGGTAACCTATTTTGGGTGTTTTTTAAATAATCTTTGCCAGCATTTCTGCACCACCTCTTCTCGAAAACTTTTCTTCGCCAACAGTGTTGCAAGCAATGTTTCCTGTCTTGTGGAACTCGTTGTATAAACCAGCCAGCACACTCAGCAGATGATTTTTGTCTTTTACAATAACACCCGAATGTGTGGCGTTAATCAGGTCTTCCTGTAGATGGGTGCTCAATCCGGCAATTTCTTCTGTCGGGTAGTACATTTCTTTGAGTTGGCGAGCTTCACTGTCGTCGGAATAGCAGAGCAGTATCTTGCGTTTCAAGCCCAGATAATCGTATATTTTGGTTCCCATGAAAGAGTAGTAGTTGAATAACAGCATAACATTGTGTTTCGCCAACTGCTGCATCAGCAGACTATTATCCATCCGTGGGATAACATGCACTTTCCCAATCAGATTCTGAAACTTGCCGGTCAGCAATGAATTCAATTCGTCGGCATTGTTTATCCCGAAGAAGTTCAATTCGAATTTTGGCTTTGTGGCAGAATCGGCAAAAAGCGAAAAACAATGCAGCACGCTCTCAAGCGGGTGCCACTTGTAGATGGTGCCGACAAAGGCGAATCTCAAGCAATCGATTCCCTGACTAATTTTTGATACTGCATTTATGGCGTCGGGATTGTAGCCGTTGGGGATAATGAGGAAAGGCTTGTGCACGTTAGTTTCTATCTGCTTCCGGAAGAAATCATCAACAGTAATGACACATTCTGCGTTGGCTGAAAACCGCCTTTCATAGTGTTTGTTCAATCTGCCAAACCATTTGTTTCGGTTCCTGTTTTCAGTCCACGGGTCGCGGTAGTCGGCAATCCACGGAATATTGTGTTTCCGGCTCAGTGCCGACGCATATTTGAACAGCACAAACGGCTCACCGGTGGCGATTATGGCATCAACCTTGTTGTTTCTCAGATAATTTTTCGCACCACGATAAACACACGATTTCGGCCCGACAAAAAACAGGTATTGCGTGAACTCATAGAAAGCCGTAACCGCCTTTCGTACAAGCGTAAAACGGTTTTTGCCATATTTGAGCATCAACTGGTTAGCTAGATTCGGCTTGTACGGTGTGCGGATGATGGTGCCGCATTCGGTCTCTTCAACAAGTGTCTCGTCGGACGAGCCTGGTGCAATATAGTCGAGCTCGTTGCTATAGACATTTCCCCACTGCCGTGTGACAACAATCGGCTCAACGCCAAATTCTTTCAGATATTTATACCACGCATACGGCCGCAAGCCACCGACTGAAACGTATGGTGGAAAATCGTAGGCCAGAATAAGCAACCGCTTCATCGTTTCACATTTTATCACTCAATCACATCCAAAACTTCAACATCGAAAATCAAATCGCTGTTGGCGGGAATTAATGGTGGTTGGCCTTCGTCGCCGTAGGCAAGATGGGCGGGCACAATCAGTTGAAAGCGTGAGCCGTTGCACATCAGCAGCGACGCTTCTTCCCAACCTTCGATGATGAGCCCTGCACCCACAGGGTAGCGGATGGGCTGCTCGCGTTTCACAGATGAGTCAATCAGTTTTCCGTCGGGCAGGTAGACTGAATAGTGGGCCGTTACAATGCTTCGGTTCTTAATCATCGGGCCGATGCCAGGTTCAAAAACAATGTAGCGTAGACCACTTGCAGTTGAGAGCGTGTCGCGGCCGGCGGCGTTCCATTTTTCAACTTTTATCTCGCGCGTTATGCGCACCATCTCAATGTCGAGAGTGATGTCGGTTTTGGGTGGAATGCGATTGCCGTAGCCTTCATCGCCGAATGCCAACTTGTTGGGAATCACAAATCTGCATCGCGCGCCTTCGGCCATTGAGAGCAGGGCGGTGTCCATGCCTTCAAACGTCTCGCCAGCGCCAGCCGTGAACCGCCGCGGGTCACCAGTGTTGCGTGTCGAAGTGTAGATGGTGCCGTCGGGTAGCCAGCCTGTATAGTGCACATAAATGTTGTCGCCAGGCCGCGCAGGACCGCCGTTTCCAGGGTCGATGGTGTAGCGACGGATGCCGCCGGCAAGTTTTTGCGCTTTCAGACCTTTGGTGGGGAAGGGCGCAATGGCAGGGAAACTGTCGGCTTGAATCATTTTAATCTCGAAATGCAGAGTTGAATTGCGCGGCACTTCGTAGGTGTCGATGTCGCCGTAGCCCAGATGCGGCGGCACAACCAGACTGATGCGGCCGCCTTCGCCAATCATCGGCAGTGCTTCTTCCCAGCCTTTAATCACCTGTCCCTGTCCCAGCCAGATGTCGATGTTGCCCGTTTCGTCGGTCGAGCCGAAGACAGTGCCGTCATCAAGGCGGCCAGTGTACTCGAGCCACACGCGCCATCCCTTCTGCGGGTGACGGTTGTTGCCAGGATTGTCAATTTTGTATTGCAACCCCGATTTGGTTGTAATGTACTGCGCCTGTACGGTCATCGCCGAAAGGCATAGAAGTATTGGTATGACTAAAAGACTATTTTTCATGCGGATAAACTAAAAGTATACATCACGATTGGTGTCGATGCGTTTTTTCCAATATTTTATCAGCAGGTAGCCGAACAACATTCCGCCAAGGTGGGCAAAATGAGCCACATTGTCGTTGGCATTCGGCACAATCACGGCCATCAGTTCAATCAGGCCGTAACCCAGCACAAACCATTTAGCCTTGATTGGAATGGGCGGGAAGATGAGCATCAACTGCACATTGGGGAACATCATTCCAAAGGCCAGAAGCACGCCAAACACTGCGCCCGAAGCGCCCACCGTGGGCACGTTGGCAAAGTTGGCAAACAGGCTGACAGCAGTCTGTGTGGCGCTTCTAATCAGTGCCGGATTGTCGGGCGATGCCGAATATTCAATGATCAAGTCGTTCACCCATTTGGCCGGATGGTCGAGATTGCCGCGAATGAGCCGCGTAAACAACTCAGGGTCAGGTGTGTTGATGAAAGCCGTAATCTCGGTATGAAGTTCCGACAGAGTCATATAGCCTACAATGTTTTGGCACAATGCGGCACCAATACCAGTCACAAAATAATAGATCAGGAACCGTTTGCCACCCCACACTTGTTCAAGCACGCGCCCAAACATTACTAGTGCGAACATATTGAAGAAGATGTGCGCCACGTTGCCGTGCATGAACATATAGGTGACCATCTGAATCGGATTGAAATAATCTGATTGGAAGTTGTGCAATGCCAACCAGTTACCTAAATCGATGCCCATCTTTCTAGAAATAATTTGGTCGGCAGCAAAAACCACAATGTTTGCTATCAGCAGGTTTTTGATTATGGGTGGCAAATTGCCGAATAGCGGTGTTCTATATCCTTGCATATCAGTCTATTTGAATAATTTGTCGATGTCATCGGTGCCGATGATTGCCACAACCGGCCGCCCCGAAGGTGACAGATTAGGCATTTTGCAGGCAAACAGCTGTGCGTTCAGGTCGGCCATTTCGTCCTGCGATAGTTGCCGTCCGTATCCGATGGCCATCTGCGAAGCCAGCGACGCCGCAATGCTCTCAGTCATCGAGTCCTTCATGGCAATGTATTCTTCGCCAGTCAGCATCAGCATTGAGTTCACCCAGTCTTTCAGGTCTTTTTCGGGGAACGAAGCCGGAACCGCTGACACAGAAAAACTATTGCCGCCCAACTCGTTGATTTCAAAGCCCAGTTTCTCAAGTTCAGGAATCATCTGGCGGAATAGGTCGGTGTCCTTCAGGTTCAGGTCGAGCCGCTCGGGGTATAGAAGACGTTGCGACACGCCTTTGTCGGTTATGCGCTGCTGCATTTTCTCGAATAGAATGCGTTCGTGGGCGCGCTGTTGGTCAATCACCATCAATCCCGATTTGACGCTCGTCAGGATGTATTTTCCTTTGAGTTGGAAGAACCGGTCGGTTGTAACCATTGCGCTGTCGTCAATCGGCAGTTGCTGCTGCACGGGTTCCGGCTCGTTTTCTATGTTTGGGACAGTCCCGCCACTCTCGAACGCACCGTAGAGTTTCTGCCAGTTGGTGTTGTCTGACATCCGGCTGCGGAATGTGGCTTGTGTGCTCACACCCTTGCCATTGCTGTTTTCGAATGGGTTGTAGCCAGCATTATAATGGATTTGTGGCGGTATCACCTCATCGTTTTTGTTGAAAGTCGGAATTTCAAGCCGGTTCTCAATGTCAAAATCGATGGACGGTCCCACGCTGAACTTGCCCAGTGCCTCTTTCACGGTTGCGTTTATTATTGGCCAAATCGATTGTTCGTTTTCGAATTTAATTTCGGTTTTTGTAGGGTGGATGTTTATGTCGATGCTCGATGGGTCAACATCAATGTAGATGAAAAACGTAGGGTTTTTGCCTGTCGGCAGTAGATTGTCATACGCTTTCTGTACCGCTCTGCCGAAACTGCCATGCTTCATAAATCTGTTATTTACAAAGAAATATTGATCGGCATTTGTTTTTGCGCACTGCGGGGTGCCTACGTAGCCTTTGATTCGTGCCACCGACGATTCCGACTCAATTGGTAGCAGACATTTGCTCATCGATTTGCCAGCTACGCCCAAAATGCGGTTCATGGTGTTGCCCAAAGGTAGATTGAGCATCACTACTCCGTTGTGTGTCAGCGACATCTCAATGTCGGGATGAGCCAGCGCTACGCGGTAGAACTCTTCGGTAACATGCATCATCTCGGTGCTGTCCGATTTTAGAAACTTGCGGCGCGCCGGAACATTGTAGAACAGATTTTTAACCATTATGTTTGTGCCGTTGGGGCACGATGTGGGTTCTTGCGCCTCAACTTCCGACCCTGACATTTTAATATAAGTACCCAGTTCGTCGCCATATTTGCGGGTGCGCATCTCAACGGTGGCAATGGCCACAATCGAAGCCATGGCCTCGCCGCGGAAGCCCATCGTCTGAATATCAAACAAATCCGATGCCTGTTGAATTTTCGATGTGGCGTGCCGCTCGAAGCACATCCGCGCGTCGGTGGCTGACATTCCGCAGCCGTTGTCGATGACTTGTATTAGCGTCTTGCCGCCGTCTTTCACAATCACCTGGATTTTTGTGGCGCCCGCATCCACCGAGTTCTCAACCAGTTCCTTAATCACCGAAGCGGGACGTTGCACAACTTCGCCAGCCGCAATTTGGTTGGCCACATGGTCGGGCAGAAGATTGATGATGTCGGCCATAGATTATCTGAGAAAACGTTGTTGCAGAAAGAAATACACAGCCGCAAGCGCAAGGAAAATAATCAAGACACGCTTGCTCGATTTTTGCCGCTGCTTGCGGGCAAAATGAATGAAGTTTGGCGCCTCGTCGGGCTGCTCGCCGTTTTCGTATCTCACCTCACGCTCAATGCGTTGCTGACGCTCGCGCCGTTTCTCGTCTTGCTCGTTGTAGAACATTGGCTTGTAATCGAACCGACGCGTACCGGGTAAACTGAAGAATGCCATTTTCAATCTGTTTTTTGCAAAATACAAAAGTATTATTTTTTGTGGAATCAGCTAATCGATGAATCGGTGTCGAGAAGATGCGTATCGTCTCTACATCATAATCATAACGTAATTTATCATCCAGAATTAAAATCTATTTTGCCTTATATATAGAGTCTGTTTATTCGAATTTTGTTCATTTGTCTGTGTAACAATAATGTATCGTGTAAAACTGTTTGTTGGCTGTTTTTTTTACAGCTATCGTTTTTTATTAAGAAAAATGTAGTATGTTTGCACCGCTAAAAATCAAAGCGATTTAAGCACTGTTCATTAACATTTTGGTCGGTTCATCTAAGGGTTAGGATTCAAGATTTTCATTCTTGCCATAGGGGTTCGAATCCCCTACCGACTACAGGATTTTTAAAAATATTTATAGCATTATGGCAAATCATAAGTCATCAGAGAAAAGAATTCGTCAGACCGAAACTCGCAACGAGCACAATAGGTACTATGCCAAAACAGCCCGCAACGCTGTCCGCGATTTGCGCGCCACAACTGTAAAGGCCGATGCAGAAGCAATGCTTCCGAAAGTAAATGCTATGCTCGACAAACTTGCAAAGAACAACATCATTCACAAGAACAAAGCTTCTAACTTGAAATCAAGCTTGGCTTTGCACGTGAACGCATTGGCATAATTACTTATTAAACCACATAACAAGCCCATCGTTGAAAAGCGGTGGGCTTTTTGTATTTTTGCGACATCAAACGTAAAAAATGAAAACGAATATCTTCCAACCAGCAAAAATCATCGCAGTGATGATGTTTGCAGTTTGCATTTCGCTTTCGGGTTGCCGCTCGTCGCAAAAGACGGCGCCGCCCCGACCTGTTGCCGAAACCAACAAGGACAATACGACCAAAAAACCGCGCAAAGTGGCCAAGGTCGAAGATTTCGACAAGTTCTACAACCGCTTTCACGCCGACAGCGCTTTCCAAATGTCACGCATCAAATTTCCATTGAAAGGGGCCAGCACAAACCTTGACAAATCAACACCGTGGACGCCGCAAAATTGGCAGATGCTTCGCACCCGCATCTACGATGTCGACAAGAATCAGTACAAGGTGAAATACTCAAAAACCGAAACGTCGTTCACGCAGAAAGTGTGGGTTGACGGGGGCGGATTCAGCAACGAGTGCCGTTTCGAACTCATTGACGGGAAATGGTTTTTGGTGTATATGAATGACGAGAATATGTGATTGATATATTATTGCAAACAAAAACGGCAACCATTTGGCTGCCGTTTTTGTTTGTTGTTATCTAAATACCGAATCACTTCGAAAAATACCCCTTAACCAGCGTGCGCAGATTGTAGGTTGAAGCCATTGCTTCGCCGTAAGCGCCGGCGGTGCGGATGGCAAGCAGGTCGCCGCGGTGGCAGCCGGCCAGGTCGATAGACTTGGCAAAGCAGTCCGACGACTCGCAGATTGGTCCCACAACATCGTACTTTTCTTCGGGCTCGGTGCTGCTGATGTTCTCAATCTTGTGCACGGCTTGATATAGAGCCGGGCGGATGAGTTCAGTAAAGCCCGCGTCAACAATGGCGAACTTCTTGTTTGTGCCGTTTTTGACGTATAACACTTTGGTTATCAGGCTGCCGCATTGTGCAACAATGGCGCGGCCCAACTCAAAGTGCAGTTGTTGTTTCGGACGCAGTTTCAGCGACTCTGCAAACACCTTGAAATACTCTTCAAACGTTGGAATCGGCTGTTTGTCAGGCTGTTCGTAGTTCACGCCAAGACCGCCGCCCACGTTGATGTGGTCAACAATGATTTTGCGTGCGTAGAACCATTCCTGAATCTCGTTCACACGAGTGCAGAGATTGCGAAAATCTTGCATATCAAGAATTTGCGAGCCAATATGGAAGTGCAGACCGATGAGTTCAACGTTCTTTGTACGTTCCAGCACCTTCAGCACGTCGTCCAAAGCCCACGTGTTGATGCCGAACTTGTTCTCTTCCAAGCCGGTAGTTATATAGTGATGCGTCGAAGCGTGCACGTTGGGGTTGATGCGCAGCGCAATGTGCGCCCGCCTGCCCATTTGGCCGGCAATCTCGTCAATCACTTCAATTTCGGGAATCGACTCGCAGTTGAAGCAGAAAATATTGTTTTCCAAGCCGATGCGAATCTCTTCGTCGCTCTTGCCAACACCTGCAAACGCAATTTTCTCGGGTGCGATGCCAGCGGCTATGCTTTGCAGAATCTCGTTTCCGCTCACGCAGTCGGTGCCTAGCCCAGCGGCGTTCACGCGGCGCAGAATCTCAAGGTTGCCGTTGGCTTTCACGGCGTAGTGCACGTGGTAGCCGTGGCGGTCGGCCAGCGATTTCACGGTCTGCAGCGTTTGGTCGAGCAGTTGCGAGTCGTACCAGTAGAACGGCGTTTTCAGCCCTTCGAATTGTTTCAAATCGAAATTCATAGACACTATTTTTCGTCGGTGAAAATGCTATGGCTCAAGCAGTTGAGCGCCTGACTCTTGTATTCCGACTTCACCAGAACCGACACGTTGAAGTTGCTGCCGCCGTACGAAATCATACGGATTGGAATGTCGTTCAAAGCCGACAGAATGGTGCCGCCAAATCCCTTCGAATTAGAGTGCAAATCGCCCACAACACAAATGATTACATAATCGCCTTCGGCTTCAACCGTGCCGTATTTGTGCAGTTCGTTCACAATCGGCTCAAGGTTTTTGGTGTTGTCGATGGTGACCGAAACGCCCACTTCCGACGTGGTAATCATATCGATAGATGTCTCGTAAGTCTCAAAAATCTCGAACACCTTGCGCAGGAACCCGTGCGCCATAAGCATACGGTCGCTCTTGATTTTGATGGCGGTGATGCCGTCTTTGGCAGCGATGGCGCGGATTGGCACTTTTGGCACGTCTTTCTTGATGATTGTGCCTTGTGCCGACGGTTCCATTGTGTTTTTGATGCGCACAGGAATGTTGGCCAGTTTGGCGGGCATTACGCAGGTCGGGTGCAGGATTTTCGCACCGAAATAGGCCAGTTCGGCCGCTTCGTCGAACGACAACTCGGGAATCGAGTGTGTGTGCTCAACAATGCGCGGGTCGTTGGTGTGCATACCGTCGATGTCGGTCCAGATGATGATTTCTTCAGCATTCACAGCCGCGCCGATAATCGAAGCCGAATAGTCGCTGCCGCCGCGTTGCAGGTTGTCGATGTTACCCATTGCGTTGCGGCAGATAAATCCTTGTGTGATAATCAGATAATAGTCACCGCACTGCTTCAGTTCGCGTTGCAGATTCTCGCGGATGTAGTAGTCGTCAGGCTCGCCGCTCTTGTCGATTCGCATAAAGTTCAACGCCGAAATCAGATGCGACTGACGGCCAGTCTCTTGCAAGTGGTAATTCATTAAGGCTGTGGAAATTAACTCGCCTTGTGCAAGAATTTCCTTCTCTTCGAACATTGTGAACATATCGCGGGCGAACGAGCGGATATGGCTGAAGTGGCTGTTTATCAGTTCGATGCCTAACTCTTTGTATTTCTGCGTTGTAAACAGTTCGTCAACCACACCGAAATATTTCTGTTCCAGTTGGCTGATTTTCTCGTTTGCGCCGTCGAAGTTCTTCTTATACAGATAGTTGGCAATCTCAACCAAAGCGTTTGTCGTTCCCGACATTGCCGACAGCACAACAATTTTCGGTTTCCCGTCGTCAATCAGGCGGGCCACTTCTCTGATGCGTTCAGGCGAACCTACTGAAGTTCCGCCAAATTTCATTACTTGCACGATACTTTCGTTTTTAAGGTTATCAAATAAAAAAGCCGGGCGACTGTAGTCCCCAACTTTCACTCTTTCAATCTGATAAATCGCGTCTAGCACTCTGTGCGCCAACGATTTTCAGTGGTTGCAAAGATACGGCTTTTGCTATTATATAAGGTGTGCCGGCGGATTTTACGAATTTCACTTATTGAGTCATTGATTGAAGGACATAAGAATTGAAGCACCGATAGTTACCGCGGTGGACGAAAATACTGATACTAACTGAATTCGCGGCCATTGTCAGGCTGAATGTGGCCTTTTAGATTTGTTTAAATTGTAGCATAAAAAAACAGGAACGGTTTACCCATTCCTGTCTCTTTGTATTTTGTTGTGTTTCAGTGTGTTCTCTGCTCTGCTTTCAGCGGTTCGCCAAGCGATGAGTCTTCAGCGTCTTGCTCGTTCAGTTTGAAGCGCATAAACTGCTGATTATCTTTAGTGTAAGGTTTCCAATCGCCGCCGTTGGCACCGTTGGGGTCAGAGTATTTTGCAAAGTTCGACCACGCGGTGAGCATTTTTTCCGACAGGTCCCAGTCGCCTTGTGTCCACGGGCGCCAGCAGTGTTTCAGCGACTTGAACACAAACCACAAATCCGATGAGTGGAACGCGCCCTTCAGGTAATCCTGCGGATGGCTGCCGTCGTCGGGCAGGGGACGGGCAAACTGATAGGCCCACGCCTTGTTGCCAATCTCTTCGCGGTTAAGGCAGAAATCGGTAATCTGTCCAGCCATATTGCCAGCGTCGTTGAGCGTGAAGCCAATCATATACGGCACGTCGTTGAGCGAGCCGTCAAGGCAGGCGTCGTCGAACGATTTTGGCAGCACGTAGCCGTCGATGTACGGTGTGATTGGGCCCGCGGTCAGGCAACTGCGCTTGCCAGTAACCCTTGCGTAGAGTGCGCCGAGAGCGTATATTTCTTCGGTCGATGCCGAGCGCAGCTGTTTCAGAGTCTTCAGGTTAGCCCAGTCGCAGACTTCTTTAATCTGTTCTTCGGCCTGTGCAAGTGTGAGTTGGCTTTGACGGAAGAAGGCGGGAATTCGGGCCAGTTCTTCTTCGGTGAGCGGTTTCTGCAGTCCGCTTGCGCTCATTATAACTGCCTTATTATAAAGACCTTTTGTGAGTGGCGATGCGCTCAAGAACTTCGTGCTGCGGCCGCCTGCGCTCTGTCCGAAAATCATTACGTTGTCGGGGTCGCCGCCAAACTGCGCGATGTTCTTCTTAACCCATTTCATAACTTCAATTTGGTCCAGAGTGCCCCAGTTGCCAGTGGCGTGCTCGGGGTCTTCGGCCGATATTTCGGGGTGAGCAAAGAATCCGAACGGTCCCACGCGGTAGTTGAACGTAACCAGAACCACGTCTTTTGCTGCCCATTCCTGACCGTCGAATTCAGGTTCCGAGCCCCAGCCTTCGCGCAGTCCGCCACCGAAAATCCAGATGGCCACGGGCAGTTTCTTTTCAGGTTGCGCCGATGCTTTGGTGTAGACGTTCAGATAAAGGCAGTCTTCGCTGTAGGCCTTCTCTTCGCCATAGCCCCATTCGGTGGTGTAGCCGCCGTCGTAGTGAGCAGCTTGGAATGCAGGATGGCCGAATTGGTCGCAAACCTTGACGCCCTGCCACGGCACAACAGGCTGCGGTGCGCGCCAGCGGTTCTCGCCAGTCGGTGGTGCGGCGTAGGGGATTCCCTTGTAAACCACAACGCCCTTAATATCGGTGTTAACACCCTGAACCTGACCGCCTTCAATAGTCAGCACAGGGTTTGTGTTGGTGCTGTTCTGCGTTGAGCACGATGCCAGCATTGCAACACAGCAAGCAAGTGTGAAAATCTTTCTCATATAAATAGTTTTAGTTCAAAATATTTTGATGCACCGAAGGTAATTGATTTTTGGTAATTGATGTTTTTTAATCTCTATTTTTGCCCCGTAATGCACTTATAACTTAAAACTCAAAAACTTACAACTTCCCAACTTAAAACCTATAACTTCATGACCACCATTCGACCCCTGAAGGACAGTGAGTTACCGCTTCTCAACGATTTTCTCTACTTGGCCATTTTCATTCCCAAAGGCGTTCAGGCGCCGCCGCGTGAAATTATCAACCAGCCAGAGTTGCGCGTTTATGTCGATGGCTTTGGGTCGCAGCCCGACGACCATTGCCTTGTTGCCGAATGCGATGGTGCGGTTGTGGGCGCTGTTTGGGTTCGCGATATGCCCGATTTTGGCCACATTGCCGACGGAGTGCCGTCGTTTGCCATATCGGTCAGACCCGAATATCGCGGAAGCGGCATTGGCACAACCCTAATGCGCTCAATGCTCGACTATCTGCGACAACATGGCTATGCAAAAGCGTCATTATCAGTGCAAAAAGCCAACTATGCCGCGCGGATGTACACAAAACTCGGCTTCCGCACCATTGGCGAGAACGACGAAGAATATATTATGGTGTATGAGTTTTAAGGTGGCGGATGCTTTCATGAGCCGCAGGCGTTCAGTTTTTTGTATATCAGCACCAATAATTTTATATATTTGCACCCGATTTTTAGAAAAATAGTCTATGAAAGGAGCAAAACCAATAATGCTATTGTCGGCAACTTTGTTGACAATTAGTGCATTAGCGCAACAAGGCGTATTCTACTACGTTAACACAAATGCCGAACTCATCAATTCGAAAACATTGGACGTTGTTATGAACGACAACGGAATGGTGATTTTGAATGAATGTTCAGATGCGAAATATGAGAAACCCGCTGTTCAGCTTATCGAATTGAACAAAAGCTTCATCAAAACATCCGAAAGCATTCTGCCAGTAAATAATTTGCATAGTGTCAGCACCATTGCAAAATATTCTAACGGCAATTATGGAATTTTCGCAAATACTGACGAATCACCTGTGAAGCTTACCGTTTCAGGTAGTTATAAGGAACTTGATCAGTCGCTACTTCCCGATCAGAAAGACCAAACCATTGTGGGAAAGGTTATTGTTGACAAACAAATTTTGGTTGTTTCAACATTGTCGGCCAGTAAAGACAAATATGCCATTGTATTGAGCAGTTTCGATGCGGGGACGGGAGACAAGCAATGGAGCAAAATTGTTTCGAGTGAGACCAACGAGTCGGCTGATGCAATTGTGGCCGACAATTCGGGTAGCATGGTGGTTTTGGGCAGGAAATATAATGACAACGCAACCGAGTACATTCCAATACTTTACAAACTTGATACTAAAGGCGGAATTGTTTGGAAAAAGAGCGGTGTTGATATGCCGTCAAATTTCTACTCACAAAGTTTGGCGGTTTCAGCCAATGGCGACATTTATTATGCTTGTGGTTTGACACAGCGCTCGGGTATGTTGCAGACCAAGTTGATTAAACTTGATGCCAATGGGAACACAAAACGCAATATCAACATTAATGAATTCACAAGCAATGGAGTGTTGAACTTGTCGTCGGGCAAGATGTTATTGTATGGCTCGCGGTTCTATACCGATAGCAAGCAAGTTGTAACCAAGGGCGCATATGTGATTCTTGATGCCGATTTGAACGAATTGAGTAATAAGTCGCTTGGGGTTAACGACAAACCCGATTCTGATTTCAACTACAATACCACTAGCAGTTCCGATTTGCAGGCAGCGATTGAACTAGAGTCTGGCAGTATTGTTATGGTCGGCAAGGTTACAATGCCACAAGCTGGCGGTGCATCAGAAAAACAGAACAACACAATTGTTATTGTGACAGACGCTTACGGAAATTATAAATAATTAGGTGTTATATCAGAAAACGATTAAAGACACTCCGTTTAATTTAAATGGAGTGTCTTTTTTTTGCACATATTTGGTCAAATTGCAATGAGAAAACTGCCGAGAACTCGCGTTTTTTACAGCTTAGTTATGGGAAAATGACGTTCCAAAAACACATATATTGATATTTTCGTTTGCCGTTTATTAAGTCAAAGCTACCGTTTATTAAGTCAAAGCTACCGTTTGTTAAGTCAACCCCGCCATATGCGTTTTGACGTTTTTTTTCTTCAAATATTCGTTTCACCTTTGTATTGTTATTAAAACACAATAGAGGATGTTCGTAGAGCAACTAAAAATTGCGGCTATGAAATATCTAATAACAAATAGAACGGTTGAATATTTATTATATGTATAATTGTAACGGTTTCTTTATTAAATCTTAATGCTTATGAAGAAAATCTATTTACTCGTTATTGGGATGTTGTTTGTCATATATAACGTGGCAAATGCCCAGGATGACAAATTTAAGGCTCTCTTCATATACAATTTCACTAAGTATATGGAATGGCCTGAAGCGAAACGCTCTGGTGATTTTAAAATCGGAGTTTTGGGTAATTCGCCGATTACCGATGAATTGAAAGCTTTTACGGCGAAAAAGTCTGTCGGTCAGCAGAAGATTGTGGTTGAGGAGATTATGGCGATTGCCGATTGCCCCAAATACCACATTGTTTTTGTTCCTGCAAAAGCATCTGCAAATGTGAGCGAAATCACACAGAACGTGGCAAACAAAGGCGTGCTTGTCGTTACCGATAAACCTGGTATGGCAGCAGCGTTGTCCGGCATAAACTTTGTCAAGGATGACGGTCAGCAAACTTTCGAAATCAGCGTCAAGCATATGCACGAGCAAGGTGTGAACGCAGGCAAGAGTTTTCTGTCTTTGGGAATAGCAGTGGATTAGTCGAATATTTAAAATAGTAATCATGTTAAAGAAAATACTACTCTGTTTTACATTGGCCGCTATGGTTTCGGCACAATCATTCGGTCAGAAAAAAGATGTTTCACAGTTGACTCGTAACGACATCCTTTCAATGTCGTACGACGAATTGGCCGATATGCCAATTGAAGACGTGATGCAGTTGACAAAAATATTGGGTGTATCGCTCAACGAGCTTTATGAAATGCTTCTGAACAAGGATGTTACTTCGGCATCAAAGAAGGCCGAGAGCAGTTTCGACTCGCCGCTTTCAACAACCGTTCTCTCGTATGATGAGATTGTGGCTTCAGGTGCGCGCAACATTCAGGAGGCCATGCGTCTGGTGCCGGGCGTTATTGTCCGTGAAAAGACCAATGGCAACTACGATATCCACATCCGTGGCAATAACAACATTCCTGATGAGAACCTTACGGTTTACACCGAGAACTCAATGACATTGGTTATGATTGACAACCGTCCAATCTATAACTACATAAATGGTGGTACGTTCTGGGAGTCATTCCCGATTGATATTGCCGATGTTGATCGTATTGAGGTGGTTCGAGGCGCGGCAAGTGCTCTTTATGGCGCCAATGCTGTGACGGGTGTTATCAACATCATCACCAAGAATCCGGAGTCAGAGGAATTGCATGTTAACGGACAAATTCAAGGAGGAAACCTTGGCTCGTATATGGGAAGCTTGAATCTCGGACAAAACATCGGTAAGTTCGGTTACCGCGTTTCGGGTAACTATCAGAAAATGAAACGTACGACCGATAAATTCTATGTGTTTCAGTACGATTCACTTTTCAACCGTGACGATATCCAAACATTGCCTGATAAAACGAGCTATTGGCTGACAGTGTTCAACCCGGTGGAGAAGATTGAAGATTGGCATCCGTATCCCGAAACTGCAGTTGATCGTTTTGGTGTGAACGCCAACTTGTATTTCAATCCGGCCGACGATATCAACTTTGTTTTGAGTGGAGGCTATCAGGATTCGTACATCAACTCATCGTCATTTGGCGACCCGTCAATCTCAATAACAGGTCGTGACATAAAAAGCTCATATTTTAATGTTATAGGCAAGGCAAAAGGTCTTACACTGCAGTCGAACATGCTGTTTGCCGAGCAGGACATTGTATATAAGAATGTTGGTTTCAAGGCTGATGCCCGCACATTCAACATCAATGCTGAATATGATATTTATGTTGGCGGCTTGAATATCCGTCCGGGTATTTCGTACCAGAGTGCGACATACGACGATACCCCGTATCTGATTGCTGATACCGCAGGTATCTATTCATCAGGCTATATGAATGGTGAGTGCAGTTTCAACTCAATAGCAGGCTCGCTTCGTCTCGATTACAAAATGCTTGATGAGAAACTCCGTTTTATTATGGGCGGACGTTTTGAGAAATTCAACACATCTGACGATTTGTACTTCCCATTCCAGATGGTTGCAAGCTACAACCTGAACGACAAACACATGTTGCGAGTGGTTGGTTCAATGGCTAACCGCAGCCCGTTCATTGTCGACTCATATTCGAATTTCGATTGGAACCGTCAGGGACGTCCATTTCCGTCGCATATAAAGTTTGAAGGCAGCAAAGATCAGAAGCTGGCATCTACAAAGAATGTGGAAGTGGGCTATCGTGTTCGTCCGGTCCGTAATGTATTTGTTGAGGCTGAGGTGTTCATGTCGTCAACCAAGAATTTTGGTTGTTTGTTGCCAGAGAGCTCGACAACATATATACATGGTGCCGATTCAATGGTGGCAAATGTCAATCTGCCTCAAGTTGGAACAGTGTATTCAGCAAAACAAGCGGTACCTGCACCAGCAATCCCATATCAGGTTAATTTGAAATATCAGAACATTGATGTTAAAGCAAACCAGTATGGAATTACATTAAATGCAGAGTGGGTGGCTAATGAAAAGTTGGTTTTCAAGGCATTTGGTACATACCAAGTTACAAAATTGAAAGATCATAACTGCTACAACAACTCGCAAATCATAACTGATATGACAACGCTTGCCGCAATCAATGCTTCTCAAGGTAAAAAAGGCATAACCGGTCAAGGTACTGATGATTATTTTGTAAAACCATTCAAAATGGGAGTTCAGCAGCAGCTTGATGCCGGCGGAATGCAGCTGATTGAAGCAGGTGTTACCCAGCAGATATTGATTGGTCAAATGATGCAGGCTGGTATGTCTCAAGAACAGGCTGCAGAACAGGTGAAGCAAATGGTAGGTTCTGACGCATGGAATCAGGTGGCAACACAAGTTCATACGATGGCCGAAAACGCAGAAATTGATGTTCAGGGCATACCTTCATATATTGCAGAACAGCAATTCAATGCCGAGGAGTATCACCAAACTCTTCAGCAACTTGCAGGCACTGGATTGGTTAATTACGATGGCCGTTATGAGAATAAAGAAATCACTCACAAAGCCACACCTTCATTCTTCGGTGGTTTTAGTGTTAACTACACTCCAATCGAAAAGCTGAATATCTATGCCAGCGGTAATTTCTATTCAAAACAAACCTATACAACATCTAACGGTATATTTGAGGCCGACCCGAAGTTCATTTTGAACTGCAAGTTGTCGTACAAGGTATGGAAAGACAATGCTGTATTCTTCAATGCACGCAACTTGCTTAACGACAAAAAGCAAGAGTTCGCTTGGACTGATGAAACCAAAGGATGCTATCTGGTCGGTTTCGACTTGAAGTTCTGATACTATCTACCATATTATAATAGGTGCAAAAAAAGCGGCAGTTTTGCCGCTTTTTTTGTTGCCATCTTGCAACAAAGTTGGTGGTGTGGTGTTGTTAACTGGTGTTCATAACGGTGTCGGTGATTGATCATATTCGTTGTTTACCCCTTAAATCGTGGGCTTTGCGCTGGTGAAAATCATTTTTCAAAATATTTATTTTGAGAGTATTGATTAAGAAGAAATTGTTTTTACCTTTGCGAACCGATTTTGCGGAGAATTATATACGTTTTATTAATAAATAATATGCCAACTATACAACAATTAGTAAGAAAAGGGCGAGTAGAAATGGACAAGAAGAGCAAGGCACCAGCCTTGGATTCGTGCCCACAACGCCGTGGTGTGTGCGTGCGTGTTTACACCACTACACCAAAGAAACCGAACTCGGCAATGCGTAAAGTTGCCCGTGTTCGTTTAACAAATGGTAAGGAAGTGAACTCTTACATTCCGGGAGAAGGTCACAATTTGCAGGAACACTCAATTGTGATGATCCGCGGAGGTCGTGTTAAGGATCTACCAGGTGTTCGTTACCACATTATTCGTGGTGCTTTGGATACATCGGGAGTAGAGGGACGCAAACAACGTCGCTCAAAGTATGGTGCTAAAAGACCTAAAAAATAATTTATAATATAGTAAGATGAGAAAAGCAAAACCAAAGAGCAGGATTCTGTTACCAGATCCAAAGTTCAATGATGTATTGGTTACCCGTTTTGTCAACAATCTGATGTTGGACGGAAAAAAGAGCACGGCATTCGAGATTTTCTACGATTCGCTCGATATAGTTGGTGCCAAAATGAAAGACAACGAATTGTCGCCTCTTGACATTTGGAAGAAGGCCCTGCAGAATGTAACCCCGCAAGTCGAGGTTCGCAGCCGCCGCGTTGGTGGTGCAACATTCCAGATTCCACAAGAAATCCGTGAGACACGCAAAGTGGCTATGAGTATGAAGAATATGATTCTGTTCGCACGCAAACGCGCAGGTCGCTCAATGGCCGACAAACTTTCTGCCGAGATTATGGCAGCATTCAACGAAGAGGGTGGCGCATTCAAAAGGAAAGAAGAAATACATCGTATGGCAGAGGCCAACAAGGCATTCTCGCACTTCCGCTTTTAATTAGAAGAAAACAATGGCAAGAGATCTTAGATACACCCGCAATTTCGGCATTATGGCTCACATTGATGCCGGAAAAACTACAACTTCAGAGCGTATTCTGTTTTACACAGGTATAACCCACCGCATTGGTGAGGTGCACGACGGCGCCGCAACAATGGACTGGATGGAGCAAGAGCAGGAGCGCGGTATTACCATTACATCAGCCGCAACAACTTGCTTCTGGAAATACAATGGCAACGAATACAAGTACAACTTGATTGACACTCCGGGACACGTCGACTTCACAGTTGAGGTTGAGCGTTGTCTTCGCGTATTGGACGGCGCAGTTGCCGTTTATTGCGCAGTTGGTGGCGTTGAGCCCCAGTCGGAGACAGTTTGGCGTCAGGCCAACAAATATCAGGTTCCGCGTATCGCGTTCGTCAATAAGATGGACCGTATCGGTGCCGACTACTTCTCAGTTGTAAACCAAATTCGCGAGCGTCTGAACGCAAACGCCGTAACAATCCACATTCCAATCGGTTCTGAAGCCGATTTCCGTGGTTTGGTCGACCTTATCGAAATGAAAGCCATCGTTTGGATTGACGATGAGAAGATGGGTACTACCTACAAATACATCGACATTCCGGAGGATTTGGTTGAGACCGCCAACGAGTATCGCGCAAAACTGATTGAGTCAGTTGCCGAACTCGACGACTCTCTGTTGGAGCGTTTCTTCGAAGACCCCGATTCAATTACAGTTGACGAGATTAAGAGCGTAATCCGCCGTGCCACAATCCAACAAATGATTGTTCCGGTATTGTGCGGTTCAGCATTTAAGAACAAAGGTATCCAACGCTTGTTGGACGCTGTGGCAGCATTCCTGCCAAGCCCGGTTGACGTTCCTGCCATCATCGGCACAAACCCGGCAACTGAGGCTGAGGAAGACAGAAAAGTTGATGCCAAAGAGCCGTTCTGCGGTCTGGCATTCAAGATTGCCACCGACCCGTATGTGGGCCGCTTATGCTTCATCCGCGTTTATAGCGGCGTGCTCAACGCAGGCGACACTGTTTTGAATATGCGTACAGGCAAGAAAGAGCGTATCTCGCGTCTGTTCCAGATGCATTCGAACCACCAGAACCCGATGGAGAAAATCGAGGCTGGTGATATTTGCGCAGGTATCGGTTTCAAAGACATCCGTACAGGTGACACATTGTGCGCTGAGAGTGCACCGATTGTACTTGAGAGTATGACCTTCCCGAAACCGGTTATCAGCATCGCCATCGAGCCTAAGACTCAAGGCGATATGGAGAAACTTGATGCAGCTTTGATTAAGTTGGCAGAAGAGGACCCAACCTTTACTTTGAAGACCGACCAGGATTCGGGCCAGATAGTAATCAGCGGTATGGGCGAGTTGCACTTGGACATCCTTATCGACCGTCTGAAACGCGAGTTCAAGGTTGAAGTTAACCAGGGCGCACCCCAGGTTGCATACAAAGAGGCTATCACAGCCACTGTCGATCACCGCGAGGTATTCAAGAAACAGACTGGTGGTCGTGGTAAGTTCGCCGACATCGTTGTTAAGGTTTCACCGGCAGAGGAAGGCAAAGAGGGCTTGACATTCATCGATTCTATCAAGGGTGGTCACATCCCTGCAGAATACATTCCTTCAGTAGAGAAAGGTTTCAAAGAGGCTATGAAGAACGGTCCGTTGGCCGGATTCCCGGTTGACAGCCTTCAGGTTGAGTTGGTCGATGGTTCGTTCCACCCGGTTGACTCTGACCAGCTGTCGTTCGAAATCGCTGGCCGTCAGGCATTCCGTGAGGCTTGCGCCAAAGCGAAACCAATCCTTCTCGAGCCTATTATGCACGTTGAGGTGGTAACACCTGAGGACTATATGGGCGACGTGATTGGCGACCTTAACAAACGTCGTGGTCAGGTTGAAGGTATGGAGTCGCGTGCATCGGGCGACCGTGTTGTGAAGGCAAACGTTCCGTTGTCGGAGATGTTCGGCTATGTAACTGTTCTGCGTACAATCACATCGGGCCGCGCCACATCAAGTATGGAGTTCTCGCACTACGCAGAGACACCGAAAAACGTGGCTACTGAGGTTCTCGAGAAAATGAAAGGGAAATAATTTCTTGTTATACATTAAATAATATGAGCCAAAAAATTAGAATCAAATTGAAATCTTACGATCACAACTTGGTTGACAAGTCGGCCGAGAAGATCGTGAAGACTGTAAAGACTACTGGCGCAGTTGTTAGTGGGCCTATTCCACTCCCGACTCACCGCCGTGTGTTTACAGTGCTGCGCTCAACTTTCGTGAACAAAAAATCACGCGAACAGTTTGAGCTGTCTTCTTACAAAAGGCTTCTCGACATCTACAGCTCAACAGCTAAGACTATCGACGCCTTGATGAAACTTGAACTGCCCAGCGGCGTTGAAGTTGAGATTAAAGTATGACATTTTATAAATTATAAAAATGGCTGGATTAATAGGTAAAAAAATCGGAATGACATCGATTTTCAGTGCCGAGGGAAAAAACATTCCATGCACTGTTATCGAAGCAGGACCTTGCGTTGTTACGCAAGTGAAAACCGTTGAGAAAGACGGTTACAGCGCACTTCAATTAGGCTACGAGGACAAGAGTGAAAAGAATTTCACCAAAGCCGAATTGGGACACTTCAAAAAGGCCGGCACCGCACCAAAGGCAAAGGTTGCCGAGTTCTTGGATTTTGAAGGTGATTACAAATTAGGTGACGTGCTCACCGTTGACATCTTCAACGATGAGGCATGGGTTGACGTGACTGGCATCTCGAAAGGTAAGGGATTCCAAGGCGTTGTTCGCCGCCACAACTTTAACGGCGTTAATGATGCTACTCACGGTCAGCACAACCGCGGAAGACACCCCGGTTCACTGGGTGCATCATCTTACCCGTCGCGCGTTATGCCGGGTATGCGTATGGCAGGCCGTATGGGCTGCGACCAAGTCAAAGTTTTGAGCTTGCGCATCGTGAAAGTTCTTCCGGAGAACAACCTGATTTTAGTTAAGGGATCAGTACCAGGTCACAAAGGTTCATACTTAATAATTGAGAAATAATGGAATTGAAAGTTTTAAATCAAGAAGGAAAAGAGACTGGCAAGAACGTCAATTTGAATGATTCCATCTATGGTATTGAACCAAACGATCACGCAATCTATCTTGACGTAAAGCAGTATTTGGCAAACCAACGCCAAGGCACACATAAATCGAAGCAACGTAACGAAGTTTCGGGCAGCACCCGCAAGCTGAAAAAGCAGAAGGGTACTGGCGGAGCACGTTGCGGCAGCATCAAGGCGCCAGTTTTCGTAGGCGGTGGCCGTGTATTCGGTCCGGAGCCGCGCGACTACTCGTTCAAACTGAACAAGAAAGTTAAACAATTGGCCCGTAAGTCGGCATTGTCGTACAAGGCAAAAGCAAACGAGATTATCGTTGTCGACAACGTCGCAATCAACGAGCCGAAGACAAAGGCATACGTTGCTCTGCTTGACAACTTGAAAATCAACGGCAAAAAATCGTTGCTGGTGTTAAGCGATAGCAATAAAAACATATATTTGTCGGCTCGAAATCTGGAAGGCGTTGAAGTTACAACCGCCGACCTTTTGAACACTTATCAAATAATGAATGCCACATCACTCGTGTTTACTGAGGCCTCATTGGAGATAATTGATAACTTATTAGGATAGAGGAGGATAAGCTATGAGTATTATTATTAAGCCGATAATAACCGAGAAGATGACGGCTCAGGCTGAGAAGCTGAACCGCTATGGTTTCATCGTTGATAAGAGAGCAGACAAACTGCAAATCCGCAAGGAAGTTGAGGATTTGTACGGCGTTAAAGTCGATTCTGTGAACACAATCCGCTACGCTGGCAAGCGCAAATCGCGCTACACCAAGGCAGGTTTTGTTGAGGGTCGCACCAACGCTTACAAAAAAGCCATTGTAACTCTGAAAGAGGGACAGGCAATTGATTTTTATAGCAATATTTAGTATTTATAAAAATAGATAATGGCCGCGAAAAAACTAAAACCCGTTACAGCGGGTATGCGAGGCAAGGTGGTTAGCAACTTTGAGACAGTAACCACCACGACACCTGAAAAATCATTGTTGAGTCCATTAAGGAAGTCCGGAGGTCGTAACAACGACGGACGTCTAACAATGAGATATATAGGTGGTGGACACAAACAACGCTATCGTATTGTCGACTTCAAACGCGACAAGGATGGCATTCCTGGAACAGTTAAATCGATCGAGTACGATCCAAATCGTAGCGCTCGCATCGCTTTAGTTGTTTACGCCGATGGTGAGAAACGGTACATTCTGGCACCAAACGGTTTGACCGTTGGTCAGGTAGTAATGTCGGGCAAGGGTGTTGCACCCGAGGTCGGCAATGCTCTGTACCTTTCAGAGATTCCACTCGGTACTATCATTCACAACATTGAGTTACGCCCCAACGCAGGAGGTAGCATGGCACGCAGCGCCGGAACGTTTGCGCAGCTTACATCACGCGAAGGGAAGTACGCAATTGTGAAATTGCCTTCGGGAGAAATCCGTATGGTATTGGTAACATGCAAAGCAACTATTGGAGTTGTCGGCAATTCAGATCATGCTTTGGAGGTGTCAGGCAAGGCCGGACGTTCGCGCTGGTTGGGCCGCAGACCACGCAACCGTGGTGTTGTTATGAACCCAGTCGATCACCCGATGGGTGGTGGCGAAGGACGTGCTTCAGGCGGACACCCGCGTTCAAGGAATGGTATGCCAGCTAAGGGATACAAGACTCGCCGTCCGAAGAAGCAGTCTAATAAGTTGATTGTTGAACGTAGAAAAAGTAAAGCATAATAGATTATGAGTCGTTCGTTAAAAAAAGGGCCGTACATTCATTACAAGTTGGACGCGAAAGTGACAGCTATGAATGAGTCAGGCAAGAAAGACGTTATCAAAACCTGGTCGAGGGCTTCAATGATTTCTCCAGACTTTGTTGGGCATACCTTTGCTGTTCATAATGGAAACCGCTTTATACCAGTTTATGTGACTGAGAATATGGTAGGCCACAAACTCGGTGAATTTGCCCCAACCCGTCAGTTCAGAGGTCACGGAGGAAAGAAAAAATAATAATGTAAATCGGAACTAACATGGGTGCAAGAAAAAGAAATATGGCCAATCAAATCAAAGAGGAGAAGAAGAGCGTCAGCTTCGCAAAGCTGAACGACTGCCCCACATCTCCCCGCAAAATGCGTTTGATTGCAGATATGGTTCGTGGCGTAGAAGTCAACAAGGCTTTGAGCTTGCTACGCTTTTGTCCTAAAGAAGCTTCTGTAAGAGTTGAGAAACTGTTATTGTCAGCTATCGCAAACTGGCAGCAAAAGAACGAAGGTTCGAGAATCGAGGAAGCGAATCTCTACGTGAAAGAGATTTCAGTGGATTCGGGTCGTCAATTGAAGAGACTTCGTCCTGCTCCGCAGGGTCGTGGATACCGCATCAGAAAGCGTTCAAACCACGTTACAGTTGTTGTTGATAGCAAGAGTCAAACTAACGAAAAAAGTGAATAAATGGGACAGAAATGTAATCCAATAGGAAACAGGTTAGGTGTCATCAAAGGCTGGGATTCAAACTGGTTTGGTGGCAAAAAATACTCGGAGAAAATTCTCGAGGACAGTAAAATCCGTGAGTATCTCCAAGCTCGTCTGGCAAAGGCAAGCGTATCGAAAATCATCATCGAGCGCACGCTGAAACTCATCACCATCACCGTGAACACTGCCCGTCCGGGTATCATCATCGGCAAAGGTGGTCAGGAAGTCGACAAGCTGAAGGAGGAGTTGAAGAAGATAACCAAGAAGGAAGTGCAAATCAACATCTTTGAAATAAAGAGACCGGAACTTGATGCATTCCTTGTAGGTAGTAACATTGCCCGTCAGCTGGAGGGCCGCGTGTCTTATCGCCGTGCAGTGAAAATGGGCATAGCATCAACAATGCGTATGGGTGCCGAGGGCATCAAGGTTCAGGTATCGGGACGCCTGGGCGGTGCTGAAATGGCACGGTCGGAAATCTTCAAAGAGGGTCGCATTCCATTGCACACTCTTCGTGCCGACATCGACTACGCAATGGTTGAGGCATTGACTAAAGTTGGCCTGATTGGCATCAAGGTTTGGATTTGTAAAGGTGAGGTTTACGGTAAACGCGACCTTTCGCCAAACGTGGGCGCTACACAGCCACAAAAGAAGGGACTTAAAAAACGTCAAAAGTAATCTATAAATCAGTTTAAGATGTTACAGCCAAAGAAAACTAAATACAGAAGGGTACAAAAAGGCCGTTCGAAAGGAAACGCACATCGTGGTCACGATTTGTCATTCGGCTCTTTTGGTATCAAGGCTCTGGAAGAATGCTGGGTTACTGCAAGACAAATCGAGGCAGCTCGTCAGGCTGTCACTCGTTATATGAAACGTGAGGGACAAATTTGGATTAGAATATTTCCTGACAAAGTAGTGACTAAGAAGCCGGCCGATGTACGTATGGGTAAAGGTAAAGGAGACCCTGAGTGCTTCGCAGCTGTAGTTACCCCAGGACGCATACTTATTGAAGCAGAAGGCGTGCCATTTGAAATCGCAAAGGAAGCTTTGCGTTTGGGCGCGCAGAAATTGCCAATCAAGACCAAATTTATTGTTCGTAACGATTTTGTTGAATCTTCAATTTAATTGCAATGAAAGCTTCAGAAGTTAGAGAATTGTCGACCTTGGAAATCCAAGAGCAGATAGAGAACAATAAAAAGGCCTTGACCAAAATGCGTCTGAACCACGCAGTGTCGCCGCTCGACAACACCAACAAGATTGGCGAGACAAAAAAAGACATTGCCCGGTTGCTGACCGAGTTGAGAGCCAGAGAAATTAACCAAAATAAATAATTGGCAGATGGAAACTAGAAATTTGAGAAAGGAACGTATAGGTGTTGTGGTCAGCAACAAAATGGAGAAGACCATAACGGTTGCTATCAAACGGAAGGTAAAGCACCCGCTTTACGGAAAATTTGTCAATAAGACTACCAAGTTGCACGCTCAGGACGAGAAGAATGAGTGTAACATAGGTGATACTGTTAGGATAATGGAAACCAGACCTTTGAGCAAAACAAAGAACTGGCGTTTAGTTGAAATCATTGAAAAAGCTAAGTAGTCATGATACAGTCTGAGACTAGATTAAGTGTAGCCGACAACAGTGGTGCCAAGACAGTCTTGTGCATCAATGTTCTGGGTGGGTCGAAAAAACGTTACGCAACAATTGGTGACACCATTGTGGTTGCTGTGAAGACGGCTCTGCCTGGCGGTGATGTGAAAAAAGGCGCAGTCAGCAAGGCTGTGGTTGTACGTACCACAAAGGAAATCCGCCGCAGCGACGGTTCATACATCCGTTTTGACGACAACGCTTGTGTATTACTCAACAATGCAGGTGAAATCAGGGGAACCCGTATTTTCGGTCCTGTAGCCCGCGAATTGCGCGACAGTTACATGAAGATTGTTTCTCTTGCACCAGAAGTTTTATAATTGTAAAAGGTAACAAAAATGGCAACGAAATTGCATATCAAAAAAGGAGACACCGTTGTTGTTATCGCTGGTGAGTCTAAAGGACAGAGAGGAAAAGTCCTTAGCGTACAAGTAGAAAAACAACGTGCTGTCGTTGAGGGAATCAACATGGTGTCGAAACACACCAAGCCCAACGCAAAAAATACCCAAGGCGGTATTGTGAAGCAAGAAGCACCTGTTCACATTTCGAACCTTATGCTTGTTGAGCCGTCAACCGGCAATCCGACACGCACTGGCCGTAGAAAAGGTGAGAACGGGAAATTAGTTAGATACTCTAAAAAATCTGGAGAGGAGATCAAATAATGGAATACGTACCAGAATTACGCAAGAAGTATAAAGAGGTGATAGTTCCGGCTCTGACAAAAGAGTTCAACTACACCACACCAATGCAGGTTCCAAGACTTGAAAAGATAGTCATCAACCAAGGTGTAGGCAAAGGCATCGCCGACAAGAAGATTATTGATACCGCTGCAGAGGAGTTGACAGCCATTACAGGACAGAAAGCAATGAAGACACTGTCTCGTAAGGACATTTCAAACTTCAAGTTGAGAAAGAAAATGCCGATTGGCGTGAAAGTGACCTTGAGAAAAGACCGTATGTACGAGTTCCTCGAGAGACTGATTGTTGTTGCTTTGCCGCGTATCCGCGACTTTAAAGGTGTCAACAGTAAGCTCGACGGTAAAGGAAACTACACACTTGGCATCACAGAGCAGATTATATTCCCCGAAATCGACATCGACAAGATTACCACCCTGCTGGGTATGGACATCACGTTTGTCACTTCGGCACAGACCGATGAGGAGGGATACGCACTGTTGAGAGAGTTCGGCATTCCATTTAAAAACCTTAAAAAGAATTAGTCCATGGCAAAAGAGTCAATGAAAGCCCGCGAAGTAAAAAGGGCTAAATTAGTTCAGAAATATGCTGACAAGCGTGCCAAACTTTTGGCAGAAGGCGACTACATCGCACTTCAGAAGTTGCCGAAAAACGCATCGCCCGTCCGCATGCACAACAGGTGTTCTCTCACCGGCCGTCCGAAAGGCTATATCCGCCAGTTCGGCATCAGCCGTATCCAATTCCGTGAGATGGCACTTAAAGGATTGATTCCGGGTGTTAAAAAAGCAAGTTGGTAACCTTAAAGTTATAAGAAAATGACAGATCCAATAGCAGATTTCCTGACCAGAATCAGGAACGCTCAAATGGCAAAAAGCAAAGTTGTAGAGATACCCTCGTCGAATATGAAGAAGAGCATAACCAAGATTCTTTACGATAATGGTTATATTCTCAATTACAAGTTCGATGACGAAAAGGACAAAGGTATCATCAAGATTGCTTTGAAGTATAACTTGCAGACTAAAGAGCCGGTTATCAAGAAATTAGAGAGAATTAGCCGTCCGGGTTTGAGAAAGTACACTAACGTGGAGAACATGCCGCGTGTGCTTAATGGTTTGGGCATTGCCGTGATATCAACATCGCAAGGTGTGATGTCTGACAAAGAAGCTCGCACAAAGAACCTTGGTGGCGAAGTTTTGTGTTACATATATTAAAGTTTATAACATGTCACGTATTGGAAAATTACCTGTAGCTATACCCGCTGGCGTTACCGTCACAGTTGACGGCGACAACGTGGTAGTAGTAAAAGGGCCCAAAGGAACATTGACACAGAAAGTCAATTCCGACATTAAGGTCATTGTAGAGCCTGGTGTTGTGAAATTGGAGCGTCCGGACGACGAGATCGCTCACAAATCGATGCACGGTTTGTACCGCGCCTTGATCCACAACATGGTTGTAGGCGTTTCTGAAGGGTTCAAATTAGAGATGGAGTTTGTCGGTGTAGGTTATCGTGCTGAGTCGAACGGACAGATGCTCGAAATGAGCCTCGGCTATTCACACAGCATAATGTTTGAGCTGCCAGCTGAAATTAAGGTTGACGCTAAAACTGACAAACGTAGTAACCCGATTCTGAAACTTGAGAGCTGCGACAAACAGCTTATCGGACAGGTTGCCGCTAAGATTCGCTCATTCCGTATGCCGGAGCCGTATAAAGGTAAAGGTATTAAGTTCATTGGCGAAAATATTCGCAGAAAAGTTGGTAAATCTGCTGGTAAATAATCTAAAAATTAGGAATTATGGCATCGTTTAAATTAGAAAGACGCAATAAGATTAAGGCAAGCATTCGTAAGAATGTGAGTGGCACAGCAGAAAAACCCCGTATGAGTGTTTATCGTAGCAACACCCAGATTTATGTTCAAATTATCGATGACGTTGCAGGCAAGACACTTGCTGCGGCATCATCGAAAGTAAAGAGCATTGCTGACGTGAAAGGAACAAAAACACAGAAAGCGGAGAAAGTAGGCGAGGAGATTGCTAAAATTGCTTTAGAGAAAGGAATCAGCCAGGTCGTATTTGACAGAAATGGCTTTTTGTATCATGGTAGAGTGAAAGCCTTGGCTGACGCTGCCCGTAAAGGTGGACTTAAATTTTAGAAGTTATGTCAAACGTTAGAAGAATAAAAACAACAGATCTTGAATTGAAAGATCGTTTGGTTGCTATCAACCGTGTTACCAAGGTGACCAAGGGCGGCCGCACATTCACTTTCTCGGCAATTGTTGTCGTAGGCAATGAGGATGGTGTTGTTGGCTATGGATTGGGAAAATCCAATGAGGTAACCACAGCCATCACCAAAGGAATCGAAGACGCAAAGAAGAACTTGATCAAGGTTCCAGTCATCAATGGTACCATTCCACATGACCAATTGGCAGAGTTCGGTGGCGCAAAGGTTTATATCTCGCCGGCATCACACGGTACAGGTGTAAAAGCTGGTGGTGCCATGCGTGCAGTGCTTGAAAGCGTAGGCGTGAAAGACTGCCTTGCTAAATCAAAAGGATCATCAAACCCGCACAACGTAGTAAAGGCTACAATGGAAGCATTGTCGCAGATGCGTGATGCTAAAGATGTAGCTTTTGAACGCGGAATATCAATGGAAAAAGTATTTAAAGGATAATTGTCATGGCAAAATATCGCATTAAACAAATCAGAAGCAAAATTGGCAGCAACAAGCGCCAAGTGGCCACACTTGAAGCCTTGGGGTTGCATAAGGTAAGCCAAGTTGTCGAGCATGACGCAAAACCGGAAATACTTGGTATGATAAATGCAGTTAAACATTTAGTTTCTTTTGAAGAAATAAAGTAACAAGACATTATTATGGATTTAAGTAATTTGAAGCCAGCAGCTGGCTCAGTAAAATCTTCGAAGAGAATAGGCCGTGGCGCAGGTTCGGGCAAAGGCGGAACTTCCACCCGCGGACACAAGGGTGCCAAATCGCGTTCGGGTTATTCGAAGAAGGTAGGTTTCGAAGGCGGTCAGATGCCATTGCAGAGACGTATGCCTAAATTCGGTTTCAAGAATATCAACCGTAAAGAGTTCAAAGCCGTTAACGTTGGTGATTTGCAGAAAATCGCTGAGGCAAAAGGCTTGACTAAGATTGATGTCGACATACTGTTGGCAAACGGCTTGGTTTCGGCAAACGACAAAGTTAAAATCTTAGGCAACGGTAAGTTGAGCGTCCAACTCGAAGTTGAGGCTCATGCTTTCTCAAAGAAGGCTATCGAGGCCATCGAAGCTCAGAAGGGTAAAGTTGTAACACTGTAATATCTACGTTGATGAAGAGATTAATTGAAACAATAAAGAATATTTGGAAAATCGATGATCTGAAGACGAGGATTCTCAACACCCTGTTGCTCATCCTTGTTTATAGATTGGGTACAATGGTTGTGCTCCCGGGTGTTGACCCAAGCCAGCTGGCAGCTCTGAAGAACCAGACAGCAACTGGTATTTTGGGTTTGTTGGATATGTTCTCGGGCGGTGCCTTCTCAAACGCGTCGATTTTCGCTCTGGGTATTATGCCCTACATCTCCGCATCAATCGTAATTCAGCTTTTGGGAATGGCAGTGCCATATTTCCAGAGACTGCAGCGTGAGGGTGAGAGTGGACGTCGCAAAATCAACCAGATTACGCGTATCCTTACCGTCATCATTCTGCTTGTTCAGGCTCCAGGTTATTTGGCAAACCTTCATTCACAACTTCCGGAGTCGGCCTTTATTCTTAAAGGCGCCTATTTCACCGTATCGTCGATGTTCATCCTCACCGCAGGCACAATGTTCGTTATGTGGTTGGGCGAGCGCATCACCGACCGCGGCTTGGGCAACGGCATCTCACTGATTATCATGATAGGCATCATCGCCCGGTTCCCGTCAGCCATTTGGGTTGAGCTCATCTCTCGCTTGAACGAGCAACAAGGGGGTGGTCTGGTAATGCTTCTGATTGAAATGATTGCTTTGGGTGTTGTCATCTTGCTCACCATTCTGCTTGTTCAAGGAACCCGCAAGATTCCTGTGCAGTACGCAAAACGGATAGTAGGCAACAAACAGTATGGCGGTGTCCGCCAGTACATTCCCCTCAAGGTGAATGCAGCAGGTGTGATGCCTATTATCTTTGCTCAGGCAATAATGTTCTTACCCATTGTCTTGGTCGGATTCTCAAACGCTGAAACTGCAACTGGAATTGCATCGGCATTGTCGAACCCAACAGGATTCTGGTACAACTTGACGGTAGGACTGTTAATCATTCTATTCACATATTTCTATACGGCCATCATCATCAATCCAACTCAAATGGCCGATGATATGAAGAAGAATGGTGGTTTCATTCCAGGTGTTAAGCCAGGTAAGAAAACAGTTGAGTACCTCGACACAGTGATGTCGAGGATCACACTGCCAGGATCAATATTCCTCGCTTTTGTGGCCATCATGCCGGCATTTGCCATGATGGCGGGAGTACAGAGCAGTTTCGCTTATTTCTACGGCGGCACTTCTCTGCTGATTATGGTTGGTGTTGTTCTTGACACGCTCCAGCAAATCGAAAGCCATTTGTTGATGCGTCACTACGACGGATTGATGAAGAGCGGTCGAATCAAGGGGCGTTCTAACATGTAGCCGAGAGGCTGCAATTGCTTGCTCTTTGAAAATTAGTAAGTTGAATCGCTGAAACTAATTGTGCGCACATTTTATTGGCAGGTTCAGAGAGACGTCCGAAAGGAATTGTCGGTTGACTAATATGAAAGCTAATGGGTCCGGAAAAAGTTTTAGGACTGTAACTAAAAAATGATTTTATGGCCAAACAGGCTTCAATAGAACAAGATGGTACAATCATCGAGGCATTGTCGAACGCAATGTTCCGTGTTGAGTTAGAGAATGGGTTGGTAATTACAGCTCATATCTCAGGCAAAATGCGCATGCATTACATAAAGATACTGCCGGGTGATAAAGTTAAAGTGGAAATGTCGCCTTACGATTTGACTAAGGGGCGTATCGCATTTAGGTACAAATAAAAGACTAAAAAGATGAAAGTAAGAGCATCAATTAAAAAACGCAGCGCAGATTGCAAAATCGTGCGTCGTAAAGGACGTTTGTATGTGATTAACAAAAAAAATCCGAAATTCAAACAACGTCAAGGATAATTTAATAATTTTGCAACTCAAAAATTTTAAATGTAATTATGGCACGTCTTGCTGGTGTAGATTTACCAAAAAACAAAAGAGGAGAAATAGGCCTGACATACATTTTCGGTATCGGACGCAGCAGTGCGAGAACTATTCTCGACAAAGCTGGTATTAGCTATGATACCAAGGTGGATGACTGGACTGATGCAGAAATAGCATCGTTGCGCAAGATACTCGGCGAGTACAAACTCGAGGGTGAATTGCGTTCAGAAATACAATTGAACATTAAGCGACTGATGGATGTTGGTTGCTACAGAGGTGTCCGTCACCGTTTGGGCTTGCCCGTACGTGGTCAGAATACCCGTAACAACGCCCGTACTCGCAAGGGTAAGAAGAAAACTGTCGCTAACAAAAAGAAAGCCACAAAATAATAGGTAATTAATTATGGCACAGAAGTCAAAAACAACTAAAAAGAGAGTCGTAAAGGTTGAAACTTCAGGCGAAGTTCACATTCATTCTTCGTTTAACAATATCATAATTACGATAACAAACAGCGAAGGACAAGTAATTTCGTGGTCATCGGCTGGTAAAAACGGATTTAGAGGTTCAAAAAAGAACACTCCGTATGCCGCACAGGTTGCCGCTGAAGATTGCGGAAAAGTGGCGTTCGATGCAGGAATGCGCAAAGCCAAAGTATACGTCAAAGGACCGGGTACAGGCCGTGAGTCAGCCATAAGGTCGATTCATAATTTGGGAATAGAAGTTACTGAAATTGTTGATGTGACTCCGCTTCCGCACAATGGTTGCCGTCCGCCTAAGAGACGTCGTGTTTAATGTTTAATTGAATAAACAAAAAGAAATGGCTAGATACATTGGACCAAAATCAAAAATTGCAAGGAAATTTGGTGAACCCATTTATGGGTCTGATAAGTACTTGGACCGTAAGAATTTTCCTCCTGGACAACATGGTTTGAACAAGAAAAGGAAAAAATCGTCGGAGTATGGCACCCAGTTGCAAGAGAAACAAAAAGCAAAATACACTTATGGTGTTTTGGAACGTCAGTTCGCCAATTTGTTTGTAAAAGCTCAGCGCAGTAAGGGTATTACTGGCGAAGTGCTGTTGCAATTATTGGAGTCGAGATTAGACAACGTGGTTTATCGTTTGGGCATCGCTCCTACAAGAGCTGCAGCCCGTCAGCTTGTGCTGCACAAGCACATTATTGTTGACGGCGAAGTGGTTAACATTCCGTCTTATCAAGTTAAGGCGGGCAGTATTGTTGGTGTAAGGGAAAAATCAAAATCTCTTGAGGTTATCGCCAACTCGCTTGCAGGAACAAACCACAGCAAATACTCATGGTTGGAGTGGGATAACGCTAATGTCGCTGGAAAATTCCTGAATGTTCCGGAAAGAGCAGATATCCCAGAGCACATCGAGGAACAATTGATTGTTGAACTTTACTCTAAGTAATAATTTTATCATGGCAATTTTAGCTTTTCAAAAGCCCGACAGAGTTATAATGCTGGAACAGGACGCCAAGTTCGGCAAGTTCGAGTTCCGTCCGTTGGAGCCTGGTTATGGTCAGACAATCGGCAATGCCCTGCGTCGCATTTTGTTGTCATCACTTGAAGGTTTTGCTATCACTACAGTCAAAATCGCTGGTGTTGACCACGAATTTTCCACCATTCCAGGAGTAATGGAAGATGTGACCGAAATCGTTTTGAATCTCAAACAAGTAAGGTTCAAACAACAAATTGAGGATATCGACCATGAGAAAGTGTCAATATCAGTTTCGGATCAGGAGAAATTCACTGCAGGTGACATTTCACGTTTCCTTAGCGGATTTGAAGTGCTTAACCCGGATCTCGTAATTTGCAGACTCGATCCTTCAGTTAAGCTCCAGATGGAACTCACAATTAACAAAGGGCGCGGTTATATTCCGTCAGACGAGAATATGCCTGTCGATGCGGAATTTGGCGTTATTGCCATTGATTCAATTCATACTCCAATTGTAAATGTGAAGTATGCTGTTGAAAATTACCGAGTTGAACAAAAAACCGACTACGAAAAGTTGGTGCTTGAAATTAAAACAGATGGTTCAATCCTTCCGAAGGATGCGTTGAATGAAGCAGCAAAAATCCTTATCTATCACTTCATGCTGTTCTCTGACGAGAAGATTACTCTCGATGCCGGTGAGAAATATCAGACAGAAGAATTTGATGAGGAAATCCTGCATATGCGTCAATTATTGAAAACCAAACTCATCGACATGGATTTGTCAGTCAGAGCGCTTAACTGCTTGAAAGCTGCCGATGTTGAGACTTTGGGTGATCTTTGCACATATAACAAGAACGATTTGTTGAAGTTTAGAAACTTCGGAAAGAAATCGTTGACCGAGTTGGAGGATTTGCTTGATTCAATGAATCTTACTTTCGGAATGGACATCAGTAAGTATAAACTTGAGAAAGATTAATAACGATGAGACACAATAAAGGTTTTAATCATTTAGGCAGACAAGAGGGGCACAGAGATGCCATGTTGTCGAATATGGCTAACTCGTTGATTCTGCACAAACGTATTTCAACAACTGTTGCAAAAGCAAAGGCTTTGAAAATGTACGTTGAACCCCTGATTACAAAATCAAAAGTTGACTCGACACACTCACGTCGCGTCGTATTCAGCTATCTTCAGAACAAAGAAGGTGTTACCGAGCTTTTCCGTGAGGTAGCAGCTAAGGTTGCGAACCGTCCGGGTGGATACACCAGAATTCTGAAAACAGGTACTCGTGTTGGCGATAGCGCAGAAATGTGCATCATTGAGTTGGTTGATTTCAATACCAATTACACTCAGGAATCGAATGCGGCAGCACAGAAAACTACCCGCCGCCGTCGCGCACCGAAGAAAAAAGCTGATGCTGCAGAGGTTGTTGCTGACGCAGTTGAGGTTAAAGAAGAAGCTGCAGCTCCTGCCGAAGAGACAAAAGCAGAGTAAGCCGCACTTACCTATAAAACAAAAAGGGCCGCTTAAGCGGCCTTTTTTGTTTTGGTATATGACGATAATAAGCGATTATTCGCCTTCGTGGTCGTCGGTAATGAAGGGCTCAATCACATCGACATTGGTTTCGGCAATGATTGGCAGCCCCTTGTATCGCAGCAGCAGCTGGCAGATGGTGACAACATCGTTGATGCAGTACTCGCTGATGCCCTCGATGTTGTGGTCATCCCAAAACGCGTGCCCTACCATACTGCCGTCCATATTCTCTTTCGGTGACGGCAGATAGAAGATGTTGGCAAGAAGGTCGAGCGAAGTGTAGTGCTTGTAGTCGCCAAAACGCCATAGTTCGAGCGTGTCGATATTGGTTATTTCCCACGGTTTCTTGCCCGCGCAATCGAGTATCTTTGGTATCGGCAGACCATTTACTAGCAGTCGGCGGCAGATGTATGGGAAATCGAATTCCTTGCCGTTGTGGGCGCAGAGCATATGCTTGTCTTTGTTGAAATGCTTGCTCAACAACGCAGAAAATGCCTTTAGAATCATCTTCTCGTTGCTACCGCAGAACGATTTTACACGGAAGTGTCGTTCGCCGTCCTCAGTGACAATGAACCCTGCAGAGATGCAGACTATTTTCCCGAATTCAGCCCAGATGCCGGCTTTTTCATAAAGTTCTTCGGGCGTTTTACGCTCTTTCTCCATGCTCCACGCCATCTTCTTGGCCCACAACTCTTTGGCGCGTTCGTCAAGTTGGCTGTATGACGGCACTTGCGCAACGGTCTCAATGTCGATGAATAGGATGTTTTCCTCTTTTATTTTGTCTAACATTCTTAAAACCAAATTACTCGGCAATATAACTCTTTTTTGTAATAGACGGTTAAGTTTTGTTTAGGAGACGCTGTGTGTGTGCATGCAAAACTTAAAAAAAAGCGCACCCGAAGGTGCGCCCCACATAATGGTTAGGTTAGTAAATGCGACTATTCTTTAATAACCCTCGGTTGATACTCAAATAACGATTGGTTTTTGCGAAGTTCGTTGACATTCAGGTTGGAACGTACCCCGCCTCTGGGATTTGTAAACTTCACGTAAAAATTTTCAAGGTCAGGCACAACGTAGGAGAAGGATGCGACAGAAGGAGGCATAGGCTCAAATTCCATTAGAAATGTAAGAAAATCGCCTGAATATCCGTCTACCCAAAATAATTCATCCATAGGCAGATTACCGCCACCAAACCGTTTGAGTTTGTATTGGTTTCCGCGATTGTCGACAAGCATTGTTCCAGATCTTACAGAGTAGTATTCGCTCATTGAATTTTGTTCGTGGGCAATAGCAATATAGGTTGCCTCGGGCGTGTTCCATATGGCCATAGTGCCTTCGTTGACAGGTTTTATAAGGTGCACGTCTTTGTAGCGTTGCCAAGTATCCCAGTTGTCACTATCATATTTTTTGCCTTTACTTATAAATGTTGGTGATTTGATTTGCGGAACGTCATCGTACTCTTTTTCGGCTTTATTTTCTCGTGTTAAAACATACTCGACTCCACCCCGCAACGACCATATAGGAACAGTATATATTGACACACGTTCGGTGGTTTCAGGAAGTTTCGGAAAATAAATTTTTAAATCGAGGACATCGCCCTTTTTAGCTTTTAAGCCAAAGTGCTTCCTCATACATTCGGGCTCAGTTCGTCTGATTCGATAATTTACACCCGTCTCCAAATCGACAATGGCTGTCTCCTGCATTGCCAGGAAAAGGTTGGTTACTTCGTCGGCTGGCATTGTGAAGTAGCAGTGCAACACGGTTTCGTCGTTTTCAATAGCCAACATCCAATTGATAACAACCAAGTTAGCGTTTTGGTTATTGATAGTTGCATCTCGCATACCAGGGAACAAAGAGTCGTAATAATCGCTGCTGATGACAGGTGCTTTAACCCAGCAAGTGTCTTTAATCCAACTGTTTTCGGTGTATGGCCATCTAACGGATGTCATTGCGTATTCATTGTTTTCTTCATCGGTATAAGAAGTAGTAACTGGTGGAGGGCTGACCGTCATACAACATCTGCTTTTGTAGAGAATAGTTTGGTTTTCTGATTGAGCCACAACGTTGGCGCAAAATAGTGCCATAAAGCTTAAAATTGTTATTTTCTTCATTTTAGTACGGATTTAATGATTAGTAATATGTATTGAAGCTTGCAAACGTCAAGTCATTGTAGAACTGTTGGAAACAATCTGATTTATATTCAATGTCAATTAGTGCGTGGACGCTGTAAATCATCACATTAGAGTTTCCTATCTGCTCGGCTATCCAAAGATAGTTCAGCCCGTTTTGCTCATCGTCGATGCTGAAGAATACCTGCTGCTCGGAGTTGTTGAAAATGTAGCCAGGTGTAGTGTTGGAGTATTTGCTGGCCATTAGCACAAAAAGTCCGAGTACATCGTAATCTTCTTTGACAGGGAACACATAGAAAGACTCATCAAACAGGGTGTCGCTGGCGATTGAACACTCTGATTTTATTTTGTTTACGCCTTGAAATTCAGCCATTTTAAAGATAAACTCATCCATTAGAGCTGGGTCAAGATAGGTATCATTGCCTTTGGGCTGCCTTTCGGCATAATTGCTGTTGGCTTCATCTTGTGAAACCGCATTGTCAATAGTTGCGCTATCGGCGACAACGGTTGTTGGCTCGTTTTCAGCATAGAGCGGCCTTTCCATTCTCAAATTCGGATTCGGTGCCGGTTGAGTCGCGGGTTTCGGCTTTGCGGCAGGTGTTGCCTTTGTCTTGGGTGCCTCAACTTTTGGTTTGGGAATCGCAACGGGGTCTGCCACCGAGTCGGTCTCGGCAATATCAGTTGGTTGTTTTTCAGGGTTTTTAGGAACAACAATTTCAGCAATCGGTGTCGATTCCACAACTGTCTTGTCGGCAAACAGAATCGCGCTTCCGATTCCGGCCACAAGTGCAATGCAAGCCGCAGCAGCCACCCAACGCCACAATTTTATGGTCTTGGGTTCGGCCTCAATCTTGCCCATAACGCTGTCGAAGAAGTCGTCGGGCACCGTTGGCGCAGTCCGTTTTTCCTCGCGCCGGCGCAAGGCCTCGCGAATGTCGTTATCGTTAAACTTGTTCATTTTCTTTATGTTTTATCATTATCAATAACTTTTTCCGTATCCGGTGCAGCCTGACTGCCAGCGCGTTGGCTTCGGCATCCATTACGTAGGCAATCTCTTGCAAGGGCTTGTCTTCGTAATAATAGAGTTGCACCAGCATCCGCTCGTCGGGCGGCAGATGGTCGAGTGCATTTTCCATCAGACTGATGCGCTCCTCGCGGCCTGTCGAGAGTTCTTCGTCGGCAATGTCGCTGTCGGCAATCTGCGCATCGTCAATGTCAATCCAACGTAACTTGCGGCGTTTCAGATGGTTAATTGATTCGTTGTAGGCAATGCGGCTGATCCAAGTCATGAACGACGCACGGCCTTCGAATGTTTCTATCTTGCCGAATGCCTTGACAAAAGTGTTTTGTGCCAACTCCTCGGCATCGGCTCGGTTGCTCACCATTCGCACCGTAAAATCAAGAACTTGTTGCGAGTATTGATTCACAAAGTATGCGTACTCAGCCGCGGCCGCACGGTGGTTGCCGGCATCCAAATAACCGGTAATCCGGCTGATGCGCCTTTGTTCGTCGATGTTCGCCTTTTGAATCATTCTGCCCTTTAGACAACGGCTTTCGTGAAATATTACACGGTGCCGCATTTTTTTTTGAAGTTTTTACAAAAAAAGTGTTTTGTTAAACAGCTCCAACGATTCGATCAGTGGTTGCTTGTTTTTTTATTGACCGATATTAAAAAAGAGATACTTTTGCACATTCATTTTGGGGTTGATTGGATTTGACAGCAAGATGAAAAGGTGGGTAAGCACGTCGGGCGCAGTGAAACCGGCCCGTAAATCCCGGACACAAAACTATAACTGGCGAAAATTCTTACGCTCTTGCCGCCTAATCGAAGTATAGTAGATTGGCCTAATCCCGGTTCAAGGAGCTGGGACAAGACGCATCGCGGAAGCCCTTGTCTTGAGGCTCGCCGATTCTGATGTGCAGCAATTCGGGACTGGCTCGCATTAGCCTCGTAATGCGGGTGAGATTTTGAGGATAAGGTGCTGGTAGGTGGCTTTGATCCGGCCAGCGCACGAAAACCAAGTCGGAGCTAAGCGTGTAGAAAGCTCATGGTTTCCTTGTTTGGACCCGGGTTCAAATCCCGGCAGCTCCACGAAGCGCCTTTTTCGGGCGCTTTTTTTTAGATCACGATTGGTAACAAAATGTATGGAACCTTTAATGTATGCCCGGTTTCGTTCGTGATTTCATGGAATGTATATCATCTTTTTTTTCTTAGAACATGTTTGTTATTAGTGTGTGGGATGGAATACCATTTTTGTAGAGTGTGGTGTCCAAATATTAGTTTTTTCATAAAAGTAAAATTATATACATAAAAGTTTGTGATATTGTATATCCGAAAAAATGATATTGTATATTAAAAATAATTATATCTTTATGTCTTTACCAATGTTTTTTGTCGGGTGGATTATTGAAATACTTTTTGTAAGATGAAGAAATTGCTAGGCATGTCAATGGCTCTGCTATTATTCTGCTTGATGGCGAGCGCGGAAGATGTATCGAACAAGATGGATGAAATAATGTCGCTAATGCGCAACAATGAAGTTGTAAGGTATGAATACGATTATTTTACTGCTCCGGGGAATGCCGTATCAACAATTGTGTCAGCAGGGAGATATTATACTGACAGTTTGCCCAAAATCAGATGCCAGGCGTACAAATATGCGTCAGTGGCCGCATTGCAAAGTGGAAGCGATTCGGCCAAAATGATGGTTGTTGAAGATTTGTTGAGGTCATGTGATGATTCGTCGAGCATTGTGGTTCAGAATGCTTGGCAGGAATTGACAAAATTCGATAAGAAGTATTATACGGAAGAATCAAAACGTAGGCTTGAGCATATCATTGATGATGGTAAGTTTTTCTCAGAAAGGTTTTTCCTGATAGGAGGTTATGTGGGATCGGAAAATATGGTTTCGATATTGAAGAACAGACGAGCTCTATGTGAAAAGAATCTGCAATGGTATGTTGATGTGGCATTGTGCAGATTGAATGATAATTCATCGGTTCAGACGATACTCACTCGTCTTTCAAAGATCAGGCCATCGTTGGATTTTGTAGACTTGCTTCTGCCAGACTTGCTTTATACGCGGCAGCGCGAGATTTATGATTGGATAATAAAAGAAGCGATGACGGATGAATGTAAGTGTGTGAGTCGCAGCCCTGTTAGTGAGCGGCAAATACCATGCGCTTATTATATTATGTATGAGATTGCTGATTATATAGATGGTTTTCCTATCGAGAGGGATGAAGATGGGGAAAAGGATGATGATTTTTCGAAATCGGACATTAAAAATATGCGCACATGGTTAGGTGCGAATTTGAATTATAGAATAATTGATGCTGGTTACTAAAATGCACCTTAAGAGTTTATTTGTCTTTTTGTCAATGATGTTACCATATATGTTGTATTCACAAGAATTATCTGGAATTACAGAGAATGAGCCGGTTACAATAAACGGCGGCATCAATGTGAATGGAGTGTTTTATCATAGCAAAGACACATTGGCAACGCGGGAACCATTCTCTTATGTTGTGTCTGGCAATATCAATTTGAATCTGTATAATGTGGTCAACTGCCCGATAACTTTTACGTATTCAAACTATAAAGCCAATTGGTCGCAACCATTCAACTTCAATCAATTCGGGATGACACCATCATATAAATGGATAAAAACATATATCGGATATAACTCAATGTCGTTTTCCGACTATACATTAAGTGGGCACCAGTTTTTGGGCTTTGGGATAGAAGTCTCTCCCGATATTCCTTGGAAATACGCTGCAATGTACGGACGATTGTTAAAACCTGTTGAGGAAGACACCACAAATGAATACAACATTCCAGCATATGCAAGATATGGTTATGCTACAAGCGTTGAGTATTCGGGTTATGGCAACATTAAACTTGTTTTGTTTAAAGCGTGGGATGATGAAGGCTCTTTGTCAGAACAACCTGTTAAAACCCTGCTTTATCCTAAAAGCAATCTGGCGTTAAGTATAAGCGTGTCAGAGCCTATAGGAGAGCGCTTGATGTTTGACGGGGAATTTTCCACTTCGGCTTTGAATGCCGATACAAGAAACAAAGAAGAAAAAGATGGCGAGCATATTTTCAAGGTTACAAGATTTTTACAAAAAAACACAATATCAACAGTGTATTATTGCGCATACAAGGGGGCTTTGAAATATACGGGTAACGGGTACGGACTTGGAGTTTCATACGAAAGAGTAAATCCTGGATACGAGACATTGGGAGCGTACTATTTTACAAATGATTTCGAGAATATTACGTTCGATGCATCAACAACTTTGCTGAAAGAGACATTGAACATAAACGGCCGAATAGGATTGCAACGCGATGATCTAGATGGAACAAATTCTTCGAACACAACTAAGATCGTCGGAAGCCTGAATATGCAGTATGTCATGAGTCAAAAAACATGTTTATCGCTGAATTACTCGAATTTTACTGGCTATACATTTATTAAAAGTGAATTTGATGACATTAACGCAACCGATCCATACCAAAACGTTGATACGCTGAAGTTTACGCAGATTAATCAGTCTGTTTCAGCCAATATATCGCACCGGTTGGGAAATGTTGAGAACAAAGATCTACAACAAACAATAAATGTCAACGCAACCTTTCAGAATCAGACTATGCAACAAAACAAATTGCATACACCGGGAACAAGATTTTACAACGGGAATGTTTCTTACAATGTGAACGTGCAAAATTTGAAGCTGGGAATGTTCTGTTCTTTAAATGCCAACTACAGCGAGATCCCAGATATGGATGACGCCTTCACTATTGGCCCTACGATAGGAGGCAACAAAAATTGGTTTGATGATAAATTGAAGTTAACAGTTTCCATGTCATATAACGATGAACTGATAACCAAAAACAATTCGGAAGTATGGATATTCAGGGCAGGATGTTCTTATAAATTAAAGGAACATCATCAATTTGACATGTCGTTTTCAGAACAAAACAGACAAGCAAAAGATCAGGGAAGAGTCAACGACCTGACATTTACTATAGGATATAAGTATAACTTTAATGTTAAATACAGTGAGATTTTCAAGTAAAATATTATTACCCATAATGCTTATGGCATGTTTGCCATATGCGGGTGCGACAGAATTAGAGTCTGTTGAAGAGTGGGAAAGCAGAATTGCAGGATTGGTGCAAACTGTAAAGGATCAAAATGCATATATTGATGCTTTCGACGAGGATACTCCCCAGATTTTACCAGTTGGCATAAAAAAAACTATTGGCGGAATAGATATGACTGTCATTCTGGACAGTGCGGTCTGCACAGAGTCAAGTACAGAAATGCAAGCTTATATGGCTATAGAATTTTTGGGGAGCGAAAAAACGATAATGTTCAAAGGGGCAAATATTAAATTCACGGCGGGAGGTTTTGTTAATGCCAGGATGCAATTGGTATCGACAAAACCGTTCAAGGTGGGAGAAATGACAATGCGACTTGACTCTCGCAATACCTATGTCGATTTTGATTGCAATGGCTATAGAGAAACATCGCTCACAGCCCTTATAACACTGCCAGAAAAAGTATTTAAAAAAGAAGATAAGACAACAAGGGAAATTGCGGCAGAACCTGTTACTGCAACATTTACGGGCACATTTACAAATCTTAATGACATTTTGATTTCTGCAACATTAGATCCTTTTCAAATATCGGGGTTAACAGGGTTTGGTTTTTATACCAGCAATATTACTCTGGATTTCAGCGATGAACGAAATCCCAGCTTTGGGGCGGTTACGTACAATTATGTAAATAAGGAGTTCAATGAAAAAATCGATTTGTGGAGAGGGGTGTATATAAGCAGTTTTGAAATGAAACTGCCTAAACAATTCTGCAAAGGCGGCAGCAGTACAAGTTTTTCGGCAAACGATATGCTTATCGATGATAATGGTATTACTGGCACAGTGGCTGGGAAAAATATTCTGCCACAAGACAAAGGAGATTTAGGCGGATGGAAATTCTCGATTAACACTTTATCTTTAACATTTACTGCTGGCAATTTTGATAAATTCGATTTTGGTGGCAATCTGGTTTTGCCTGTCTCTGAGACCCCTTCTCCTATGTCATATAGTGCATATATAGAAAAAAACGGGGATTATGTTTTCAGTGTCACCCCTCCCGACAAAACAAAATTTGATATTTGGGCGGCGGAGATAGCTCTTTATAAGACTTCATCGGTTAAAGTATCGAAGAAAGGAAACGAATATCTTATTTGTGCCGATCTGAATGGGAAAATGACAATTGGGGCGAAAGACAGCAAAATTGAGATAGCCAATGTGGAGTTTAAGAGCTTATCAATACAAAATGTTGCCCCAAAATTTGATATAGGGGCATTTGAGGCCAAGGTCGGTGATATGAAAGGGTTCCCGATTCAAATCAGCAGACTTGGTTATAATAAGAAAAACGATAGACATGGTTTGGCGCTTGGGGTTACAGTTTCTTTAATGAATAAGGAAGATAAAGGCTTTGGCGCGACAGGAGATTTTACAATATACGGTAAAGAGAATCCTGAAAAAGGAATATCGTCTTGGAAATATGACAAAACAGAGTTTAACTCCTTCAAACTTGATATTAAATACACAGCTTTTGAAATGCAAGGCTCACTTGTGGTGTACAATTCAGATGCTGTTTATGGCGATGGCATGAAGGGTAATATTAAGATGAAGATAATTGAGAAGATTGGAGTGGAAGCAACAGCGCAATTTGGCAATGTTAATGGATTCAAATATTGGTATGCAGATGCTTTTGCCAGTTTTACACCGGGAATACCTGTGTTCACGGCGGTAACAATGAACGGATTCGGAGGAGGAGCTTTTTATCACATGAATCATGTACACGATAGCTCTGTTGAATTTGGTGCCAAGGTGTTGGCAAATGCAGGAAAGACAACTGAACCAGGGCAATTTTTATCAGGCGACAAATATGTGCCGGACAAAAATGTGGGTATTGGACTGAATGCCTCGGTGTTACTGGTTGTTGGTTCGGAATCAGTGCTTAATGTCAAGGCAGGTTTTGAAATCAGTTTCTTGGCCAGTGGAGGATTAAATAAAGTGTCATTTTCGGGTGAAGCATTGTTGCTAACTCAATATTCGCCAACAGTTAAACCAAGTGAAACCAGAATGTATGCGAGAATGTTTACGGAATACGATAATACCAACAAATCGTTTTTCGGAAGTCTTGATACATACTTGAATATTGCCGGTATTTTAACTGGTTCACAATCGGGAAATTATGCCGGACATGGTGAGATTTACTTTGGCGATGGAAAATGGAAAATATTTATGGGTACTCCAGATAGTCCGATAGGTGTTAAATTCGTAGGTATTGCTGAGGCCAAGTCGTATTTTGTAACGGGCAACTTTGATATACCGGGTGTTCCTACTCCGCCGTCGAATGTGTCGAGTATTTTGGGAAGTATGAAATACAGCGAGTGCCGCAATACAACTAAACTAAGCAATGCCGGCGGTTTTGCTTTTGGTGCAAGTTTGAATGTAGACATTCCAAATCGCGAATTCTTATGCTTCTATGGTAGTTTTGATGCGGGTGTTGGGTTTGATCTAATGCTTGTCAACTACGGAAGAAACGCTCATTGCAAAGGCGATAGCGACGTGTTAGGTATAAATGGCTGGTATGCAACAGGACAAACTTACGCCTATGTTCGAGGTGATATAGGGATTCATTGGAGGAAACGGAGTTTGAGTATACTTGATATAGGTGTTGCAACAATACTTCAGGCACAATTGCCTAATCCTTTGTATATGTCCGGCGAAGTGGGAGGATACTATAAAGTACTTGGTGGACTGGTTAAGGGACACTGTGATTTCCAATTTGATATTGGTAAATCATGTGAAATAGTAAATTAGTTAATGAAATTATGAATTAAAGTAAAAACAGGAATGATGTCGCATAACTATAAGTGCAATATAATCAACTGTATATTCACATTTGTTTTTGCCTTGTTATCAGTATCGATAAAAGCAGAAAACAAAGATATTGTCATAATGTCATCGGTTGACAATGAGATAGTGCGTTTGCGTTGGAGTCCTATAAACCACGAATTATGGCAGGTGGCTAACAAATACGGTTATACTTTGGAACGCTATATATTCGACAAAAAGAAAAGTATGACAATGGAACGGTCTGATGTTTATAGACCATTATCAATAAGCGAATGGAGAATAATTGCCGACACTAACGACAGAGCGGCCATAGTTTCAGAAGCAATGTTTGGCGAAAATTTCGAAATAGCCAATGAAGACACATCCGCGCTTCGAATGACAAATGTCGCAAAAGAGCAGGACATGCGTTTTTCGTTTGCAATGCTTATGGCTGCGCAGGATTTCGATCTTGCTTGCAAAATGGGCGTTGGTTCATTGCAGAAAATTGAACCGGGCAAAAAATATATGTACAAGGTTTTTATAAACGCCCCCGATTCAATTGTGAAATGTGATACCGGTAGTTGCATTGTCACTAGTAATGACATGTCGCAATTGCCCGATATACTCAGTTTGAATGCCGTGTATGTAAACGGCCGAGTTGAATTACGCTGGCCAAGGGCTACTAACGAAGACTATTATGCAGGCTACCATATCGAGCGCTCGTCTGATTCAGTAAATTATAAGAGAGTCAACAAATCGATGTTTGTACCTTTTGAAAGCGTGGCAAATGAGCAGAATTACACATTCAGCGATACAGTTAACAATAAAACGGACGCCAGGTATTATTACAGAATCCAAGGTGTGAACTTTTTTGGCGAGTATAGCAAATATTCGCCTGTTGCCGCCGTATCAACTTATAAACCTATTACTGAAACCCCATATATTACTGAACTCGAAGATGCAGGTGGGGGAAATATTCGAGTAACATGGGAATTCCCTGTTGACGAGCAGCAACAACTGAGCGGATTCCAAATCTTGGTGTCGGATTATGTTGCCGACAACTATATGCCTATGCTCAACGATTTGTTACCATCGGAAACACGCCAGTGTGTGGTGCCAACGGTTGGCCCGTCGAATTATGTTATTGTTGCCGCATACGACAAGAGTGGTATTGAGTATTTGTCGATGCCGAAATTCATCCAGCCGATTGACAGCATTCCGCCCAAAGCACCTGTGGGATTAAAAGGCAGCATGAACAGCGAAGGTGTGGTTTCATTGGATTGGACGGCCAACACCGAGCCCGACATTGCCGGGTATCGTGTGTTTTACACTACCGATAAATATATGGACTATACCAATCTTACAAACAGGCCTATTACCGAAAACCATTTCGAATATAAATTCCCATTGAACTGGCTCAACAGGAATATATATGTTACAGTGCTTGCCGAAGACGCATTCTATAACTTTAGCGATTTCTCCGACACCATAGCAGTAAAAGTGTTCGACACCATACCTCCATCGCCGGCAGTGTTCCGCAGCTATGAAAGCACCGATTCGGCCATTTGCATGGAGTGGGTGAATAGCTCGAGCTCCGATCTAATGGCTACTCGCCTTGTACGGACCGACGGAGCAAACGCCGACACTCTGTTAAGCTTTAAAGACGAACACACACAGTTTTGTGATTCCGGCGCAAAATCCGATAAGAGATATGAGTACACAATTGTGTCGATTGACAGTGCCGGAAATAAATCGTTGTCGAACACCATAGCTGCCACAGGCAAGCACAAACCTTATAATGTTACACTCAAGGTGAAGTTTGACGCCGGCGAGAATGCCATGGTGCTTAGCTGGGACAATGACGACGAAAAGCAAACAAGCGCATATATATACAAAGCTGCAAACGGAGGGAAGCTATATTTGTTTAAGACAATTAGTGGCGAAGAAACCACTTTTGTTGATAGAGATGTTGAAATAAACAGGCCTTATAGCTATAGAGTAAAAGTAAAACTTGAAAATGGCAAAACAGCCATAACTAAAACTGTTAACACTCAATAAACGGGAAATAGTATCAACTAACAAAAACCATTACTCATTATGAATAAGATTAAGAATTCTGTAAGAAAACAACTCCTGTTGGCTGGTTCGTTGCTGATGTGTATCGTGACTTATGGCGGTATTCCTTCGAAGTTGCCTGGAATGCTAAAGGCCATGGTTGGCACTCAAAATACGTATGTGTATTCGCCTAACACACCAATACTAATTGAGGAAGTTTCTTCACAAAACCATCGTGTTATTGCGATAGAATCGCATGGAATAAAAAAATATGGTGATAGCTTTTATACTTATACTTTTGCGTTTACGTTTGAATCATATAATGGCACACAGAGGGTTGTGGATAATTTGAATGGAATGCAAGACCATACACCTCAAGATTTAGATATGTATATGTGTTATGATACAGACATTCCCAATATAATAATAAATCAAGTTTCGTATAAGTCTAATGGAGAAGTTATAATTGGTGATTATATAACAAAATATGGGAATTTACATTTAGGATTTAATAATTCTTTTCAGATAAAAGGCGAGCCCTATCAACAAGTTGTTGTTCTTCCATTGATGGGATCATCCGAAAAATATAAATTTTTATATAAAAGTTACAATAAAAGTTATAATGAAAATTACAAAGAATATATCGGTTCGCTCAGTGGCGTAATTAGTAAGAGTGCGCCGGTTACTGCGGGCGATAGGGTGTATTTCAGCGCTGATAAAAATGGCGAGGGTGTAGATATTGCTGTTTTTGTGAAAAATGGTTATTATTTTACGGGTTTAACAACCAAATATGAGGGGAAAGATTCTGACGGGAAGCATGGTGTATATTCTTTTGAAATGCCATTATGTAGCGATATATACGTGTTTTCATATGTTGAAAGCACGGAAGTTGATGCTGATGGGGACACGAGAACTCGGACATATTATAGCAGCAATTATAAGAGGTTCACTCCAACAGTTTATCCTAAGCCAACCTACACGTTTGAAAATGCCACCGAAAAAGGAGGAGTGTTGTATATCCATCCTAGGAAGAGTAGTTTTAGTATTAAAAATACTACAAGTGGTTCTATAAAAATGGGTTTTAATGCAAGCGGCACAATTTCCGGAGAACAGATAAGTAGTAATGGAAAAAAAACATTTAATAAAAGTGATTACAGTAATGGCGCGAAGTACATCCTTAACATAGAAGCTGTTGGGGGAGGAAAATTAAAAAAAGAAATCACTGTTAAATATTTGGAGCAATGGGGAGAAAGTTTTGATATGTGCGATGCGAAAGTAACATTGACAGCACCTCCGTATTTGCCGGATAATATTTCGCCGGTTCTTACCATTGTTACCACTAATGCACAAGGTCAAACGGGTGGAAATACTGGATCTTTTGGGAAAACCTATAATTTAAATAGAGAACCTTATAAATACAAATATGTAATAAATTATTATAAAAACAATGAATCGATTTTCGTTGTAACCAAGGAATTTTCATTTCCGAGTAAGCTAGAATATGTTTCAGAACCAGCGGGGAAAGTTTTCAAAGGCTGTATTAGAGCATCTGACAATACAAGCATTTCGGTAAATGTGAAAGGCGGCTCAGGGACGTATAATTATTTTATCAACGGTCAAAATGTGAAGTCTGGGACAAGTGACAAGTCATATGTATTACAGCCATCAGTGGGCAATGATTATAAAATAAAAGTAACCGATTCTAATAATTGCAGTACAGAGGAAAAAACGGTTAATGTAAAAATAGATAGCCCGTTTGATTTTACAATTGTGCCCAAAAAAACTAATGGTTATGATATAGCATGCAATGGAGGAAAAGGCACTCTAACGTTTAGCATAAAAGGTGGTACTGGTGGGTATACATATAATGGTGATCCGATATCTAATGGTGCTTCATTAAGTAGAAGTGGGGTCGGTCCACATTCTTTTACAATATCCGATAGCAGGGGGTGTAGTGAAACCCATAGCATTACTCTCACACAACCGGCAGAACTTAAGATTACCAAATTGGACTCCATCAGGGCGGATTGCAAAGAAGCAAATAATGGTAAAGTAGAAGTTACAGCTTCGGGTGGCGTAGGAACGTTAATGTATCATTTGTCAAATAATTCGGACGGAACAATAGATAGGAATGATGGAATATTTACAGGTTTAGGGGTAAAGTCGTACACTTTGAGCGTGACAGACGCAAATAATTGTGCTTCTCCGGAGACGACAGTTACGGTTGGTAGCAATCTTAAATTGGAAATAGCAAAAATAGAACCTGCAGAGTGCTACGATGAAAGACTTGGTTCAATAACTCTGGCTCCTAAATTTAAGGATGGGTTTAGTTTCAATTATTGGTTAAACGGCGAGGAGGTAAATGGGCCAAAAATCGTGAACGTGGAAGCAGGTGATAATTATAAAGTTAAAGTGAAGCCAGTTGGTTCAGATTGTTTTGCAGAGTTGGGTGGTATTCAAGTTGGTGGTCCCACAGAACCTCTGCAAATAGAAACAATAGACATAACACGTTGTTCAAAAACCGATTCAAATGATGGTGAATTAAGTGTAACGCCCCAAGGCGGAACAGGAGAATATAAGGTGAGTATAAAAGACAAGGAGGGTAATGATGTTAAGGATAGTAAAAAACTTTATCCGGGCGATTATTATGTAACTATAACCGATGCCAATGAATGTGTTTATTCGAAAAAAGATCCAATATCAATCCCGAGTCCCACAAAAGATTTAGGTTTTATAGATACAATAATCCAACATGTTACATGCAATGGAGGAGACACTGCGAAAATAACAGTATATGCTGACGGAGGATGGCCATACCCTAATGGGGGTTATAAATATACACTTATCAATAGCAATAACAAGAAGTTGTACGATAATGTATTATCTAATAAATCATACACATTTTCTAAATTGACGGCAGGCCATTATAAGGTGATAGTAACAGATGAAATGAAAGTTGCTGATACTATTAGTGTGGAAGTCAAAGAACCTGATCCTTTGTCAGCTAGTAGTGAAGTGACAAAAGAAATCAGTTGCCCGGGCAGAAATGACGGCAAAGTTACAGTAACAGTGAGTGGAGGCACAGCTGGTTACACTTTGTCATTTGACAACGAACCATACACCACCAACAAAACAAAAGAAATCGACGGTATTTCTGCAGGCACACACCAGTATAAAGTTATCGATGCGAACAAATGTGAATATTCGTCAACGGTTGAAGTTGACGAGCCAACAGCCATAGAGCTTAAGGCAAATGCTGCTGGTGAGTTATATAATGGTTACAACATCTCATGCAACGGAGAAAAAACGGGCATAATAGTTGTTTCTGCAACAGGCGGAACATCCGGTTACCAATTCTCGATTGATGACGGACCGTTTACCGCCCAATACGGGGAAAACGCCCAACACACATTCAGCGGTATAGGAGCCGGGGAACACAATATTACGGCGAAAGACGGTCATGGGTGTCCCGCCTCTCTTCCTGCAAAAGTGAAATTAAAACAACCTGATCCCATTGTAATAAAAGAAAAAACCAAAACACAGCCCTTGTGTTATGACAGCATTAATGGCGAAATAACAGTTATAGTGTCAGGCGGTATTTCAACTCAAGATTATAACTATAGTTTGAATGGGGTATATGATGGCAGTGAAGGTGGTGAACACACATTTGAAAACATAGGGGCGAAAGCCGACCACAAAGTGTTGGTTACAGACGCCAACGGTTGTAAAGCTGAGACGAGTATTAAATTAGGCCAGCCTGCGGAATTGACAGCATCTGTCAGCAATGTGAAAAACAACTTGTGCAATGGAGACAAAGAAGGGAGCATAACGTTTACAATAAGTGGAGGAACGGGCTCGTACTATTATGCATTGAACGGCGCGAATAAAATTGAGTTTGGCAATGACAATACCATCAGCGGGCTGCCGGCCAAAAACGCACATTCCATCGTGGTGTCAGACGCGCATGAGTGCAAGGCCGATGCTATAGAACAAAAAATTACTGAGCCTGATAAAATCGTGGCCAGAGCCATTTTGAATGACTATAACGGGAAAAATATCAGATGCAATGGTGGTGTGGACACGGCAGTGATTAATATAGAAGGAGGTGCAGGCGACAACTTCTCAACCACACTGGGAGGAATCACCAAAAACGGGAAATCTGTCGAGTTCGACAATCTGAAGGCAGGGGAATATGGCTATAAAGTTGTTAATGTCAACGGCGGCAAGAGTTGTGTTAAAGAATTCTCATTTGAGATGAAGCAGGCGGACGCCGTGGCATTCAGTGGCTTTGCTTCCACCGACGCCAAATGCCATGGAGTGTCGAATGGCGAATTACAAGTGAATGTAACCGGAGGAGTAAAGAGCTATGCATGTGAAATCACCGACCTGGCAGGAAACAGCGTCAACACGGCCACATCAAGCAGCGGCATCTATCTCTATGACCGCCTTGCAGTAGGCAGCTACGAGTTTAAAGTCACCGATGCCAACGGTTGTGCGGTAAGCAAAGGATTCCCAATCAAGCAACCTGCGCCGCTAACCGTTTCGATAGCCAATCCGAAAAATGTAGATTGCAAAGGTGCCAACACGGGTGAGGTTTCAGCCGTTGCTACAGGCGGATCGGGGTCGTACAAATACAAGTGGAGCAACGGCATGACAGGGCAAAGCATACAGAATTTGCTGGCCGGGGAGTATTCGGTTATGGTTACTGATGCCAATAACTGCCAATCGGAAGTAGATGAAAATGGAGTGAAGGCGCAGACCACCATTGACGAGCCTGCTTCGGCATTAACAATGCTGGAGCCAGTATACGCCAATCCGACATGCAGCTATAACAAGGATGGGGAAATCACCATCAATGTCAGTGGCGGCTGGGGCGGATATGAATACACTCTGAATGGTGTTTCTTACGGAAGTAATAAGATAGAAGGCTTGGATGAAGGGACATATACGGCAAAGGTTAAAGATGCCGGGGGCTGTGAAGTTTCCACCAATGACATTACGTTGAAGAAGCCTGAAGCTTTGTCGTTTGAAAATAAAATCGGCACAATAATCTGCAAAGGCGGAGCAACCGATGTGACCATAACTTCGGCGTCGGGAGGCACTGGAGGCAATTATTCGTATTCAATTGATGGGGGAAACACCTGGCAGTCCGGCACCACTTTTGCCAATGTTGTAAGCGGCAGTTACATATTGAGAATGAAAGACGGTAATGAGTGCCTGGCAACAGATAAAGAGATTACTGTCACCGAGCCGGAATCATTGGTCTTGAAAGAAGATGTAAGGCATAATTATAACGGCAGCACCCATAAAGCCAACGGCAAGATAACCGTAACGCCGCAAGGCGGTGTAATGCCATATTCGTACCAATGGAAAGACACAACCGTCACAAGTCAGGAATTGGATAACATCGGTTTCGGAATTTACACGATCATCGTCACTGATAGTTTGGGCTGTGTCAAAACCGGCACATATTATATCAACGATAACAACCCGACGCCTGAAGTTGTTGACGCGATATGTCCGGAGGGCACAGAAGGATCAATACGCTTTGGCGATACGGTTAAATGCACAAAGGTGGAATGGTACAACGCCAGCACCGAGGAGCTGTTGCCGCAATCCGGCACAAAGACAATCACAGGCCTGCCGAAGGGCATTTACAAGGCGAAACTGTTCAACGACACGCAGGTGACATATATATATGCCGAGGTGAAAGCCCCCGACAGTTTGAAGTACGCCACAAGCCAGCGTAATATTGATTGCCATGGCGACAATACAGGTATGGCATCAGTGAGCTTTACGGGCGGAGTGGTACCGGTGAGCGTGGTTTGGAAAAATCAGAGCGATGATGAAATCAGCCATAGCCAAACGATTGAAAATCTGATAAAAGGAAAATACACGGCATATATTTCCGACGCCAAGAACTGCCAGTCGAGCAGCCAGGCGCTTGAGTTTGACATCACGGAGCCGGCAGAGGCGTTTGTGTTGGCCGAGAGCGCTCACAATGATGTGAAGTGTCATGGTAATAATGATGCAGTTGTGGGGCTGAGCGTATCCGGCAACCAGGGAGCGGTGACATATTTCCAAGACGAAGCGGCGATACCGTCGAACACGGCGAACTCATTATATGCGGGCGCCTATACGTTCTATGCTGTTGATGAGAAGAATTGTCAGACTCAGCCATTGAATGTTACAGTCAGCCAGCCTGATCCGTTAAGCTCGTCGGTTAAAACCATTATGCCAATAAAATGCGCGGCGGAGACGGGCAGCGTTGAGGTTGAAGCGGAAGGCGGCACTGCACCCTATTCATACAAGGTGTTGGAGCAGACTGAGTTTAGATTGTCGCCGGTGTTCGACGGGCTGACAACCGCCGATTATAAGTTTGTGGTGAAGGACAACAACAACTGCCACGACACCGCATCTTATCAGTTGACAGAACCCGAGCAGCTTGTAATCACGGGCAGCAAACTGAAAGACGAGTACTGCGGTCACAGCGACGGCACTATAAGTGTTGATGTGGAGGGCGGAACTGGCGGTTACGACATACGGTGGTCCGATTACCAGACGGGAGAGTTGGCAAGCGGTTTGCCTGCGGGCAGTTATATGGTATCCGTATATGACGAGAACCGATGCCTTGCCACAGAGACATACGATATTAAGGACATTCCGGCCCCGGTTATCTCAATAAAGAGCATTGATTCGACAAAATGCTACGGCAGTGCCGACGGCGTTGCCGAGCTGAACGTAAGTCTGGGCACGGGGGCGATAGCATACCATTGGGAGACGGAAACGACCGGCGTCCCGTATTCCGGCAAGCTTAAGGCCGGACAGCAGAGTGTGGTTGCCGTTGACGAAATAGGCTGCGCCGATACTGCTCAGTTCACAATGCCCCAGCCCGACTCGATGAAGATAGAGATAGCTGTTGCGAACCCACTCTGTTTCAACGACAATTCAGGCGAACTGACAGCCGCTGTCTCAAATTACAAGACGGGTTTGAGTTATAAATGGGACAACGGTGTTGCCGGGAGCGAAAACCGGGGTTTGTATGCCGGCACATATGGAGTGAGCGTTACAAACGCCAACGGCTGCGTGGCTAAAAAGAGCGCCACACTTGTCTATCCGGCAAAGATAACCATTAAGAAACTGGCGATTGCCGACACCAAGTGTGACCAACCCAACGGCAGCGTAACAGTCACGGCTACCGGCGGAACAGGAGTTTTGAAGTATGGGGTGAACATGGGAGCTGTGGCAGCGGCCAATAAAATTGAAGGTCTGCCGTCGGGCAACCACAAGCTGACGGTTGTTGACGATAACCAGTGCTCGATTGACACGACCGTACATGTCGGAGCGAATGTACCGCCAGTGTTAGTGATAAACACCCGGGATGATGTCAAGTGTCATGGTGAAAGCAATGGCAAGGTATCAGTTGGAGTGGAAGGCGGACGGACGCCGTTTGTCTACAGCTGGGACAATGGTGACCGCACCACCATGTCAGCGAAAAACGGGCTCGGAGTAGGGAGTCACAAGGTGTACGTATTTGACGGCTTCGGGTGCTCCGACACACTTGATTTCGCAATAGAGGAGCCCTATGAGTTAGAGATATACGAGAGCGGCAGCACCGATCCGGTGTGCTACGGATACTCCAACGGCCAGATTGTTGCGGGAGTTATGGGCGGAACCGCACCTTACACTTATCAATGGGGGGACAGGCAGAGCACAGCCAAGGCGACCGGACTAGCCGCCGGCACGCATTATGTGAATGTGACCGACAAGAACGGATGCAAGGCGAAGAGATACTTCACCCTTAGCAATCCCCAGCCTGTTGTGGTGGACATACCCGAAGTGATAAGCATTTGCTCAAACCAGACCGCGGACATTGACGCCGGGCACGAAGGCAGCTTCCACTACTGGAGTTCGGCAAACGGTTTCGAGTCTGTAGCGCAGAACATCAGCGTCAACAAGAAGGGCACATATGTGGTTACAGTCACCACACTTGACGGGTGCATAGGGTCAGACTCCACCTTTGTTAATGTATCGGAAAAGGAAATCAACGCGAACTTCCTGCTGCAGTCCGACGCTTATGTGGGCGACACCATTGTGATGATAGAGATATCGTGGCCGATACCCGAGAGCATAGAGTGGTCGTGTCCCGAGGGCATGACCGTGATCAGCGACTCGGGCGACGAGATAGAGATGGTGGCGACAAAGGAGGGTGTTTACGATGTTGGGCTCACCACCTATAACGACATCTGCACGGAGCAGACATACAAGAGCATAGTGGTTAACCCTGTAGCCCAGAAACCTGCACCGCGCAAGCTCATGGCGCAAAAAATCATCAAAGAGGTCAAGGTGTATCCGAACCCGGCGGCGGGGCCGTTCAATCTCGAGATAGAGCTGAGCGAGGAGCATGACGTGACAATAGAGATAGTGCACATGTCGGGCACGCTTCAGAAGAAGAGACACATGAAAGGTGACCGGCGGTATGTGCTCAATTTCAGCAACACAGATCTAAATGCGGGCATAAACACGATAACGGTGATAGCCGGTGACGAGATAGTAACGAAGAAGTTAGTCATAATAAGATAAGACGCGGGTCATGAAACGGTCAATATTACACATCATACTGTTGCTGTGGGCCATGCTGCCGGCGACGACAGCGCACTCGCAGTCCTATCCTGTTCAGTCAAACGTCTATGTGGTGGCGCCGTACAGCCAGACCTACAGCGACTACTATGCCGACGGCCAGCAGCGCATGTTTGTTAACATTCTGCTGAACGACATGTCGCAGGGACATCTTGACGTGGTGCTCCGGTTCAGCATAAAGAGCAACAACCTGAAGCTCACCAGCAAGCTTACGGGCAATGTGCAGCCGATAACCATCCACAGCGGGAAGATGTACCGAGTGGAGGGCTCGGAGCTGGCGCAGTATCTGAGGGTTGACGACATGCAGGCGGAGGGGCGTCTTGCGGGCGAGTTTCAGAAAAGCGGGAAGCTGCCCGAGGGGTATTACGAGATAAAGGTGGAGGTGGTGGAGTACTACCGCAGGGCCAACGTGTCGGCGCCGTCATATTCGACGATGTGGATAATGCAGCCCGAGGCGCCGGTGTGGACGATGCCACAGAACAACGCCAAGATAGACGCCATAAGTCCGCAGTTCATGCTTTTCGGGTGGATGATGACCGGCAACACATCGATGTTGCGAAACATTAAATACGAGTTCTCCATTTATGATAAGCCGGCAAGCATGAGCGCCGACGTGGTGGTGAAGACGTCCACCCCCATCTACAGTGAGGAGCTGACACAGCAGACGCTTGTGTACGGACCCGACAAGCCTTTGCTCGAGCTCGGGAAGGTCTATGCGTGCCGTGTTAAGGTGGAGGACGGAGACGGCTTAGTCAGCTTCAAGAACGACGGCTACAGCTCCACACTGGTGTTCAAATACGGAGAGGAGTGCGATCCTCCGACGCAGGTTACCATTACCGATATTACGAAAAAGGGAGCCACCGTGAACTGGGTGAGCGACCAGTCGCACAGCGGATACGATGTGGAGGTGAGGGAGCTGTCCGACGGCAAGAGCAGCGACTGGTTCACATGGAAAATCGACAAGCGCCAGTACAACTACGAGATAAAGCAGCTCTCGTCCGACAGCCGTTACGAGTGCCGAGTGGCCGCCGTATGCGGCCAGCGCTCGAACGGCATCCGTAGCGCATACACCGACCCTGTGGAGTTCAAGACATACGAGGCCGGGAACAAGAAATACAACTGCGGCGACCTTGTAGAGGCGTCAAAACCCACCAACCGTGTGCCATACCCCTATCTTGAGGAGGGCGACGTGATAACCGCCAACGGTTTTGTGTTCATTATTGAGTCGATATCGAAAGCCGGCGGGGGACTGTTCACGGGACAATGCTCGTGGTATATCAATTTGTGGGGAGTGAAGATATTGTGCGATTTCAAAGACATAAGCATAAACGTGACAAGGGAGCTCATAGGGGGCCAGATAGTGGCCTGTCACGACAAGGCACAGGTGAAGGCCTTCACCCGTCTGCAAAGCGCCGCATACATGCCGGCGGGCACACAGGTGCCAACGTCGTTCAAGGCCGACAAGATAATGACCATGACAGAGACCGTCGACTCGGTACGGATAGTAGACGGCGAGACACTGATATACGTTGCCGGCCAGAATCCGGTAAAGGTGTCGGCCACCGACAACGTGTTTGTCCAGTCGGCCGACGGCAACTACTACGCGGTGGAGGACGGCAAGGTCTATCCCAAGCCGTCGAACCTCGACAAAGACGGGAACCGCACACTGTCGTATAATCAGCTTATTACCGCCACATTCGGCTACGACGACAACTTCGGCCGTCATGCGGGAGTTGACGCCTACAGCGATGAGAAAAAAGCGTTTGCTGCGCAGTACAGCCAGTATCAGCTTCACTCCGACGACGCCTACGCCACATGGATAGCCAAGAACCAGACCGCCGTGCCCATAGCCAGGGTGACAGTGAGCGGCGGCGACCGCACAGCCTTGCAGTTCCGCAATGGCGGGCAGGCAGTGGCAGTGAACAACGCCGCCGATGCCGACGCGCTCTATCTGCCTCTGACAGCCGACGGCCAGTACGACGCCTACTATACCACGCAGGACACGCACGGCGCCGATTTGGAGGTGATGGCAGGCCAGCTCAACGTGGTGTCGTATCCGCAGCAGAATATCAACGTATGCCTTGTTGAAGTGAACGGAGCAAGCTACCCCCGTACAGCAAACGAGCTGTCGAACTACCTGAACGATGTGTTCGGCCAGGCGGTATTCGGAGTGAACCTGACCAAGACCTCTATTGAGGTTGACAAGTTCAACGGCACGCTCTCGGCCAGGGAGAGCGGTGCGCTTTCGGCGTACAATCCCGACATGAAGAAGCTGATAAAGAAGGTTAAGCGACTGCCTGACTACAACAGCGATACTTACTACATTATGGTTGTTGCCAAGAGCGACAACTCGTCGCTGGCCGGATTCATGCCTGTGAACAGCAACTTTGGCTTTGTGTTTGCCGACGCCTGCAACAGCACCGACATGCTTAACCGCACCATAGCCCACGAGCTTGCCCACGGCGCCTTCCACCTGTGGCATACCTTCAGCTCGAGCAACACCTACACGGCACCGCAGGGCACCACAGCCAACCTTATGGACTACAACGGCACCAATGCTGAACTCTACAAATACCAATGGGACTATATCCACAACCCGCAGCAGGGCATTGTTAGGTGGATGGTGGATGAGGAGGAGAGTGAGGCGATTTTAAACAAAGATGTAATGCTTGCTTATTTAAAATCCATACACAACGCTAATGTTAAGTTTGTCGAAACTCTTGCATTGTCAATTGAAGCGGGATTCAATTTCAGTTTCAGCGGTGAAATAGAACTTGATGATGAGACAAGTTTGAGTTACTTGTCAATGTCGACATTCAGTAAAGGAACGGCAGGCGAAAAAATCATTGCCAACATTAAACCTTCAGAAAAAACGTGTGAATCCAAGAAGATAGATGACGAGGAATATACGACTTACACATTTAAATCAACAAAATATGGAGATTTGCCCCCACTTGTGTTTACCGTTAAGAGTGATGAAACCACAATATTTGAAGAGTACGTATTTAGGATTCTGACAATTGAAAAAGTACAAGAGTTGGCTGAAAAATCAGTTTCTCTTGCAAATGAATCAATGGATGCAAGCTCTATATGCAATGTCTGTACACGTACCGCCTTGTACTTTATCAAAAACGATTCTACTTTGTTCCCATATGAAGGTTCTGCGTTAAAGAAAACAGCAACTTCTTCAATTAGTTATGTGGAAGGTTACACAACCAATAATGGTCAAGCAAAGAAAATTCAGGAAGATTTTGAAGCAATGAAGTCTGAGTACGCGCGTGTTTTTGAAGAAATAAAAAAGGAAAACGTTGAATCGTGGCAGCAATATTTTACCCGGTTGCAAGATATGGCAAGTGCAGGTGAGATTATCATTGGTGCAATGTTGAATAGCAATTCCACAGTTGGGCATGTTATGATGATAACACCCGGAGAAATGGCAGATGTATGGTATTTAGATGATGAAAATATAATCAATTACGTTTCCCAATATGGGAAAGGTTATTATGATAGTGGTATAAAAAATGTTCCTATAGTAGTTGAATGCGGACAAGATGTAAGAAAATGGGATGCACCATTATGTACTAATGTGGATAGAAAAGGAGCGGTAGAACGTCTTAAATGGTATAGATATAAAAAATAAAGTATCATGAAAAATAAAAATGCTTGTTGTGGACTTGTTTTAATGTTTATAAATCTATCAGTTTATTGTCAAAATATTGAAAAGATAGATGTTGTTAATGAAAGTGTCAAGCCTTTTATTGCTTCCAAATGTAATCATTACACAAAAGAAGGAATACATCCATATTGCATTCAATGTAATGGTATAGTATCTGTATATGATAAAAGTCACAGTTTTGGAGAAGGTAAAATTTTGGATTCGGTTGATGTGATTTTTAACTACAATAATGATGTTGAATATGTTGTATGCCGAACAACCGCAAAACTTATTCATGTCAGTTTTTCAAAATCCAAGCCTTTAATGATTATTAACTATCTTGATGATAGACCTGAATATTATGACGCAATACTTGATGACTATTTTTGGATTTATAATCTTGATAGCCTTGCTAATGGTATATTATACAAAGACTCTATATATTGCAAATATTGTGATGATGGATATTTGATTGGTGATAAGTTGTTTTTTACCCGTTCAAACGAACGAGATGATTTTCAAGGCGGATATTGGCTTACAGATATTTATATGTCACCATTTGACAACATTGCCGATTCGGTTGTAGTGGCTCGCAATTTTGGCATTCGAGCCATAAGTTCCGACGGTAAATATATTTTAGCCCAAAACAAGAACACTATTAGCCAGTATTCTTGCGCCATAATCGATGTGGAGCAAAAAAAATATCAAGTGCTTTTAGGGCGTAATTATTGTAATCGTACTGTCATATATTCGGATGAGGAACAAAAATTTGGCTTTATTTTTGGCAAAAAAATCGTGTATGTTGATATGCCAAAAACATTTCCGTTTGATGCTCTTGAAAAGAAAGACATATTTTGGCCAAGGCCAAAAGGATTAGAAGAAAAATTTAAAAAGCCACCATTAGAGTAAATATTTGAATAATCTACGTATCCATCGTGGCATTGTGGGTTTATATTTGGGCGCCCTTAGCGTAGATACGCGGCGCGCCGCGTATCTACAGGCGGCGAGAGCGGGCATTGGTGCGGCATAGAAAAATCTGCGTATGTGGGGTTGGACTGAAAAAAGGCGACCTTCTTTTTTGATTTTTGTGCCAATTATCTAATTTTGTATAAAAATTTAAAAAACAGGAAAATGTCAGAATCGGCTTTCGCACAATTGTCAGGTCAGATTGATATGCTTTCTTACACAGAGCGGGTTATGCTGCTCGATAAGATTGTGAGCACTCTGCGCAGTCCGTTCACCGCGGCTGTGCAAAAGAAAAAAGCCGAAACCGAAGCGGCTTTCGGGTTGTGGAAAGACCGCGACATCACGGTTGAAACCATCCGCCAAAAAGCGTGGGGGCGCTAACGATGGAATATCTCTGCGACACCTGCATACTAATTGATTATCTGCGAGGCAAACAAGAAGCATACAACCGTCTTTCTGCCGACCGCAGCAAAGGTTTAGGAATGTCATCTGTCACATTAATGGAACTGATGGTGGGCGCATTGAATAAGCGCGAGGTGTCGGTGATAAAAAAGGCCTTTTCTGATTTTGAGATTGTTGACATTTCAAGACCAATATCGATAAAAGCCCGATTATTAATTGAAAAATACGCCAAAAGTCACGGTCTTCTCATTCCTGATGCCCTTATTGCTGCCACAGCGTTGGAGTTAGGCGTGCCGCTGTGCACCGCCAATGTGGGCGATTTCCGTTTCATTCCCGACATCGCGTTGGTTTAAATACCATACATTTTGTCGTTTGTTGAGACAATGCCGTCAGCACACGAAACATAAACGCAAAACACCGCAGGGCTGTCAGGGTTGGCGGCCTTGCAGGGTTGGAATAGGTGCACAAAAACGTAGAAACGCGGCGCGCCACGTTTGTGCAGGCGGCGGAGGTTGGGCATTGGTGAGTGGAGAAAATTCCGTTTTCCCGATACCCTGTAAAAAAAGAAACCCGAATTTCTTCGAGTTTCTTTGTTGTGACCCGCCAGGGGATCGAACCCTGGACCCACAGATTAAGAGTCTGTTGCTCTACCAGCTGAGCTAGCGAGTCAGCGGTGCAAAGGTAGAAAAAACTTAAAATGGCAATAACCTACAGAGTTTTTTTTTGAATAAAAATGGCGACGTGTGTAAGTGATTTAAAAACAGGTTGTTGGTGATGGCGCGTTTTGCTTTGATGAATTAATATCTATATCCTATAGTTCGATATGAACGAATAAACAATACTTGATAAAATAAAAAAACTCGCAATCATCTTGCGAGCTTCTTTACATCAGTGTTCAAGAAATTTTTTCACTCATCGTATCCGTCACGGAATTTTCCGCCTTTTTCTTGCTCAAAATCATCATCTTCGGCTTCATCGCTGTAACTGATGTGGATTGCTGTCCATTTGTCGTTGAGCGGAACTTTTGCTACACCCGATAAGTCGTATTCACTCAGCAAGTTAAATACTGTTTTTTCATTTAGGTCTGTTCCTGATTTGGGGTAGCAAAACCAAAGTTTGCCATCGGTTTCAATGGCATTCATTGCCTCGTTTAGCAGATTTTCGGCATCGTTGCGGTTTTCGGCAAAGATTTGTACATAGCTATAGTAGTCTTCTACTTCTGTGTGCACATCAATGCCTTCACTTTTAACCAATTGCAGAAATTCTTTGGGGGAATTAAGAATCAAAACGGTCTTACCGCCGGTAAGACTTAGTTTTTTCAAGATAGGGTTCATTTATTCCATCAATAAATAAGAATTAACGATTCAAAGTAAATGAAAGTTTTATTCGTTTTGCATAGAGCGTGAAAAAAAATATACAGTCCGCATTGTTGTTTGAAATGAAGAATTTTTGAAAGCCTATGGCATTGGTGAGATCAGTAAATGATTTCCATTTCATCAATCAAGTGGCTGGCGCCAGCGTATTTGTCGATGAAAAACAGAACAAAGCGGATGTCGAGACTGATGTTGCGGCAGATGTCGGCATCAAACTGTAGGTCACTCATTGTGCCTTCCCATACGCGGTCGAAATTCAGGCCGATGAGGTTGCCATCAGTATCGAAAACGGGGCTGCCAGAGTTACCACCTGTGGTGTGGCATGTGCTAAGGAAACAGACGGTTAGTGATGAGTCGGCATTGCTGTACGGGCCAAAATTGCGGTCTGCATAAAGTTTTATCAGATGGTCGGGGGCGGTGTAGTCGTATACGTCCATATGGCATTTTTCAATTATACCGCCAAGTGTGGTAAAAGGAGCATAACTGATTGCGTCGGTAGGGTGATAGCCTTTTATCTGCCCATAGGCTATGCGGAAGGTTGAATTGGCATCGGGAAAAAGTTGGCTGCTGGCGAAGCACTCACGCTGCAATTGCATAAAAAGCCGCTGATGCTGGTTGTTCTTGCGTTGAATCTGTGAAATCTGCTTGCTTATTTTGTCGTGATAGATGTCGTCGGTTTCGCTGGCAAGCTTGTAGAGAGGGTCTTTGAGCAATTTTTTTTCGTTTATGACGGAGTGTTTCTCGAAGAAGGCGATGGCCATAGCAGGGTTGGTGAACATTGAATTGCGGCAGGCATGCGCAAAAGATGTGACTCCGTTTCCTTTTTTAAGTGTGGCAGGTACATGTTCTGGCAAAGCGTTGGCCATATATTCGTTGATCAACATCTTTGAGACCGATATGTCTGTTTCCGGGTCATAATCGGTATAAAAATCATTCAGATAATTTATAATTCGTGTGCGACGCAGGCTGTCTTCCATTTTGTCGTTGATAAGCGTTCTTATTTTGCGGCAAACTGTGATAGCTTCCGATTTGTAGAGTGTTTCGCTCATAAGCAGCCAAGCCTGATTCTGATTCACATATTCAATATAGTCGGCTTCATAATCGTCCAACAGATTGCTGTACAATTTTTTCCGCTCATCCGATTCTTCAATCCACGTAGTCATCAGCCGTTCGCGCTCGCGTTTTTTGGACACAACGTGCTTTTTTGCAAGTCCGCGCCGTTCGCCGTCGAGTTTTTTCCATGCGTTGGCAAGACTGGCTACTTTGCTGGTGTATTTTATCATCACCGACTGGTCAGAACGCATACGCTCTTTTATTATATCGATGGATTTGCTGCGAATGCCAACCACAAGCGGGTCGAAGGTGTTTTGTGTGGCTTCTACGGCAAACGATGGCAAGTACTCATTTGTGGTTCCAGGGTAACCCATCAGCATCACAAAATCGTCTTCTTGTTTTTGTTTCGCGTTTATTTTCAAATGGTTGCTTGCTTGATATGGAATATTGTCGGCAGAGTAGGGTGCAGGGCGATTTAAACTATCGGCATAGATGCGAAAAATGGTGAAATCACCTGTGTGACGTGGCCATACCCAGTTGTCGGTATCACCGCCAAATTTTCCAATTGAAATTGGGGGCGTTCCAACTAATCGGATGTCTTCAAAAATCTCGTATACAGATAGATAATACTCATTGCCGCAATAGAAGGCGTCAACGTGAGCTTTTAGAGTTGAGTTAGCCGAAGCTGTTTGTTCAATGTTTGTTATGTTCTTGGTTATCAGGTTGCTACGTAAGGAGCTCGTCATAGTGTCGTTTACCCCATCAAGCACTTGTGCGGTAACATCTTCCATACGGCGTAAAAAACAGACTCCTATATTATTACCGCCTAGTTCGTCTGCTTGATTCATCGCCCAAAATCCGTTGGTAATATAGTCGTTCTGCAACGAGCTGTGCTGCTGCACCACATTGAGCCCGCAATGGTGGTTGGTAATGACTAGGCCATGCGCCGAAATGACTGAACCTGAGCAGAAATGATGGAATGGCATGTCAAGGTCGACAAAGCCTACAACCGCACTGCTTAGACATGACTGATTGATGTTGTATATGTCATCGGCTGTAAGGTGTAGCCCCATTTCAGTCATCTCGCCAATGTTATTCTCAAGCAAAAAAGGCAACCACATTCCTTCATTGGCGCGAACCGACAATGCTGCAAAAATGCCTAATAATGTTACAGTCTGGCGTCTCATAAAATTGAATTTTTGATTTGGAAAAATAGTAAAATTTGTCGACTGCCCACGATTCTCTGGCAGTTTCATGGAAAAAGAATTGTGTGTTTCAAATCGGAATTAAATAGTGGAATGAATCGGGAGGTTGTGAATTGGTAATTTGTAAATGTTGGTGTGCGGTAAAGATTCAGTTTCCCGTGCATCTATTGTGTTTAGTATGGATTATATCCCATTCACCACATTCACCGGCCTCCCTTCAACGAAAGCCTTAAGATTGCCAACCGCAATGCACATCAGGCGTTGGCGGGCTTCGAAGGTGGCCCACGCAATGTGCGGCGTGATTTGGCAGTTGCGGGCGGTGAGCAGCGGATTGTCGGCAGCGGGCGGCTCGGTGGATAGCACATCGACAGCTGCAGCGGCAATGCGACCACGGTTAAGAGCGTCGGCAAGGGCCTGCTCATCGACAAGCGGGCCGCGGCCTGTGTTTATCAGTATTGCCGATGACTTCATCCGCGCAAGCACGGCGGCGTTTATCAGGTGGCAGGTGTTGTCGGAAAGCGGACAATGCAGGCTCACAATATCGCTTTGCGCCCACAAATCGCTGTACGACACACTTTTAATGCCGTCGGGCAGGCTTTGTTTGCTTGTCACGGCAATCACCTTCATTCCGAAAGCCAAAGCAATGCGCGCCGTGGCCATTCCCGTGTTGCCGAGCCCCACAAGGCCAATGGTTTTGCCTGCGAGTTCAACCTGCGGGCGGTCCCAAAAGCAGAAATCGACGCTGCCCGACCAGGCGCCGCCACGCACAAGTTGCGAGTGGTGCTCGACCGAGTTGGTAATGTTAAGTATGTGAGCGAAAACCATTTGCGCCACCGATGCGGTGCTGTAGGCGGGAATGTTGGTAACCACAATTCCGCGGCTTGCGGCATACTGCAAATCGACAACGTTGTAGCCCGTGGCCAACACACCAATATATTTAAGATTAGGCATTTGCGACATATTCTCGGCCGTCAGCACCGTTTTGTTGGTGAGCAGCGCGTCGGCATCTTTCGAGCGCTCAACGGTGAGAGCGGCGGGTGTGCGGTCGTAAACCGTTATCGGGCCAATCGGCTCAAAAACAGACCAATCAAGGTCGCCGGGGTTCAGGCAATAGCCGTCGAGAACAACTGTTTTCATTTTTCAGCAATTTGAATTCAAATATGGCGATTTTCGGCTCACCGCACACAACGAATGGCGATAATTGATTGAAATCGCTTATTTTTGGGCAAACAATCTACACAATGAAACAGTTATCGATAATTGCATTTGCAATATCAATGTTTTTCGCATCGTGTTCGAATGAATTCAGCACTTCGCCGACAGGCCTTGAATACAAAATTGTTGCCGCCAACCCCGACGCGCCGCAACCAGCCGTAGGCGACATTGTGGCCATCCGCCTGACGTGCCGCAACCAGCAAGGGCAGACGATTGACGAAACTCCGCTTTTCAAAATGCAACTGAAGGCGGCACCGGCCGGGCAACCGTCGGTTGAAGAAGGCCTGCTAATGCTGCACAAGGGCGACAGCGCCGACTTCCGCCTACAGGCGCGGTTCTACGGCGGCAGCCAGGCGCCGGCCAACGACAGTCTGCTGACGGTTTCGGTTAAAATGGTCGACGTGATTAGCCGCGAAGAGTTTGAGCGCGACCGCGAAGCCGCACGCATAGCCGGCGAGCGCGAAGAAGACCAGTTGCTCGGCGAGTATCTTCAGAAAAACAACATCGACACCGAGCCAACAATGAGCGGCCTTTATTACATTGAAACTGAGAAAGGTACAGGCCCCGCACCCATTCCCGGCAAAATGGTGGCCATTCATTACGAAGCCAGTTTTCTCGACGGCCGCGTGTTCGACTCATCGTACAGCCGTCGTGAGCCGCTGAAGTTCAAACTTGGCGCCCGAGATGTGATTCAAGGGCTAGAAGAAGGCGTGGCTCGTATGCACCGTGGCGGGCGCGCAACACTGATAATCCCATCGCCTTTGGCCTACGGTGACCAACAGGTTGGTCCCGTGCCGCCGTTTGCTACACTTATTTTTGAAGTATGGTTGGTGGGGACAGAAGAGTAAAATTGTTTCTAACCAGAATAAAAAAAAGGCGGAAAACTTCCGCCTTTTTTTATTCTTAATACTAAATCTTACAACTGTATCGTCCACATTACGAACGAGTAAGGCAAGATTTTCTCTGCAAATTTGCCCTTGATGCTGACATTTTCCTTCATCGGCACAACCGGCTGACGATTGTAGTTGTTCTCGTCGTCGGGATTGCCAGAGAGAGTTGTTTTCACTGCGTTAGGCTTAACCTTGAAGCGGCTAAGGTCGATGTTGGCTTGAGCAGCCGAAGAACTTGCATTGCAGACCTTCACAAACAGTTTCTTTGTTTTGCTGTCGTAGATGACTGACTGACCGAGCAAATTGTCGTCAGCGCGGTCGAACTTCACGCAATCACCATAATAGTAATCGCCGCTCGACTGACCAAACAATTGTTGAACGTAGTAACTGCAAGTGAGATAAGGCTTTTCGTTGTCGAAATAAATCAAATCAGGGTTCCAGTTTGTGGCGCCTTTGCGGGCGAAAAGCGGTGCGTACGAAGTCATTACAACCACATCGCCATTGCGTTCAACATGAAGCAGATACAAGCCTTCTGCCAAAGCATCAATCAGTTTCTTGTCCTTTGCGGCGTACTCACCAAGATAAACTTTAGTCTTGCGGTCGCGCGGATAATTGTCGTATTGGCGTTTGTTCAAGAAATAGTCGCGCGGCTCATAGTAATGCTCATCGATGATTGGCAGGCCGACTTCTTCGGCAATGCGCCAGCCATTCTGATAGTCGGGATTGTCGGGATGCGAACCGGGTCCTGCTGTTCCAACAATCACAATATCAGGATATTTTGCCTTAATCTTGTTATACATATATTTAAAGCGCTCTTCGAACTCGGGCGAAATCTTCTCTTCGTTGCCCAAGCCTAAATACTTAAGACCGAACGGTTTCGGATGGCCGGCATCAGCACGGACTTTGCCCCATTTTGTGCTAGCGTCGCCGTTGGCCCACTCAATCAGGTCGAGAGCGTCCTGTGTCCACTGTTCCATATCTTCCATCGGGCAAGCGTCCTGAGCCTGAGTGGGATACATATTCCAACCGCCGTTTGAGCCTTGGCAGTTCACGCCGCAAGGCAGAATCGGAACCGGCTGCATTCCTAGATCTTCGCAGAATTGGAAATACTCATAGTAGCCGATGGTGAGCGATTGATGGTAGCCCCAGGTGTTCTTCTGCGCCTTGCGCTGCTCGCGCGGACCAACAGTGTTTTTCCACATATAGGTGTTCCAGAAGCCGTCGCCACCGCCGTGCACTACGCATCCGCCAGGAAAGCGCATGAACTTCGGATTCAAGTCGGCCAAAGCCTGTGCCAAATCCTTGCGCATTCCATGACCTTTGTAGGTGTCCTGCGGCATCAGCGAAATCATGTCAACATCGATATCACCCACTGTGAGCGCCAAAATCTGCAGGCAGGCGCTGTCGCAGGCCTGTTTCGATGTGAGCGTGTACTCATATTTTTTCCAATCCTTGCCCGATACCTTGAAAGTGGTGTCGAGAATAATGGTTGGTTGGCTGCGCCAGCCGCGTCCGGGCTGTACAACTGCCACGCGCACATCCTTGTCAACACCGTCGGGGTTGCGCATGAAGGCAGAAAAATCGTACTTGGCATCTGCCGCAATACGCATTCCGTCGAAGCCGTCGTTTTGCAAACCGGTACCCGTCCAGCCATTGAAATCGCGGAAGTGTCCAACGCGCTCAACATGAATACGCATATAGTTAGGGTTGTTCTCGTTGAGTGGTTCAATTTGGCGTGCTTCGGGATATCCGAGCGAGTGTCCGGGGCGGATAGCCTTCCACATTGTGCCGGGTCCCCAGCCGTCGCGTTCCGACGGATTGTACTCAAATGAGCCGTTCTGAACCAGCTCGGCGCTCAATCCGCCATCAGCCGACGAACTGATGTCTTCAAAGAAAATACCAATCAGCTCATTGCTGATTTTTTTGCCACCTGCAGGTTGAGCCATCAATCCAACGGCCGAGCAAGCAAGAATTGTCAATGAAAAGAGTTTTTTTACCATTTTTTAAGTAGTTCTTTAGTGATTATCAAAATTAAAGGTGCAATTTACATTTATTTTGATTTCTGCAAAAGCAAAAACATTGTTTTTTGCCCCGAATTTTATCATCGTTTATATTAACCGATTGATTATATTTGCAGCCCCAAGTGAATTTCGGTCAATAAACTGAAAATTTTCACGTTATAATGGCGTTTTTAGTGTGGTTATGAGCAAAAAGGCTTTATCGTTTTTAATGGGTTTGATGGTGGCAGTGCTGTTCTCGAATTGTAGTGAATACTACAAGATTCAGAAGAGTAACGACTACAATATGAAATACGAGAAGGCCAAAGCTTACTACGAATATGAGGACTACTACCATGCCAAAGCATTGTTGGACGAGGTTGTGAGCGTTTTCCGGGGAAGCGACAAAGCTGAAGAAGTGCAAATGCTCTATGCCAACTGTCACTACAAGATGCACGATTATACGATGGCCGCATATTATTTCGAGTCGTTCTATAAGACATATCCGTTCTCGGAAAAATCGGAAGAAGCCTATTTTATGTGTGCCCATTGCTATTATAAGGATTCGCCACGTGTTGATTTGGACCAAGCTTGCACGCAAAAAGCTATCAACGCCATGCAAACCTATTTGAACAAATATCCGCAAGGTGTGCATATCAATGAAGCAGATGCCGTGATTAAAGAGATGCGTGCGAAACTTGAACAGAAATCGTTTCTTACAGCAAAATTGTATTTTAAACTTGGTGAGTATCAGTCGGCTACCATATCTTTGAAGAATTGCTTAAAGGAATACCCCGACACAAGATACCGTGAAGAGCTGATGTATTTAATTGTAAAATCAAACTTCATGCTGGCAGAAAACAGCGTTGAGAGCAAACGCGCCGAACGGTATCAGAACACAGTAACCGAATATTATTCGTTTGTTGACGAATATCCTGAATCACAATATGTTTCGGAAATAGAATCAATGTATAAACAGTCAGTTGACAAGATTAAAAATTTATAAAAATGGATTTCAAAAAAACAACCGCCCCTGTAACCACCATTACACGCGACGTTAGACCAATCGAAAACGAGACAGGAAACATTTATGAGAGCATTGTAGTTCTGTCGCGCCGTGCAAATCAAATCTCGGTCGAGATTAAAGAAGAATTGCAGAAGAAACTTGAAGAGTTTGCATCGTACACCGACAATCTTGAAGAAGTTTTCGAGAACCGCGAGCAAATTGAGATTTCGAAGTTCTATGAAGCTCTTCCAAAACCGACTTCGATTGCCATCGATGAGTTTGTAAACGATAAAGTTTACTGGCGCAAACCTGAGAAGGAACTCGAATAGTGTCGCTCGGAGGCAAAAACATATTACTCGGCGTGACGGGTGGAATCGCGGCCTACAAGGCGGCGAATCTTACCCGTTTGCTTGTGAAAGAGGGTGCCAGTGTAAAGGTGGTGATGACGCCTGCCGCAAAGCAGTTTGTTACGCCACTCACTTTTGCCACGCTTTCGCAAAACCCCGTCTTAACAGAATTCTTCAACCCCGAAAACGGCGAATGGCACAGCCATGTGAAGCTTGGCGAGTGGGCTGATGCAATGATTGTGGCGCCCGCCACAGCCAACACCATCGCGAAAATGGCCAATGGCATTGCCGATAATCTGCTCACAACAACTTATCTGTCGATGCGCGGCAAGGTGTTTGTGGCACCTGCAATGGACTTGGATATGTACGCACACCCGACAACACAGCGCAATATTAAGGCGCTGAAAGCCGATGGCAACATCATAATCGACGCCGAAAAAGGTGAGTTGGCGAGTGGCTTGAACGGCAAAGGCCGTATGGCAGAGCCGGAAACCATTGTAAAAGTACTGGCCGACTATTTTACGACTGACAAACCGTTGCAAGGCCGCACAATCCTTGTGTCGGCAGGTCCGACATACGAGAAAATCGATCCGGTGCGATTCATTGGCAACTACTCATCGGGAAAGATGGGTTTTGCAATAGCCGAAGCGGCCGCCGAAGCTGGCGCCAGCGTGATTCTGGTGAGCGGACCGGTAAATCGGGAAACAGCAAATCCAAACATCCGGCGCATCGATGTGGAGTCAGCGCAGCAGATGTTTGAGGCCTGCACAGCAAACTTCGCCAACTGTGACGCCGCCATAATGGCCGCCGCTGTGGCCGACTACCGCCCGGCATCCGTGGCCGGACAAAAAATCAAAAAAGGTGACGCGGCAATGACCATCACCCTTGAATCGACACCCGACATTGCCTTGGCTCTGGGACAGGCAAAACGCCCAGGGCAGGTGCTTGTGGGTTTTGCGCTGGAAACCGAGAACGGTCTGGCCAACGCTCAAGAAAAGCTGAAACACAAGAATTTGGACTTCATTGTACTGAACAGCGCGAGCGAGGAAGGCTCTGGATTCGGGTGTGACACCAATCGCGTGACCATCATCAAAAACGATGGCCAACAGATTGATTATAAGATGAAATACAAACACGCGGTGGCTCGCGACATTATCGGTCAGCTGCTACCGCTACTAAATAACCAACAGCGATGAACTGGTTGCATAAATCGACATATCTGCTTGCAGTATTGTTTGTTACACTCATTGCTACAAGCACTGTGGCACAAGAGCTTGAAATCAGAATTCAAGTAAACCACTCACAGTTGCAAGGTGTGGACAATATAAAATACGAGAATATGCAAAAGGCGCTGAACGAGTTCGTTACCAATCAGATTTGGACTAACAACGTGTTCAAAACTGAGGAGCGCATCAAGTGCAATATGATGCTGAACATCACTAAAGAGGTGTACAGCGACGAGTTCCAGGGCACGCTGCAAGTGGTTTCGAGCCGCCCGGTTTACGGCACAGGCTACGATAGCCCGATGCTCAATCTGCTCGACAAAAACATACAGTTTAAGTATGCCGACGGCGAGACGCTCACATTCAACGAGAACAGCCACGACGAGCTGACATCGCTTATCGCATACTATGTTTACATTATCATCGGGTTCGACTATGACTCGTTTGGCAAGATGGGCGGCACGCCTTATTTTGAGAAGGCGCAGAAGATTGTGAACAACGCACAGGGCTCGAACTATGCCGGATGGAAGTCGTTCGAGACCAACAAGCGTAACCGCTACTGGCTGGCCGAGAACCTGATGAACTCGGTGTATGCACCCATCCGTGAGTACAGCTACAAATACCACCGCCTGGGGCTCGACCTTATGGGTACGCGCCTTGCCGACGGCACCGCATCGATAGCTGAAGGAATGAACGACCTGCTCAAGGTGCATCGCCAGAAATCGGGTTCTTACCTGATGTCGATTTTCTTCGACGCCAAAGCCGACGAGATTGTCAATATTTTCTCGAACTCGTCGGACCAGACACAGCAGAATAAGGTTTACAATTTCCTGAAGGAGATTGATGCCTCGAACCTGTCGAAATACGATAAAATCAAGAAAAAATAGGCGCTATGTGGATTGCCGACCGCTGGAAGGATTATAAGGTTATCGATTGCTCGGCCGGCGAGAAGCTTGAGCTGTGGGGCAAATACACGCTTGTCCGCCCCGACCCGCAGGTGATTTGGGACACACCCAAAACAGAAAAGGGCTGGACTCGAATGAACGGCCACTACCACCGAAGCAAGAGCGGCGGCGGTGAGTGGGAGTTTTTCAACCTCCCCGACGAATGGACAATCCGCTATCCGTTAATCATTGGCAAAGAGTTGACTTTCAGATTGAAACCATTCAGTTTTAAGCATACGGGCGTTTTCCCGGAGCAGGCCGCCAACTGGGATTGGTTTTCGAGGCTGATTGCCGATGTCCGTCAGCACGGACGCGAGGTGACGGTGCTGAATCTGTTTGCCTATACAGGCGGTGCAACTGTGGCTGCAGCCGCTGCCGGAGCACGTGTTACGCACGTTGATGCGGCCAAAGGAATGGTGGCTTGGGCGCGTGAGAACGCCGCCACATCGGGGATGGCAGAGTCGCCTGTCCGCTGGATTGTGGATGACTGCGTGAAATTTGTTGAACGCGAGCTGCGCCGCGGCAACCGCTACGATGCTATTATAATGGACCCGCCGTCGTATGGCCGCGGCCCGAAAGGCGAGATTTGGAAGATTGAAGACAATGTGTACCCGCTCATCAAACTATGTGCCAACTTGTTGAGCGATAAACCGTTGTTCTTCCTTGTCAACTCATATACCACCGGTTTGCAGCCGGCAGTGCTCACCTATATGCTTAAATGCGCTTTGGCAAAATTCGGTGGAAAAGTCGAGTCAAGCGAAATTGGGTTGCCAGTATCTAACGGTTTGGTGCTACCTTGCGGCGCAAGCGGAAGGTGGTGCAAGGATTGAAGATTTAGCGTTGGTGGTTGAAAGTTGAACGGGTTTAACAAGTTGAAAATAGTGGTTTTCTAGCATACCAACTCTCAATATTTAAACCTATTAAACAGCGAAGCGATTCAACTTTAAACTAAACCCTCTAAACAGCGAAGCGACTAAACTTCTACCCTTTCACTTTCAAATCACCCCTGCTTCAATCAGTTGAACAATCTCTTCAATATAAATATCTTCCATTTCTGGGTCGTACTCGCTTTTCAGATTCTCGCCAAACAGTCGGGCAATGCCTTGCCAGAAAAAGGCTGAGAACGAGCCGCGGTATTCTTTCACGAGTTCGTAAGCGGTATTGTTTATCTCGCGGTCGACAAGTTTGAGCAGGATGCGACCTTGTGATATGGTGAGTGCTCGCAGGTCCTTCTCATATTTTTTAAACATCTGCTTCTCGTATTCCTTAATGTAGCGTTCGCGTTCGCGTTTGCCTTCAACGCCAACAAGCTGCGAATTCATATTTGCAAGCTCGTCGCGGGCGGCCACTGCAAACGGATATGCCTTTTTCACATTCCGCACCAGTTTGTCGTAGCGTATCTGCTGTCGGCGCTTGGTGAATCGGCGCACTGTCACAGTCTTGATATTGACATTGGGAATGGTGTCGCCATTATCGTTGATAAAAAACGGCAGCGCCACAGGCTCAGGTTTTCGCTCTTGGGCATTGGCAGAAACCATGGCCGTCAAAATCAATATGCATAATATGGTATGTCTCAAAATCATAACTATAAAGGTAATAGCATTTATAGTTCCCAAATCAAAAAAAATCAATTCATTGCACCAAATACGATTACACCTTATTATATTCGCACGCTTTTTTTGCAATTATTAAACGTTTAATAAATAAAAAACTATGAATTTCAAAAATCTTTTTTTTGCAGGGGCACTTGCAACATCAATTGCCGCTTGTGGCTCATCTTACAAATCTCAAACTAAAATCATAACAAAAGCCGACTCTGTGGCTTATTTGATGGGAGCAATCGATGGTAGTCGGCAAAAAGCCACATTCGAGCATTTCGGACTTGACACACTGCTTGATTATGACGCTTATTTTGAAGCATTATATAATGCCAGCAAACAGAACCCGCTGAAATACGAGCTTGATTCGGCAGCCAATGTGCTGTTGTCGAAATTTACAAACATTATTCAATTGCAGACTCAAAAAGTTCAGACAGATACAACCGGAAATGTGCGGCCAATTAGTTTTCCAAAGTCGCAAATCGATTCTGTGAGCTATTTGCTTGGCGTGGCTGACGGGCAAAACCTTGGCGAAGGTTACAGCCGTTCGGGACTTGACACTGTTGGCGTCGCTTTCAATTTCTATTATGAAGGGTTCCGTGAAGCCAATCAAGAGTCTAAAACTCGCATCAATACAGAAAAATACGGAAATATGATTACGGATTTTTTTGCTGAGATCCGAGAAAAAGAACTGATGGATAAATTTGGTGACAATAAACGTGAAGGCGAAGAATTCTTGGCAAAAAACCAGGCAAACAGCGATGTCATTACAACCGAATCAGGATTGCAATACACTATTCTTAAAGAAGGCAATGGCCCGAAACCGACTATCAGTAATATGGTTAAGGTTCATTATACTGGCACTCTGCTCGACGGCACAGTTTTCGACAGCAGTGTTGAACGTGGTGAACCGGCTGTGTTCGGAGTTGGCCAAGTTATTCCGGGCTGGGTTGAAGCTTTGCAGTTGATGTCTGTCGGTTCGAAATGGAAACTCTTTATTCCTCAGGAACTTGCATACGGAGAGAATGGTGCAGGCCAAATCAAACCGTTTAGCGTGCTGATATTCGAGGTCGAACTGCTTGGTATTGAGAAATAACAAATTGTCAATCTGCTTTTTGCGATGATTTTCGACGGAAAGACATTCTGGATAACCGGCGCATCGTCGGGGATTGGCGAAGGCGTGGCCTACGAGTTGGCCAAGCATCGTACCCGGTTGATTTTGTCGGGACGGAACGAAGAAGCTCTTGCCCGTGTTGCTGACCGTTGCCAGACACTTGGCGCCGCCACGCGTATCGAAGCCTTCGACTTGACCGATTACGAGCGTATGCAGGCTGCCGTTGACAGCGTGCTTGCCGACGGCGTCAAAATCGATGGTCTGATGAACTTTGGCGGTATCAGCCAACGGTCACTTGCCGTGGAAACGCCTGTCGAAATTGACCGTAAAGTAATGGAAATCAACTTTTTCGGCACCATAGCCATAACCAAGGCGCTTCTGCCGCATATGATTGCAAACGGTGGTGGCCTGATTGTGGTAACTTCAAGTGTTGTAGGTAAATACGGCATTACTTTCCGCTCAGCTTACTCAGCTTCGAAGCACGCACTGCACGGCTTCTTTGAGAGCTTGCGCGCTGAAACTGCCGGGAAGAACATCCAAATCACCATTCTTGAGCCTGGGCGCATCGCAACCAACGTGTCGCTGAACGCCATCACAAAAACAGGTGAGAAATACGGCATTATGGACAAGGGCCAGGCGGCAGGAATGTCGGCCGAACAATCGGCGCGGATTATTCTGCGAGCTGTTCGTCGGGGGAAAAAGGAAGTCCTTTATGGTGGCAAAGCAACATTGCTAGTTCACATCCGCAAATGGTTGCCGGGGCTGTTCTATTTTCTGGCATCAAGAGTTGATTCAACAAAATAATTAAGGCAAAAGGCATAAGTAGGGACGTCATTATCCTAATCAAAAATCAGAAATCAAAAATAAAGATATGGCACATCAAATTAACGGTATTCAGCAGATGGGCGTCGGTGTTCCGAACGTTCTGGAAGGCTGGGAATGGTACAACAAGAATTTCGGAATGGACGTGAAGGTGTTCGATGAAGCCGCTGTGGCAAAGTTGATGTTGCCGCACACCGGCGGTCAGACACGCGAGCGCCGCGCGATTTTTGCCCTGAATATGCAGGGCGGCGGCGGTTTCGAGATTTGGCAGCACACTGGCAAAACGCCAGAGATGCCAAAATTCGAAATCCAAATTGGCGACCTTGGCGTCTGCATTGCGAAAATGAAGACTGCCGACATTCACAAAGCATACAACACCTTCAGCAGCAAAGGCTTGGACCTTCTGACATCGATTGAAAAGGACCCTGCCGGAACCGAGCACTTCTATATGAAGGACCTGTACGGCAACCTTTGGGAATTTGTGCAGGAATCATCGATTTTCACAAGTACCAAAGCAGTGAATGGCGGCGTTTTCGGTGGTGTTGTAGGTGTTAAGAACATCGACGAAAGTCTGCCCGTTTACCGCGACATTCTGGGCTACGATAAAGTTGTTTACGACCAGGAAGACGTGTTTGCCGACTGGGGCGGTGTTCCGGGCAGCGGCAACCGCTACCGCCGTATGCTACTTGCACAGACGAGCGAAGGCCACGGAGCTTTCTCGCCAGTGTTTGGCAAGTCGCAGATTGAGCTTGTTCAAGTGCTCGACCGCGAACCGAAGGGCATCTTCGACGGCCGCATCTGGGGCGATCCGGGCTACATTCAAATCTGCTACGACATTGCCAATATGGACGACCTTCGCGAGTTTGTCAAATCGAAAGGCTTCCCGTTCACCGTTGACAGCACTCGTGCCGGCGACACCTTCGATATGGGTGAAGCCGCTGGTAGTTTCGCATACATTCAAGCACCCGAAGGCACGCTCATCGAGTTTGTCGAGACTCACAAAGTGCCAATTGTCAAAAAGTTGGGCTTGGTTATCGACCTTCACAAACGCGGTATGGACAAGCCGCTTCCGCGATGGCTGCTGAAAGCGTTTGCGCTGAAGAGAGTTAAAATGTGAACAAAACGTTCAGAATAGCAATAACCAAATAAAAAACGCAGATTACCCATAACGGTATCTGCGTTTTTTCATTTATTCAATTCTTCAATCTATCATTCAATCACCACCACAAAGCCGCCATTTGGCTTCATTGTTACTTCAAACGCTTTCAAATCAACGTTTTCGGCAATAGAATGAGCCATCTGCCATTTGTTGTCGGTGTCGGTGAAGATTTCGGCCTTATCGGCTGAGCCAATGGCGCTCAAATCGAGCGTCAGACGGCGGGCGGCCTTCTCTCCATTGATTCCCGCCACATACCATTTACTGCCTGAGCGGCGTGCGGCAACAAAATACTGGCCAGGATAGCCGTCGATAAACAGGCTCTGGTCCCAAGTGGTGGGAAAATCCTGCAAAAGGCTGACCACATAATCGGGTTGCGCGGCCATTCCATCGTCGGTTTCGGCAAAATGCTGGACGCCTGACAGAAACAGCACTGGCAATGCCAACTCGAAAGCGTTTGTGGTGGCGCGCTCAATGCCTGGTATCGCCGCAAGGCTCATCGGGGTGAAATCCATCGGGTCGAAGACGTTGCGCGTGAAGAGCCAGCAGCACGACTGCGTTGGAATCATATCCTGATATTCCTGCGTAAATGTCGAGTACTCAAAGCCTTTCACCGCCTCCATCGTGACCAGATTCGGATAGGTTCGCTGCCAACCGCGTGGAAGGGTTGCGCCGTGGCAGTTGACCATCAGGTGGTGGGCCGCCGCATCGGCGAAAATATCGGCATAATATTGCATAACTGGCTGTCCGTCACCAGCAAAGAAATCGACTTTGATACCCTTTACGCCCATCTGCTCCAAGCGGCTGAACTCCTGCTCGCGCATCTCGTGAGTGAGCAGGCGGCTTTTGGGCGTGTATTCGGTTGTGTTCCAAGCGCCCGACGAGTTGTACCACAGAATCAGCCCCATGCCTTTCGTAGCGGCGTATTGAGCCAGTTCTGCAATGCGGTCGTAGCCGATTGTGCGGTCCCAGTTCACGTCAACCAGGCAGTACTCCCAGCGCATTCGGGCGGCGTAATCGACAAAGCGCTTCTGCACGTCGTACACCACCGACTCGTCTTTCAGTTTGGCCCAACTCCACGACGCGTGTCCTGGCTTCACCCACGAGTAGTCACCATCGACGGCGGGCGCCGCCAAATCGGTGCCAATGGTCGATTCCACAATGCCTTTCAGGTTGCTGGAAACCGACACCGTGCGCCACGGCGACTGCCACGGGAATGTCAGCCGCGGCCGAATGTCCTGCGTTGCCGTGTCGATAACCTCCTGCGGCATCGGGAAGCGGACTTTGTATTCGGGCGTTCCCGCGATTTCGGTCAGGCGCGTGCCACAGTATTGCGTTGTCAGGCCCGTTTCAGAAACCAGCACCCAAGCGCCATTGCTTTGAAACAGAGCGGGATAAACCCATCCCGACGGCCACGGGCACGGCGTCCCGACAGGCACATTCTGCGTGTAATTCTCCTCGTACGAAGGATTGGTGCCGCACCAGCCCGTTTTTGCAATGGCCATTATCTGCAGCCAGGCACGAGCGCTATCGGCAAAGCAAAAACCGCTAAACTCATCATTCACAATGTTTTGGCCGCCTTTCAGCGAGTTAATCTGATAGCGGAAGGCGAAACCATCGTCCGACACGCGGAACGCAATGCCAAGTGTATCGCCCGACTGCGCCAACAAGTTGAAAATCTTTTCGTTGGCGCAATAGTGATAATCGGTCTGCTTGCCAGTTTTGAGCGAATATCTATCTTCAACGCCCGCGCTAACGGTCGAAATCAGGCGGAACCCGTCCTTAAGATTGCAGCCCTCAACATCGAGTCCCAACGCCGAGCAGCCAATAACCGTCTGGCCGTCAAGTTGCGCCGAGTAGCGCGGCTCGCCATTCGCCGAAAGGCTGAAACTGACTTTTATGCGGCCATCGGGCGAAGCCACCTCGGTATCGGCTTTTGTGCAGCCCGCAAGAATTATCGCGGCAGCGGCCACAATGCTTAATATTCTCATATTCAATTATTTCGAAAGTTGAATTTTAATCACAGACATTGCAGGCATATCAACTTTTAGCACGCCTTTGGCTGGTTTCTTAACATCGAACGGCTTGAGCGTAATTTTTTCGGCTTGACCAAAATCGTTGTAATCGTTCATTTTGCTTGCCGTTACAATCTCACCTTTAAGCGTTTTTGCAGCCAACTGACCAATCTCAACATCAACACTCTCGCCCTTGTTCGGGTTCAGATTGACGAGCGTGAGCGTCACCACGCCGTCTTTTTCGGAAGCCGAAGCGCAAATTGTTTTGGTCGATTTACCTTCGAAAGTGTACTTATTGCTCTGAACGTCAGTCGGTATCAGCTTCGCGCCCTGGTGGTCGGCATACATTTTGAAAACGTAGTATGTCGGTGTGAGCACCATCTGCTCGTCCTTTGTCAGGATAACCGCCTGCAAAACATTGACCATCTGCGCGATATTGGCCATCTGCACGCGCTCGGCGTGGTTGTTGAAAATGTTCAGGCCCATACCAGCCACAATGGCGTCGCGCATTGTGTTCTGCTGGAAAAGGAAGCCAGGATTGGTGCCAGGCTCAACGTCGTACCAGCAGCCCCACTCGTCGAAAATCACGCCCACCTCGTTGTTCGGGTCGTACTTCTGCATAATGCCAATGTGAAGGTCGAGCAGGCTGTCCATCGCCCACGCCTCACTCACGGTCGAGTACCACAAATCTTCTTTGAAATCGGTGGCCGAGCCCTTTGAACCTGTCCAGGTATTGATTGGCAGAGTGTATTTGTGCAGCGACAAACCTTGTGTGATACTGTGTTGTTTTTCAGTCTTTTTCATCAGCACCTCGGTCCAGTTGGGGTCGTCGGCAGTGGCACCGCAGGCAATGCGATAAGGCGCGCCACCGCAGAAGGTTGCAAAACGGCGGTAAAGGTCGGCGTAGTATTCAGGTTCCATATTGCCGCCGCAGCCCCAGTTCTCGTTACCAATGCCGAAATATTTCACGTTCCACGGGTCCTCGCGGCCGTTCTGCTTGCGCAGTTGCGTCATCGGGCTCTCATTGGCCGAAGTTATGTACTCAACCCATTCGGCGGCCTCGCGCACATCGCCCGAGCCCACGTTCAGGTTCACGTAAGCATCGCAGCCGAGCAATTCGCAGAAGTCGAGAAACTCGTGCGTACCGAAACTGTTGTCCTCGGTCACGCCGCCCCAGTTGGTGTTGATAATCGACGGGCGTTTCTCCTTCGGGCCAATGCCGTCCTTCCAGTGATAGGTGTCGGCAAAGCAACCGCCTGGCCAGCGCAGCACAGGGATTTTCAACGCTTTGAGCGCGTCAACCACGTCGTTGCGGTAACCATTGGTGTTGGGAATCTTCGAGTCGGCACCCACATAAATGCCACCATAAATGCAGTGTCCCAGGTGTTCGGCGAAGTGTCCGTAAATGTCTTTGCTAATGGTTTGTTTGGCGTTTTCGGGGTGCAGAACGATTTTGTTCTGGGCCGATACAGCAACAGCCACTGCCATTGCGCCCACTGTTGAAATTAGTCTTAAGTGTTTCATTTTAAATGTTATTTGTGATATTAATTATGTTTTCTTGATTTTCAAAATTACAATAATTCGGACACAAGAGATTGGTGGTTTGAAAAAAGTTGTGTGGAACAGTAAATGAAAAACTTCCACATTGTCATTTTTTGAGGCATAAAACACAAGACCTTCACAGTCCTCAATGGTTGTTGCTGAATTAGGAATGGTTACCGAGCACAAAATTTTACTTCTATATCTATGATAATCAGTGCTATCTGTGTTCCCGATAAATATCGGGACAGTGCGAAAAACTCACTGTTTTCTACGTTTTTCCAAATCCGATTTCAGCCATTCGAGCCGTTTGCTAACGAACTCTTTAATCCACGCCACTTCTTCGCTGTAGGTGCGGTGCGGTGTTTGTGCGCTGCCAAAACCGAAGTTAGCGTCAAATCCGCCGAACATTGTGGAATCCATTCCCGGCATCGGGAAGGGGAACGCACCAAAGCTGCCGGCCGAGTCCATCCCGGGCATCGGGAAAGGGAACGCGCCAAAACCGCCGGCCGAGTCCATTCCCGGCATCGGGAAAGGGAACGCACCGAAGCCGCCGGCCGAATCCATTCCGGGCATTGGGAAAGGGAACGCGCCAAAGCCGCCGGCCGAATCCATCCCAGGCATCGGGAATGGGAAGGCGCCGAAACCGCCGGCCGAGTCCATTCCGGGCATCGGGAAAGGGAAGGCACCGAAACCGCCGGCAGAATCCATCCCAGGCATCGGGAAACCGCCAACACCCATATCTTCAAGGTCTTCCATACTGAAACTCATTGCTGTTGGGTCGTTCAAATCGAAGCCCGGATTGGTGTAGTAGTTCACCGTGTCGGCCGAAACCGAGAGCGCCAGTTGCGCGGCTACAGAGTCGATGTGCGCCATAATGGTGGCCGAATCGGCAATCATTGCATCAATCTTTTTCAGCAGAAGGCCGGTGAATTCGGGGTCGAGCATCATCCGTTCAAACCAGTCTGATTTGGCAATGTGGTAGCCTTCGGGTTGGTTGTAGAAAGCCATATCGTTCTCACCGCCGAAGCCCATAGCCAGGCCGCCCAGACCGCCTTCGTTGCCAAACGGATTGCCGCCAAAGGCAAGGTCGAAATCCCAAATCGGGCCCATCCGGATGATGCCGTCCGCCATAATGTGGCAGAAGCAGCTAGTGAACATATTGCCGTCGAAATCCTTGCTTAACTCTTTGATTAGCAACCAATCAACAAAACTCTCAACATCGATTAGCGTTTTGTAGCCCGTTTCGGGATTCAGAAAATCGGGACCGTAGAGCGTGGTCTCGAAGCGGTCGAGAATCTTTTTCACATCGGCAATCACGTCGGGGTCGCTTTCTTTCTTGCCTTTCAGCGATATGTCCTTAATGTTGAAGATGTTACCAGTTTTTGCACCGATAATGTCACCGCGTCCGGCTTTGCGGTCGGCTTCAATCAGATAGTCGCCCGGAACGCGCTCTTTGGTGGTTTTAGCCTGCTCGCAGAGATAGTAGTTGCCACAATGAACGCCGTTCAGCACCAGCTCGACGTGCTGCCCGTGTGGCGTCCAGTCGAGATTGGTGTAACTTTGACCCAGATAGTTGGCCAGCTCGTTGCGCATCAGCGACAGGTCGTAAAAATTGGCCAGCAGGCACCAGCGTTTGCCCTTCGGCATTCCCAGAAGTGCGGCTTTCTTCTTCAGTTTCAGTGCATAAGGCCGTTTCACCTTGACTGACCACGTTGAGTTGCCGCGCCCTTTCACCTGCGCGTCGGGCTGCGTTGTGTGAAAGTCGATTTGGCCGTTGGCACGATAGATAGTAACCTGCGTGCTATCCATCCATTCGCGCTTGCTAGTTATTGGTTTTGAGCCGTTTGTGTTGATGCAAACCACCGGCAGGCCGCTGTTGAACACCATCACCGTGTAGGTGTGGACGGCGTTTTTGGCCACCACTTTGTATTGCACCGGCTCGCTGAAATCAATCAGACTTTTGCCGCTTGTCTGCAGCGCGTCGTCAACAAAAACTTTGGCTTTCGCCGATGTTGTGAATGTTGGTTTTAACTTGAAATCAACAAGATACGGAACCAAAATTTTTATTGTGTCGCCCGATATGGTGGCTTCATAGTCGCCCAGTAGATTTTTATTGTCGGCTTGCAACAAATTGAAAGTCAGTAGCTGATTGTTGTTGGTGTGTTTTTCGGCGGTCACGGCCGATGTTGGAAGGCAGCTGCTCACAATGAGTGCCGCAATAAGCAGTTTTTGCAGTGTCGTCTTATTTCGCATAATTAATTGTTAATTTGACAATTAAAGTTTAAATTGACGCTGCAAATGTCGGATTTTTCGTTTCCAAACAAAATTATGTTCGATATTCAACTCAACTTTGCCGCCAATCGGTTGTTTTCGGTGGAAAATCCGAAAAATGGGCGATTTTTGTGGATGATTTGACTTTATAGGCGATTATAAACGCAGTAGAGACGATGCATAACATCGTCTCTACCACACTAAATCAATATTTTACCTATTTTTAATTTATAATCACACGTTTAACGGTGTTGCCCGTTTTGACAATGTAAATGCCTGCATCGTTGACGGTTATTGTACGAACAGTGCACGCGTCATTACGGCAAATCAAACTACCCATGGCGTTGTAAACAAATATTTCTTCAGTTGCGTTTTCAACCACTATGACATTGCCGTAGGCGTAGATATTAAGTTCGCTGGCAGCGGATTCTGAAACTGCGGTTGCTGGATTTTTTTCGTTTCCACCCTGATTCTCATTGCTGCCTTCATTTCCACCTTGGTTTTCGTTACCACTTTCATTATTTCCACCCTGATTTTCATTGCCGCCTTGGTTTTCATTGCCACCGCCCTGTTCTCCCAAGGCTGGAATAGTTTCCTGAGCCACAATGATAGCATTACAAACTGAACAATGTGAGCCTTCTGTAAGGCCGGTTTTTGTGGCAGTTGGGGCAACTGCTTCATCTACAACCACGGTATGGCCCAGTGCGGCTATTTCTTCTTGTGCTACAAGTACGGCATTACAAATTGAACAATGTTTGCCTTCAGTAAGCCCCGTTGTTGTACAAGTTGGTGCAACAGCTTTGTCAATGGCTTCTACGTGTCCAAACAGGGCTGTGAATTTTTGACTTCCGGTAACGTTAATGGTACGCGGATTATCAGTGTTGCCATCGTCCCAGTTAGTGAACGGGTGTTCGCCTTTGGAAGTTGGAGTGAGTGTTGCCGTACCATTTGTTGTTCCTGACTCATACCAAATTGAACCGTCATTTCCTTTGACAGCATAATTGCTACCGTCAACGGCTACGGTGCCAAGTTTTTTACCATTGACAGACGCATATATTACTTTGCACCCACGTTTAACAGTGCAGTTGCTGAAGTTCCAATTCGATGCCCAGCCCGAAGGTTGGCTGCTAGTGTGCTCGATATAGATAATAGTAGTTGTACTATTACATCCGGCAAACGCTGAAGTGCCCATTTCTTTTACCGAAATGGGGATGGTTACCGATGTCAGTCCGTTGCAATTTCTGAATGCTGTGGAGCCAATGCTTGTAACCGAATTGGGAATATTTATTGAAGTCAGACTGGTGCAACCGTAAAATGCAGAACTGCCAATTGTTTTTACAGAATCGGAAATGATAACAGATGTCAGCCCGATACAGTCATAAAACATAGAACCGCCAATACTTGTGACGGAATCTGGAAAAACAAACGAAGTTAGATTGCTGCAACCGCTGAATACGCTGCTGCCAATGCTTGTGACTGAATTTGGGAATGTAATCGATTCCAAACTGGTACAGTCGTTGAAAGTCGCGTTTTCAACGGTTTTTACCGAATTAGGAATGGTAACTGAAGTCAAATTTGTGCAACCAGAGAACGCATATTCACCAATTGTTTTTACAGAATTGGGAATGGTAACTGATGTTAAGCTGCTGCAATCTTTGAACATATAGCCACCAATATTGGAAAGTGCATTGGAAATGGTTACCGAAGTCAATCCGCTACAACCTTCGAATATGTAGTTGGAAACTATTGTTACTGAATTAGGAATGGTAATTGAAGTCAAACTTGTGCAACCAGAGAATGCACCATAGCTTATATATGTAACAGTATTAGGAATCGTTACCGAAGTCAATTCGTCGCAATCATAGAATGCTGATTCTTTGATGCTTGTAACCGTATAGGTTTTGCCATTATTATCAACTGTTGAAGGAATTACAACGTTTCCTGATGGTTTGGTTGAATAAGCCTTACCAACCGATACTTCGGTTTTTTTCCAAAAATCAACGGTGTATTCCAGATCACCTATTGTGAAATCTTCAGCCCATGCCTGCCCGGCAATCATTGATACAAGAAATAGTGATGCAATTTTTCTCATTTTTAATTGTTTTAAGTGTACGTATAATTAATTGTTTATACCACAAACAAATGCAACTGTTTGTTTAATGATATTCCAAAGATAGAAAAATCTAACGAGAACAAAAAATTGATTGTGAAATTCGTGTTGCCAATGTGGAAAACACAACATTAATCACCGCTTTTTCCCAGAACGTTTTTTGAAGTCGTTTTTCGGCTGAAATTTCTTGCCGCCAAAATTGGAGTTGTTCTTTTTGTCAGTTTGATGGAAGTTCCCGCCAAAATTCTTGTTACCGATTTTCGGGGTGTAAGGTATCGGGGCGCCGTCTGAAAGCCCCATCTGCCGCAGCTCGGCGTCAATCTGGCGTCGGAACTCGGGCTTGTACCAGAAGAAGAATTTGCGCTGCTCGAGTTTCTCGTCTTTGGTGCGGGCGGTGTACACGGGTTTCATTGTGTAGGGGTCGATTCCCGAGTAGTAAATGGTGGTCGAGAGCGTCATTGGCGTGGGCGTAAAGTCCTGAACCTGTTCGAGTTTGAAGTCGAGTTTTTTGGTTTCGAGCATCAGTTGGGCCATATCGCGCTTGGTGCTTGCGGGGTGGCTCGATATGAAGTACGGAATGAGTTGCTGGTTGAGCCCGGCACACTGATTTTCAGTCTGAAAAATTTTGTTGAACTGCTTAAAGAGCGCGAACGGTGGCTTGCGCATCATTTGCAGAACCGCATCCGACGTGTGCTCGGGCGCCACTTTTAGTCGGCCACTTACGTGATTCACAATGAGTTGGCGGATATATTCCAACTTGTCGGGCGTGGGGTGGTCGTAGTTGAGCAGAAGGTCGTAGCGGATGCCGCTGCCAATAAACGCCTTTTTGATTTTCGGGTTGGCGGCCACCTTTTGATAGAGTTTCGTTAGCGGTTCGTGGTTGGTATTCAGGTTTTTACAAATGTTCGGAAAGATACACGACGGCCGTTTGCAACGCTCGCAAATTGTGGTGTCCTGTCCGTGCAGATTGTACATATTGGCCGACGGGCCGCCCAAATCGGACAGATAGCCCTTGAAATCAGGCATTTGCGTCACCTTTTCAATCTCTTTCAGAATTGACTCTTCTGACCTGCTCACCACAAACTTGCCCTGGTGCGCCGAAATGGTGCAGAACGAGCAGCCGCCAAAGCAGCCGCGGTGCAGGTTCACCGAGTGGCGAATCATCTCGTAGGCGGGAATGGTCTTGTCCTTGTAGCGCGGGTGCGGCAGGCGCGTGTAGGGCAGGTTGAACGAGAAATCGACTTCGGCTTGCGTCCACGGCTCGTATTGCGGATTGACAATCAACAGTTTATCGCCCATCAGTTGCAGAATGCGCCGCGCGTGCCATTTGTTCGATTCTTCTTCAATTGTCTTGAAATCAACGGCATAGGCAACTTTGTCTTTCAGGCTTTTCTCGTACGACGACAGAACAATGTCCGCATCGGTTTTAATTGTTTGAAAATCAGCGGCTGGCCGCAGATAGCCGATTTGCGGCAGGTCGGTCATCTGCTCAACGGTGTCGCCGCGCTTGAATCGGGTGGCGAGTTCAATGAGCGTTTTCTCGCCCATTCCGTAACTCAAAATATCGGCTTTTGTATCGACTAAAATACTGGGTTTCAGCGAGTCGGACCAATAATCGTAATGTACGAAACGCCGCAGCGACGCTTCTATTCCGCCCAGAACAATCGGCACGTCGGGGTAGAGTTCTTTCAGGATATTGCAATAGACAACTGACGCATAATCAGGCCTTTGGCCCGCAATTCCGCCGGCGGTGTAGGCATCGTCCGAGCGGCGGCGCTTGTTGGCGGTGTAGTGGTTCACCATTGAGTCCATCGCGCCAGCCGAAACGCCGAAAAACATTCGCGGACGGCCGAATTTGCGGAAATCGCGCAGGTCGTCGCGCCAGTTGGGTTGCGGCACAATCACCACCTTCAGCCCCTGCGACTCAAGCACGCGCCCAATCACAGCCGCCCCAAACGACGGGTGGTCAACGTAGGCGTCGCCGCTGAACAGCACCACATCGGGCTGGTCCCAGCCGCGCGCAGCCATCTCTTTCACCGACGTTGGCAGCCAGTCGGTGATTTTGTGGTTGGCGTATAGATTTATGGTCTGTTGCATAACTGTTTATTGCCTCGCAAAATACTATAGTTTTTGCTTTTTTGCGATGAGAGTTTTTATGAATGGTGATTTTAGGTTGATTTTTCGGTTCGCCATTTCCTTTATCGGTAAGTTTTTGAGATTTTTCAGTATCACTAGATGAAAAATTAACAAAAAAAGGAAGAACCGCCAGGCCCTTCCTTTTAACTAAAATTATTGTTTGTCAATTATTTGCCGCCACGTAATTCCTTTACAATTGCCAAAGCTGATTTCACTTTTTCGGCAATAGTGCTGAAATCCTTTGTCAGTTGGCTGCCAAGGCCCACGCAGGCCACACCAGCGTTGAACCAGGCCTCAAGGCTCTCGCGTTCGGGTGTCACGCCGCCACTCGGCATAATGTTGGTCCACGGGCAGGGGGCTTTCACGGCCTTCACAAACGATGGTCCGCCGACTTCCTTGCCAGGGAAAATCTTCACAATCTCGCAGCCCAGCTCTTCAGCCAGATTGATTTCCGATAGTGTGCCGCAGCCAGGCAGCCACGCAATCTTGCGACGGTTGCAGACCTTGGCCATATCGGGGTTGAGCGACGGCGACACAATGAAGTTGGCGCCCAACTGAATGTAGAGCGCAGCTGTTGCGGGGTCAACCACCGAGCCCACGCCCATCATCATCTCGGGGCACTCTGTGGCGCACCATTTGTTCACTTCGGCAAACACTTCGTGGGCGAAATCGCCGCGATTGGTGAACTCAAAAACGCGGGCGCCGCCATCGTAGCAAGCCTTCACTACCTGCTTAACTTTCTCAACATCAGCATTGTAGTACAACGGGACAATGCCGGTTTCAATCATTGTGTTGAGAACTTGTAAACGTTTGAATCTACTCATATCTATGTTTTTAAATTGTTATCGTGATACGCGCCCGCTCGCATCGCCCGACATAAGTTTCTCAACTTCGGCAACGCTCACGCGGTTGTAATCGCCGTAAATAGTGTGTTTTAAGCAACTTGCGGCCACGGCAAAGTTCAGCGCCTTTTGGTCGTCGCCAGTGTAGGTTTGCAGACCGTAGATGAGGCCGCCCATAAACGAGTCGCCGCCACCAACGCGGTCAACAATGTCAGTTATCTGATACTCAGGCGATTTGAACAGTGTTTTGCCGTCGTACAGAACGCCCGCCCAGTTGTTGTGGTTGGCGTTGATGCTGCTGCGCAAGGTTGTGATAACCTTCTTTGCGTTCGGAAAGCGCTTCATAATTTGCTGAGATACCGACAGATAGGCTTCGGCAACCACCTTGCCGCCTTCAATGTTCACGCCTTCGGGCTTAATCAGAAGTGCCTTCTCTGCGTCTTCTTCGTTGCCCAGAATCACGTCGCAATACTCTACTAATGAGGGCATTACTTCGTCGGCGCGCTTGCCGTACTTCCAAAGATTCTTGCGGTAGTTGAGGTCGCATGAGATGGTCAGACCCAACTCTTTGGCCGCCTTCAGGGCTTCCAGGCACACGTCGGCAGCGCCTTGCGAAATGGCAGGCGTGATGCCCGTCCAGTGGAACCAGCCAGCGCCGTCGAACACCTTTTTCCAGTCAATCATACCCGTTTTGATTTCGGACACAGCCGAATGAGCGCGGTCGTAAATCACCTTCGATGCACGGCTAACTGCGCCAGTTTCAAGGTAATAGATGCCGATGCGGTCGCCGCCGAAAACCACGTCGTTTACGTCAACGCCCAGACCGCGAAGTTCGCGCAGGCAGGCTGCGGCAATGTCGTTTTGTGGCAACCGAGTGACGAAACTCACAGGTATTCCGTAGTTTGCGAGCGAAACGGCCACGTTGGCTTCGCCGCCGCCGAATGTGGCGTTAAAACTGCTTGTCTGCAAAAAACGCTCGTAGCCAGGCGCCGCCAGACGAAGCATAATCTCACCAAATGTTACTGTCTTTTTCATTTTTGATTTTCGATTTATGATTTCTGATTAAAGTTGAACGCAGTCCCGATAACTATCGGGAACACTGATTCAACTGATTAACACAGATTTAATTTATTTATAACCTAATTACAATTTTAATTTTTTTATAAATACTAATGCCTGATGCCTAGTGCCTAATGCCTTTCCTAAAATTTAAAATAGTTTTTCGCATTTCGATAGCAGATATCCGTCACCATATTTCCCAGTAAATCAATGTCGTTGGGCAGTTCACCATTCTCAACGTCGTTGCCGAGCAGGTTGCACAGAATGCGGCGGAAATAGTCGTGGCGCGGGTACGAAAGGAAACTGCGCGAGTCGGTGAGCATACCCACAAAGCGGCTCAGTAAACCGTGGCAACTCAAGCAGTTAAGTTGTTTTTCGATGCCGTCTTTTTGGTCGAGGAACCACCAGGCCGAGCCCCATTGCATTTTGCCAGGAACCGTGCCGTCTTGGAAGTTGCCAATCATTGTGGCAAACACTTCATTATCAGCAGGATTGATATTGTAAAGAATGGTCTTTGCCAGTTGATTGGTCGAGTCGAGGCGATTCAGGAACTTGCTCATACTCAATGCTTGCGAGAAGTCGCCGATTGAATCGAAACCCGTGTCGGGGCCGAGCGTGGTGAGCAGGCGCGTGTTGTTGTTGCGCACGGGCCCTGCGTGGAACTGCTGCGCCCAGCCTTTGGCGTGCACCTGCAGTGCAAACCGATAGAGCGCCGCCGAACGGAATTTTAGTATCTCGTTGGCGGTCAGACTGTTGCCGCCGCGCACTTTTGCAAAAATGGTTTCGATTTCGGCATCGGTGTAATCTTCCGAATAGAGGAAATCGAGCCCGAAGTCGGCCAGACGGCAGCCAGCGGCGTGGAAATAGTCGATTCGGCGGTCGAGTGCGTCGAACATCGCCTTGAAACTGTTTATCTCAACGCCCGAGACTTCGGCCAGACGGTCGATATAGGCGTTCCAGGCTTTGGCGTTGGTCACGTCCGAGGCTTTGTCGGGGCGCCAGGTGGGCAGAATCTTCGCAGGACAGCCCGACGCGGCTATCTGCTTGTGATATTGCAGATTATCCACAGGGTCATCGGTGGTGCAGGCCGTTTCAACTTTCATCTTCCGCATCATCCCCCAAACGCTGAAATCGTCCGACTTGAGCATTTCCGACGTGCGGTTCCAAATCTCGTCGGCCGATTCGGGATTCAGCAGCGTGTCGATTCCGAAATAGAGTTTCAACTCAAGGTGAGTCCAGTGGTAGAGCGGGTTGCGCAGGGTGTAGGGCACCGTCTGCGCCCACGCGTCGAACTTCTCGCGGTCGGTGGCGTTGCCCGTCACAAATCGCTCGTTGATACCGTTGGCCCGCATTGCACGCCACTTGTAATGGTCGCCCGAGAGCCAGATTTGCGCAATGTTGTCGAACTTGCGGTTCTCGGCAATCTGCTGCGGAATCAGGTGCGAGTGGTAGTCGATAATCGGCTGATTTTCTGCGAATTCGTGGTAGAGTTCCTGCGCGGTTTTCGTTTTCAGCAGGAAGTTTTCGTTTATAAATGATTTCATTGTGTTTAGTTTTTAGGCACTAGGCATTAGGCACTAGAGCGAGCCGTTATTCTATATTATCCGTTTGATTATTAGCGTTTTGTGTTTTATCCTTATCGGGTTTTATCTTGTTAATCATAGAGTTAAGCATTCGACCAACTTCTGACAATTGACCAGCCAACTTTTGAGTTGTTTCGTTATCAATATAGTTTAGTCGATGAGCCAATTCCACTTGAGTTTCAAGTTCATAGGCCGAGCCCAAGGCAATCTGTAAAAATCGGCAATAGTCTAAAGTCGAATTGCGACCGTAGCCTTCGGCAATATTCGATGGTATCGACACGGAACTGCGTCGCATCTGCGAAGACAGTCCATATTCTTCTTTTGGTGGGAACGTTTTCAATGCATCGTAAACCATAGTGGTTAAATCCATTGCCTTATTCCAGACTTTCAAATCTTTATATGAATTTATCATAGTACTCATAATCAATTATTTTGTCATTAACTATTGCCTAGTGCCTAATGCCTGTTGCCTAATCTTTAACAATCGGTTTATACTTCGGCACGAGCACTTTCATAATCGTCCACGCCAGCAGATAGGCCACGGCGCAGTAGCAGAACACAATCATATAGCCCGCGGGCTTGCCTGTGGCGCCAAAGAAGGTGAACGCGTCGCCAAGTTCTTCGGCGTGGGTGAACAACATTCCCGAGCCCTTATTGATTGCAAATGAGCACAATCCACCGAACATTGTGCCGATGCCAGTGATGGTGGCAATGGCCGATTTCGGGAACATATCGCCGATGGTTGAATAAAGATTTGCCGACCAGGCCTGATGACCCGCGCCAGCCAGACCGATGATGATGCACGGCCACCAAACCGACGTTCCAGCCAGCGGCTGCGCAAACATTGCAAACACAGGCAGGAAGGCGAAAATCAGCATTGCGCGCATACGGCCCGTGTAGGGGTGCATTCCCATTCTCTCGACGAACAGTTTCGGCAGGTATCCGCCAAAGATAGATACCACAGTTACAATTAGATAGAGTATAAAGATGAGCAGTTGCCCCATTCCTGATGACGACGGATGGCCCAGTTCAGAGAAGTAGGCGGGTGCCCAGAACAAGAAGAACCACCAAACGCCGTCGGTCATTAGTTTGCCGACAATGAACGCCCACGTCTGACGGTATTTGAAGCAGTCGAGAATCGAGAATTTGGCTTCTTCGGTCGCTGCTTTTGTTTCTGTTTTTTCTGCTGATTCTTCTTTATCTGATTCAATATAAGCAAGTTCGGCGCTGTTCACAAATCGGCTTTGAGCGGGTGCCGAGTAAAGGAACAGCCACGCACCAGCCCATATAAAGCCGATGGCACCAATGATGATGAACGCCATTTCCCAGCCCATATTCTTGGCCAGAATTGGGATGGTGAGCGGTGCGGCAAGCGCGCCAACCGATGCGCCCGCGTTGAAGATTGATGTGGCGTAGGCGCGGTCCTTCTTCGGGAAATATTCAGCCGTCACCTTGATGGCAGCAGGGAAGTTGCCCGACTCGCCCGTGGCAAGAATTATGCGACAGGCAAGGAATAGCCAAACGCTTATAGTTGAGATTGTTAGAGCAAGTTCCGAACCTTTGGTCACGGCACGCAACGCTTCAATGTCGGCAATGCCCGTGAGCCGCATTGTTGCCCAGCCGCAAGCCGCGTGCAGGCAGGCACCAAACGACCAAATTACAATCGCCCAGATGTAGCCCTTTTTGGTGCCCATCCAGTCGATGAACTTGCCCGCGAACAGCGATATAAATGCGTAGAAAATTGAGAATGTGGCGGTTATGTTACCATAATCGTTATCGTTCCAGTGGAAGTCGAGTGCGATAAAATCCTTCCACGTGAGTGAAAGCACCTGACGGTCAAGGTAGTTGACCGTGGTAGCCAAAAAGAGCAGGCCGCATATCGCCCAGCGGAAATTGCTCATTTTCTGATTGGTGGTCATAATTGTTTAAAGTTTAGTGTTTTGTGTTAAAAGTTTAGTGTTTAGAAGTTCAGAGTGTAATGTTTGTGTTTGCGTCTGTGTTTATTATTGCATACGTGTTCATTTACAGAATGCGAAAGTACGACAAAAATTGGTTTGTGCAACTTTTTATGCAATCGGTTTCATTTTGGTTTGGTTAGTTTTTTCAACTGAAAATGTATATTATTGCCAATAATAACTGGCTAAAGCCATATTCAAGACAATACTAAAACTTTACATAAATGAAGAAATTTTTATTCGTTGTTGTTGCCGCAATGCTTGCAGGGCAGGTGTGGGCTGCTACTACTTTCACTATTGGTAATTTTGAATACATTGTAACCTCTGGCACAAATGTTTCTGTCTTTCGGCCAAGTAATTCCAATATTACTGAAGCCAACATACCTTCGCAAGTCACATACCCCGAATCTAATGGCGTAACTTATAATGTTACTAGCATCGGTGAAAATGCTTTCTCTATTTGTTATTATTTAACATCTGTTACCATTCCTGAATCAGTCATAAGCATCGGTGAGAGCGCGTTCTTTTCTTGCAGAAGCCTGACTTCAATCGAAATACCAAGTTCTGTTGCAAGCATCGGGAAGGACGCGTTCAATGGATGCAACGGCCTGACATCAGTCACCATTCCCAATTCGGTAACAAGCATCGGTGACGAAGCGTTCTATGGTTGCGTGGATCTGACATCAGTTGAAATACCCAATTCTGTTACAAGCATTCCTGATGGAGCGTTCTATGGTTGCTTTGGTCTGACATCAGTCTCCATAGGCAATTCAGTTACAAGCATCGGATCAGGTGCTTTCAGCTATTGTGATCGTTTGACATCAATCGAAATACCAAGTTCTGTCACAAGCATCGGTGACGAAGCGTTCTATGGTTGCGTTGGTCTGACATCAGTCACCATAGGCAATTCAGTTACAAGCATCGGCGACAAAGCGTTCTATGATTGCAAGTCATTAACTAAGTGCTACATTCCAAAATCGGTGACAGATATGGGAACACAAGTATTCAATGTAACATATGGTTTTTCTCGTATTTATTGCGAAGCGGAATCAAAACCAGATGGTTGGAATAATGCTTGGAAGAATTTTACGTCCGAATTCGGTAAAGTATATTATAAATCAAGAATGTCCGGGGATTATATATACCAAATAAACAACACCGAACTACAAACATCGTCTCTGATAGGTTATTTAGTTAGTAGCATATCGGTAGAGGTACCACAGACTGTTACTATTGATGGTGACGAATACATAGTTACAGGTATTGGTGACGAAGCGTTTATGTCGTGCGACATGGCATCTGTCACTATTCCAAATTCAGTTACGAGCATCGGCCATATGGCGTTCTATGGTTGCATCAGTCTGACTTCAGTTACCCTTCCCAATTCCGTCGCAAGCATTGGCAACTATGCATTTACAGATTGCTACGGTTTGACATCAATCGATATTCCCGAGTCTGTTACAAGCCTCGGCGAATGTGTGTGCGATGGATGCAACATAAAAACACTTACTTACAATACCAATGCAGTTACTGATCAATTTTCCGATGTAACAACGCTCGAAACTCTAAACATTGGCGATAAAGTTACATACATAGGAGAGTTCGCGAGAGGAAACCTTAAAACACTTAACTATAATACCAATGCGGTTGGCAATGCTTTCTCTGGTTGTGGAATGGAAACAGTTAACATTGGCAACTCCGTTACCAGTATTGCCAGAGATGCTTTCCGTGGTTGCAGTAACCTGACTTCAATCACAATACCCAATTCGGTTACAAGCATCGGTGCGGATGCTTTTAGGGAGTGTGACAACATGACATCAATCATGATTCAAACAGATGCCGATGTGTCTGATGCGGGATTAAGTTTTACAAGTAACGGCATAAAATACAGTGTGTTGAGTAAAGAGTCGGTTGCAGTTTCGCCATATTCATACTCGAGTGATGTAACAATACCAGAAATGGTAACTGCAGGCAACACATTCGCAGTTACAAGCATTGGTAAAAATGCCTTTAGACGTTGCCGTGGTTTGATGTCAATCAGTTTTCCCGAGTCTGTTACAAGCATTGGCCAAGGAGCGTTTTCGGGATGCGATGGATTGGCATCTGTCACCATTCCTAATTCGGTTACCAGCATCGGCGATGGAGTGTTCGATGGATGCAACAGCTTAAAATCTGTATCATATAACACAAATGCTGTTACTAATCATTTTGCAGGAATAGGTTCAATCGAAACAATAAATATAGGCAATTCCGTTACAAGTATTAGCAATAGTGCATTTGAGGGATGCGAAGGTTTGACATCAATCGAAATACCTAATTCTGTCACAAGCATCGGTGACGGAGCGTTCGGAATGTGCACGAATTTGACATCAATAGTAATCCCTGAGTCTGTCACAAGCGTTGGTGATCAAGTGACCGTTGATTGCAGCAACGCAACATTATATTGTCAGGCAGACTCAAGGCCTTCGGGCTGGTCTCGGAACTGGAATCTCGATAGGCCTGTAAATTGGAATTGCAAAGTGATAAAATTAACTGTCAATAATGAAGAGTATGGTTCGGTGGAAGCAACAGGGTATGCGGTTAAAACAGATGATGGCTCAATGTGGTACACAAACAATGCTCAAGTGGTGTTAACGGCCACGCCGCAAGATGGTTACCATGTTGTTTGGGATGATGGCAGCACTGGTAATAACAGTACATTTGTTCCAACAGAAAGCAAGACATACACGGCAACATTTGGCACGCATACACTGGTTAATGCGGCAAGAGTTGAAGCCACATGTACAACCGATGGTCATGAGGCTGGCATGTGTTGTTCAGTATGCAATCTCGTTTTGGATGGAACGAAAATTATTCCTGCCTTTGGCCACACGGAGGAGGTGGATGCTGCTATAGCTCCAACTTGTACCGGCAAGGGTAAAACCGAAGGCAAGCATTGCTCAGTTTGCAAAGCCATTTTGGTGGCGCAAGAAGATGTTGCGGCTTTGAATCACAACTACGGTGAGCCCACATACTCTTGGAGCGAAGATGGCAGGTCGTGCGCGGCATCGGCCGTGTGCCAACGTGATGCAAACCACGTTGCAACAGAAAACGCAACAATCACAAGCGAGGTAATCAAATCTGCCACATGTGAGAACAAAGGTGAAACTATGTATTGTGCAGAATTTGAAACCGAGTTATTTGAGTCACAAACAAAGACTATTGCGGATGTTCCGGCATTGGGCCACAACTATCTCTTGCCCATCTACGCATGGAGCGCAAACGGCGGTTCGTGTACGGCAATGGCAATATGCCTGCGCGATGCCAGCCACACTATAACAGAAAAGGCAACAATCACGAGCGAGGTAACTATTGCTGCCACCTGCGAGGGAATGGGCGCAACCACTCACACGGCATCTTTTGAAAACGAGGTGTTTGAATCGCAGACAAAGGTCGTTGTGGATATACCAGCCCAAGGCCATACTACGGTAGTGGACGACGCTGTGGAGCCAACATGCGAATCATTTGGCCTTACCGAAGGCTCACACTGCTCTGTTTGCGGGCATGTGTTTAAAGCACAAAACATTCTGCCGGCTTTGCCACATACCGAGGTCGTTGACGAGGCCGTGGAGCCAACTTGTACCATAGCGGGAAAGACAGAAGGCAAGCATTGCGATGTTTGCGGAGCTGTTTTGCAAGCACAAGAAAGAATACCTGCATTGGGGCATACTGTAGAAATTGATTTGGCCGTGCCCGCCACATGCACAGTAACTGGTTGCACCGATGGCAGGCATTGCGCAGTATGCAACACCGTATTGGTGGCACAAAAAGAAGTGCCAGCTTTTGGCCATGAATTTGGTGAGTATGTCTATAACAACGATGCAACCACTGAAGCCGACGGCACCGAGACAGCTTTGTGCAGGCATGGCTGCGGTACAAAAGACACACGAGTTGCTGTAGGAACCCGGTTGTCAGAAGTCCCAGGAAGTGTCACCGCTGTTGCAGAGAATGCCGCCAACGCAGTTAACATCTACGCACACCATAATATAATAGTGGTGGAGAACGCCGAAGACGACATAATTGTTTACAACGCGATGGGCAAATTGGTTTTCAGGGAGGCGAATCATCGCGTCCGTGCTGAAATAAATGTCAGCGGCGCGGGTGTCTATATTGTCAAAACTGGCTCCAAGACGCAGAAAATTGTCATTCAATAGCTGGATATAATTGGTGAGAACAGGGCCGCCGCAAGTAATTGTGGCGGCTTTTTTATTGATCCTTAATATGTTATTTAGATTGCAATTTTTTTCAAAAAATTCAACGAATCCTCTTGCGCGAAACGAAAAAGCGAGTACTTTTGCACCCGCTTTC
>CAMKOM010000012.1 GCA_946414435.1 uncultured Bacteroidota bacterium
TTTTCTGCAGATATTCAGCAATTCGGTCGAGCGCTTTCGCGATGTTTTCGAGCGAATTGGCGTACGAAAAGCGGATGAATCCTTCGCCGTTCGAGCCGAAATCGGTGCCAGGCGTTACGCCAACGTGGGCTTTTTCGAGAATGTCGAAGGCGAACTTGTATGAGTCGGTAGTGAAACGGCTGGCGTCGGCAAAGATGTAGAAGGCGCCCTGCGGCTCGGTGTGAATGGTGAAGCCCATCTGCCGCAGACGGTCAATCATATAGATGCGGCGCTCGTTGTAGGTCTGGCGCATTGCGGCCACATCGGCGTCAGCACTCTGCAAGGCTGCAATTCCCGCATACTGAGCCAGCGACGGGGCGCAAATGAACAGGTTCTGCTGCAAGATTTGCAAACTGCGCATATATTGTTGTGGCGCAATCAAATAGCCCAACCGTAAGCCTGTCATTGCAAAACGCTTGCTGAAACCATTGAGAATGAAAGCATTATTGGTAAACTCAAGCATCGAGTGCGCCCGCCCTTCATAAACAAGGCCGTGGTAAATCTCATCGGAAAGAATCGGCACGCTCAACTGCGCAAGTTCTGCCATCACATTGGTACTCAACAATGTACCAGTGGGATTCATTGGCGAGTTGATGAAGATGGCGCGTGTTTTTGGGGTTATGGCCCGCTTAACTGCCTCAACATCAAACTGGAAACCGTCTTCCGCTCTGAGCGAAACCTCGACAGGCACCCCGCCGCAAGCCAAAATGAAATTGCTGTAGCAGGCATAGCCAGGATTGGAAACGATAACTTCTCCCCCAGCCTCGCATAAAACCATCAGTGCCAGCAAGATGGCTGGCGACGAACCGCTGGTTACAACAATGCAATCGGGATTGACACTGACACCGTATTCCCGCCTGTAAAAATCGGCAATTGCCTGACGCAGAGCAAAATCGCCCAACGAGTGAGTATAGTGTGTTTTCGACTTCTGCAGAGCCTCAACAGTTGCCTGCGACACGCATTCTGGCATATCGAAATCGGGCTCACCAACCTCAAGATGAATCACATCAACGCCCTGACGCTGTAATTCGTTGGCGCGCTCGAGCACTTCCATCACAATGAATGGCGACATCTTTTCAATTTGGGGATTCACGGATTATTTAGGATTTATGATTTAGTAATTAGGATTCAAAACCAACCACAAACATTTTACTTATACATCATTTTTTAGCTGGTTGTGTTGCCCCTGACAGTGCATCGATGTCAACCGAAGGGTCGGCTTTGACTGGAATCGGGTCGGCTTTGATGGCGTCGCGCCATTGGATTGGCGTTGTGGGCACCTCGCCTGTTATGAAATCGGTGTTGTTGTAGTTCAGTGTGTAATCATCGTAGAAATCGGGGTCTTCCTGCGGCAGAAGGAAACGCTTTGAGAAGTTGCCATTACCATCGAAATGAGCGAAATATGGCTTTGTGAACAGTCCGTCGGGCCATTTGCTGCCGACAACCAGCCAGTGCCCATTGTGCGACCAACCGTGGTTGCTCTCTGTGCTACTACTGTTAACACCTTCTGGCGTTGTTATCTCATTGGTTTTCAAGTCAAGCAAATGAATGTCAGCTTCTCTGTTGAACGGCGTGAAATAACCGCGATTGGCAAAAGTAAATGCTATATAACGGCCATTGGGCGATACCTTCGGGAATGTGATACTACCACCCAAATCTTTGGCTCGCAATACTGTATCGGCCGTGCCCCACGAGTTTGTTGCTTCATCGTAGGTGATGCGCAAAAGGCTGTACCAGTAACCTTCGTCGAAACCCTTCTCGCCTACCCGCTGCGGTGCGCTTACATAATACAATGTGCGACCATCGGGTGCCCATGCAGGAAGATTTTCCAAATCTTTAGTAGACAGCTCCGGACAGGTTGTCAAGGTTTGCGTCTTCATATTCAACAACACAATATCCGACTTTGAATCTGATACATAGATGCGTTTTCCATAATCATTATGAAACTGCTGACTTATCAAATTAGTCGACATTGCAATTAGATAGCCGTTAGAATTCCATGACGGATAGACGCCAGCCGACATCGAAATATCGGTTTTTGTATTGTATTTCTGCAACTTACCATCATATAAAATTGCAGTGCCACCATTGTATTTACGGATGTGCAAAAGCATTGTATTCGGATTCTGAGCGCTGAATGAGTGGCAGTTCATACAAGCCAAGTCAACAGAGCTGTTCTCTATTATCGGCTTCTGTTTGAAATTTTCAAGACAGCGCTCGTAAATGCCCATCTTGTCCCATAGCACATAGCCCGTATTAATCAGACGGTAAGCGATATGTGAGTCGATGCTGTCGGGCGAGACAACCTGCCAAAACGGAGCGAATTTGACCGTCAGGCCGATTGTATCACTCATCGTAACTGTGTAGAACAATGTATCGCCAACGTGGCTGCTCAGTAGCGAACGCCATTTGCGATTGTTCCAAATCGCTTTTCCGTCGCGGCATTTCAGATTAACAATTTCATCACCAGCCCGAACCTCAACCGCAAGCACATCGGCACCACCATAGGCTTTGAAATTTAGCGGTGCGATGTTGACGGGGATTACAATGTCGGTGTAATCGGGATAGATATTCGGCTTGCTGTCGCTGGTGGCGCAGTCGTTGAACGACGACGAACAAGCGACCAACAATGGCATCAATAATGTGTAATATAGTAACTTTTTCATTTTCACAATGTTTTAATCAAGAGACCAACCCGTAACCCGTGGGCTATCAATAAAATAATATGTCCAAAAAGTATTCGGAAAATTCTTTTTAACCAACTCTTCAATATTATCAGGTTTAGCGTTCACCAGTCTTTTAAAATCATTGAATTTGGATTCAATATAAGGCTGGATCCGATAGTTCTCAATTCCAGGTTTCACATTGTTGGAAATTGCCCGATAAAGTAGCAAAGCCTCTTGAAATGCCCTCGGCAGATTATTATTATCAACGCTATAATACCCGTTAAGCAACAAAATTGCAAACAAGTCAAAATCACATTGAAGTAATGCTGAACACAACAGATACTGGCTTGCCACGCGATTGTTTGTGTTGGCAAGAAACACTTCGACCATGTTGTTTTGCCTACTCTGCATATAGAAATCGCCTTTCGGATGTTGTTTTCTGACATTGTTAACAAAATCTCTATTCAAATCAGTATCCTCATCACCTTCCATGAAATTACGTCTGTCTGTAACAAACTTTCCGGAAAACATTACGTGCTCATACTTTTCAATAAATTTTTCAGCGGTCTGATAATCTCCGATAATTATCAGACAATCAATTACCATACGCATAACATAATGGCTTTCCGTGTATGTGGATTGTGCTTCGAATGCAAAATGCAATGCACTTGTTACAAGTCCCAAATTGTAATAAAACATTGAAACCGGATAACCGATGTTGGTTGCCATCGGTTTGTCAAGAAACAATCCTTGATTACCCAAAAGTTGCGGATAGTAGAATATTTTTTCGGGCAACTGATTGTTTTGTGCTAGAGCCATATCGTAATAGAAATTTACAAAACGGTCATAGTTTGATTTTTCACTCAATTGTTTGTTATTCTTCATATAACGAAGAATCCAATTCCAATCTTTTTGGTACGCGGCAACCTCCATCTTGAATCCGGCTCGTTCAACCGGATTGTCGTGTCGATGTTGGAAAAACACAGTGCCAGCCGCAATCAGCACCACTGCCAATACCGATATTAATATGGCCTTTTTCTCTATTTTGATCCGGTTATAGGCATAGCCAATAGCGATCAATGCGGGCAAACTGATGAAATACCAATAAGGAACAATTGTGTTCTTGAAACTTACAAACATCAGTTTTTGCGGACGAATGTCGTAGAATGCGCCTTCGGGCTTTATTGGCATTATGAGCTTATACACTATCAGTGGCCAAAGAAGAGCAACAGCAATTGTGCCTACTAAGCCGGTCAAGTCTCGTTTATCGACTTTCAGCGCAAATTGCACAATAACACAGGCTGTATACGTGTAGAGTGCAACGGCACCACACGCATGATAGACAGTCACTGCCAGCAATGGCGCAACAATATTATGCCAATTGTATTTTATCAAAGCCTGCTGCAAATTCAAGGCTGCAGCTAGCAACAGAACCTGCATGTTGATGGCAAAGGCGTATTTTATGTCGGACCAAGCAACAAAGGAAATCGCCACAGGAAGAATATACGCAAGCATTGCCACATAAGGGTTGTCACCAATAAGCTTCCGGACATATCGAGCTATCAGGAATGATGTTGCAAACAGCTCCGCCACAAGCAACAAAGCTCCAACAAAACGGAACATTGTAAACTGGTCGATGAACATTTGCATATATTCCGACAAACCACCAACCTCATTAACAGTTGAACAGAAATAATCGGTTGTGAGCACAAATGCCGGTTGCTGGAAAATATTGTAGCACAATGGATTTATCACGTAATAGACAAACCATGCCAACAATGCGTATGACACCATAACGGGTATCCAACAAATTGGTTTCTTGATCATATTTTCAGTTTTACACAGAGTTGCGAAAATAACCAAATTAAATATCTGCACAGTTTTTCAACCCGAAAAAACCACCTTCGCTCTATTCCGCTTTTGCGTCGCCAATCAGTTTGAAAAATACCTGTTTAGGGCACCGGTAATTGTCGAAAAGCAAGGGGAAGTTCTTGCGCCCGCGCACCGGATAGTTGTTGAGCCAAGAGTTGCGGTCATCCAAGCCCCAGAAGGTGACGTTTGTAACTACATCGCAATTCTTACGCAAGACATCGAAAATCATCTGATATTGTGCGGTCTGCGCGGCCTTTTTCTCATCGTCGTAGATGGTGACCTCGCGGCGGCGCATGGTGCGGCGATTTGATTCCCACTTGTAAAGCGAAACATCGAGTTGCGTGATATGCACCTGCAAGCCCATCGAGCGGAAGCGCGCAATGGCTGTCTCGAGCTGCTCGCGCGTAGGCTCGTAAAGCGACCAGTGGCCCTGCATTCCCACTCCGTCGATATGCACACCCTTGTCAATCAGGCGCTGAAGCATCTGACAGGTGCGCTCCAGCTTGTCGGGACGGTTCAGGTTGTAGTCGTTGTAGAAAAGCAGCGCGGTTGAGTCGGCCTCGTGGGCGCAACGGAAAGCGTGCTCAACATATTCGTCGCCGGCAATCTGATAGAGCCACGTGTTCTGTCGCAAGATAATAGTGGTGTCGTCAGCTACGGCGTTGCTCACCACATCCCAGCAGTAAACCTTGCCTTGATAGCGTTGCATAATAGTCTGAATATGAGCCTGCATACGACTGAAAAGCGAGTCTTTCGACGTAATGCGCTCACCGTCGAAGCACATCCAGTCGGGCATCTGGTCGAAACGGATAAGGCAGTTGCCGCGCACCTTCATATTGTTTCGCTGTGCGAAATCGACCACCTCGTCGGCCACACGCCAGCGGTAGCGGTTCTGCCGAGGGTGCATAATGGCGGGTGTCATCTCCTCCTCGCACGTCAGGCTATTGTAGTGCTTAATAATAAAATTGGTGTCGTTCATACTGCGCACAATGCTGCGGTTAATCAGCACTCCCACAGGAAAATAGTCGGAAAACGACTCGCAAAGGCTCGGTATGCGGTCCTCGTTGGTTGAGCAACTTGCCAACGAGACTGTCAGTGCGGCCGAAATAGCAAAACAACTTATTTTATTCATATACAAATGTTTATTTTTACGTATAGAAGTGCAATGCATTGCGCCTCTACCTATTACAATCAATCGTTCACCATCACCTGTTTGGCAATGTTCCCAACCTTGACAATATAAACACCAGTGCCGTTGACCTGCAATTCGGTGCGAACGCCCGATTCGGCAACCGTAGAGACGTTGCGAGCAACGTTTCTACAAACCAATGTGCCCATAACGTTATAAACGCTGATTTCTTCCGTAGCATTCTCAACCACAATGTTTTTGCCGTAGGCATAGATGCTAACAGCGTTGGCGGCTGTTTCGGTGACGGGGGTGGCAGTCTGCCATATAATATTTCCTTGATAAATATTATAACGGCTACCGTCCCAATTATAATGGGTTCCATCCCAATTATAATCCCAACCATTCGGCCTTTCTTTGAAATCGCAATATATTGTTGCGACACAACCCGCAAATGCATAATAACCAATAGTATCGACAGTATTAGGTATGGTTACTGATTTCAAATTTGTACAATGGTAGAATGCATATTGACCAATGTTTACAACAGCATCTGGAATAACAATATCGCCACCATTGCCTATGTATGCTGTCAAGTGAGTCTTTTCTGCATCGGAATAAACAAAGTCACCTTCAATTATGCCATTTACTGTAAGTGCTCCCCACGGACTGCCTTCTGCGTTGCCTGAATATATAATATTTTTGGCCATACAGAACGCATCTTCGCCGATGCTTGCAACTGTATTTGGAATGGTTATTGATGAAATGTTATAACAATTCCAGAACGCTTCTTTACAGATGCTTGTAACTGAAGTCGGAATGGTTATTGATGTAATGTTATAACAATCATCAAAGGCTCCTTCGCCAATGCTTGTAACCGAATTAGGTATTGTAACTGAAGTTAGGCCTCTCCATCCGGCAAAAGTATAATCGCCAATGCTGTCAATTGTGTTTGGAATTTCCAACTCTGTAACTTCGGTTCCACTTATACACAAACGATGAGCACACGATAGCGGATTAGAATAATAAGATTCAAAATCTATTTCTAACAAATGCTCAATACTTGCAAATTCGGCTTTTGAAAGATTATCGCAATCCAGAAACGCACCTGTGCCAATGCTCTTTACTGAATTTGGAATAATAACCGAAGTTAGACCACTGCATCCCTCAAAAGCATAACTGCCAATTCTGTTAATTGTGTTTGGAATCACAATTTCTGTAACTTCTGTTCCGTTTATATATAGACTATGAGCACTCCATAACGGATTAGCGTAAAAAGGTCCAAAATCTATTTCTAATAAACTTTCAATACTTGCAAATTCGGCTTTAGTAAGGTTGTCGCAACCTTGAAACGCGCAACGTTCGATATTTTTTACGGAACTAGGAATGGTAACTGATGTTAGACTAAGACAATCATCAAAAGCCCACGCGCCAATGCTTTTTACAGAATTAGGAATGGTAACTGATTTTAATTTTAAGCAACCGGGAAAAGATGATTCTCCGATGCGAGTAACAGTATTAGGGATAATTACTGATGTAAGTTTATTGCAGGCGGCAAAGCCCCCCCAACTTATTTCAGTAATTGTGTAAGTTACTCCATCATTCTCAACTGTTGAGGGAATGACAAGGTCACCTATAATTTGTGATGTGTCTGCAGCACCAATTGATACATAGTGTTCTTCTGCATCGATTATTTTGTATTTAAAATTGTCAACAACAAACTCCTGTGCCCACGCCTGCCCTGCAAGCATTACAGCAAACATTAGTGTGAAAATCTTTCTCATAGTTATTGTGTTTAATAGTTCTTTTTGTTCCGACAATAATATTGTAATCGCAAATATACGAAGTTTTCACTTCCTATTCCGCCCTATCCTGCCAACGTTGTTAAATTATTTGCAACCGATTGCAACAAATGTTGCAAAATTATATTATGTTTGCCTGTCAAACATTCGGAAAATGGAAAAGAGCGAGATAACCATCTACGACATTGCCAAAGAGTTAGGCATCTCGGCATCGACCGTGAGCCGCGCGCTGAACAACAACGCAAGCGTGAGCCAGAAAACGCGGCAGGAAGTGGCCGACTGCGCCGAGCGGCTCGGCTATCGCAACAACCCGTTTGCGGCAAACCTGCGCAAGGGCACAACCAACACCATTGGCGTGATTGTGCACCGCCTGGACAGCCTTTTCATATCGGCATTCCTGAGCGGGGCCGAGAAAGCGGCGGCTTCGCGCGGTTACCAACTGATTATTGTTCAGTCGTTTGAAGACTCGAACAAAGAGATTGCCAACGCCAAGACAATGCTCGAAAAGCGCGTCGACGGACTGCTGGTGGCCGTGGCCAAAAACAGCGACTCGGTGGCGCACTTCAAGCCGTTCAACAACTTCGGCATCCCGCTCGTATTCTTCGACCGAATCATCCCCAACCTTGACTGCGCAAGTTTCTCGATTGACAACTACTCGGCGGCCTGCAAAGTGGCCACACACCTTGCCGAGCAAGGCTGCCGCGACATTGTGCACGCCACCATCGAATCAACTTCAATGGTGTATCGCGAGCGCGAGCGCGGATTCAACGAGACGCTCGACAGGCTCGGAATCAGGCACCGCACGCTGCTAATGCCGAACATCGATTTTGAATCGGGCAAGGATTTGGCCAACTCACTGAAAGCCAGCGGACAAATGCCCGACGGCGTATTCTTCAGCAACGATATGTCGGCCACAGGATTCATTACCGGAGCACAGGAACTTGGGCTGAATGTGCCTGACGATGTGGCAGTTGTGGGATTCAACAACGACATTACAAGCCGCATTGTGAAACCCAACCTAACAACCATCAACTACCCCGCCAACGAACTCGGCACAATGGCCACCAACCACATTATCGACCATCTGCAAGGCATTAACAATCTGTATGTTACCAACCAGGTGGTGCTGAAATCGGATTTGATTGTTAGAGAGTCGTCAGTTAGGATTTAGGATTTTTGAATTACGAATTACGATTCACCGAAAAGAAATAATTCACCAATTAAACTATAAGGCAATGAGAATCAAAAATTTAACATCAGTTACATTTGTGGCGGCGGGGCTGCTGGCTTTGGCTTCGTGCTCAAACAACAACACACGCACAACCATCGGCAACGACGGTCACCTGCTGTGGTTCAACTCGTTACAAATGGAAGCGCCTGCAACGCTCGGTCCGACGACCTTGCAGATTGCGCAGGAAAACATTGCAAAATATTGGAAATCAGACCGCAAGGTTGAACTGAAACTGAACAACGAAGCCGTGGCCGAACTAGGAACGGAAGGCTTTGAAATCGATTTTTCGGGCGCAAATATCTGTGCGTCAGCCAATAGCGAAGTTGGTCTGCTCTACGCTTCGTACGAACTTCTGCGCCTTCAGGAAACCGACGGGCTGGCCGCTCAAAACGGCAAACTGACGAGCGTTCCCGCCTTCGAGCGCCGCGTGCTCAACCACTGGGACAACCTTGACGGCACTGTTGAGCGCGGTTTTGCGGGACATTCGCTTTGGAAATGGGACGAAATCAACGCCGACGACGTGGCCGCCAACAGCAACATCTACGCCGAATACGCCCGCGCCAACGCATCGGTGGGCATCAACGGAACGGTGCTGAACAACGTGAACGCCAACGCCGACATCCTGACAGAAGATTATCTGCTGAAAGTGAAGGCTTTAGCCGAAATTTTCCGCCCGTACGGACTGAAGGTCTATCTGTCGCTGAACTTTGCGGCGCCAAAACATCTGGCCAACTTTGAAACATCGGACCCACTTGATAATGAAGTGGTTGCGTGGTGGAACGCGAAGGTGGCCGAAATCTACAAACTGATTCCCGATTTTGGCGGTTTTCTGGTGAAAGCCAACTCTGAAGGGCAGTCGGGACCGCAAGACTACGGCCGCACGCACGCCGACGGCGCCAATATGATTGCCAAAGCGCTTGAGCCGTTTGGCGGAATTGTTATGTGGCGCGCCTTTGTGTACGACGCCAAAAGTCCAGACCGCGCTAAACAGGCGGTTGAAGAGTTTATGCCGCTTGACGGCCAATTTGCTGATAATGTGCTGATTCAGATAAAGAACGGCCCTGTCGATTTTCAGCCGCGCGAGCCGTTCAGCCCGCTTTTCGGACAGTTTGAGAAGACTCAGGCAATGGTTGAAGTGCAGATTACGCAGGAATATCTGGGCCACTCGAACCATCTGGTGTTTATGCACCCAATGTGGAAAGAGTGCTTGGATTCAGACACTTACGAGCGTGGCGAAGGCTCAACAGTGGGCGCCATCACCGAAGGCAAGGTTATGCCATATAAATACACGGCCATTGCGGGCGTGAGCAACGTGGGCAACGACCGCAACTGGTGCGGCCACCATTTCGCGCAGGCCAACTGGTACGCCTACGGACGAATGGCCTGGAACCCCGAGTTATCATCGGAACAGATTGCAAATGAATGGCTTATGCAGACATTCTCGAAAGATAAAAAGTTTGTTGAGCCTGTCGGGAAGTTAATGGTGGCATCGCGTGAAGCGTGCGTGAAATACGAAATGCCGCTCGGCCTGCACCACACCTTCAAAGGCCCCGACCACTACGGACCTGGCCCGTGGGACCGCTCAATCCGTCCCGACTGGGAACCCGCCTACTACCACAAGGCTGCCGCCGACGGCGTGGGCTTCGACCGCACAATGAATGGCTCGGGCGCCGTGGCGCAATATCACGAACCGCTGAAATCGTTGTACAACGACGTGGCCACCTGCCCCGAAAACCTGATTCTGTGGTTTCACCACCTGCCGTGGGACTACAAAATGAAGAGCGGACGCACGCTCTGGGACGAGTTGTGCCTGACATTCCAATCGGGTATCGACGATGCCAAATCATTCGTCAAGACCTGGAACTCGATTGAACAATACGTTGACCAACTGCGTTTTACCGATGTCAAAATAAAACTTGAGCGCCAGGCGAAGGACGCTATATGGTGGCGCGATGCGACAATCCAGTACTTCCAGCAATTCTCGGGAATGAAACTGCCCGACGGCTGCCAGCCGTTCCAGCAGAAACTCGACAAACTTATGAAGTACCGCATCGGCATCACCAACTACGAGAATCCGAAGATTGAAACGCTGCCTGAGTATAAATTGGATTGAGGAGTTAGAAGTTAGGAGTTAGAAGTTAGAAATTTTAGGAATTAGGAGTTAGAAATTAGAAATTAGGATATGAAAATGGTGTTGGGTGCTGGGTGTTAGTTAATTATGAATTACGAATTACGAATTACGACCGCTGACTGAAGTCTGTTGTCCGTAGTCTGAAGTCCAAAACTAAACAATTCACCGATTCAACATTCAATCCTTCAGTTATTCAATTAGTCTGTTAATTATCAATTAATTATAAAACATAAATGGCACTAGAAAAAACTTGGCGCTGGTTCGGGTTCAACGACCCAATCACGCTCGACAATTTGGTACAAATGGGTGTTGAAGGCGTTGTGACGGCCTTGCACCACCTTCCCATCGGCGTTGTATGGGAGAAAGACGAGATTCTGAAAGTGAAGAACGCTATCGAGGCGAAGGGAATGCGCTGGAGCGTGGTGGAGAGCCTGCCCGTGAGCGAGGCCATCAAAACCTGCTCGGCCGAGCGCGACCTACACATCGAGAACTACAAGAAATCGCTGCAAAACCTTGGCGAGTGCGGCATCGACACTGTCTGCTACAACTTCATGCCGGTGCTCGATTGGACGCGTACATCGCTGACATACAAGCATTTTGGCGGTGGCGAAGGTTTGTATTTCGATTTCACAACGTTTGTGGCGTGGGACTGCTACATTCTCTGCCGCCCCAACGCCGAGAACGAATACCCCGCCGACGTGGTGGCAAAGGCGAAGGAACTGTTCAAGACCTTCAGCAAGGAGAAATGCGAGGAGTTGACCTACATCATCATTGTGCTGACGCAAGGCTTTGTGAACGGCGTGATTGACGGCACTGTGAAGGACCCCAAAGCGCTGTTCCTGAAGTATATATCGACTTACAAAGACATTGACAAGGAGAAGTTGCGTGCCAATATGAAGCGCTTCCTTGACGACGTGATTCCGACTTGCGAGAAGTACAACGTGAACCTGTGCGTTCACCCCGACGACCCACCGTATCCTGTTCTGGGAATGCCGCGTATCATCGGCTGTATGGACGACTTGGAGTGGCTGCGCAAGGCCAATCCGAGCCTGCGCAACGGCATCACCTACTGCACGGGCTCACTTTCGGGCCGCCCCGACAACGACCTGGTGGCCATTGCCGAGCGCTTTGCCGACGCCATCCACTTTGTGCACCTGCGCAACACGCAGCACCTGGACGATTTCAGTTTCTACGAGTCGGGCCACCTGAAAGGCAGCCTTGATATGCCCGCCATTGTTGAGGCCTTGCTCAAGGAGCAGCAGCGCCGCATCAAGGAAGGCCGCAAGGACATTCGTATGCCCTTCCGCCCCGACCACGGCATCCGCATTCTGAACGACCTTGACGCCGACAAGAACATCTACAACGCAGGCTACCCGCTCTGCGGCCGTATGCGCGGCCTGGCGGAAATCGCAGGTCTGATGACGGGTATTGAATATGAGTTGACGAAGAAATAAAATATTATAATGTGTTTGATTGTAGAGGCGCCACACTTGTGACGCCTCTACTTTTTATAATAACACACAAAAAAGCCCGCCGAAGCGGGCTTTGTCGTTTATCATATCATCCCCACAATCACGTTCACGGCCTTATCCAAACCGTCGGCGTTTTTGCCGCCAGCTGAAGCAAAGAACGGCTGGCCGCCGCCGCCGCCTTGAATCTCTTTGGCGGCTTCGCGAATCATTTGTGAGGCGTTCAAACCTGTGGCAACCAGCGCATCGCTCATTGCAATGGTTAGCGACGGTCTGCCGTCGAATTTTGCGCCAGCTACAAACAAGAACTTATCCTTCACCTCACCACGGATTCTGAAGGCCAAATCCTTCAGTGCGTCGGGGCTCATCTCAATGCCCACAGGCAGACGGAACAGCTTTACATCGCCCTTCGTCTCAGCATTTGCGAGCAAATCGGCTTTTATCTTTTGGATTTTCTCCTGCATAAACTTCTCAATGTCGCGCTTCAGTTCGGCGTTCTCGTCAACGGTCTTTTTTATGGTCTGCGCCAAATTGGGCACGTTGTTGAACATCTCCTTCAGCGAGCGAATGACATCTTGCTGCGTGTCGAACAGGTTTTCTGCCTTTTCGGCGGTCACAGCCTCGATACGGCGCACACCCGCGGCAACCGAACTCTCCGACACAACCTTTATCAACCCAATCTCACCCGTGGCGTGAACGTGGGTACCGCCGCAAAGCTCAATCGACGGACCGTATTTAATGACGCGCACCGTATCGCCGTATTTCTCACCAAACAGCGCCATCGCGCCAAGCGCTTTTGCCTCGGCGATAGGCATATTGCGGTTCTCCTCCAAAATCAAATTCTGACGTACAAGTTTGTTTGCAATATGCTCGGCCTGACGAATCTCTTCATCGGTAACTTTTTGGAAATGAGAGAAATCGAAGCGCAGGCAATCAGGCGACACCATTGAGCCCTTCTGCTCAACGTGAGTGCCAAGCACCTGGCGCAAAGCGTAATGCAGCAAGTGTGTTGCCGTGTGGTTGTTGGCCGTTTGTTGGCGACGCTCCACATCGACAATGGCACGGAACGTGGCTGTCGGGTCTTTCGGCATCGATTTTGCCAAATGAACGCTCAATTTGTTCTCTTTCTTTGTATCAATAATTTCAACGCGCTCACCGTTGCACTCCAACCAGCCGGTATCGCCAAGCTGACCGCCCATTTCGGCGTAGAACGGCGTGCGGTTGAGCACAATCTGATATAGCTCTTGATTCTTCTGTTTCACCTTGCGGTAGCGCAAAATCTCGACATCGGCCTCTAGCAAGTCGTAGCCCACAAACTCCGATTCGCCCTCCTGCAAATAAACCCAGTCACCGGTCTCGACGGCAGCGGCGTTGCGGGCGCGTTCCTTCTGCTTCTGCATTTCGGCGTTGAACTCGTCGTTGTTGGCTGTCAGGCCGTTCTCGCGAAGGATAAGCTCGGTCAGATCGAGCGGAAATCCGTAGGTGTCGTATAGTGTAAAGGCTTCGACGCCAGTAATTTCGGTCTTGCCGGCGGCCTTTGTGTCGGCCATGATCTTGTCGAGCAGACGGATACCTGTCTCCAATGTGCGAAGGAATGCTTCCTCCTCTTCTTTCATCACCTTCGCAACCAAATCCTGCTGCGCCAGAAGTTCGGGATAAGCCTCGCCCATAGTATCGTTGAGCACTGGCAGCAGCTTGTACATAAACGCCTTGCGTTGTCCAAGGAACGTGTATCCGTAGCGGACGGCGCGGCGCAGAATGCGGCGGATAACATAACCGGCCTTTGCGTTCGATGGCAGCTGACCATCGGTTATCGAGAAAGCAATTGTGCGCACGTGGTCGGCCACAACGCGCATTGCCACGTCAACCTTCGGGTCTTTGCCGTACTCGCAGTCACAAATGCGGCCTATCTCTTTGATTATGGGTTGGAAAACATCGGTGTCGTAGTTCGATTTCTTGCCCTGTAGAGCCATACACAGGCGCTCGAAGCCCATTCCCGTATCTACGTGCTTGTGCGGCAGAAGTTCGAGTGAGCCGTCGGCCTTGCGGTTGTATTGCATAAACACAAGGTTCCAAATCTCGATAACCAGCGGATTGCTTTGGTTCACAAGTTCGCGGCCAGGCAGTTTGGCGCGCTCGGCGTCATCGCGCAGGTCGATATGAATCTCAGAGCACGGACCGCAGGGGCCTGTAGCTCCCATTTCCCAGAAATTGTCGTGCTTGTTGCCGTGGATTACTCGGTCTTTTGGCAGATATTGCAGCCAAATCTCTTCGGCTTCGGTGTCAAGGTCAAGGTTTTCCGACGCATCGCCTTCAAACACTGTGGCATACAGACGGTCGACAGGCAGCTTATACACCTCGGTGAGCAACTCCCACGCCCAGGCAATGGCCTCTTTCTTGAAATAGTCACCAAACGACCAGTTGCCGAGCATCTCGAACATTGTGTGGTGATAGGTGTCGTGGCCCACTTCTTCAAGGTCGTTGTGCTTGCCCGACACACGCAGGCATTTCTGGCTGTTGGCCACACGCGGCCACTTGCGGGGCGATATACCAAGGAAAATATCCTTGAACTGGTTCATACCGGCGTTGGTGAACATTAGCGTCGGGTCGTCTTTGATAACCATCGGCGCGCTGCTCACAATCTGGTGCTGTTTCGATGCAAAGAAATCTTTGAACTGATTGCGTATCTCTTTAGATGTCATATTGTTATATGTTTAATTGTTTCATTTTACAGAGAGTTGCAAACTTATTCCTTTTTTCATTAGTTTTGCTATGTAAAAATCGTGTTTTCAGAAAATAATGTCAGAACCGAAGTACAGTTTCAATCCGGAAAGTCTGAGTTATGATAAAATAACGCTCACTCCCCGACAAAAAATCCTCAAATTTTTAAAGGGAGTTTTGTTATTTGCTTTTGTCTCATTTTTGTTTGTTATAGTACTGTCCACACTATTCGACACTCCTGGCGAGAAAATTCAGAAACGCGAGAACAAACAATTGCTTTACCAATACGAACTTTTAAGTAAAAAGGTTGAAAGCATGGAACACAGCATGGATGAAATCCAACAGCATGATGACAATATTTACCGTCACATTTTCGGCATCGACCCGATACCAGAAAGCAAACGAATGGCTGGTGTTGGCGGTTCAAATCCATATAAGGATCTGGAGCAGTATTCAAAATCGGAATTGTTAATTGAAACATCGAAAAAGATTGACAATCTGGCTCGCAGAATGGTTGTACAGGCTGAATCGTACGACAACATTATGAAACTGGTTGAAGACAAAGAAAAATTTCTAGCTTCAGTTCCAGCCATATCTCCCATTGCCGACCGCAATTTGCGGCGATTTGCATCTGGTTACGGCTACCGCATCCACCCCATATACCGTACACTGAAATTGCACAACGGCATTGACCTAACTGCACCAACTGGCACAAAAGTGTACGCTACGGGCGGAGGCAAGGTCATCAGTGCGGGATATGCGGCCGGAGGCTACGGCATCAAGGTGATTATTGACCACGGCTATGGCTACAAAACGCTTTATGCACATCTTAGCAAGGCAATGGTGAAGGTTGGCAAACGTGTCGCTCGCGGTGATGTGATCGGCGAAGTTGGCAGTACAGGCCGTTCTACGGCACCACACCTGCACTACGAAGTCCGGAAAAACGACCAGACAGAAAATCCTGTCAACTACTACTATACGGACCTGACGCCAGAAGAATATGAAGAGATGATCAATGTCTCGAGCCAAATGACAATGAGTTTTGACTAACTAATACCTTAATATTATGCCATACAAAGAGAAAAAAATCGAAAAATTGTTCTACACTATCGGTGAAGTAGCCGAAATGTTTGGAGTGAACACATCGCTAATCCGCTACTGGGAAAAAGAGTTCGACATCATCAAACCACAGCGCAACAAAAAAGGCAACCGTTTGTTCACTAAAAACGACGTTGACAACTTCTTCATCATCTATCACCTTGTTAAAGAGCGCGGCCTGACACTGGAAGGCGCGAAACGCAAGCTTCACGACAATCGCGAAGACACCATCAACAATTTCGAAGTGGTTAAATCTCTCGAATCAATCAAGGATATGCTGATTGAAGTCAAGGATATGCTGTAGTTAAGGATTGTATTATTTATTTGGTATAAAAAGAAAAGGCTGCTTTCATTGGAAAACAGCCTTTTGTATTTTAACAATTCAATCTTTCAATCATTTGTCAACCGGGAAGAATTTGAACGGGAGGTCAACTAAATCACGGAAATACTCGCCCTGGTCAAGCATATCTTCGTCGTCCTGCTGATAATACCAATGAATCTCAACATCAGCACCAGTATTGAATAAAGAGTTCATTCGTTTAATAATGCTGAAGAACATTTTTGACGATGCAGTGTTGTAGTATTTCATCTTAAATGACATCGTTGTTTTGGGAGCCGGATTCTTAGCATACTCTTCAATCCATTCAAGCACAGAACCATACAGCAAAGTAGCATTTTCAGGCAGTGATTGTCCGGCAATGGACAACTCTCCTTTTTCTGCGTTAAATTGCAAATCGGGCTTTTGTTTGCTAGGCGTAATTATCAAATCGTTCATAGTTCGACCATAATTTTCCCCAAAAATAGCAACTAAACCACAACGAGAGTAAAATTGCCGAATAATTTTTAACAGAATTATGCACATTTACCCGCAAACGGCTCGTATAGCCGTTTTGGATGCTATCGGCATACAAGAATTACGTATAACACTAAAAAAGCCGCACCCCCTGCCGCTATTGAATAAAAAGGTTACCTTTGCGGCGTTTTTTAGAACAATTATCTACATATTTTATTATGAGAAAGCACATCTTTAACGCAGGACCATGTAAGTTGTCCGACATGACTTTGCAGAACACTGCCAAAGCCGTTCTTGAACTTGACAATTGCGGACAATCTATTTTGGAAGTATCACACCGCTCAAAAGATTTTCAGGCTGTAATCGACGAGGCCGACGCCTTGTTCCACGAGGTTATGAACATCCCGGCAAACTACCACGTTTTGTTCCTTGGTGGCGGTGCAAGTACCCAATTCGCTATGCTGCCTTTCAACTTCTTGAAAACTAAGGCCGCATACGTTGACACCGGCACCTGGTCATCCAAAGCAATTAAAGAAGCAAAACTGTTCGGTGAGGTTGAGATTATAGCATCGTCGGAAGCAGCAAACCATACCTACTACCCGAAACCGGGCTCCTACACTATCCCGACTGATGTTGATTATCTGCATATTACAACCAACAACACCATCCGCGGAACAGAGATTCTGACCGACATCGACTCGCCGGTTCCATTGTTCGCCGATATGTCGTCGGATATTTTGAGCCGCCCTGTCGACGTTAGCAAATACGCTGTAATCTACGCTGGCGCACAAAAGAACGTCGGCCCTGCAGGATGTACGGTTGTCATCATCCGCGACGATATGCTCGACCGCGTGGTTGCCGACCGCGCCATTCCGTCGATGCTGCGCTACGACATCCATATGAAGAACGGCTCAATGTACAACACACCGCCGTGCATCAACATCTTCGCCATCCGCGAGACTCTGAAATGGATTAAATCAGTTGGCGGTCTTGAGGCTATGGAAAAACTCGCCATTGAGCGTGCAAACATTGTTTACGCAGAGATTGAGCGCAACTCGCTCTTCACATCGCCTGTTCAGAAGGATTCACGTTCGCGTATGAACATTCCGTTCGTCTGGACTCCAGGCAACGAGCAGTATCAGGATGCCTTTATGGATTTCGCAAAGAAATGCAACATTGTCGGTATCAAAGGTCACCGCTCGGTTGGCGGCTTCCGCGCTTCGTGCTACAACGCCTGCACCATCGAGGACTGCCAGGCTCTTGTGAACTGTATGGCAGAATTTGAAAAACAAGTTAAAAAGTAAGAAATGAAGACAATATTAGTAGCAACAGAGAAACCTTTTGCAAAACAGGCTGTTGACGGCATTAAAGAGATTGTCGAGAAATCGGGCAACAAATTCAAACTGCTCGAGAACTACACCGACAAACAGCAACTGCTTGACGCTGTGGCTGATGCCGATGCAATAATCATCCGCAGCGACAAAGTTACCGATGAGGTGATGGCCGCTGGAAAAAATCTGAAGATTGTTGTCCGCGCAGGTGCCGGCTACGACAATGTTGACCTTGAGGCCGCAACAAAACGCGGTATCGTGGTGATGAACACACCGGGTCAGAACTCAAACGCTGTGGCTGAACTTGTGTTTGGTCTGCTTGTGTTTGCCGTTCGTAACTTCTACAATGGCAAATCGGGTACCGAACTCAAAGGCAAGAAACTCGGAATCCTTGCCTTCGGTCAGGTTGGTCGCAATGTTGCCCGCGTGGCTAAAGGCTTCGATATGGATGTTTACGCCTACGACGCTTTCTGCCCGAAAGAGGCTATTGAGGCCGCTGGTGTTAAAGCCGTTGACAATCAGGACGCTTTGTTTGAGAATTGCGACATTGTATCGCTTCACATTCCTGCAACTCCTGAGACAAAAGAGAGCATCAACTACGCTCTTGTCAACAAGATGAAGAAAGGCGGCATTGTTATCAACACTGCCCGCAAAGAGGTCATCAACGAGGCCGAACTTATTAAACTGATGGAAGAACGCCAGGATTTGAAATACATCACCGACATTGCTCCTGATGCCGATGCCGATTTCAAAGCGAAATTCGAGGGCCGCTACTTTGCAACCCCGAAAAAGATGGGCGCACAGACCGCCGAGGCCAACATCAACGCTGGCTTGGCCGCTGCCAATCAGATTGTCGATTTCTTCGCCACTGGCAACAAGAAATTCCAGGTGAACAAGTAATTCGTTACAAACCGATACAGAAAAAGGCTGCTCGTTTGAGTGGCCTTTTTTGTTGGTAGTGGTTTTATTTCGCACAGATGACGCAGAATACACTGATTAACACAGAATTATTTGTTCCTATCCGATTTGAGCCGATTGTAACCGGAATCAAAAGATTATTTATACATTCGCACGCTGAAACTAGAAACGTTTCGGTACAATAAGACAATTGTAAATCAACAAAATAAACAATAGAAAATGGCAACAGTAAAACCATTCAAAGGCGTTCGTCCGCCGAAAGCGATAATTGAGAAACTGGCGTGCCTGCCCTACGATGTGATGAACACCGAAGAGGCCGCAAAGATGGCCGCTGGCAAGCCTGAGAGCCTGCTGCACGTCACACGCGCCGAAATTGACTGCCCCGCTGGCACCGACATCCACTCGGCCACCGTTTACAACAAGGCTGTCGATAACTATAAGATGTTCAAGCAGAAAGGCTGGCTGGTGCAAGATGCCGAGCCGAAGTTCTACATCTACGCGCAAACAATGAACGGCCGCACGCAGTACGGCATTGTGGGCGCCGCATCGTGTGAGGATTACAACACGGGCATCATCAAGAAGCACGAACTCACCCGCCCCGACAAAGAGGAAGACCGTATGGTGCTGACTCGCTATCTGAACGCCAACATTGAGCCTGTTTTCTTCTCGTATAAGGCTGTGCCTGAGATTGATGCCATTGTTGCCAACATTGTCAAGAATCAGAAACCCGACTACGATTTTGTGGCCGAGGACGGATTCGGACACACCTTCTGGCCAGTTAACTCACCTGAAACCAACAAGCGGATTGAGGAACTGTTTGCAACCAAGGTGCCGTACTGCTATGTTGCTGATGGTCACCACCGTACGGCTGCCGCAGCCCGCATCGGACTTGAGAAGAAAAGCCAGAACCCGAATCATACGGGCAAAGAGGAATACAACTTCTTTATGGCCGTTCATTTTCCTGACAATCAGTTGAATATCATCGATTACAACCGTGTTTGCAAAGACCTGAACGGCTTGAGCGAGGCTGAGTTTATGCAGAAACTTGATAAGTGCTTCACTGTCACCAAAATGGGTGCCGATATTTACAAGCCAGCACAGTTGCACGAGTTCAGTATGTATATGGACGGCAACTGGTACAAACTCAACTCAAAGCCAGGCACTTACAACGACTCCGACCCGATTGGCGTGCTCGACGTAACCATTCTGTCGAACCACGTTTTGGACGAAATTCTGGGCGTGAAAGACCTGCGCACCACCACCCGCGTTGAGTTTGTGGGCGGAATCCGCGGTCTTGGCGAACTGAAACGCCGAGTTGACAATGGCGAGATGAAATGCGCCTTTGCACTCTACCCCGTCTCAATGAAACAACTCATCGATATTGCCGATTCGGGCAACATTATGCCGCCCAAAACCACCTGGTTCGAGCCGAAATTGCGCTCGGGACTGGTGATTCACGAGTTGTAACACATCAGAACATTAGCGTACCTGATTGCCCATCAATGATTTCCAACCTTTGGTGGGCATTTTTTTGTCAACAATAAATAAAAATGTTCGCGTTTTGGCGATTTTTATATTTTTGGTCGATTTGAAAAAACAAGTAAATGAATAAAACAGTTAACACTGCCACAATTCTTATGCACTGCGATGACCAGATAGGCATTGTGGCAAAAGTTACGGAATTTATACAGAACAATCGGGGCAACATTCTGGCTCTCGACCAGCACGTTGACCACGAGGAAGGCCAGTTCTTTATGCGCATTATGTGGGATTTGGCCGAATTTGCCATTCCGAAAGACAAGATTCAAGACTATTTCCAGACGCTGATTGCATCGGCCTACAATATGCAGTTCAAGGTTTATTTCTCTGAAGACAAGCCGCGTATGGCGCTGTTTGTGTCGAAGATGGACCACTGCCTGTTCGATATTCTGGCGCGCTACCAGGGCCGCGAATGGAACGTTGAGATTCCGCTCGTAATCAGCAATCACGAGGATTTGCGCTCGGTGGTTGAGCAGTTCGGAATACCCTTCTACTGCTTCCCCATCACCAAAGATAACAAGGAAGCGCAGGAAGCCAAAGAATTGGAACTGCTTGAAAAATACAACATTACGTTTGTTGTGCTGGCGCGATATATGCAGATAATCTCGCCAGAATTCATCAGCAAGTATCCGAACAAGATTATCAATATCCACCACTCTTTCCTACCCGCTTTCACTGGCGCGAAACCCTATCACGCAGCCTACAAGCGCGGTGTGAAGATTATCGGCGCCACATCGCACTATGTTACAACCGACCTTGACGAGGGACCGATTATTGAGCAGGACGTTACCCGCATCACCCACCGCGACACGGTTGATGACCTTGTGCTGAAGGGCCGTGATTTGGAAAAAATTGTACTTTCACGGGCAATAAATCTGCACATTCAGCGCAAGACACTTGTGTATAACAATAAAACAATTGTATTTTCGTAATAACAATATCACTAATCACTTAAACTTTAAAAAGATGAAACACTTATTATCAATTGCATTGGTTGCCATGGCATTGAGTCTGAACGCTCAAACCACTGAAGCACCAGAAGATTTTGTCAACAAAGGCAACGCCGCTGTCCAACTGAAGGACTACAAAGGCGCCTTTGAGAACTATCAGAAGGCTTTTACGCTGTATGAGAAACAGGGCAAGGCTAAAGACATCGCCCCCGAAACCATCTACAACGCTGGCTACTGCGCTCACAAGGCAAATCTGCACGACGATGCCATCACCTATCTGAAAAAGGCCATCGAACTTAACGTGAAGGAAGCTCGTCCTTACCAGAACCTTGCTGAAACTTACAAGGCAAAGAAAGACAACGAAATGTATGAAAAGACTCTTGAAGAAGGCTTGGCCAAATATCCAAACGACAAGGCTCTTAACAAGCTGATGGCAAACTTGTATGTTCAAAAAGCTAACGTTTTCTACAAAAAGGGCAACGAAATCAAGAAGGCTGCCAACGATAGCGGCTTGAGCCAAACCGACGCAGATGCATACAATGCTGAGCTCGACAAATCGAAAGCCGAGTTTGAACAGGCTCTTCCGCTTGTAGAGAAAGCCTACAAGTATGACAGCAAGAACAAGAACGCTCTGAAAATTATGCAAAACGTCTACACTGCACTCGACCGTCCGGAAGATGCAGAGAAAATCAAAGCAGAACTTGATGCTTTGCAGAAATAATTGACTAATAATCTGCTAACAGATAATCCCCTGTGGCCTATGGCTGCAGGGGATTTTTTCTATGTATAGTTGTTGTTTTATTTGACACTGCTTTGTAGCACCGCTTTCGCATCTGGTCCGCAGTTCATTACAAGGTCGATGATTGACAGATTAGGAATAAAGCCGAATCGCTCGCCGAAAACCTGCGTGTAAGGCTGCGGCGCAAAGTGCGGGTCGGCCGATTGGTGCGACTGCTTCGGGTGGATTGTGTTGCGATAGTCGGGACAATCGGGCGTGTGTACGTAATCGGCGGTCAAGACCGTGTTATCGGGCATTTTCAGCCATTTTAAGCACACTTCGAGTATTGCACGGTTATAGTCAAGCAGAAAATCGAAACGGCGCTCGTAGAACGGCAGAATGTCGTCGGCATAATAGTCGAAAAACGGCGACGACTTGTAGAGCGACCGAATGGTGTTGAAATGGTTCTTCTGCCACGGCGTTTGGTAGGCTATGCGAATGTCACGCGTCATTGGGTTGTGCGTATCGCTCTTAAGGATAGGCACCTGCAGCGTCTGAATGCAGTTGGGTCCATAGAGTGCGCAACGGTTGCGGTAACTCTGCTTTGGAAAGGTCTCGAACTGCTCAATCAGCACCTGGCTGTGGTTGACAATCTTTGTAAACCATTGAACTGGCGGCCAATAGGCGGTGCTTAATAAGCAAGTGCTGGTGTCGGACATAGTTTGTTGTTTTGGTGAATCGGTGAATTAGTTAGTGTTTAGCGCTTCGCTGTTGAGAAGGTTTAGTTTAAGGTTTAATGGGTTTAACAGGTTTAAAATGGACTTCAGACTACAGACAAATTTGAGTATTGAGTAATGAGTAATGTTTAACGTGTAATGATAATTCTCTAATGCCTAGTGTCTAATGCCTAAAACCTTGTTTTAAGTGTAAAGTGTAATGAATCGTAACTCGTAATTCATAATTCGTAATTCACTAGTGCCTAATCCCTAACACCATATTACAAATTAGCCAAGACAAGAGCGCTGGCGCCGAGAATTGCCGCATTGTCGCCCAACTGCGACGGCAGCACCTGCGTTTTGTTCTTGAAGATATTCAGCATATTGGCTTCCATTGCGCGGCGTGTGGGCTCAAAGAGAATCTCGCCTGCCTTTGCCAAACCGCCAAACAGGAATATGGCTTGCGGACTTGTAATTGCCACAAAATCAGCCAAGGCACGGCCCAACATTTCGCCTGTGAACTCAAAAACTTCTCGTGCAATGGCGTCGCCCCGAGCGGCCGCCTGCGACACTTTCAAAGCCGTCAGTTCGCTGTTGGGAATCGAGCGTAACTCGCTGTCAATATTGCGTTTAGCCAACAGTTCGGTTGCTGTGCGCACCACGCCCGTAGCCGACACGTAGGTCTCAAGGCAGCCTTTGCGCCCGCAGCCGCAGTCGCGCCCGCCACGCTCAACAATCACGTGGCCGCACTCGCCTGCAAAGCCGTCGTGGCCGTAGAGCATCTTGCCGCCCGTCACTATGCCGCTGCCAAGGCCCGTTCCAAGGGTAATCTCAATGAAATCGGTCATTCCCTTTGCGCCGCCGTACACCATCTCGCCAATGGCGGCGGCGTTGGCGTCGTTGGTCAGGAATACTGGCACACCGAACTGTTTCTTAAAGGTTTCCACAATCTTCACCACGCCCTTCCACGGCAGGTTGGCGGCATTCTCAATGCAACCACTGAAGTAGTTGCCGTTGGCCGCACCAATGCCAATGCCCACAAGCTTGCAAGGCTGTTCAATCGTGCCAAGCAATTGCCTTATGCCTTCGGAAACGGCGTTGGCAAACGCCTGAAAATCAGCGTGACCGCTAGTGGGTATGCTGCTTTGGGCGAGTATCTCGCCATTGTCGGTCACAAGACCGAAAGCGGTGTTTGTGCCGCCAATATCGATTCCAACTGAAAGATTCATATTTTTAAAAGTTTAGAGTTGAGACGTTTAGAGTTTAGTTTTGGACTTCAGACTTCAGACCACGGACTACAGACAAATTTGAGTAATGAGTAATGTATAAAGTGTAATGATTCATAATTCACTAATGCTTAATGCCTAGTGCCTAACACCTAATTTCCAAATCCTAAATCTTAATTCCTAATTTCTAAATCCTAACTCCTAATTCCTAATTCCTAATTCCTAAATCCAAATTATTAACTCTTCACGTGCTTATATTTGAATATCAACGCGAACGAAACGGCCACAGCCAATGCGAACGCGGCGAAAATGTACCAAGCAACTGACCAACCCTGCATCATATCGAACGACGGGTCGCCTAATCGGTTGTAAACGAAGCGATTGACCACCATCTGCGAAAGCAGCGAGCCTACCGTTGCGCCAAGGCCGTTGGTCATCATCATAAACACGCCCTGCGCGCTCGAGCGAATGTCGTCGGTGGTGTTCAGGTCGACAAAAAGCGAGCCGCTGATATTGAAAAAGTCGAACGCAACGCCGTAAACAATCATCGAAAGGACGAAAAGCCAAACGCCGCCTTCGGGGTCACCCAAACCGAAGAATCCGAAGCGGCAAACCCACGCCAACATCGAAATCAGCATCACCTTTTTAATACCTAACCGCTTCAGAAAGAATGGGATAAGAAGAATACAAAGCGTCTCGGAAACCTGCGAGAGCGAACTCAGCATTATGTTGTGGCGCACTGCGAAGGCGTCCGCATAGTCGGGATTTTGACCGAAGTCGCTCATAAAAGTGCCCGCAAAACCGAACGTCACCTGAAGGCACATTCCGAGCATAAACGAGAAAATGAAGAACTGCCGCATCTGGCGGTTGCCGAAGAGCGTGAACGCCCGCAGCCCCAGCGCTTCAACTATCGACGCCGAGCGTTTGCCGCCGCTTGTTGGGCAGTTGGGCAGCGTGAAGGCATAAACGGCCAACACAAGCGACCACGCCGCCGAAATGAACAACTGGCGGTAATCTTCCTTAAAATCAGTCAAATCGACAATCCACATCGACACAATGAAACCTATGGTACCGAAAACGCGAATTGGCGGATAGGCGCTCATCGTGTCCATCCCCGCGCGCTCTAACGCATTGTACGACACCGAGATTCCCAGCGCTACTGTCGGCATAAAGAACGCCACGCTGGCGGCATAGAACGGGAATATCTGCGCGAAAGTGACATCGGCGCCATATCGCAGTCCCATCAATCCTGCCATAGCCATAAAGACTGCGGCCAATCCCTGGCACATTCCGAGCAGCCGCTGGGCAGGAATCCATTTGTCGGCCACAATGCCCATCAAGGCTGGCATAAAAAGCGACACAATGCCCTGCACGGCGAAAAAGGCGCCAATGCTTGTGCCCATCCCGATATTGCCCAAATAGATACCGAGCGAACTCAGATATGCACCCCACACGGCGTATATCATCAGGTTCATTGCAATGAGACGAATCTTTAAACTTAAATTATTCATTTATTGTTGTTTTAAGTAGTTATTTAAAGCAAGAGTTCAATTCTGTTGGCAGGTACCATCAGCACTTTTGCAAGCATTTGCCGACGGTTGCTGTGGTGCGCTTGCGGTTCGTTTCGGCCTGTATTTGCCAAGTTTTTTCGCCTTTTCCCAAGCGGCTTTTTTGGCTTCGTACTCTTCGTAGTGCCGTTCTAAATAATTGTCTGCCATAATGATAATAATCAATAATAGAACTATATGTATCAACCATTACGATTTAAAGACAAATAAACTTAAATTTTTTTCTTTTCACACGAGCAATAATGATAATCGCTGTAAAAAACTATGCATATTAAGCAAAAAACGTAAAATGCCGGAGCTATTCGAAAGCTGCCTCATTATTGCTATCTTTGCAGTTTAATATCGGTGTTTCACATTTATGCAGAAAGGTTGCATAAATATTTGAAAATCTGATTTTGAGAAAAGGTTTAAAACGTTGATTTACAACAATCGGGAAGAATGCATCTTCCCAACAAACACAAATAAATAATGCTATTCGATTTAGAGATGATTGAGCAATTCTACAGCGAATTGCCCGCTAAAGTGGCCGCGGCACGCAAAATGCTGGGCCGTCCGATGACTTTGAGTGAGAAAATCCTATACGCGCACCTGTCGCCTGAGGCCGATGTCCGCAAATACACACGCGGGGCCGACTACGCACTGTTTGCGCCCAACCGCGTGGCTATGCAGGACGCCACCGCACAAATGGCTCTGCTGCAGTTTATGAACGCTGGCAAGAGCCGCACAATGGTACCGTCAACTGTTCACTGCGACCACCTGATTCAGGCCAATGTGGGCGCCGAGAAGGACCTTGCCGTGGCCAACGACCAAAACCGCGAGGTTTACGGCTTCCTGCACGACGTGGCCGCCAAATACGGAATCGGATTCTGGAAACCTGGAGCAGGAATTATCCACCAAGTGCTGCTTGAGAACTACGCCTTCCCTGGCGGAATGATGATTGGCACCGACTCGCACACAGTGAACGCTGGCGGCTTGGGAATGGTGGCTATTGGTGTTGGCGGCGCCGACGCTGTCGACGTAATGGTTGGTCTACCGTGGGAACTGAAAATGCCGAAACTTATCGGCATCCGCCTGACGGGAAAACTCAACGGCTGGGCATCGCCGAAGGATATTATTCTGAAGGTGGCTGGACTGCTCACCGTGAAGGGCGGAACGGGCTGCATTGTGGAGTATTTCGGCGAGGGAGCCGCCACGCTGTCGGCAACGGGCAAGGGCACCATTTGTAATATGGGCGCCGAAATCGGGGCAACCACTTCAATCTTCGCCTTCGACAAGAAAATGCACGAATACCTTTGCGCCACTGGCCGCGAGAAGATTGCCGCCCTGGCCGAGAAGAACGCCGCCAATCTGGCAAGCGACCCCGAGGTTTACGCCAATCCCGAGAATTTCTACGACCAAATCATCGATATAAATCTCTCAGAAATAGAGCCTTACGTGAACGGACCGTTCTCGCCCGACCTTGCAACGCCTATCTCGCAGTTTGCCGATTACATCCGCAAAAACAACTATCCTGAGAAAATGGAAGTTGGCTTGATTGGCTCGTGCACTAACTCATCGTACGAGGATTTGGACCGCGCCGCATCGGTGGCTCGTCAGGCTAAAGAGAAGAATATCAAGGTGAAAGCCGAATTTATTGTGAGTCCTGGCTCGACTCAGGTGAAGAAAACCACCGACCGCGACGGTCAGATTGCCGCCTTCAAGGAGATTGGCGCGCTTGTTATGGCCAACGCCTGCGGCCCGTGCATTGGTCAGTGGGCACGCCACACCGACGACCCGACGGCCAAGAACAGCATCATTCACTCGTTCAACCGCAACTTTGCCAAACGCACCGACGGCAACCCCAACACCCACGGGTTTGTGGCTTCGCCCGAACTGGTTACGGCAATGGCAATTTCGGGCTCAATGCTGTTCAACCCACTGAAAGACAAACTTTTGACCGAAGACGGCCGCGAGGTTATGCTCGACGCGCCTGTTGGCGACGAACTGCCTGCAAAGGGCTTCATCACCGACCCCGAGGGCTTTATAGCACCGCCTGTCGACGGCTCGAAAATCGAGATTAAGGTGGACCCGAAGAGCGAGCGTCTGCAACTGCTGGAGCCGTTTGCCGAGTGGGACGGCAAGGATTTCGACAATCTGCAACTGCTCATCAAGGCCAAAGGCAAATGCACAACCGACCATATCAGTATGGCTGGCAAGTGGCTGCGCTTCCGCGGACATCTCGACAACATCAGCAACAACCTTCTGATTGGCGCCATCAACGCGTTCAACGGCGAGGCCAACAAGGTGCTCGACACCGCAACTGGCTCATACACAGCCGTTCCCGACCTTGCACGCTCGTACAAGGCGCGCGGGCTGCGCAGCATAATCATTGGCGACGAGAACTACGGCGAGGGTTCGAGCCGCGAGCACGCCGCTATGGAGCCGCGTCATCTGGGTGCGGCGGTGGTTCTGGCAAAATCTTTCGCTCGAATCCACGAGACCAACCTGAAGAAACAGGGTATGCTGGCGCTCACATTCGCCGACAAGGCCGATTATGAAAAAATCCGCGAGAACGACACATTCGCCATCAGCGGCCTGACATCGTTCAGCGCTGGCGTGCCGTTGAAAATGACCATCCGCCACGCCGACGGAACTCAGGAGCAAATAACTGTAAATCACACTTATAACGCGGCTCAAATTGAATGGTTCAAGGTGGGCGGCGCATTGAATCAAATTCGTAAACAATCTAAAAACAAATAAAACTATGGCAGAGAAAATCACAATCAGCAACGGTAAACTCAACGTTCCTAACAACCCCGTAATCCCCTTCATCGAGGGCGACGGAATCGGCCGCGACATCTGGCCTGCATCGCAAAAAGTAATGGACGCGGCTGTGGAGAAATACTACGGCGGCAAGCGCAAAATTGAGTGGAAAGAGGTTCTGGCGGGCGAGAAAGCCTTCAACGCCACTGGCAGTTGGCTTCCCGACGAGACTCTGGACGCTTTCCGCGAATATCTGGTGGGCATCAAGGGCCCGCTGACAACCCCGATTGGCGGCGGCATCCGCTCGCTCAACGTGGCTCTGCGTCAGACTCTCGACCTTTACGTATGCCTGCGCCCCGTGCAGTATTACGAGGGCACACCGTCGCCTGTGAAGCGCCCCGAGTTGGTTGATATGTGCATCTTCCGCGAGAACACCGAGGATATTTACGCTGGCATTGAATATATGAACGGCACGCCTGAAAATCTGAAAATCAAGAAGTTCCTGATTGAGGAAATGGGCGTTAAGAAGATTCGCTTCCCCGAATCGTCGAGCATCGGCATCAAGCCTGTGAGTCAGGAAGGCACGGAGCGCCTTGTCCGCGCGGCCATTCAGTACGCCATCGACCACAAGAAACCGTCGGTGACGTTTGTGCACAAGGGCAACATTATGAAGTTCACCGAGGGCGCGTTCAAGATTTGGGGCTACGAACTGGCCGAGCGCGAGTTCGCCGACAAGGTTTACACCTGGAACCAATGGGAGGCCCGCAAGAAGGAAGTTGGCGAGGAGACAGCCAACGCCGAAATGGACGCTGCCGCAAAAGCCGGCAAAATCATCATAAAAGATTGTATTGCTGACGCTTTCCTGCAACAGATTCTTACCCGTCCGGCCGAGTATTCGGTAATTGCAACGCTGAACCTGAACGGCGACTATATTTCAGACGCTCTGGCAGCCTGCGTGGGCGGCATCGGCATTGCACCTGGAGCCAACATCAACTATCAGAGCGGCTACGCCATTTTTGAGGCAACACACGGAACGGCGCCTAAATACACTGGCAAGAACGTGTCGAACCCTGGCTCGCTGCTGCTTTCGGGCGCAATGATGCTCGACTATTTGGGCTGGACCGAGGCTGCCGACGGCATCCGCAAGGCTATGAGCAAAACCATCTCGCAGAAAACCGTAACCTACGACCTGCACCGAATGATGGAAGGCGCCACAAAACTCTCGACATCGGAATTTGCTGACGCGCTGATTAAAAATTTGTAATTAGGCATTAGGCACTAGCCATTAGGCATTAGATTAAAGAGTTTTGAATAACGAATATGTAAATGGTATTTGGTATTGGGTGTTAGGTGTTGGTAGGGACGCGATTCATCGCGTCTGAATTGCCGAAACAACCGATTCACCAATTAAACAGTTAAACGATTAAACAACAAGAAAATGGAGAATTTCATTTCCGACGTTTCAAGATTAGTTGGCCAATCGTGCCAAATCGACAAGGACCTGTTCGACAAGTACAACGTTAAGCGCGGTCTGCGCAATGCCGACGGTTCGGGCGTTCTGGTCGGGCTGACAAGCATCGGCGATGTGGTTGGCTACCGCCGCGAGGGCGACACGCTGATACCCACCGAAGGCGACCTGCGCTACCGCGGATTCCCAATCCGTGAGTTGGTGAAGGGCTTTCAGAAGGAGAACCGCCACGGCTTTGAGGAGACAACCTTCCTGCTGCTCACTGGCAAACTGCCCACATCGCTGCAATTGGCCGAAATGACAACCCATCTGGCAAGCAAGCGCGATTTGGACGACTCGTTTGTCAATATGATTCTCACCCTTCGCGGCCGCGACCTGATGAATATGCTGTCGCGTTCGGTACTGATTCTCTACACTTTGGACGATACGGCCGAAGACTATTCGCTGCCGTCGCTCGTCAAACAGTCGCTCAACCTGATTGCCAAACTGCCGATAATTGTGGCTTACTCGTATCAGGGAATGCGCCACTCGTTCTATCGCAAATCGCTGGTAATCAGACACCCACAGGCCAATCTGTCAGCAGCGGAGAACTTCCTGTATCTGCTCAAGGGCAACAAATACACGCCGCTCGAGGCCGAGATTCTCGACCTGATGATGATTCTGCACGCAGAGCACGGCGGCGGCAACAACTCAACGTTCACAATGCGCCTTGTGTCGTCGGCAATGACCGACACCTATTCGGCCACAGCCGCAGCCATCGGCTCGCTGAAAGGCCGCTTGCACGGCGGCGCCAACCTTCAGGTTCTGGAGATGATGACCAACATCAAGAAGAACGTGAAGAACTGGAACGACAAGGAGGAGATTAAGTCGTACTTGATGAAGATTCTGCGCAAGGAGGCTTACGACCGTTCGGGCAAGATATACGGCATCGGACACGCCGTTTACACACTGTCGGACCCGCGCGCCCAACTGCTGAAAACCAAAGCAATAGAACTTGCCAAGGCCAAAGGTCTGGAAGCCGAACTGCAACTCTATCTGAACATTGAGGAACTGGCGCCCAAAGCACTCGCCGAGTACAAGAACGGCAACGTGAAGCCCGTCTGCGCCAATGTCGATTTCTTCAGCGGCTTTGTGTATGAGGCCATCGAGATTCCGCACGAACTGTTCACGCCAATGTTCGCCATCGCACGTATGTCGGGCTGGGCTGCCCACCGCCTTGAGGAGATGACCTTCGCATCGCGCCGCATCATCCGCCCGGCTTACAAGAACATCCTGCAGAACGAGTACCATTATGTGCCGCTGCAGGACAGGTAAAATGTTGATATAATAAACAAAACAGCCGCAACAGGGAAACCTGTTGCGGCTGTTTTGTTTTGATGCTTGTGCATTTATTTTCGTTTGCCCCAATCGAGTGTGACACCAAATGCTATTGAGTTGTAATTTGTCAACGTCTTCTTATTGTCGCGACCGGTTATCTTCTTGTCCTGCAAAAGATTGTAGCCACACCAAAGACTGATGTGCGACAGGCGTACACCCACCGACGGCAGAACATAAAGACCACAGGCGTCACCCACGGAATAACCAAGTTTCAAATCGGCAAAGGGCGCTATGCGGCCCGAGGAAAACTCATAGTTGGCGTTGATGAAGAACGGCATCACAAAATCCAATTCTTCGTCGTAGCTGTAGTAGTGATAATCACCGTTTTCATCGTAGTAGCCACTTTCGCTGTTAGTGTTGGTTACAAACTGCATCGACGCACCAATGCCGACAAAAAGCTGGTCGGCCTGGAAACCGTGTACAGTGGTGACAGCAAAGCGGTCGAATGGCTGGTCACCAAGGCCGGTGAAAACATTCAGTCCGGCAAAACCGCGATAGCCATCGGCCGGCGCTGCCGAGAAACCTGATTCCTGAGCCGCAACCGTCATACACATTGCTGCTGCGGCAATTGTCATTAAAAACTTTTTCATAATCGTCTAAGTTTAGTTTTACATTAAATATTGGTAAGCGATTGTTTCGTATGCCAAATGTAAGACAATTTTCGATGCCTTTACCCTACCCGATGATTTGTGTTTTTTGGGGGAAATTGGCAATTTATAGTCCAAATTGGTGCAGATTTTTGGCGTTAACCAGTTCTTTCCGATTCTAACCGATTTTTATCCATTGCGGCTTGAGCCGCTACAAAAAAAATATCCCGCAGCAATGTGTGCCGCAGGACATTTTCATATCAAGTAAACAAAGCCGTTTTAGGCGTCGATGTTTGCGTATTTGGCGTTCTTCTCGATGAACTCGCGGCGTGGCGGAACGTCGTCGCCCATAAGCATTGAGAATGTGTAGTCGGCGGCGGCGGCGTTCTCGATTGTCACCTGGCGCAGTGTGCGGTTCTCAGGGTTCATTGTGGTGTCCCAAAGCTGCTCGGGGTTCATCTCACCCAAACCTTTGTAACGCTGCACTTTAAGATTCTTGTCCGATGTACCGCCAAGTTCCTCGATGGCTTGTTGGCGCTGCTGCTCTGTCCAGCAGTACTGCTGCTTGTTGCCTTTCTTGACAAGGTAAAGCGGCGGTGTGGCAATGTAAAGGCACCCCTGCTCTATCACCTCACGCATAAAGCGGAAGAAGAAAGTCATAATCAATGTGTCGATGTGGCTGCCATCGACGTCGGCATCGGTCATAATGATGATTTTGTGGTAGCGCAGGTTCGATGTGTCGAGTGCGTCGGGGTCGTCTTTGGTGCCCACGTGCACGCCCAGAGCGGTGTAGATGTCGCGGATGGCGTCGCTCTCGTAAACGCGGTGGCGCATAACCTTCTCAACGTTCAAAATCTTACCGCGCAACGGCAGAATGGCTTGGAACTTACGGTCGCGGCCCTGCTTTGCCGATCCGCCTGCCGAGTCACCCTCGACCAGGAACAACTCGCTTTCGGCGGGGTCTTTGCTTGAGCAGTCGGCCAGTTTGCCAGGCAGTCCGCCACCCGAGAGCGGCGATTTGCGCTGAACGGTCTCGCGGGCCTTGCGTGCTGCCACACGTGCGGTGGCGGCCAGAATCACTTTGCCCACAATGCGCTGAGCCTCGGTCGGGTGCTCTTCAAGATAATTGGCAAGGGCCTCGCCCACTGCCTGCTGAACGGCGCCTGCAACCTCGCTGTTGCCGAGTTTGGTCTTGGTTTGTCCTTCGAACTGCGGCTCTGCCACCTTGATTGAGATGACGGCGGTCAGGCCCTCGCGGAAGTCCTCGCCTGAAATCTCGATGTGGTTTTTCTCAAGTTTCTCAAGGTCGCGCTTGCAGTTGTCGTCGGCATACTTTTTCAGCGTGCGGGTGAGCGCCATACGGAAGCCCTGAAGGTGCGTTCCGCCCTCTATCGTATTGATATTGTTGACGTAAGAGTGTATATTCTCTGAGTAGCCGTCGTTGTACATTATGGCAATCTCGATTGGCGTGCCCTGCTTTTCGGTGTTGATGTAGATAACGTCGTCGAAAAGGTGCGTGCGGTTGCCGTCAACGTAGCGCACAAACTCGCGCAAGCCTTCTTTCGAGTAGAATGTCTCGGTGCGGGTCTTGCCTTCCTCGTCGGGACGCAGGTCGGTGAGCGTGATGGTGATGCCTGCATTCAGGAACGCCAACTCACGCATACGGTTTGCAAGAATCTCGTATTTGTAGATGGTTGTGGTGAAGATGGTGTCGTCGGGCCAAAACTGCTGGCGTGTGCCTGTTTTGTCGGTTGTGCCGACTTCCTTCACATCGTAGAGCGGCTTGCCCTTCTCGTATTCCTGCTGATAGATTTTTCCATTGCGGAAAACCTGCGATGTCATATGTTTCGACAGCGCGTTGACGCACGAAACACCCACACCGTGCAGACCGCCTGACACCTTGTATGAACCCTTGTCGAACTTACCGCCGGCGTGCAGCACGGTCATAACCACCTCAAGGGCCGATTTGTGCTCTTTCGGGTGCATATCAACCGGGATACCACGGCCGTTGTCGACCACGGTTATTGAGTTGTCCTCGCCGATTGTCACCTCAATGTGGGTGCAGTATCCGGCAAGAGCCTCGTCGATTGAGTTGTCAACTGTCTCGTATACAAGATGATGCAAACCTTTCTCGCTGATGTCGCCAATGTACATTGCGGGGCGTTTGCGCACGGCTTCCAATCCTTCAAGCACTTGAATACTATTGGCGCCATAATTGTTGTTCTGCGGTGTTGTTTCTTCCACTTCGCTCATATCTTAAAATTTTGTGTTTCAATTAATTAATTGGCAAAATTACACCTTCGCCAAAACAAACAAATATACCAAAAACGGGGGTGCACAAAAGCTCGCGGCAAGTGCATTTTCCGCTATTTGTTAACACGAAATTGACAATTTTTAAGGGATAATCGGTGAATTGGTGAATCGGTGAATTGGTAAATCGTTTAATGTTTAACAGGTTATTACCAACCCTCAACACCTAACACCCAACCCCAAACACCTAATTCTCTCTATTCTTCAGCAATTTAGCCATTTTGGCAAGACGGTCGGCTGACGAGAAGATGCCCACTTCGGCAAGTTTGCGTCTGTGCTGCTCTTCGACAGCGGTTTCCGGCTGAATATCGGTTATGGCAACTCTCTTTTTAAATATCCGTAATTTCATAATTGACAATCTGTTATTCAATCCTTCAATCCTTCACGCATTCAATCCTTCAATCAAAACGTGTACGTCAGTCCCAACATAAAATTGAACCGCTGATTGGCGTATTGGTTCCACTCGTAGTAGCGCTGTCCGGCAATGTTGTTCAGGTCGAGAAACGACGAGAAACGCTTTGTGATGCGGTATTCGAGCCCAAGATTGGCGTCAATCACGCCCTTCAGCTCTTTTGATTCGGGCAGGTTCTCGCCTTTGTCGTTGATGTGGTCGATGCGGGCGTAGCGCTTGCTGATGGCGTAAACGTTGACGCGCGCAATAATCTTATTCTCAAGATTATAGCTTGCGTCAAGGCTAACGGTGTAGGTCGGCAGATGCCAAGCCTCAATCTCGTGCGACATATCGTAAATGAAATAGTTGCCCTTCAGCCCCATCTTGAATTTGTCGCTCATCTTGTATGAAATCTCGCCCAAAATGCGGGTGCGCATAATCTCGTCGTAGGCCACCGTAAATTTCTTGTGCAAATCGCTATTTATATCGTTTACAAACAGATACTGATTGTCGATTTTGGCGTATTCGGCGCGGACGTTGAAGGCAACCTTCGAGCTGACATTGCCGCGGAATCCGGCTGCAAGGTTCCATCGCGTCTTGGTCGGGTTGATGTTCAGGTCGGAACGCACAAACGGGTTCTCGCCGTACATCTCGCGGTAGCTGTGCACATCGTAGTTGCCGTTCACCTCAATGTACGGCAGCAGGAAGTAGTCGATGATGTTGTACTGCATACTGATGTCGGGGAAGAACCAAAACTTCGAGTTGCGCTGGTCGTAGAAGGTGCTCGCGCCCACCTTCACGCGCCATTTTCGGCCGTAGGCGCCAATCCACGGATTGAAGTTGACCACAGCCGCGCTGATGTCGCCTTTACCATTGATATTCAGGCCTTTGGTGCTGTAATTGTCAATCACCACATTCAGGCCCATAAACTCTTTGTCCAATATGTAGCTCAGGAATGCATCAACGTGCAGAATGTTGTCGCCCTTGCTGTCTTTGGTCTTTATTCCGCTGTAGTTCAGCGCAATGCGATAGTCCAACTTCGATGAATCGAGATTGGTGGTGCCGAATGACGCGCCAATCGAATAGTAGTTAAGCGATTGTTTTTCAATGTCTTTCTTCTTCAGTGGAAGCGAGTCGTCGGCAATTTTCAGGTTGGTGTCGTAACCATAATAATAATTGGCGCGATAGCCGTAACCGGCATCAATGCTGGCTGCAAGGTCTTTCTTGAAGATGCGTCGCACCTGCCCGCCCACATCGAAACGCGACAGACCGGCGTAAACGTGCTCGTCGGCTTCGTTCTTCACCTTGCCGTTGCTCGACAGATAGTTGGCGTTGGCATTCCAAATCCATTTTTCAGAGCGCTGGCTGCCCGTGTAGATGTTCAGCATTGGCGACGCGTACGACCCGAAACCGCCCTTCACATAGGCGTAATAGAGCTTGGGCAGCGGCTCTGCCACCAATTTGGCCGGCTTCAGCTGCTTCGGCTGATATTTGGTTGGATACATCTCAAGCTCGCCCTCGTCGTACTCAAAAGTTGGCGTAACTTTGATTGTATCAACAATTTTCGGCAGCGAACTGATTTTGTATGCGTCGTTGATGACTGGCTCATACGATTTTATGACCTTCACCTCTTGATTCAGGTTGTTCTGCGCCATTACGGTGCACGAACCTAACATTGTCAGAATCAGGATATTTCGTTTCAAACGTATCATATCTGTATGTCGGTTTATTCTTGTTCTTGAATTGTGTTTTCTTCGGCCGGTGTTTCGGCATTCTCTTCTGAATCAGAAGGTTCAGCCGGTTCATCGGATGGTTCAGTAGCGGGTTCTTCAGCTGCAGGCTCTTCTGCCGGTTCGCTTACGGGCTCTGCGGCTTCAGGCTCTGCCTCGGTGGTTGACGCCGGTTCTTCAATCACAGCTTCCTCCACCTGCGGCGCACTCTCCTGCCCGTTTTGCGGCTCTGGCGCGTAGGTTGCGCCCGATTCTGTTGTTGGCGCTTCCGTCTGCTGCGGCTCTACGGCCTTGCTATTGTTATCGTTATTGTTTGTGTCTGGGTTTTCGTTTGAGTCTGTGTCTGTGTTTGTGTTTTCGTTTGAGTCTGCGTTTGTGTCTTCGTTATCGTTATAGTAATTGTTTTCGTTGTCGTTACCGCCGCTCATATCAATCGTTACTTCAACTTCCTGTTTCGAGTTGTCGTCAACAAACTTGGTGCTCTCCTCGTCCACAATCAGTTTCAGTTTGGCGTTGGCTTCAGCCACAATGCCATCGCTGTCGTCGCCGTAGTTGTCGATAACGCTCTGCAGGTTGGCTTTGGCCTGGAAGCGGTCGTTGCGGCTCATACAGATGTCGGATAGCAGGAAGAACGATTTGGCAATCCAATAAATATGCGGCGTGCCTGAGCCGATAAGGTTGTTAATCTCATCTTCTGACTTCTGCAACTCGTTCTGTTCAAACAACATACGAGCAACCATATACTGTGCCTCGGCACCTTCGCGGCTGTTCATATCCTGCGCAAGAATGCGGAACTGTGTGATGGCCGGGTCCAATTGGTTTGTCTGATAGTAACTTACGGCCATAATGTGGCGTGCGGTGCGCACCTGCTCGTCCGAGACCTTGTCGGTTATAAGCAGCTTGCGTGCCGACTCAAGCGCGTTATTGAAGTTGCTGTCGGCAAAGGCCGTTTTCATCTGCCCCTCGCGCGCAATCATCAAGTTCGACTTCACTTCGGCATTGTCTTCCAACTGTTTATAAAGGTCGTATGCCTGCTTGTAATCCTTGTCGTTCTCGGCCAAGGTGGCTGACGAGAGCAGCGCCGCCTCGGTGAAGGTGTTTTTCTGTTTCCCGGCCACGGCAATAAAGTCGGCTTTGGCCTCGCTGTTCTTGTGCAGTTTCAGGTTGCAGTCGCCGCGATAGTAGGTGGCGTTGAGCGAGAAACGGCCGGCTGGGAACTTGTCCAAATAGCTGTCGAACAGGCCTGCGGCTTCAGTCCAATTGCCTGACATATAGACTTTTTCGGCCGATGCGTAGGTAAGTGAGTCACGCTCGTTCTGGTCGATGTTGCCAAGGTTGCCCTTGCTCTGCACGTAGTCGAAATAGTCGTCAACCTTGTTCATATCCACATAGACGTTCTTCAAAGCGAACAGCGCCTCGTCGGCTTCCGATGAGCCCGGGTACTTCTCAATCACGTTTTTGAAGTTGTCGATTGCCAAATAGTTCTGACCATCAGCATAGTAAAGCAAGCCCGTTTGAAGCATTGATTTAACCACATAAGAGCTGTTCGGATAGGTCTTCGCCAACGAGCGGAAATCGCTGATTGCCAACTGTGTGGAATCGAGAATCGTATAGGCGCGGCCACGCTCGAAAAGTGCGTCGGCGGCGTATTTCGATTTCGGGTATCGCGCAAGCAAATCGCTCATTGCCAAAATCTTACCGTGAAGATTCTTGTCAAGTCCCATTGCAAAACCCTTCTGGAAAAGCGCGTATTCGGCATCGAACTTGTCAAGGTCGGCGGCCATTCCGTAGAACATCACGGCATCATTGAATTTCGACGTAACAAAGTAGCAGTCGCCAATGCGGATGTAGCTGTCGGCAAGCTTTGCGGTGTCGGCCTCGGCGGGTTTTTCAACGTATTTGCGGAACCAATCGGCCGACTTGGTGTACTCCTTGGTCTTGAAATAGCAGTAGCCGATGTTGTAGTAGCACGTTTTGTACTCGGGCATTGTGTAGGCGCCGGGCGTTGTGAGCAGCTGGTTGTAGGCGTCGGCGGCATCGTGGTAGCGCTCCTGGCGGTAGAGAGCCTCGGCCTTCCAATAGCTTGCCAAGGCGCGTATCTCCTTGTCGTACGCTTTAAGCGATATGGCCTGGTTGAACGCCTCCACCGACTCGTCGAACTTCAGGTTGTTGAAGAGCTCAAGGCCGCGGAAATAGGCCACGCGCTGCCACGCCGACTGCATCTCAGCCGTCTTGTTCTCGATTTTGGCCAACGATTCGAGCGCCGCCTGATAGTTTTTCGACGACAGGTAGGCCTTCACCAAATAGCCGTAGGCCTCGTCGCGGTGAATCGATTTGGGGTATTTCTCCAAATACTTGTTAAAGGCGCGCACCGTCTCGTTAAACGGCGAGTACGACAGCTCGTACGACAGTTTGGCGTAGTTGAGCAGCGCCTGCTCCTGAATGCGAGCGTTGAAATCGTATTTTGCCGCAGCCTCAAAAGCCATTCGGGCCTGCTCCTTCTGCTCAATCTTCATATTCGCGTAAGCGATGTGGAAATAGGCGTTCTGCGTGAGCGCGTCGTCAAGGTTCGTCACGTTCGACATTGTGCTCACCGTTTTCTCAAACTCGCCGGTCTTGAAATATGCGTAGCCCAACTGGTAGATGTCCTCGCGGGTGTAGTTGCTGGCGTTGCTCTTGTAGGTTTCAAGATAAGGCACCGCCTCGGCGTAGAGCTCCTTGTTGTAGAGCGCTTCGCCCACTATGCGCGACATTTCGGCCTGACGCTTGGCGTCGCCCTGGTCGAGCAGCTCCTTGCCCAACTCAAGCACCTTGTCGTCTTTCCCCTGAAGGAAGTAAATCTGCACCCTGTAGTACGGCACGATGGGCGCAAAAGCCGGGTCGTTCTCGATTTTGGCAAAATTGTTGAGCGCCGTCTCATAATTCTTATTGGTGTAGGCCAAATGCGCGTAGAAATAGATGGCCGGCGCCGAATATTTGTTGTTCTTGTCAATCAGCTCGTAGAACATTTTCTGCGCCTTCTCGGTCTGCCCAAGCTTGAAGTAGCTGTAGCCCTTCTTGAAGTATAGTTCGGCCTGCTGGTCGCGGTTCAAGTGCTGCTTCCACACCTTGTCGAAGTACTCGATGGCCTCACGGTAGTGGTTCACGCGGTACTGGTAGCGGCCCATCTCGAAGTAAGCCGTGCGCGTGCGCGGACTCTCGGGATAGTCGTTGATGAACTTGCCAATGCGGTATTCAGCATCGTTGTTGAACAGTTCAAGGGCACAAAGCGCGGCGTAGTATTCGGCGTCGGCCTTGATGTCGGCAAACTCGTTGCCGTAGCGCGCCACAACCCGCTCAAAGAACTCCTGAGCCTGCGAATAATGCTGCTTGCTGAACAAATCGACGCCTACGCGGTAATCGTAGTCATCGTCGTTATAGATTATCGATTTCTGTGCCGAAGCACTTAAAGCCGTTAGTGAGATAACAGCCGCCAAACATTTGGCTAATAATTTTCTACGCATAAAAGAATGAACTAAATGGGAACGCTCCCGCTCCCCGTTTCTATTCCAATTTTCGGCCGAATCGGTGCCGTTTTCCGCCCAAATCCGACTCTTTTTATCCGAAACAAATAAAATCGTTTTCAGCCACACGCAATTTGCGCGGCAAAGGTTTTAATTAACAAGTGAGTGTTTATTAAATGCACCGCCCATTGCACCCTTTGAACACTCTAAATAATACTTTTGAATTTTGTATGGAAGGCACCGTTTGGGGTGCTGCAATCGCATAATTCAATTTGGAAAATCAATAAAAACAGTGATACGATGGACACAATGGACACCAAAATTCAACTGACCGACGCAACAATTGCGCAGCCTGACAACGTGATTCTCACCAACATAAACCTGAAAATCGACAGCGGTGAGTTGGTTTATCTTATCGGGCGCACCGGCAGCGGCAAGAGCAGTCTGCTCAAAACGCTCTACGCCGACCTTCCGCTGGCAAAAGGCAGTGGCACGGTGGCGGGCTTCCAACTCGAAAGTCTGCGTCGCAAGCAAATCCCCTACCTGCGCCGCAAGTTGGGCATTGTGTTTCAGGACTTTCAACTGCTCATCGACCGCAATGTGCACGAGAATCTGCTTTTTGTGCTCAAGGCCACGGGCTGGAAGAACAAAATCGAGATTGAGAACCGCATTCAGGACGTGCTGAACAAGGTTGGGCTGTCGCAGAAGGGCTACAAGATGCCCAACGAACTGTCGGGCGGCGAACAGCAGCGTGTGGTGATTGCGCGCGCTCTGCTCAACAACCCCGAAATCATTCTGGCCGACGAGCCCACTGGCAATCTCGACCCCGAAACGTCGCGCGGCATTCTGACGCTGCTCACCGAAATCAGCCACAACGGCCGCGCAGTGATCATCGCCACACACGACTACTCGCTGATTAAGGAATTCCCCGGCCGCATTATCAAATGCGACCACGAATCGCTTGTGGAACTGAAAAACGACGATGTGTTTGATTTTAGCGATATCGACAAGTAACAGATTATCACGAAATCAAATCATACGCCTGATTGTTGCTCATAAAAACAACTGATTATGAAAATTATTGTTGAAGCTGGTGGCACGAAATGCAAATGGGGATTGATTAACAATGATTTACAAATAATCAAAACTTCAGGATTTAACCCGAACATATCGCCAGCTTCTGTCCTTTTGTCTTTGTGCCACAATGTGCAACCCAAGATCACCGAAAACATCGATACTATCACATATTATGGCGCAGGCTGCTATGCAGAAACAAACAAAAAAATGGTTGCCGACACTCTGTCTTCAGCCTTTAATTGCGCAGATATTAAAGTCCTTACCGATTTGGAAGGCTCTGCAGTTGCGTTGTTTGGAAACCGCCCTGGCATTGCTGCCATTTTGGGTACTGGCGCAGCAGCAGGGTACTATAACGGGCAACGAATCGAACGCCAGACACCATCATTAGGCTATCTGATTGGGGACGAAGGCAGCGGTGCATATATAGGTAAAATATTAATTGCCAAAGCTATACGTGGTGAATTCTCGAAAGAATTATGTAAAAAATTCTTTGATTTTACGGGACTATCCTCTGCTGAACTGATTAAAAACGTATATTCTGAACATCCCATAAACAGTTATCTCGCCAATTTCGTGCCTTTTGCATGTGCAAATATTACCGAACCAGAAATTGCGACACTCATCAATGACGCATTCTATTCATTCCACACAAAGCACATTGAGCCATTAAAAATGAAGGATTTACCAATAGGCTTTGTTGGCGGTGTGGCATGGCAATTCAGCAGCCAACTCCGCGAATTCTATGCTCGGCACAATTTGGAAATAACCATTTTGAAAGATGCTTTTGGACAACTTTGCAAATATCTTAGTAGTCCAAATTTATCTGAATAAATAAGTTGTCTTACAAATCAACCATATTTTGTTTTGTGCAACAAAAAAAAGGCCACCCGAATCTGGATGGCCTTAAATGCGCAAAGCGCATTTTATTTGTGTGTGAAAACAAAATTACAATCCTAGTTTGAACACCACAATATCGGCGTCGTTGTAGGTGGCGCTCACCCAGACTGAATTGTCGGCGGCAGATGCTGCCAAACCATTGAAGGCCACTTGTTTCGAGCCGTCGAATGTTTTTGCGAAAACAATCTTGCCGTTGGCGTCAATCTTAACCAGAACCATTGCGTTGCCGAATGTACCGCCGCTCACAACCGAGCCGTCGGGCATTACGCAGCTTTGAGTGAAGCAACCGTCGGCAGGCAGCTCAAATGTGGCTTCAGAGAGTTTTTTGCCGTTAGCATCCACGGTCATTGTGTAGCCCTGACTTTCTTTAGTGCCGGTGTAAACAGTTTTGCCATTTGCTATTGCTGCAGCTGACAGCTTACAGCCTTCTGCCAATATATCCCATTTTATATAGCCGAGTTCATCAATCTGCATCACCCAGTTGCCGTTGAAGGCAATGCTACATACGTTGCCATTACTAGCCATCGATGTAACCTTATTGCCTGGCGCATAGGTACGTGTCCAGAGCTTACGGCCTTGTGCGTTCAGTTTGGTGATGAGCGGTGTCGGCAATGCGGTATCAGCAGTCTGCAGATAACCACCAAGCAGCGATTTGCCGTCCTCGTAAACCACCATTGAAAGCACCTCGTTGCCCTCAAACTTGGCGTTGCAGACGTTCTTTCCCTGCGGGTTCATCTTGAAGAACCACGATTGGCCCGGCACGTTTCCGCGGATGGCGTTGGTGAGACCGGCGCCGTAGAGCGCGCCCGCTTTGTCAATATAAGCGGTGTTAACACGGTCGTCGAAATCGTTGCCCAAGATGTCGTTCTTAATCATCTTGCCTGTGGCATCGAGTTTAATCATCCACACATCATCCATATCATCGTTGAGCGACGGCGTGTTTGCAATAACCAGCAGAGAGCCGTCAGTGTAGGTTGCAATTGCACCACCATAGTCGCGTGCCTGCTTGTTGTCGAATCCGCGGATTACCTTGTAGTTTTCCATCGGCAGATCGGCAGCGATAGACTGCCCCAGAGCGGCAGATTTAAGGTTGAAAATATCGATAAACATCTCACCTTCAGGATATTGCGACACAAACTTGTTGTATGCTTCAAGGCTGTTGACCGATTTAGCCCACTCAAAAAGCAACTGACGCTTCATAATCTTGGCATCGGGCATTTTGGGCGAGTTGGGATACTGCTCCATAAACTGCTCAATGGCTTCGAGAGTGTGCTTTTTGGCGGCCTCGTCGAACGCCAGAATACCCAGTTTCTTCTTGGCTTCCTCATACTGAACGGCATCAGGATAGTTGTCAACAAAATTTTTATATGCTGCAAACGTGTTAGCCTCTTGTGTCAGCTTGTAAGCCAATGCGTTACGCTCCTCGGCGGCGATTTTTGTTTGTGCTGCTTCAGGATACTTATTCAAGAAGTAGTTGAAAGCCTCTACAGTTCCTGCGTTCTCAGCCTTACGGAACTCAATGTAGTTGCGGATGTGAACCACATTGTTGTAGTATTTCGAATCGGGAAATTCCTCTAGGAATTTTTCGGCATATTGCAGATTATTCTCCTCACGAACGAACTTTATCAGCTTCTCTTCCACTGACTTACGCTCAATCTCCATATTCTTGTCGATTGGCTTGCCGCGACGCTCGAGTTTCTGCGCCATGAAATATCCGTCAAGCACCTTCTTGTCGTCAGGCGTGAAGGTTGATATTCCTGCATCGGCCTTTTTAAAATAGTGCCAGCCTCGGAAATAGTCTTTCTGCGAATATGCGTCGTATGACAGAATAATCGACATACCAAGGTTTGCCATGGCATTGCTGGCGTCCTTTGCAAGAACTTTCTCGAGAGTGGCGCGTGCCTTGTTCATGTTGTTATCCACATCGGGCTGACGCTCTTTGGCTTTCACACCGGCAATAATGTCTTCAAAAGCCTTGTCGGGTTTCTGAGCCAATGCCGGCATTGCAACAGCCGCCGACAATAGTATTGTAAATATAAAACGCTTGTTCATAGTCGGTTAGATTACTTTTTTAACACAAAAAATTCAACTCGGCGATTATTGCTCTTGCCCTGTTCGGTCAGATTGGTGTCAATTGGGCGCGTTTTGCCGTAGCCTTTGGCTTGCAGCATGTTAGCGTTTATTCCTTTCGATACCAGATAGTTAACCACGGCTTGTGCACGTGCCTGGCTCAACTTCTGATTAACTTCGTCGGACCCCACATTATCAGTGTGGCCGCTGATTTCAATCTGACTTACAGTTCCTTCGGCCAGGAAGGCTGCAACCTTGTCAAGCTCGGCGTTCGACTGCGGCAGAAGCGTGCTCTTGCCCGTCTCGAAGAAGATGTTATTCAGAATTAGCGCCGAACCTTCCTCAATGTTGCGCAAACCATCAGTAAACGGGTCTTCGGGTATTTCAGGCTTCACAAAAACGACCTTGCCGCTGTTGTGGCAGTTGTTCTGGTCCGATACATTATAAGTATAGGTGCCAGCCGGCAGATTTGTCAGCTTCTGCCCTGTCGCACCGTTCGACCACTCGACTTTGTACGGCGGTGTTCCACCCGAAATGCCAAGGCTGATGACTCCATCGTCGATAATACGCTGGATTTTGCCCGTCACGGGATCCAAACCGCCTGTGTAAACCGAGTCAACTATTACAGTCTCAAGTCCTTTCGGGACGCAAGCGCAAACATCGCAATTGGTGAGCGGACGAATCTCAAAATCATCGAAGAAATAATATGCGTATTTCTTGCCCTTTTTGTTCTGCACGTCCTTGCCGGTAACCACGTAATTAGTGTTGTCGTAATTCTTGAAGTTGCCAACAATAAAGAACGACTCGTTGCCAGAAGCAGTATAGAGCATGCAGTAGTGCTTCCACTCTTCGGTATTATCAAGAAACAGTCCCGACTCGTTGTTCAGCTGCGCGTTATAACTCAGGAACGTATTGTTGCCGTTTTCAATCTTCTGTTCGGTAAAGTAGATGCTCATCTGGTCGACAGCAAACATCGAACCGTTGGCTAATTTGTACCAGAACGACACGCAGTAAACTTGTCCCGACTTCATTGGTGTTTTCAATTCTCCTTGAAAATACTCACGGTAATCACGGTCTGTACCGGTCAGGATTGCGCCCATATAGCCTTTCCCGCTGTGCGGCTGGCTGTAACCGGCAAAATTATCGGGCACACGCACCTCGCCGGTGCTGCACTTGTTGAAGTAGTCGGGCGTGGTGAACGACGGGTATGTCCAATGCGGTATCAGCCGGTGCGACTTGTCGTTGTAAATGTAGCCTTCTGGGCACTTCTCATACTGTTCGAAGCTCGGATTGAATACCATATTAGTTTCATCTTCAACATCTTGCGCCACAAGAAGCGCCGGACATGCGCACAAGATTCCGAGCAAATTGATAAATCTTTTGTTCATCGGTATTTTCATTTTTTTCGATTCAAAAAAGTGGGGTCAAGATACACAAAAACACATTGCTTGTATCGTTTTTCATACAGATAAAACTAACAACCATAATTGTTGTAAAGTGATTATTATATAGCAGTTAGGATTAAATTTCAAATGACGGTTAACAATTATTTATGCATTTTACACTCCCCAACCTTTACACATTATACTTTCATCATTACTCTTTACTCTTTCCACTTTACTCTTTCCACTTTACTCCTTACTTTTGCGGCCGAATAATGAGTAGTGAGATGATTCATACTGCCATACAAGACTATCTGTCGAAAACCGGCCATGAAAGCCTGAATGTTAAGGCCATAATGTTTGATATGGACGGCGTTATCTTCAACAGCATGCCCCTTCACGCAAATGCGTGGGTAAAGGCCTTCTCAGAAATAGGCATTCAATTTTCTGAATATCAAGTCTATTTGAACGAAGGCCGTACGGGTGCATCCACTATTGACGAACAGTTTCTTAAATATTTCAATCGCCACAGCACCACCGATGAACAACATGAAATCTACCGCATCAAAAGCGGTTTTTTTCGTCAGATGCCTTCCCCAGAACTCATTTGTAACATCACCGATGTGGTTGACTATCTTGCCCAAAACGACATTGCCCGAACCATTGTCACCGGTTCTGGTGAGAGCTCGACACTTGACCGTGTTGAAAAACTATTCAACGGCCAATTCCGCCGCGAACTGATGGTTACAGCACACGATGTCACATACGGCAAACCCAACCCTGAGCCGTATTTGATGGGCTTACGTAAACTCGGCGTAGCGCCCAACGAAGCCTTGGTTGTGGAAAACGCACCTCTTGGTATTATGGCTGGTGTTGCAGCCGGTGTGTTTACAATTGGCGTCAACACGGGTATTCTCACCAAATCCGACTTAGCATCCGCCGGCGCTAATATTGTGTTCGACAATATGCTTCAACTGCTTGACGCACTGCCAGTTTTAACTGGCACACAATAATTATCCGGAATGCATATTTATTGTTATACAATACAAAACAAATGATTATAATTGAAAAATGGATATACAACATATTTTTCAGTAAGAATAATCAACGTTAAGCTATATGAAACTATTGAGACAAAGCCTTTTAGCAATAGCAACCTTGTTTGCTTTCGCAGCCAACGCGCAAATCCAGAATCCAGTCAAATGGACCGTCAGCAGCCAAAAACTTTCCGACACCGAGTATCAGATTGATTTCAAAGCACAAATCGATGCCAGCTGGCACATCTTTGCGCAATATCTGCCCAAAGGCAACTACTCGCTGCCGACAAGTTTTATATTTGAGCAACTAACTGATGTTGAGCGCGTTGACACGGTGCGCGAGTTGTCAAAAGTGACTGAAGAGAAAGACGAGATTGCTGGCGCAATGGTACGTTTCTTCGTCAATGAAGCCGTTTTCGCGCAGACTGTCAAAGTGACCGGCCCCGCCCCCACGGTAAGCGGCAAAATTGAGTACCAGACTTGTTCCGACGAGATGTGCGTGATGGGCGACCAAGAGTTCAGCCTGTCGCTGCTGGACGGCGGACAGAGCGCTGTTCCTGCCCCATCCGAGCCGAGCAACGATGCAAAAATTATTGAAAGTGAGCCTGTGGTGCACACAGCCAATTCTAATTCGCTCTGGAAAGTGATTCTCGAAGCCATTCTGTGGGGCTTTGCCGCGCTGCTCACACCGTGCGTCTTCCCAATGGTGCCGATGACCGTATCGTTCTTCCTGAAAAACGAGCAGAACAAAGGCCGTTCGCGCTCAATGGCATCAGCTTTCGGGTTGGCGATTGTGGCGCTCTACACCATTCCCATCGCAATCATCATTTTAGCCACATATCTAATTGGCGGACAATCGGTTACGGCCGATATTTTTAATTGGCTCTCAACGCATTGGCTGCCTAACGTGTTGTTTTTCATCATTTTTATGGTGTTTGCGGCATCGTTTCTGGGCGCGTTTGAGATTGTACTGCCAAATTCGCTAATCAACAAAGCCGACTCGAACTCGAACCGCGGCGGACTGGTGGGCGTGCTCTTTATGGCTCTAACGCTGGTTTTGGTGTCGTTCTCGTGCACCGGCCCCATTGTGGGCACCATCCTTGTGAAATCAACTCAAGGCGACATTTGGGAACCGATTATCACAATGTTGGCCTTCTCGGCGGCCTTTGCGTTGCCGTTCACTCTGTTGGCGTTTTTCCCGTCGTGGCTCACAAAACTGCCAAAATCAGGCAGTTGGCTCAACACGGTTAAGGTGACTTTAGGCTTTATCGAGATTGCGCTCGGCCTGAAATTCCTGAGCGTGGCCGACCAAACCTACCACTGGGGCATTCTTGACCGCGAAGTCTATCTGGCCATTTGGATTGCCGTTTTCGCCCTGCTGAGCCTGTTTCTGCTTGGAAAACTGCAGATTGGCGAAACAAAAAACGAGCCTCCGAAAGTGTTCCGTCTATTGCTTGGACTGCTCACAACGGCCTTCACCATCTACCTGATTCCCGGAATGTGGGGTGCGCCTTTGAAGGCCCTTTCGGGATATTTGCCGCCGCAAACGACCATCGATTTCGACCTTTCGGCGAAAGCCACAGCTGTCGCAGACGACTACGAATCATCGCTTTGCGAAACGCCCAAATATGCCGACCTGCTGCATCTGCCGCACGGACTGCAAGGCTATTTCGACTATAATCAAGCACTTGAGTGTGCCCGCGAGCAGGGCAAGCCGCTGTTTATCGATTTTACCGGCCACGGCTGCGTCAACTGCCGCGAGATGGAAGCCCGCGTGTGGGCCGACGCCGAAGTGCTCGACCGCTTGCGCAATGACTATATTGTTGTGGCACTGTATGTTGACGACAAAACCGAACTGCCTGAATCGGAATGGGTGACATCAGACTACGATGGCAAGCTGAAGAAAAGCATCGGCAAGGTGAACGCCGATTTTCAAATCAGCCGCTTCAAAATCAACGCCCAGCCCTACTACTGCCTGCTCGACACCGACGGCAACCTACTTGCCGACCCAATGGGTTACAACCTGAATGTCAGCGAGTTTGTGAATTTTTTGGATGAAGGAATCGGTCGTTTTGAAGAGAATAATTAGAAAAAAAACAATCGGTAAGATAATTTATTATATTTATGGCTTGTTGGCAACTGGCGATGAAGAGACTTTCGATTATAACGATTTTACTCAGCCTGACTTTCTGCTGTCGGGCCACAATTGTCTTGACCGAAGCCAACTACAACAATCAGATTGACCTTTCCGAAAACATCTTCTACTACGAAGACCCCACCGGTGCGCTGACGTTCGAAACAACCATGTCGGAAAAATTCTTCCGCAACTACAACCAGTTGCAAAACAGCATTGTGACCATTGGTGGCAACAGAGGCAATCTTTGGCTTCTTATGGAAGTAAAAAACAACACAAAACGGGCACAGTCGTACTTCCTGAGCCTGAAAAACCCAATGATTGAAGAAGTTGTGCTGTTCTCGTCGACAGACTCAAGCTATTTCAATACCGGTGTCCGCTACCCTTTCAAGCAACGCCCTGACGAATCGAAATACTACAATTTCATAATAAAAATAAACCCAGCAGAAACCGCAAAATACTGCATAAGATTGTCGGCCCAACGCCATGTGCAACATGTTCCAATCGAGATGAAACCCGGCCGCAAGTATTTTGGCGATGGCAATTTCAATCAGATGATGAACGGACTGGTGTATGCACTAGCCCTGCTCACCATTCTTGCAATGCTGCTGCTTTACATCTCAGAAAAAGACAAAGTCTACATCAGTTGCCTTTTACTGATGTGCGCTATCACAGCACTCCTGCTATGGTACGACCTCACAATATACAAGTTCGTTGTACCCAACTCGCCTGGCGATAATGTGCTGATAGGAAAAATCCTTCTGCCGTTGGCACTCACCGCGTTCATCTATTACGTGAAACAAAGCATGCCGCCGCGTCCTATCGCCAGGCTAAAAGCCGACATATCGAACATTATGCTGCTAATAGGAGCACTTGTGACATTTTTGTCGATGCTGTCGTTCGAATACAACGTCCGCCAAATCATACTATTCATATTTATCTTCCTAATTATAGGATATTTCGCCTACTGTACTGCCACAAGTGAACGCAGGAAATCTGTAGGCTTCAAGTTCAGGTTTGCCGTGTCGGCAACAATATTCATAACGTTAGTATACAAAACTTTCATCAACAAAGAGTACGGAATGCTGGTTTACACCAACGAGCACTACGCCAAAATTGCCTTGATGACATTGGCCGCCTTGTCTTTGGTTGAATTCGGGCGTAAATTCATCAAATCTCGCACTGAATACCACGAGATGAGCATAAACATGGAGAAAAGCATCAGCAAACGTACCGAACTGATTAATCAACAGAACGATGAGCTGAACTCACAACGCGAAGAACTGATTCAACAGAAAAACGCGCTTCAAGACCAACGCGAAGAGTTGCGGGCACAAAAGGAACTTCTTCAAATGAAAAACAATGAGTTGAACAAAATATCGCAGGTGACCAATCTGTCGAACAACCGCATATCGATATTCCAACCAAATGGTGAGATTGACTGGTTCAACGCGGCGTTTGCAAAACTCATCAACACTGAGCTAGAAGAATACAAATCAGGATCCGCAAAGAATATTGTCGACATCAGCAGCAACCCCGACAGTCTGCGCGAAGCTATCTCAACCTGCCTCACGCAGAAAGAAGCCTCGTCGTACGAATCAGAAGAAATCAACGAAAATGAAGAAAGCGTCTGGATGCAGACGACCCTCACCCCTATTCTGGATGCGAAAGAGAACGTGACACTCATAATCGCCGTGGACACCGACATCACGCAGCTGAAACTATATGAAAAGAATATTGAGCTGCAAAAAGCCGAAGCCGAGAAGCAACGCAATCTTGCCTTGCTACAAAAAGATGAGATTGAAGCCAAGCAGAACGAAATTTTTGGCAGCATACGATACGCCAAGCGAATACAAACCGCAATGATGCCGAAAATCAAACAGATACAACGCGATTTCAGCGACAGTTTCGTACTCTTTATGCCGAAAGACATTGTGAGTGGCGACTTCTACTGGTACCACCGAATCGACAACAAATATTTTATTGCCGCCGTCGATTGCACCGGGCACGGAGTTCCTGGCGCATTCCTGTCAATCATTGGAAGTTATCTGCTAAACTCGATTGTGATACACAATGCAGTATACCGTCCTGCCGACATTTTGAAACATCTGAACCGGAAAATCAAAATATCGCTGAAAAGCGAAGGAATGCTCGACCAAAACAACGACGGAATGGACATCGCTATGGCCGTTATCGACAAAGAAAAGCACTCTATTGAATATGCTGGTGCACTGCGTCCGATGTATATGTTCAGTAACGGTGAATTTGTTGAGCTCAAAGGCGATAAAATTCCAATTTCAAGCAATATTCCGGGAACATCGATAAACAATAACTACACAAATCACGAGCACTCTTTTAACCCCGGCGACCAATTCTACATCTTCTCCGATGGTATTATCGACCAATTTGGCGGCGGCGATGGCAAGAAATATCTTACCAAACGTTTCAAAGACTTACTTGAAGGGATTAAAGACCTGCCCATGAAAGAACAGAAAGAACTGATCAAGAAGGATCACGATGAATGGCGCGGCCGCTACGACCAGGTTGACGACATTCTGGTTATCGGTATCAGATACAGCTCGCAGGACCTTTGATTACAAATCCAGTTTCAACTCACCCGACTCGTATTCTTTGAACTTGGCCGAGAGCGCGTTAAGCCATGCCATAAGCTCGGCAACTGCGGCAGCTGTGCCTTTCGACACCTGCGCGCCTTTGAGCCGCAGAATGGTGAAGCCGTAAATGGTATTCAAGGCGAGGTGCAAGTCGTTGATCGATTGGGCGTCCTGCTTTTGGCGCAACTCGGCAATAATTGGCTCTATCTTGGAAAACCGCATCTGATAGGCAACTTCTTTCGGGTTGTTCTGTAGGTAGAGATGAAAATCGAACACTTCGTCGATTTTATTAGTGAGCGAGATTAAATGTCCGTTTTGTTGGATATGCTCTTCTTCCATTTGATCGGCCAAACCTGAATACCATTGCCCTACTTCTGTTTGTACGGACGGTTCGCTTGGATATTTTGGCAGCAATGTAGCTTTTATAAGACTCTTGTCGCACTTGCATGCGCGGATAAGGTCTTCAATTTGAAACATATAGAGGAAATACTCGCAGATGTTCTCTTTTTTTTTCTGATATGCCACGTACATTCTTTATTCGATTAACAAGTTGGCACAAAGGTCTTTTCAACTAAAAAATTTTGTCAGGAACAATCTTTTCGTTTTTGCTAATATAACTAAAAACTTCTTTACTCAAAAATAGGAAAACCCCTGCAAACAATTGTCTGACAGAGGTTTGAAAAACTTGTGACCCCGGCGGGATTCTAACCCACAACCTTTTGATCCGTAGTCAAATGCTCTATACAGTTGAGCTACGGGGCCCTAAAGCGGTTGCAAATATAGGTACTTTTTCAATTGTTGCAACTCAAGAAATGCTTTTTTGAAATAAAATTTCAAATCGGCATAATAAGTTGTTATACAATTATTTGATAGTATCGTTCAGCACTTTTATCTTCTCATACAGCCCATCGCTCACCGTTGCAAGCGGCAGACGGACCACATTTTTTGCCTTGCCTTGCAGTTCAAGCCAGGCTTTTACGCCCGACGGACTGCCTTCGGCAAACAGTGTGTCGATGACTGGCAGGAACTTCAGATGCTGCTCGCGGGCTTCACTGAAACGGCCGTCGAGAGCAAGGTGCACAATCTTGCTGAACTGAGCGGGGAACGCGTTCTGAAGCACCGAAATCACGCCTGAGAATCCGCAGGCAATGAGCGGCAGAGTCAGAGCGTCGTCGCCCGAAATGAGCAGAAAATCCTTCGGACAACGGCTGGCAAGTTGCATACACTGTGCCACATTGCCCGACGCCTCTTTCACGCCCACAATGTTGCGGCAGTCGTTGGCAAGGCTCACAACCACGTCGGGCGAAATGTTGATGCCCGTGCGGCCAGGCACGTTATAGAGAATTATCGGTTTGTCAACATTGTCGGCCAAAGCCTTGAAATGGGCGTACACGCCGCGCTGATTGGGCTTGTTGTAGAACGGCGCAACCGAAAGCAGAGCCGCGATTTTGTCGTTTTTGGCGTATTCCTTGGCCTGCACAATCACATCGGCGGTGTTGTTGCCGCCACAGCCCACCACAATCGGGATGCGGCCCGCGACCTTGCCGATAATGAAGTCGAGCAACTCGTCTTTCTCTGATTTTGAGAGAGTTGCAGGTTCGCCTGTGGTTCCTAACGCCACAATGTAATCGGTGCCGTTGGCCACTTGCGACTCAATAATGTTTCCAAGTGCCTGATAATCAATTTTTCCATCGGTGCTGAATGGCGTTACCATTGCCACGCCCACACCTCGCAATTGTTGCATCATATTGATAATCAATTAAATTTCTTTAGATAAAACTGTATCTGTTCAAAATAGTATTTCGCGTCTTTTGTGTCGTCGATGCTCAACATCAGGTCGAACGGCTGACGCTCGGCAAAGCGGCCGATGCGGAATCGGGCGGCCGTGCGGTGCAGCATCAGCCTTGTCGGATAGTAATCGGCCGAATTCAGGTCGATGAGAATGTCGAACGCTGTTGCCTCGAAATCGGCCACCAAACCGCTTTTGGGGCGGTACAGAAAGTCAAGGTCGGCATCGGTGAACAGGTTGAAATGGCACTGTTGCTGATAGGCCGACAGTTCCTTGCGGTTCGGCACGTAGCCCAAAGCCGTCACACCTGCCTTGAAACCTGTGAGTTGGCTGTAGACGTTGTTGGCGTCGGCAAGGTCGGAATCTGACGAAACGGCAAACAGCAGCCCCACTCGTGCGGCCTTCTCGAGCGGGCACGGAACGGCCACGCGATTGGGCGCATCGTGCTCACCAACAATGAGTTGGCTCAATTTCAGCCGAATGGGATTGTACCGTTTCTGCATATTGCTGTTATTCAGGCAGATTCATTCCGTGGCAGTTTTTGAACTTCTTGCCGCTGCCGCAGGGGCACGGATCGTTGCGGCCAACCTTCTTGTCCACTCTCACGGGCTGCACTTTGCGGTCCTCGGGGCGTTGGCCCTGACCTTGCTCGGTGCGACCTGTGTTGAAGCGGCTCATATCGAGTTGGCGGCGCTGCTCAACCTGACGAACCTGCTCGGGGTCCTGAATTGGCAGATTACCCTTCATAATTATCGAAACAAGTTCGGAATTTATCTTCTCAATCATCGCCTTGAACAGGTTGAACGACTCGAATTTGTAAATCAAAAGCGGGTCTTTCTGCTCGTAGGTAGCGTTCTGCACGCTCTGCTTCAGGTCGTCCATCTCACGCAAGTGCTCGCGCCAAGCGTCATCAATAGTCAACAGGCTGATACTCTTTTCGATAGATGTTACCAAATCTTTGCCTTCCGACTCGTAGGCGCGTTTCAGATTGGTTACGATGTTGTACGTCTTGCGGCCGTCGGTAATCGGAATCACAATGTTGGTATATGTCTGACCCTGTGTCTCATACACATTCTTGATGACAGGCCAAACGCGCTGCTGTATCTGCTGCGATTTGCGTTTGTAGGCGTCGATGGCAGCCTGATAGAGTTGGTTGGCCAGTTCGGCGGCACTCTCGCGGTTGAATGTTTCCTCGTCAAACGGCGTGTCGATTGAGAGTGTGCGCACGTTCGAGAGTTTCAGTTCCTCGTAGTCGTTGGCGTCCTTGTACTCGTTGGCCATCTGCTCGCACACGTCGTAGATGTTGTTCACGATGTCCACCTGCAGGCGGTCGCCGAACAGAGCGTGGCGGCGGCGCTTGTAGATTACCTCGCGTTGGTTGTTCATCACGTCGTCGTACTCGAGCAGGCGCTTACGGATGCCGAAGTTGTTCTCTTCCACCTTCTTCTGCGCGCGTTCGATTGATTTCGAAATCATTGAGTGCTGAATCACTTCGCCTTCCTCAAGTCCCATCTTGTCCATCAGGCCAGCAATGCGGTCAGAGCCGAAGAGTCGCATCAGATTGTCTTCGAGCGAAACGAAGAACTGCGACGAACCAGGGTCGCCCTGACGTCCGGCACGACCACGCAACTGACGGTCGACGCGGCGTGACTCGTGGCGCTCGGTGCCCAGAATGGCCAAACCGCCCGCCTCACGCACTTCAGGCGTCAGTTTGATGTCGGTACCACGGCCCGCCATATTGGTGGCGATGGTCACTGTGCCGCGTTTACCAGCCTCGGCCACAATCTCGGCCTCACGTTGGTGCTGCTTGGCATTCAGCACGTTATGCTTGATGCCACGCATTTTCAGCATTCGGCTCAAAAGTTCTGAAATCTCGACCGATGTGGTACCCACAAGCACAGGGCGGCCAGCCTCGTTGAGTTTCACAATCTCGTTGATGACGGCGTTGTACTTCTCGCGGGCCGTTTTGTAAACCAAATCGTCGTAGTCGATACGCTGCACGGGGCGGTTGGTCGGGATGACCACAACATCGAGTTTGTAAATGTTCCAGAACTCACCAGCCTCGGTCTCGGCAGTACCAGTCATACCCGCAAGTTTCTTATACATACGGAAATAGTTCTGCAGCGTAATGGTTGCGTAGGTCTGCGTTGCTGCCTCGACCTTCACGTTTTCCTTGGCCTCGATGGCTTGGTGCAAACCGTCGGAATAGCGGCGGCCTTCCATAATACGGCCCGTCTGCTCGTCCACAATCTTCACCTTGTTGTCCACAACCACATACTCAACGTCGCGCTCAAACATCGCGTAAGCCTTAAGCAACTGATTTATAGTGTGGATACGCTCGGTTTTTATTGAGTAATCCTGCAGCAGTTTGTCTTTTTTCTCAACAAGTTCGGCTGTTGGCAGATTCTGATGCTCAAGTTCGGCAATCTCGGCGCCCACATCGGGCATCACAAAGAAATTCTTATCTTCCAAATCGCTCGAAATCAAATCGATACCTTTATCTGTAAGTTCTATGGCGTTCTGCTTCTCTTCAATGATGAAATACAGGTCGTCAGTAATCAAGTACATATTCTTGCTGTTGTCCTGCATATAGAAGTTCTCGGTCTTCTGCATCATCACCTTCACGCCAGGCTCGCTCAGGTAGCGGATGAGCGGCTTGTGCTTCGGCAGACCTTTGTTGGCGCGCAGCAGCAGTTTTCCGCCCTCTTCCTCGTTGCCTTCGGCGATGAGTTTCTTGGCGTCGGCCAGAAGTTTCGTAACCAGGTCGCGCTGAGCCTGATAGAGTTTCATCACCTGCGGCTTGAATTGGTCGAACAGTTGGTTGTCGCCCTTTGGCACGGGGCCTGATATAATAAGTGGTGTACGGGCGTCGTCAATCAACACCGAGTCCACCTCATCGACGATGGCGTAGTTGTGGCGGCGCTGCACAAGGTCGTCGGGGCTGATGGCCATATTGTCGCGCAGATAGTCGAAACCGAACTCGTTGTTGGTTCCGAAGGTCACATCGGCCTGATAAGCCTTGCGGCGCGGCTCGCTGTTGGGCTCGTGCTTGTCGATGCAGTCCACGCGAAGACCGTGGAATTCGTAGAGCGTGCCCATCCATTCGGCGTCACGTTTTGCCAGATAGTCGTTCACGGTGACCATATGCACGCCTCTGTGTGTCAGTGCGTTAAGGAACACGGGCAGAGTGGCCACAAGAGTCTTGCCCTCGCCAGTGGCCATCTCGGCAATCTTGCCTTTGTGCAGAGCCACACCGCCGATAAGTTGCACGTCGTAGTGCACCATATCCCACGTGATTGGCGAGCCGCCAGCGGTCCAGGTGTTGAACCAGATGGCCTTGTCGCCGCGGATTTCAACGCTGTCGCGGACGGCGGCAATGTCGCGGTCGAACTGTGTTGCCGTAACCTCGACCTCGGTGTGCTCTTTGAACCTGCGCGCGGTGTCCTTGATGATGGCGAAAGCGCGTGGCAGCAACTCGTCGAGCACATCGGCAATTTTGGTGTCGATGGTTTCCTCAATCTTATCTATCTGATTGTAAAGATTTTCCTTCTTTTCGATGTCTTCCTCTTGCTCAATCTGCTGACGCAACTCGGCAATCTGCTTGTTCTCATCGCTGATGCGGTCTTGTATAATCTGTTGAAGTTCAATGCTTTGTTGACGCAACTCGTCGTTCGAGAGATTAGCCAGTTTGGCGTATTCCTCGTTGGTTGCGATAACGTATGGCATTATCTCTTTGATGTCTCGGTCGGATTTGTTCCCGAACAACTTTGTCAGGAAGCCGTCAATTATTCCCATATATTATTGTAATTATTTGTTTATCAAATGATTAATTATCAAATACATATTTTTTGCAAATACGGCAAAAGTAAAAGAATTTTGGTACGAAAAGCCAACAGAACAAAGATTAAAGTGTAAAGTGTGATTTGCGCAAGGTGGAAAGCGATAGAAAATAGCCGACAATGTGGCAAAGAGCACACCTCAAGCCGCCCGTTGTCCGTAGTCTGATGTCCGTAGTCCGTAGTCCGAAAATCAGCCAGCTATCTATATATCCTGTTCTTGTTCAGCGCCTTACGATACTTTTCGGCATTGGCGTTGTGCTCAATCAGCGTGCGGGCAAATGCGTGATAGCCCGAAAAATCGTCTTTCGCACAGAAATACAAGTACTTATGCTTGTTGTGGTTAAGCACGGCGTCAATCGACGATTTCGACGGAATGCAAATCGGTCCCGGTGGTAATCCTTTGTGTTTGTATGTGTTATACGGGCTTTCAACTTCAAGATGGCGGTTCAGAATGCGCTTGATTTCGAAATCACCGACAGCGAATTTCACCGTCGGGTCGGCCTGCAGCGGCATTCCAATGCGGATGCGGTTCAGATAGACGCCGGCCACATCGGGTTTCTCATCGTTTTTGATGGTCTCTTCTTCCACAATCGACGCCAGCGTGTAAGCTTCGTCGGGTGTGAGATTGACGGCTTTGGCCTTCTCGCGGCGGCTGTCGTTCCAGAATTTGACCGACTCGGCATACATCCGCTCAACAAACTGCTCGGCGCTTGTGTTCCAGTTGAAATGATAGGTGTCGGTAATGAACAGCGTGAAAGCCGTCTCTTTTGTTTTGCCGAATTTTGCCAGATAATTGTTGTCAGTCAGCAACATATACAGTTCGGCATCGTTCATTTCGAGCTTGTTGCCAACCAGTTCGGCAAGCCGCTTGATTGAGCGCACCTTGCCAATGGTAATCTTCACGGGCTCTTGCGCGCCGCTTCGCAACAGATTGATTAACTGATTGTTGCTCATTCCGTTGCGAATTTTAAACCGTCCGGCTTTGACCAGTTGCGGGTAGTTTTTCTGTCGCGCCACCCAGTCGAACGATTCTGCATCGACAATAAAACTGCTGTCTTTCAGCATCTTGAGAACATCGGCATAACGGCTGCCGGTTTTTATGCATAGATAGGCCGTCTTGCGCCCGTCGAGTTTCACGTTCGGCCGCTGCACTTCACCATATATATGATAGGCCATAACCGCGAAGACAATCGCCCCCGCCAAGCCGCTCAGCGCCAGCCACCGGCCAAATTTTTTCTTACTTTTTTTTGCCACGATTGATATTTTTTCTGTGAGCGGCAAAGGTAAGGGAATTTTTGTCAAGAGAATTGTATTTTTGCAACAGACAGGCTGTTACACTTTAGATATAAACAAACTTTTGATTATGAACGCGATAGACATAATGAACGAACGCTGCAAAGGCACAATGATGGAATTCTTGGGGATTCGGTTCACCAACTGTGGCGACGGTTTTCTTGAGGCCACAATGCCGATTAACGAGCGCAGTTGCACACCGGCAAAAATCGGGCACGGCGGTGCGCTGATGGCTTTGGCCGAGACGGTTGGCAGCGGACTGTCGTTTCTAAATGTCGATACAACCAAACAGGATGTTCGCGGATTGGAAATCAAAGGCAACCACCTAAAAGCCGCCATCGGCACTGTTACAGCACGCGCTACGCTGCTGCACAAAGGCCGCACTACTCACGTATGCGAGATTAAAATAACCAATGAAAACGGCGAGCTTGTGAATGTGAGCCAAATGACGAATATTGTGGTGGATGTTAGGCACTAGGCATTATTAGGCATTAGGCACTAGGTATTAGGTGTTAGGTGTTATGTTGGGTGCGACGTGAACGTCGCTCGCTTGACGGACAATTTTCCTTTATCCACATTACACTTGACACAAAAAAGCGCATTTTGTGGACGCGGCGCGCCACGTCCCTACAATTATCTCTGATTTAAAAATTCTGCTGCTAACCGTTGTGCTTCGGCACGGGCGGGCTTGCCTGTGGCGGTTGTGGGCAACTTGCTGACAATCAGATAGTGACGCGGACGCCAATAGCGCGGAAGGTGCTCTGCGCAGATTTGGCGCAGGGTGTCGGTGTCGGGCGACTCGGTGAGCAGGACAACGCACTCTCCTAACCTCTCATCGGGGAACTTGGTGATAATCAAAGGAATATCAGTGTGCTTTGCGAGTTCACGCTCCACTTCTTCAATCTGAATTTTTATGCCGCCGGAACAAATCACATTGTCGCGGCGACCGATAATGCGAAACCTACCATCAGAGGAAATCTCGGCTATATCGTTGGTAACAAGCGTGTTGGCGCACACTTCGGGCGCATCGATAACCAGACAGCCATCGCCATTGAGCGACACACGAACCGAATTGAACGGTGCGTACCAGTCGGTTGCGCCGCTACCACTAATCCGCCGCAGAGCAATGTGCGACAGCGTCTCGGTCATTCCGTAGGTACTCCAGACATTGTTTGGGAAACCTCGCAATTCGGCTGCCAGTCTGTCGTTGACGGCACCACCACCAATAATCAAGTGCCTGATTGACTCCAACCGCCGACGTTCCTCGTTGGTTTGCAGCGAGTTATAAACCTGCATAGGCGTCATTGCCGCAAAATCAATGTTTTCAAATATTGACAGACACGGGTGTCCCGTTGGTTCAATACTGATTAGCCGCAAGTTACACGTCAAGGCACGAACAACCATCATTTTGCCGGCAATATAGTCGAGCGGAAGGCAAAGCAGTGCGATATGGCCCGGTTTAAGCCCCAAAAAGTTGCACGTAATGCGTGCCGAGGCTTCCATCCGGCGTTTCTCAACGCGCATTGGTTTTGGGGCGCCTGTCGAGCCGCTAGTGCGCACCAGGACGGTGTCGGCTGCGTTGTTCCATTCCGCTAAAAAATCGTCGAGAGACATTGGGGGATTGTTTAATTGGTGAATTGTTTAATCGGTGAATCGGTGAATCGTTTAATAGGTGAATTGTTTGTCGGACTACGGACTTCAGACAACAGACTTCAGTCAGTGGTCATAATTCAAATAAACCAACGTTCCTAATTTAATTATGGCGGACGCGATTAATCGCGTCCCTACAAACACCTTTCATATTCATATCTAAATCCTAATTTCCAACTTCTAATTCCTAAATCCTAAATTATCAATGCTTTCAATGCCGCCTTTCAGCCATAGCTTCTCGCCTACGACTTGCAGCGGCAAATCGATATTGTTGGTGTAGAGAGCGCCGGTGCCGAGCCCTTGAGGAATGTTAATTCCAAGCCCTGCCGCCCAAAGCGCAATGTACAAAAGTCCGATATTTGACTCCAGCGCCGACGTGGCCCAAAAGCCGATTCCGCGTTCGCGGGCAAGCCGAATCCACTCGTTGCAACCGCTCAAACCGCCGTGCAGCGTGGGTTTCAGGATAATGTACTGCGGTTTAATGGCATCTAAAAGTTCGATTTTGCGCCGTGTGTCGTTTATGCCGATAAGCTCTTCATCCAAAGCGATTGGAATTGGCGACGTGCGGCACAAATCGGCCATTGCAGCCCATTGTCCGGCCTTTATGGGCTGCTCAATTGAGTGAATGTCAAGCCGTGCCAGCCGCTCCAATTTCTGCGGCGCGTTGTCGGGACTGAAACCGCCGTTGGCATCGACGCGAATGGTTATCTTATCGGCCGGAAAACGCTGACGCACAAGTCGTAACAGCTCATATTCCTTCTCAAAATCAATGGCGCCTATCTTTATTTTTATGCAACTGAAACCTTGCCGCAGCTTCTCCTCGACCCGTGCGCTCATCTCGTCGAAACTGCCCATCCACACCAAGCCGTTGATTTTTATGCCATCGGCACCAGTGGCGAATGGTGTGGTTAAATCCATCGCAGCAAACTGATTACAAGCCATTTGCGCGCACTCCAATCCGAACAGAATCGACGGATAGTTGCGTAGTCGCTCGTAGTCGATTGTGCCGTTGAAAGTGGCCGCCACATCGGGCAGAACCGTCTCAAAATCAGGCACATCGTCGCAGCTTAGGTTCGGCAGCGGCGCCACCTCGCCCCAGCCAACGCGACCTTGGTCGTCCTGCATCCGCAGAAACCAAACCTTGTGTTCGGTGTAAACACCCCGCGAAGTGCCCGCAGGTTGCTTAAAATGAAGCGTATATGGAATTACCGTGAGTTGCATTTATTCCGTTTTTGATTTCTTCCCTATCCCAAATCCACATCGGGCGAAATGAAAACTTCATATCCGGGGAAGGCTTCGCTGACCTCTTTACAGAGAATTGCCGCGCCTTCTTCAGCCACAATGTCGAAACTCATCACAACATCGAAGCGCATAGTGCGTTCATTCATATCAACATAGAAGCCGTGCATCTGCAAAGCCCAAGGGTGCGATTTGACAATTTTCACGACTTTACTTCGGATTTCTGCCGCATCGTCGTTCTTTGTGTTGTAAGAATATACACCCACACCTGCAAGAATAACGCCAGTCTCTTTGAAAACACGATTTTGCAGTTTACGGGTCAGCGTATCCAGTTCTTCAACGGTCATATTATCAGGCAATTCCAAATGAACCGAACCTATATATTTGTTCGGGCCGTAATCGTTCAGAATCAGGTCGTAGGCGCCACGCACGGGTTCTTCGGCTGTGAGAATCGCCTTGATGTGTTTGGCCATTTCCTTGTCGGCGCGCTTGCCCAGAATATCGTCCAATGTATCCTTAAGCATTTCAACTCCCGCCTTGATGATGAACAGCGATATTGCAACGCCCACATAGGCTTCGAGCGAAACGCCCGTTGTCAGGAACACGATAGCAGATGCCAGCACCGAAAACGACAGAATGGCGTCGAACAGCGCATCGGCACCAGATGCCACCAAAGCGCCCGAATTCACGCGCTCGCCCTGACGCTTCACATACTTGCCCAGCACCAGTTTTACAACAACCGCTGCAGCGATAATCACAAGCGAAACGGTGCTGTAATCGGCCTCTGCGGGATTTATAATCTTCTTGACAGACTCCACAGCCGATGTGCCGCCAGCATACAGCACAATAGCCGCCACAATCATAGCGCTCAAATACTCTATGCGGCCGTAGCCAAGCGGATGCTTCTTGTTTGGGCGTCTGTTCGACAGTTTTGCGCCCACTATCGTTATCACCGACGAGAGTGCGTCGGAAAGGTTGTTCACAGCGTCGAGCGTAACGGCAATTGAGCCCGTCACAAAGCCGACAACCGCTTTGAATGCAGAAAGCACCACGTTGGTTGCAATGCCAACAATGCTTGTGCGTACAATAACCTTACTGCGATTTTCAATTTCGTTCTCGACCATTTGAATATCTTAATAAGTTCTTTTTATGCAAGTTACGGCAGTTTCGGGTATTTTTTGAAATCGGGTTTGCGTTTTTCGAGGAATGCGCGACCGCCTTCCTGAGCCTCGTCAAGGAAATAGTAGAGCATTGTGGCGTCGCCTGCAAGTTCTTGAATACCAGCCTGTCCGTCGAGTTCTGCGTTCAGTCCGGCCTTAATCATCCGTAGTGCCAGCGGCGAGCGCTCCATCATTGTCTCGGCCCACTCAACGCATTCATCCTCAAGGCGTTCGAGTGGCACAACCTTGTTCACAAGTCCCATCCGCTCGGCCTCCTGCGCCGAATACTGACGGCAAAGGAACCAGATTTCGCGGGCTTTCTTCTGCCCCACAATCCGCGCCAGATACGACGCGCCAAAGCCTGCGTCGAACGAGCCGACCTTGGGCCCCGTCTGTCCGAAAATGGCGTTTTCAGAAGCGATTGTCAGGTCGCAAACCAGGTGCAGCACGTGGCCGCCGCCAATGGCGTAGCCGTTGACCATTGCAATGACCGGCTTTGGCAGGCGGCGGATTTGCATCTGCACGTCGAGCACGCTCAAACGCGGCACGCCGGCCTCGTCGATATAGCCGCCGCGTCCTTTCACGTGCATATCGCCGCCGCTGCAGAACGCCTTGTCGCCGGCGCCCGTAAGTATCACAACACTAATGTCTTGCATCTCGCGGCAAAGCGTGAAGGCCTGCGACAGCTCCCACGTTGTTTTTGGTGTGAAAGCGTTGCGGTAGCGCGGCCGGTTAATGGTTATCTTGGCAATTCCGTTGTACTCCTCAAACAGAATCTCCTCAAACTCGCGAATTGTTTTCCATTCTCTCATAATAATATGTTTTTCTGATTGTTATCGATTGTTATTTAAAGTAATTTATCGGAAGTTTTTTTCGTCGGTCTGCGCCGAAGTAAGCACTTCGAGCAGTATCGGTCTGTCGCTCTGCAATGTGAACAGCTCGTCGAGACCGGCGGCAAGTTCGTACTGATTGTGTGCTGAAAGGTATAAAACATTGTTCTGCTGACAGATACCCATTGCCGTTGTGTTGTGTTCGGCCGCCACGAAACGGTTGCGAGCGGCACTTTTGTCGAGACCGGGCAGTTGGTTGAAAATTGCGCCACATCCATTGTTAATCAGCAATATACGGAAGTTTCCCTTTAGGTTTTGGTTCCAAAGGGCGTTTTGGTCGTAGAAGAAACTCAGGTCGCCAATGACGCAGAAGGTGGTTTTGTCGGTCGCGGCCGAAAAGCCCGCAGCCGTCGAGAGCGAGCCCTCGATACCGTTCACGCCACGGTTGCACCAGACAAAATGGTTGGCGTAAATATTTGCCAATCTGACAGATATTGAGTTTGCATAATGCACAAAACAATCGGCGGCAGCCTGCTCAAATTTCTGCTCAAAGAGCTTTACGGCCATTACCTGCGAATAGTCGAGATTGTAGGCCAGCGATTTGGTGCGTGCGTCGGAAATGGTTGTGCGCCAAGCGTTTGCAAAATCAGCATCGGTATCGGTGCAAGCCTTGACAGCACGCCAAACCTCAGGCATAACGCTCTCGGGGCGGCCGACAATAATGCCGCACAGGTTTTGGAATGTATCTTCGACGTTGCCGTCGGCACTCACACGCCACGTCTTCGCCCCTGCCGACTTGCGCACAAAGGCTTTCAGGCGCTTGCTCACAATGGCGTCGCCGGCGTAAACCACAAGGTCGGGCCGCAAGGTGTCGGGCGTTGCTCCGGCCAGCGCCTCATCGACATTGCAAGTGCGGTTGAAAACCGACAGCGCCTCGTGCAAAACTATCGGCGCATCGGGTTCGTCGATATTGATATTCAGCGGTTTGCTGCATTGACCAACGATAATCAGCGGCCGGTGCGAGTGGCGCAAATCGGTCAGAAAATCGTCCGGCAAACGGACATCTGCACTCGGAAAATAGCGGCGAATGACGCGTTCGGCGGGCAACTGCGGCACATCGAAACAGAAAAGCGGCTCGGTAATGGGCACGTTGATATGGACGGGCCCCTGCTGCGCCTCAATCAGCGCTTCGTTCACAAGGCGGTTGCAATACCAGCGCTCGTCGGCATTGGCGGGCTCGGGCAGCTGCACCGTTTTCCGCACAAAGCAGCCCAGAGCGCCGGGCTGCGGAAGCGTTTGACCGTCGAGTTGGTCAATCCACTGCTGCGGACGGTCGGCCGAAACAACAATCAACGGAACGTGCTGATAATGAGCTTCGGCCACAGCCGGTGCCAGGTTCAGCAACGCCGACCCCGAAGTGACGCAGACCGCCACCGCCTCGCCGGTTGCCTGCGCAATGCCAATGGCGAAAAATCCGGCCGAGCGCTCATCGGTAACCGGAAAGCACTCAATATCAGGACATTCGTTCAGATTGTGGACAATAGCGGCGTTGCGGCTTCCGGGGCAGACAACCGCCCGGCGCACGCCGTGAGCCACCAGCAGCGACGTGAGTATGTTTACATTTGTTTTGTTGCAATACATTTTCGCATTGTTTCGAGTTTCGCTTCGGTTTCCTGCCATTCCGTTGCCTCGTTGCTCTCGGTGAGCAGTCCGCCGCCAGCGTACAGATTATATTGATTGTCAATTATTTTCATACAGCGTAGCGATACGTACAAATGAGTTTCACCGCCAATGCCCAGCGGACCTGTGAAGCCGCTGTAGTAAAGGCGCGGCGTGTGTTCGTTGTTGAGAATGAAGTCGAACGTTTCGGCCTTCGGAAGTCCGCACACAGCCGGCGTCGGGTGCAGCCGGTCGAGCAGGCCGCCCATTGCGCTTGGGTCCATATCGAAGGCGAAATCGCTGCGCAAATGCACCAGATTGGCCACACGCACGGTGCGCGGGCCGTTTTCGGTGTAATCGATATTGAACTGCTTCAGGCACTCGCCAACATACGAGGCCACATAGCGCTGTTCCTGAATATTCTTGGTTGACCAATGGATTTGCTCGCCTTCGCCATTCAGCTCATTCTCATCGAGTTGCATTGTTCCGGCCAGGGCAATAGTGAGCCAGTGGCCGCCGGCGTTCTCGAGCAGGATTTCGGGCGAGGCAATGAGCCACATTCCGCTCTGCGGCGTGTTTACAAGTGCGATATAAAGCCTCGGATAGAGCCTGCACGCGCGTTGAAACAACTCTATCGGTGGTATGTAAGCCGACGTCTGCTCGGTGGCACATCGCGCCAGCACAATCTTGCGGAAGCGCCCCTGCACCAGCTGACTATGAAAACGCTCAAAGTCAACCGAATATTCCTGTCTGCGGACAACCGCCGGCAGCATATCGGCATCGGTCAAAGAGCCCAATTCGACAGGCATTTCGGTCACCTTGTCGGGATTGATAAGCACAATGGGCTTGTCCTGCTCGACACAGAATGGCGCCACAACAAAACCACGGCGGCCGTCAAGCTCGGTGCACGATGTAAGCGTTGCGGGCTCGCCTGTCGTCTGCTCAATGAGCGTGCAGCTTTCGGCGTGCGGCAACCGGTATATTGCAAAACTGTTCATTGCATACGAAAATTCAGCGGTCAAATATACCAAAAGTCGGGAAGATTAGTTGCTATTCTCTACTTGCCACCAACGTATGCCTAACGTTAACAAAACGTATCGTGATTAAAAATTAATCACAATTCGTTTAACCACGCTACCGGTTTTTACAATGTAAACGCCTGCGCTTGCCACACGGAATTCTGCGCTGACGCGTGCCGCATCCCTACAGATTAATTTGCCCATTGCATCATAAACAAAGATTTCCTCTGTAGCATTCTCAACCACAATGGTATTGTCATAGGCATAGATATTAATGGCGTTAGCGGCATATTCGGCAACGGCAGTACCCTTCTCCGGCGTTTCTGCCAGTTTTGTGCCAGCCGCAGTGCGGGTGTCGGTTTCACCGCAGCCGCGCTCGCAAACGGCAGTCTCTGTGCCGTCTGCCGTAGTGGTGGCATCGTTGTTATAAGTGTATTTTTCAAACTTGTGGCCTATAGCCACAACATCTTCTTGCGCAACCAATACAGCATTGCATACCGAACAATGCTTGCCTTCAGTTTTGCCTGCAGTAGTGCAAGTGGCTGCCACAGCGGCGTCCACAACTTCATTGTGGCCAGTTGCGGCAACTTCTTGCTGTGCCACAAGTGTTTCATTGCAAACTGAGCAATGCTTGCCTTCGGTTTTGCCGGCGATTGTGCAAGTGGCGGCAATGGCGGCATCCACAACCTCAGTGTGGCCAAGAGCAGCAACAGTATCAATGTAAATGACATCGTTGCAGCGCGCACAGGTAAGTTCTTTATAGCCCAAATTGGTGCAGGTTGATGCATGAGACACAGTGTCGTAGGCATGACCTAAAGCGGGAATTGCAAGAGTATAATGAAAATAATCACAATGACAAACCGGGCAAAAAATCACAGAATCTTTTGAACCAGCAGTCGTACATGTTGCAGAAATAATATTCTCTATTTTATATGTTTGCGTACATGCTTCAAATGATGCAGTATATGTTTTACTTTCTGTAACGTTTACAGTAAGGGGATTTCCACCCCCGGCTTCTCCCCAACTAACATTGTTAAGATGGTATCCTGCCGCAGCTTTTGTCGCTCTTAATGTAACAGTACCATTTGTGGTTTCTGCCAAATACCACAGAGAGCCATCTGTGCTCTCCACAGCATAATTTTCGCCAGTAAGCGTTATTTCTCCAATATGGGAATTCTCGTTTTTAATTCTAATTACTTTACACCCCCAATTACCATTCCCTTGACATTTTGTAGACCAATTTGCGGGTTTTTCTTTTGCTTCACTATAGACTTCACAACCTAAAAATGCTTGTTGACCAACACTATTGACACTTTCATGGATCAAAACTTTACAATCAGTATTATCCGGACCTATCGTAGCAAAAGCCCATGCCCCTATATTTGTAACGGTATTAGGAACACATATCAAATCCAAATTATAGCAATGTTCAAAAGCAGCTACTCCTATACTAACCAAACCTTCCGGAATGATTACTGATTTAAGTTGTTGGCATGCACTAAATGCAGCAGCTCCATATGTGGCTCCTCCCACTGTACCAGCTATGAATTTACAATCATGGTGTACAGTACATGATGTTATATTTGATTCCGGCCTGCTGCCTGTTGTTGATTGTGGTTTTGCTTGTATTAAGCACATATATGGATTCTCAGCAGTTCCCAAATATTGAGCATTGTCATATTCATTATACGACAGGGCTTTACAGCCCGAAAATGCATTTTCATATATGCATTTGCAATCACTGCTTAATATACAAGACTTTATGCCTGTTGATTTTGCTTTAATAAGTATGACATACCGACTTTCAGTATTACCCAAATACAAAGCATTGTCAAAAGTATTATACGTCAAAGTACAACCTTCAAATGCATGGTATCCCACACCTTGTATTGTGTTAGGCACAATTAGCTTTTTTAGATTTGAACATCCCGAAAAAGCTTCTTCTCCAATGTATGTAACAGTATAAGTTACGCCACTATTATTAATTGTTGAAGGAATTGTAACATTACCAGAAAGATTATAAGCTTTGGATACTGATACTTCGTGTTTTTTGGCATCAATTACAGTGTATTTCAAACCATCAACAATAAAAGACTTTTGTGCCAACGCCTTTCCGGCAAAAATTGCCAAAAACATAAGTGCTAAGATGCGTTTCATATTATTTTGTATTTATTTGGTTATTAGCATTTTATCCATTTACATTATAAAGGCAATGTATGCATCATCTCTACAATTTGGTAATACCAACAACAAACATAAAGATTTTCGGTGAAACTTGAATAAATAGCAAAAAAACAATTGATGACATCTCTCCCATCCGCACAAAAAAAGCCGTCACCCAATGGGCAACGGCTTTTCTTCGATATAAACTTACCGATTACTCGGCAGAATAATCCATTTTGGTCATACGGACGTAGCTTTGGTAGCGCAGTTTGGCCATTTCCTGGCAGGCGCTGAAGAGTTCGTCGGCCTCGTTCGGGAACATTTTCTTAACCGAGTTGAAGCGAACCTCACCCATAAGATAATCTTGGAACTTCGACCAATCAGGCTCTTTCGAGTCGAGAATGAACGGATTCTTGCCTTCCTTAGCCAAATCGGGGTTGAAACGCCACAGATGCCAGTATCCGCACTCAACGGCCTTAGCCTCTTCAGCCTGACTCTTGCCCATACCAGCCTTCAAACCGTGGTTGATGCAAGGTGCGTAAGCAATCACGATTGATGGTCCGTGGTAAGCCTCAGCCTCTTTCAAAGCCTTCAGCGTTTGTGCTTGGTCGGCACCCATTGCAATCTGTGCCACATAAACATAGCCGTAGGTGGTGGCAATCATACCAAGGTCTTTCTTGCGAACGCGTTTGCCGCTTGCGGCGAATTTGGCGATTGCACCCAGCGGTGTAGCCTTCGACGACTGACCACCAGTGTTCGAATATACCTCAGTATCAATTACAAAGATGTTAACGTCCTCGCCCGAAGCAATCACGTGGTCGAGACCGCCGTAACCGATGTCGTACGAAGCGCCGTCGCCACCGATAATCCACTGCGAGCGTTTTACCAGGTGGTCTTTGTAGGTCAGGATGTTCTTGCAAGTGTCGCAGCCGCAAGCCTCGCAGGCGGCAACAATCTTCGGTGCCAGAGCCTTTGTAGCGGCAGCGTCCTCTTGTTTCTCAATCCACTCGCGGAACATTGCCTTCAACTCGTCAGAGCAGCAGGTGCACTCTTGAGCCTCGGTCATAAGGCGAGTCAGACGCTGCTTCATTTTCTTGTTGGCGATTTCCATACCAAGACCAAACTCGCAGAAGTCCTCGAACAGTGAGTTGGCCCAGGCAGGACCTTGTCCTTTGGCGTTCTTTGTGTACGGTGTCGATGGAACAGAGCCAGAATAGATTGACGAGCAACCAGTTGCGTTGGCCACAATCTCGCGGTCGCCGAACAGTTGCGAAATCAACTTAACGTATGGTGTCTCGCCGCAACCTGCGCAAGCGCCCGAGAATTCGAACAGCGGTGTTGCGAACTGCGAGTTCTTCACATTGGCTGTGATGTCGATAAGGTCTTGTTTCGACGATACCTTCTCAACGCAGTAGTTCCAGTTGGCAGCCTCTTTTGCGGCTTCGGCCGAAGTGTCGTCGTAAGCCACCATTTTGAGAGCGGAGCCGCCCTTCTTCGGGTTGCCAGGGCAGACGTCGGCGCAGTTGCCGCAAGCCAAGCAGTCCTTAACACCCACTTGCATTGTGAAGTACATTCCCTTGAACTGTGGTCCGAGTGCGGGGATGGTGTCGCCACCGAAGCCTGCCTTCTCGTCCTCGGTCATTACAAACGGACGGATGCAAGCGTGCGGGCAGACGTATGCGCACTTGTTACACTGAATACAATTCTCTGAATTCCAAACAGGTACGAAAGCACCAACGCCGCGTTTCTCGAATTTGGCAGTTCCAGCGGCCCAAGTACCGTCCTCAATACCCTTGAACGACGAAACAGGCAGCAAATCACCGTCTTGTGCGTTGATTGGGCGGACAACCTTGTTGATGAAGTCGTCGCCGTCGGTGTAAACCTTCGGTTGGTCTTGCAGATTGGCCCAAGCCTTGTCAACAGCCAGTTCCTTGTACTCGCCGCCGCGGTCAACAGCAGCGTAGTTCTTGTTCACAACGTCCTCGCCCTTCTTGCCGTACGACTTCACAATGAAATGCTTCATTTCCTCAACAGCCTTGTCAACTGCAATCACGCCAGTGATGCGGAAGAATGCCGACTGAAGAATAGTGTTGGTGCGGTTTCCAAGGCCGATTTCCTGTGCAATCTTGGTTGCGTTGATGTAGTAAACCTTGATGTCGTTCTTTGCGAAATAAGCCTTCACCTTGTTCGGGATGTTAGCGATGAGTTCGTCGCCTTCCCAGATGGTGTTCAGCAGGAACGTACCGCCTTTCTGCAGGCCGCGAGTAACGTCGTACATATTCAGATAAGCCTGCTGATGGCAAGCAACGAAGTTCGGTGTTGTAACCAGATATGTCGAGCGGATTGGCTCGTCGCCGAAACGAAGGTGCGAGCAGGTGAAGCCGCCCGATTTCTTCGAGTCGTACGAGAAGTATGCTTGGCAATATTTATTGGTAGTCTCGCCGATAATCTTAACCGAGTTCTTGTTTGCACCCACGGTACCGTCGGCGCCAAGGCCGTAGAATTTGGCTTGGAACTGACCAGCGGGCGCAACCGAAACCTCTTCGCCGACAGGCAGCGATGTGAAGGTAACGTCGTCGGTGATACCCAGAGTGAAGTGGTTCTTCGGGGTGTTCATAGCCAGGTTGTCGTAAACGGCGATGATTTGCGCAGGTGTAGTGTCGTTCGAACCCAGACCGTAGCGGCCGCCGACAACTTCGATTTTCGAAATCAGGCCAAGTTCGGTCAGAGCGTCAACAACGTCAAGGAACAGCGGCTCGCTGTTTGCGCCAGGCTCTTTGGTGCGGTCGAGAACGCAGATGCGTTTGCACGATGCGGGGATGGCCTCTTTCAAATATTTGAGTGAGAACGGACGATACAGGTGAACGGCAATCATACCAACCTTCTCGCCTGCTGCAACTTTCTTATCAACAACCTCTTTGATGCATTCGGTAACTGAACCCATTGCAACAACAACGTTGGTTGCGTCTTTTGCGCCATAGTAGTCGAACGGACGGTGTTTGCGGCCAGTCAAGGCGCTGATTTTGTCCATATAGTCGGCCACAATGTCAGGCACAGCGTTGTAGTACGGGTTGCACGACTCGCGGTGAGCGAAGAACACGTCGGGGTTCTCAGCCATACCGCGCATTTCAGGACGCTCTGGCGACAAAGCGCGCTCGCGGAAAGCCTTAACTGCGTCCCAGTCAACCAGTTCCTTCAGGTCGTCTTGCTCAACAACCTCAATTTTCTGATACTCGTGCGAAGTGCGGAAACCGTCGAAGAAATTCAGGAACGGAACACGGCTCTTGAGTGTTGCCAAGTGAGCCACACCAGCCAAATCCATAACTTCCTGAACCGAACCCTCGGCCAACATTGCAAAGCCAGTCTGACGGCAGGCCATAACGTCCTGATGGTCGCCGAAGATGCAGAGTGCGTGCGAAGCCAGCGTACGAGCCGAAACGTGGAACACTGTCGGTATGAGTTCGCCAGCGATTTTGTACATATTCGGAATCATAAGCAGAAGGCCCTGCGAAGCGGTGAAAGTGGTTGTGAGCGCACCTGCCTGCAACGAGCCGTGAACAGCACCTGCCGCACCGCCTTCCGACTGCATTTCCTGAACTAAAACTGTCTCGCCGAAGATGTTCTTTCGGCCTTGAGCTGCCCATTCGTCAACGTTTTCTGCCATTGGCGAAGATGGTGTGATTGGGTAAATGGCTGCAACCTCAGAGAACATATACGCGATATGCGCTGCGGCCTGATTACCATCACAAGTGATAAACTTTTTCTCTTTTGCCATCTTGTTTGTATTTAAATTAAAGTGTTATAAATGAGTATCTTAATAACTATCAATCAAAGTTTTGGCCGTTTCGCTATGGTTCACGGCACGCAAGCGCAAAACTAATAATTAGTTTGG
>CAMKOM010000013.1 GCA_946414435.1 uncultured Bacteroidota bacterium
TATTGGCTGTCGCCGTCGCCGTCGATGCAATTGTGTAGTTGTTTGCATCGGTGCCGCTCTTGGTAATGTTGAATGTCACCTGCTTGCCCGTGCCGACATTCTTGTTGTTGAATGTGGCTGAAGAATAGTTGACAGTTACATTGTCACCGCTGACAATTCCTGATGGTGTCAATGTGCCAGTAGCGGTAGTTTTGCCATCATAGGTTTTGTTGTTGGCTGTTGCAGTAACTGTGATTGTTTTCGCGGTTATGGCAAAAGTTTTCTCAACAGTTGATGTACCAACCCATTTGATTTTTGCATTACTGCCAACATTACGATTGTTTTCGTAAGAAACCGTGTAGCCAGTAGCATCAAAAGTGAATGATTTGCCACAGAAGGTGTGGCTTTTTATTGTTGCACTAATACCATTTCCAAGTGTATATGCAGATCCTTTGTATGTGTAACTTGTAACGGACAATATTACATCGGCATCAGAGAGTTGGTTATAGATAAATCTACCCGAGCCACTAAGATTATTGCCAGATATTGTGCCGTTGGCAGTGATAGCGCCGTTATTTGTAATAGCGCCATTATTTGTAATTGTACCAGTTCCAGTTATGGTAACAGATGCATCATCTCCCACTACCATTGTTTTTCCTGAAGGAACAACAAAAGTGGTTGTTACCACCCAATCACCATAAACAGTTATTATATTACCGGCACAAAAAACACCTCCAGAATCGTCTCCTTCAAGCAACTGAGCTAACATTTCACCCATTTCCTCTGCGGATGCTGACGACATATTTCCTCCATCAGATGTGGTTTGACCAGTTGATTCATTACCTATACCATTCTGCACCACACCTCTGCCATCTACAGCGCAACCTTCTAAATAGTGACAATCGGTTATCCGGTTTGTTGCTGATGATGAAGGATGTATTTGACCGCAAACACCTCCAACTCTATGATTTCCTCTTATCATACCTGCATTATAACAGTTGATTATGGTCGTATTAGATTCTACCCAGCCACAAATGCCTCCAATATTATGGATTCCATTGATGGTTCCGGTGTTGTAGCAATTACTTATGGTTGTATAAGAATAGGCTGTACCACAAATACCTGCCACAGAAAAATAACCATTAAAATATGTATCAATAACACCCACGTTCGATATTTCCGCCCTATTGCTGGAACTTGTTCCTCTAGAATATCCAAACAATCCAATGCGTCCACCCCCTGCAGGATAAGTTACATTTCCAGTCTTGCTGAAATATAAGCCGCTGACAGAGTGCCCTTGTCCATCAAATTTGCCAGAAAATGGCCTCGATGCAGTTCCTATCGGTGTCCAGCTATGTGTTGGTGTACCATTGAGTGTGCCGTCTGCCTTCAGCACGTTCTCGTTAACAACAATGTCATTTGTAAGAACGCCATTGGCCGAGGAGGTGCCGTCATTTACCAATGCGGCAAAACCATATAGTTCCTCAGCAGTACTAATGGCGTACCAACCATTGTAAGCCGAATAGTTTGTTGGGGTAAAGCCGTATGAGGTGTAATTGCTGCTTGAAATTTTATTTGGTGTAACCGGCGTGCCATTGTAAGCTGCTTTTGCGCCAAATGCACTGCAGAAGCACAAAGCCGCTGCAAGAATGATGTGTTTTGTGGTTTTCATTTTATGTATTTATTAGTGGTAGAATCAATTGCAACTATTTTACGAAAATAAAAAATTATTATATACGAGCGCCATAAGCAACTGATTTTTTATTGTTTGTATTTGACTACCTTTGCGGCTCAAAAAAATTGACGATGATTACAGTATCAAATCTCTGCGTTCAGTTTGGCAAACGCATTCTTTTTCAAGATGTTAATCTTAAGTTCACACCGGGCAACTGCTATGGCATTATTGGTGCCAATGGCGCCGGAAAATCCACTTTTCTGAAGACGCTCTACGGCGGAATCGACGCTACGCGCGGCACTGTCACCATTGGACCGCACGAACGGCTGTCGGTGCTGAAGCAGAACCACTTTGAGTTTGACGACTGCACAGTGCTCAACACCGTGCTGATGGGCCACGCCGAACTGTGGCGCGTGTTGAACGAGAAGGACGCACTCTACGCAAAGCCTGATTTCAGCGAAGAAGACGGCATCAAGGCATCGGAACTGGAAGAGAAATTTGCCGAGATGGACGGCTGGAACGCCGAGAGCGACGCTGCAACGCTGTTGAGCGGACTGGGCATCAAAGAAGATTTGCACCAAAAATATATGCGTGAGTTGAGCGGTAAAGAGAAGGTGAAGGTACTGCTGGCGCAGGCGCTTTTCGGTAAGCCCGACAACCTGCTGCTCGACGAGCCCACCAACGACCTCGACCTCGACACCGTGACCTGGCTCGAGAACTACCTGTCGGAATTTGAGAACACGGTGCTTGTGGTCTCGCACGACCGCCACTTCCTCGACTCAATCTGCACCCACACCGTCGACATCGACTTCAACCGCATTCAGATGTTCGCCGGCAACTACAGTTTCTGGTACGAGTCGAGCCAACTTGCTCTGCGTCAACAACAAATGCAGAACAAAAAGGCTGAAGAGAAGAAGAAGGAACTTGAAGAGTTCATCCGTCGATTCAGTGCCAACGTGGCCAAAAGCAAGCAGACCACTAGCCGCAAGAAAATGTTGGAAAAACTTAATATTGAAGAGATTAAGCCGTCAAACCGTAAATATCCCGGCATCATCTTCACACCGGCGCGTGAGTGTGGCGACCGCATTCTCGAAGTGAAGGATCTTTCGAAGACTGTTGATGGTGTGAAACTGTTTAGCAATCTGAACTTTACGGTCAACAAAGATGATAAAATCGTCTTCCTGTCGCGCAACACCCGCGCAATGACCATTCTCTTCGAGATTCTGAAAGACCACCTTGAGCCCGACACCGGCTCATACACTTGGGGGCAGACCATCACAAAGGCCTACCTGCCGCTCGACAACGAGAAATTCTTCAAAGACGACATCACGCTGATGGACTGGCTGGCACAGTTCTCTGAAGACACTAGCGACCTCTATCTGCGTGGTTATCTGGGTAAAATGCTGTTCTCGGGCGACGAAGTGAACAAGAAGGCCAATGTGCTGTCGGGCGGCGAGCGCGTGCGCTGTATGATTGCCCGGATGATGATTCGCAACGCCAACGTCCTCATCCTCGACACCCCCACCAACCACCTCGACCTTGAGTCAATTCAGGCGTTCAACAACACGCTGGTCAAGTTCAAGGGCAACGTGCTGATGTCGTCGCACGACCACGAGTTCATTCAGACCGTGAGCAACCGAATCATCGAAATCGGCCCCAACGGAATGATTGACAAGATGATGGAATACGATGATTACATCAGCGACAGCCATATTGCCGAACTGCGTAACCGGCTTTACGAATAACAGAGCCAACCTCATAAAAAAAGCCGGTATTAAGCCGGCTTTTTATTTTTAAATATCAGATTACCACTCTGTTGTAATTCTGTTATTATAGATGCGATAGGCATTGTTCTCATTGCTCGACACGGCTTTGTAGAAAATTGTGCCCTTCACCATCGGATATTTCTTTTGTGAGTAAACGCTCTTGTCGAGTTGTTTGCTTATTGTCAGGTTAAGGTCGTGATTGCCCTTGCCCGAGAATCGTTGGCCGATGTTCTCGATGATTATTGGCGACTCATTGCCAAAATTCAGCACCACCTTCTCAATCACAAACGGGCTGTCGTATTTCGACACCACCGGAATAAAGCAGTTGCAGCCTTCGATGGTCTCACCATTGTCGGTTCCACCGGTCAGGTTGATGTCGCTGTTCACGAAAATCTCAACACTGTTTTCCTTCACGTTGAACCAAAAATCCTTCGACGCGCTGCCGCATCTAACCGTGATTTTGTTGTCGGGGTCGTCGTAGCATTCGTCAACCGAATATTTCACAACCCATTCATCTCCATCGGGTTTGATGTCGTTGATTTTTGCGCAGTTCGATTTCACTTTCGGTGTAGCCGATGTTTTAATGATGCGGCCGTTGGTATAGAGCGAGAAACGAATTTCGCCAAGCGATGTTCCGACAGCTTCAATCGACACATTTTTAATCATTTGCGAAATCTTGCTGACAGCCACATTGCACTTTGTCTTGCGGTTGTCCACATCAATAAACGATGTCGAAAGCGCCTTGATTATGTTGCTCAACTGGTTCAGTTCCTCAATGCTTTCGGCATCATCAATCCGCGCCAAAAAGCCTTCGAGCTGTTGCGTCAGATCGCGGTCGGCGCGCTCATATTCCATAATCAGTTTCTTGAGTTGGAACTCGGTGAACGGATATTTCATGTGGTAATAGAAGGTTATCTTGCCCTTCTCGCTCACCTTTTCCCAATAGTATTCTTCGACCTGATTCACCGAAATGCCCTTAATGAACGGGATGTCGGCAGCGCGAGTCTTGGTTGCAACCTTATAGTTCTCGGTAATGCTCATATCGCCCGATTTGGTGTCCTCGGTCAGAGTGTATTCCGATGTCGACGAAATGTTATCAGCTACCGAACTGATAATATGTTCTTTAACCTTTATCAACGCTTTTTCCTGTGCATCTTCAAGTGTATTGCTCGAAGCCACCACAATAATGTAGTCCTTCACTAAAGTGTTCACCCATGCGGGTTTCTTTTTGGGTTGATGTTCAAGCACTTTCGCTTTTTGTGCATAAGTCTGGTTCACCATACCAAAACCGACAAGCAATGCCAATGCTATTAGTATCTTCTTCATAGTGACGGATTTTGAATTTGATTAAAAAAGGAAGTTGCCTTTTCCGGACAACTTCCTAAAAATCATTCAGTAACAATTTTAATTATTGCAACTTGCTCATTTCCTCGTCAAATTTCTGACGGAATTTCTCACGGTCGTACATAACCTCGAGTTTCTTGTCTTTCGAGATTGCGCTTTCGGCAGCGTTAACAATGTCTTCCTTGCTCATCTCAACAGCTACAAATGATTCATAGCCACCGCCTTCAGCTTCATAATACTTCTCGCAGGTAACAGCAACACTCGACAATTTCTGGTTAACAACCTCTTTCGTCATGTTCTGGTACGATTGCTCGAATTCGCTTGCACCGGCAGCATCCATTTCGTTCACATAGTTCTCGGTAACCGATTTGATTGTCGATGCAATGTTTGCAGCCAAAGTCTGTTTGGCGTTAAGCAGAGCCTTTTGTTTGGCCGTGTTCAGATTAGCACTCTTGGCAGTTGCGCTTGCGCGGAAGAAATTCTTGTCAGAGCGGCCTTGGTCCTGGCACGGAATGGTTATTTCCTGACGGCCTTTGGTTACTGATTGCGAACCACCGCCACAATTTGCGAATAACATTGCGCCCATAGCGCATAATGTTAAAATAGAAATCTTTCTCATAATCTTAATTTTAAAAGTTAACTACACAAATATTATAAAAATTTCGATTGTAAGATGCAGTAGTGGTGCAAAAGGTTGCTTCGCCTTGAAAAAAAAATCGCGCGCCGACGCAAAAAAAACGTCAACGCGCGATTTATCATTTTGTATTTCAACGAAATATTTTTGTAGCGTTCAGAGAAGAAATATTTGCAACCGCCCTATTTTGCCTTTTCCGACGACCTCTCAAGCGCCCAAAGAGCCGCCATTCCCGCCGCCATCAGCACAATGGCAATGGCCACTTCGGCGCTGAACTCTTGCGGGAAATACATCTGGTAACTCTGGATTATCGGCTTGCCGTTTTTCAGCACTTCAGCGCCGTCCTGCATCAGATAGACGGGGTTTTTCCACGGCCAAATGGTGCCAAGGCTGCCGAAAATGAAGCCTGTGAGCACAGCCATCGTCTGGCGGGCGTATCGGCTCAAAAGCCACGACAGGAAATGCGAGAACGCCAACAGCCCCACCACCACGCCAATGGCCACGGGGACAATGATTTTCATATCGAAATGCGACACGGCGTAAATCATTATCAGTTGGTAGTTGCCCATCAGAATCAGCACGAAAGAGCCCGATAGACCTGGCAGAATCATACTGCAAATGGCCACCGCGCCGCAGATTATCAGGTAACAAAAGGCGGTGTTCTCGGTTGCGGGATTCATCACCGAAAGGCCGAAGGCAACCGCGGCGCCAATAACGAACGAAACCGCCGCAGGAACATCGATTTTGCCTATCGATTTGCCTACAAACCAAACCGATACGAGTATCAGCCCGAAAAAGAACGACCACACGTAAACGGGGTACGACTGGAAAAGGAACTCGAGCAGTTTGGCCACCGATATAATGCTGACGCCGACGCCAAGAAACACCGACAGCAGAAAACCGAAATCGACGTGCTGCGCGAACTCGCGGAACTTGAATTTGAGCAGCAGCCTAACCGCCTCAACGTCAAACGATTTGAGTGCGTTTATCAGCCGCTCGAAAATGCCTGTAAGCAGTGCAATGGTGCCGCCCGAAACGCCTGGAATGACGTTGGCCACACCCATTGCAAAGCCTTTCAGGAAATTGGCTATGTGTTCCCTCATTCCTGATTATAAGTTGTAGATTTTCAAAATTTTGTCCCAAAGCATCGGCTCGAATTTCGAGCGGTCGAATTTCTCGCACTCGTCAACCGAAGCCACGTGCTTGGTGGTGTAGATTATGCTCTCGACAAAGGCTGGCGCGCGGCGCGAACCCTCGCCAAGGTTGATAAGCACATCGTCGCCGTTCTTGAGCAAGCCGTTCTTGAGCGACTCGAAGAAGCCGCCAACGCAGACAGCCGCTGCAGGTCCAATGCGAACGGTGGTCTCGTAGGCTACAAGTTTCGCCATATCAGCAAGATACTGCTCGTCGAAGGCGACAAAATCGCCGCCCGACTCTTTCACGAGCGAAGCCACAATGGGGAAGGTTCCTGGCTTGCCTGTGGCCAAAATCGGAACGCTGGTCTTGGGGTTCTCGTAGCACGGATAGTCGTTCTGCCAACCCTCGGGGAAGCCTGCGGCCTTGGCTTTTGCGTAGCCCTCAACCATCGGTGTGCAACCCGACGGCTGAACCATAATGAATCGCGGCAAGCGGTTGTCGTAGCCCAAACCCTCAAGGTCGGCGCAGCCTTTGGCAATGGCAATCGGGCCTGTGCCGCCGCTCACTGCCTGAATGTAAACCGACGGCAGTTTGCCCATTTGGCGCAGCCACTCAAAAACCATCGTCTTTTTGGCCTCAACGCGCATCGGGTCTGTGTTGCCGCCCGAAATCAGAATGCCGTATTTGGCCGAATAGTCGGCGGCCACCTTTTTGGCCATCGCATAGTCGCCCTTCACGCGGAACAGGCCCTGGCCGTAGGTGTTTATCTCTGCCTCGTTGATTTTCAGCGTGTCTTCGGGCACAAAAACACCAAGGTTGATACCCGCTTCAGCGAAATAGTGCGCGAAAGCGTTGGCAATGTTGCCCGTGCTGGCCACGCAGTAGTCCTTCACACCGTTCTCTTTGAGCACGCTTGCAGTGACGGCTCCCGCCACATCTTTGAAGGTGCCTGTGCCCTGGTTCAGGTCGTTGCGGTAGGCGCGGACGGTGATATCGAGATTGTAGTATTTCTTTGCGAACTTCTCCATAAACTCCCAACGGTCGACAGGAATGGCGCCCTCGGTGTGCGAAATCTCGTTTTTCTTATCGATAAGTGGCAGAAAATCAAAGTAATGCCAAACGTTCTCAACGTGTTCTTTTGTGTCGATAAGTTTCTTCAACTCGCTGTAGTCGCGGTGATATTTCACATCGACGTAAGTTCCGCCGCAGTGCGGGCATTTCTGATTGTTGGCAAACCACTCCTTGAAACCTGGAATGTCGGCGCCGCATTTGCGGCAGTGAAGGTGGAATTTAGTGTTGTTCATCATTGTATATATTATTGATTGTCATCATGTTTCTTGCACAGTTGCGCAATCTCGCGCGGTATTTTGTTGTCCGGGACAATGTTGGTGAACCGGTCGCAAAGTTCGGGGTTTTGACTGAACGCCTTGCGGAAATTTGCTATGCACTCGTCATGACGACCAATCATCTGATAGACAGCTGCTAACGTATAGAGCAGAATGCTGTCGTCGGGCAGATAGTCGAGTCCCTTTGTGAGCACCGAGATGGTGGAACGCACATCGTCGAGCATATAGTAGGCCAATGCCAGCCCTTCCCAGAAATTGACATCGTAGTGGTTGAGTTTCAGCGCCTCGCGGTACGATTCAATCGAGTCTTCAAGGTTATCGACGGCGGCGTATAGGCGGCCAAGTTGGAACCAGGCGGCATCATACTCGGCATCGAGTTCGAGAACCTTCTTCATTGTTGCAATGGCGTCCGCATAATCTTCGCGCAGGCCCAGAATCATCGCCTTGCCAAACCACGCATCGGCATAATCGCTGAAAAGCGTGATGATGCTGTCGAAGCAGCGCTCAGCCTCCTCAATGCGGCCAAGGTGGAACAGACACTCGCCCACGTAGCACTGCGCCGAAACGCTGTTGGGGTAGGTCTTCAGGTACTCCTGATAGCACTCCATCCCCTCCTGATAAAGCCCCGCGTTGCAGCAGGTGTTGCCCTTGTTGAAGAGCGCGTCGTAGAATGTTGGGTCGAGAGCGATAGCGTAGTTATAGGCCTCAATGGCCTTTTCGTACTCACTGATACGGTTGTAGGCGATGCCGATATTGTACCACGCGCATTCCGAGAACGGGTCAAGGTCGATGGCGCGGTTGTATGCCTCCAGACTTTCGTCGATGCGGTCGAGACTCTCGTAGCAGACACCAATTTTAAACAGAAAGTCGATGTTGTCGGGGAACTCCTTGCTCGCCACCTTGTAAATCGACAGGGCGGGTTTGTAGTATTGTCCGTTCTCCAACATCTCGCCGATGCTCATAAAAATATCCTCGCGCTCCTCAGGCTCCACGTCCTCACTCAATTCGAGTGCTTTCTTGAAGCAGTCGATGAACGATTTCTCGTCTTTGCCCAATTGCAGTAGCGCCGACGCCTTGGTCAAGTAGAATTCATAGTCGTCGTTCAGCAGCGGCTCAAGCGGCATTATCATCTTCAGCGCAGTCTTGGCCTTGCCTTGGTGCACGTGGATTTGTGCACGTTTAAGTTGCAGCTCCGGGTCGGGGCCGTGGGTTTTGAGTGCAGTTTCGCACGCCTCAACGGCCTTGTTCTGCATATCGTGGCTCATATAGTAGTCCACAATCATCAGGAACTCCTCCACATCGAAATAGGCGTACACTCCGCTCCGTTTCATCGCCTCGTAGCGCTTGACGTTGGATACCACCTCTTTGTCCTCATACAAATCGCCTGAATCTCGCATAGTCAATCAAATTTTTCTGCACCTAAAATTACCATTAAATAGGCTAACACGCCATAATAGATTTCGCCCGCAATTAACACTTTAATAACAGACTAACCAATTGGTGCAAAGCCATTTGGAAAAAGCTTAGGTTTTGACGCCTAAAAAACAAAAAATGCGAATACGCACCCTTGACGGAAGCGCATTCGCAGTCGCATTTTTTGTTGGCGGTTTTTGTTACCGACGTCTATGTTATTTGCTGTTTTTAACCTTGATGTTACCGTATTTTGCTGATACATTAATTCTTCCACCATTATCAGCATTACCCGAACGGCCTTTTGCTGATTTGTTGCTGTCGTTAGATATCTGCTCTTGGTAAATCAGATTGTGATTGGGCGTGGTGATGTTGCCGTATTTCGTTTTCAAGTCGAACGAATAGTCGCGCGCTCCACTCATATCAATCTCAGAATCAGAATATTTGGCATTAATGGTAATGTTCCTGAAATCTTTTCCGACGCTACCGATGTTCACGCTTCCGTATTCAATCCCGACATTGGCCATTTCGGCAACGTGGTCCATCTGAAGTTTGGTGTAGCGGGTCGAGATATCGACTTTGTCGGTGTTACTGATTTTGATGTTGTCGTAGGCCGACTCGATGGCAATCGACGCGCTTGTGCCCACCGCTACTTTCGAGTATTTGCTCGACACGGCCACGGCCTGTCCGCTACCGATGTTGATACCCGAATAACTCAGGTTCACACCGCCAATGTTCATCTCTTCAATCTCCGACTCGCGCGAGTAAGCCAAATCAATCACCGGGAAGCCGCCTGTATGGTCGTTTAGCTGCCTGATTTTCAGGTTGCCGTAGCCAACTTTTATCGATGTCCGACCTTGCAAGTTGTCAATCTGCACGTTTCCGAATTTATTCGACAGATTGATGTTGGTGTATGCTGGCATCACAATGGTGTAACTCAAGTCGAAATTCTCGTATTTGAGTGAGTTGGGCACCTCGGCGCTCACCGAAATCTTGTTGTCGGCCATCACTGCCGACGGCGTGATTTTCAGGCAGGTGCGTTCGGCCTCGTCGTCGCTGCCGCCGCGTCCTGTGACAACGGCCTCGATGGTCACGCGGTCGTCATCGGTGTTCTCAATCACAATGTTGCCGTTGCGGTTCACAATCTCGAGCAGCGTGTTCTGGTCGATGCTGAACTCGTAGCGGATTGTCTTTTTGAACTCTTTTCGAGCGGCCTGGGCTGGTAACGTCATCAGCAGAACGGCCGCCGCCATCAAACTATAAATCAACTTTTTCATCTTGTTTCGTATTTAATTGTTTGATACTATTCAGATTAGTAATTATTTGGTTCAACACTTCGATTTTTGTCTGATAGTGATTTATCATCGCGTCAATCAGCACGGGATTGTCGGGGTTGGCCTTCAGCTCTTTTTGCAGATTGACAAACAGTTCGTCCATTTCCGACATCTCTTTCAGCAGTTCGGCTTTCTGTTTCTCGTCAACAGTTTCAGTCTTGCGGATTTCGTCGAGACGGTTGTCAACAAGGCTGATGTAGTAGTTCTGCGTCTCGCTGTACTCGGGCTCAACCTTTGCCTTCACGTAGTTGGTGGTGCGCTCAATGAGTTTCATTGGTGCGTCGGGGTCGGCGTTGGCCATCTCGGCCTCAATCAGCCTGACACCGCGATGGATGCCCGTGCTGACCACGGTTGCGCCCAACACTATCGCAATCACCGCCACGGCGGCAATCTTCAGAATCTGGGTGCGGCTACGGCCAATGGTGTGGCGCTGCTCGGCCTCGAGTTTCTGCATGAAGCGGTCGAAGTGGCCGTCCATCGGTTCGCAATCGTCGAACTGGCTGCGGTTCTGTTCAATAAATTTCTTTAACTCATCCATATCTCGAATTTTTTCGTTTCCAAAAGTTCCTGTAATTTTTTTCTGGCTCGTGAGTAGCCTGTGCGCACGGCGGCGTTGCTCATTTCCAATATCTGGGCTATTTCGTCGTGGTCGTAGCCCTCAATCAGGTGCAGGGTGAGCAGCACTCTGTAGTTGTCGGGCAGCGAGCCGATGGCCATCTTCACCTGCCCCACCTTGTAATCGACCTCGCCGTCGTCGTAGGGCTCGGAATCGATAACAGTGCGTCCTTCCTCGAGCGGGTCAAGGTCGAGTTTGCGTTTCCGAAGCGCATCGAGCGACCGGTTCACCACAATGCGCTTCAGCCACGCGCCGAAACTCACCTCGCCGCGGAACGAGTCGATGTTCCGGAACGCCGCAAGAAAAGCCTCCTGCATCACATCTTCGGCCTCCATCGAGTCGCGAACAAACCGCAGACAGGTGTTGTACATCGCCTTGTAATACAGTTTGTATATCTCGAACTGGGCCTTGCTGCTCCCGTTCCGGCACTCATCAATGAGTCGACTGTTAATATCTACGTAGTTCGATTCCAAAATCACTTATCAAATTACACCATAAATGACGCGCCAATTTTTCAAATGTAACACTTGTTGGGGGATTTTTTAGAAGATTGGTTTTATAAAGTATTTAAACACGTAGGGCTGCCACAATATGACAGCCCTACAATGCGGATATTCAATATTTTACCCGATTATCAGTTCACCATCACCCGATGTGCCACGTTGCCAACCTTTACAATGTAAACACCGGCGGTGTTAACATTGATTTCCGCACGAACGCGGCACGCCACGTCCCTACAAACCAAACGTCCCATTGCATCATAAACGCGGATTTCATCCGTTGCGTTCTCAACAACAATGGTGTTTCCATGGGCGTAGATGTTGATGGCGTTGACGGCTGATTCGGCAACTGCGGTGCCGGGATTGGTGTTCTCGTTGCCGCCTTGGTTTTCGTTGCCACCTTGGTTCTCATTTCCGCCTTGGTTCTCATTTCCGCCTTGGTTCTCATTTCCACCTTCATTACCTCCTTGGTTTTCATTGCCGCCACCTTGGTTCTCATTTCCACCTTCATTATTTCCGCCTTGGTTCTCGTTGCCACCTTCGTTGTTTCCTCCTTGATTTTCGTTACCGCCGCCTTGGTTTTCATTTCCGCCTTCACCATTTTCGCCACCTTGGTTCTCGTTGCCTCCTTGCCCGCCTAATGCGGGAATAACTTCTTGAGCGACTATAACAGTGCCACATACAGAGCAATGCGAACCTTCAGTAAGACCTGATTGTGTTTCGGTAGCAACAACTGCTGCATCGGTAACAATGGTATGAGCATCAAATGTTGCTGTAAATGTTTTACTTTCAATTACAGCAACAGAATGAATCATATCAGTGTTTTCATCGCTCCAATGCACAAAGTGATAACCATCTTCTGGCTTGGCTGTGAGTTTGGCTGTTGCATCCGAAGCATCTTCTAAATACCATAGCGAACCATCATTGCCTGCAACTGCATAATTTTGTCCTTCAAGTGTTACTTCCCCATATTCGGGATTATCGACCAAACTTCTTATTACTTTGCAATTATAATACACCGGCCTATGGGAATCCTTCCAATTTGAATTCCAATCATCGGTATTTGAATTCTCTTCGCAATAAATTGTCGCACCGCAATTATAAAATGCATAATTACCGACACTTGTCACAGAATTTGGTATGGTGACAAAACTAAGATTATTATAAAAAAACGCATTGTCACCAATGCAAGTAACACTTTGTGGTATGCTATATTTATTATCAGTATTGTATGTTGCGAAACGTAATAATGTAGTTTTTTCTTTATTGAACAAGGCGCCATTTTCTGATAAGTATACAGTATTTTTATCATCAACATTTATTCTTACAGGAAGTATAAATGCTTCACTACTAATGTCTGTGACACTTTGGGGAATTGTTATTGAAGATATTTTCCACCCCCTAAAAGCATGTCCGCAAATAGTTGTGACTCCTTCTGGAATATAATATTCATCAGTTTTACCTTCAGGACAAATTATAAGCGTTGTTTTTTGTTTGTCAAACAGAACTCCATCAACAGATGAGTATATAGGATTTTCAGCATCCACATTTATTTCTGTCATATCCATATTCCCATAAAATGCCACATTGCCAATACTTATAACACTCTTAGGAATATTTATCGTTGTTAAACCACAATCATGTAAAGCAATGTCCGCTATTACTTTACAATTGTCATTTATCTCATATGGTTGATTTTTATCATTTTTTGGTTCTATTAAACACATATAATCATTAACTCCGTTTCCTAAATAGTAAGCATTTCCATACGATTTGAATATTTTTTTTGAACATCCACTGAATGCATTCTCACCAATATGTGTTACATTATTTCCAACAATAATTGATGTCAAATATCTGCATCCTGTAAAAGCGTAGTTACTGATACTTGTAACAGAATTGGGTATTATCAATTCGGTAATCTCATCATTATTTATATATAAATGATGAGCATTGTGCAATGGATTGGCATCCAAATTATCAAATTTTATTTCACACAATCTTTCGATGCTGGCAAATTTAGCTTTAGTTAAATCGCTACATCCATAGAACGCATCTTTGCCAATACTGATAACCGAATTGGGGATTGTCACCGAAGTCAGTTTTCTGCAACCATAGAACGCATCTTCGCCGATACGAGTAACCGAATTGGGAATCGTTACAGAAATCAGATTACTGAAAGTAGCAAACACATTATCACCAATAGTAGTAACAGGATATTCAACACCTTCAATAGTAACTATTGAAGGAATTTTTACTCTTGTGACGTCTTCATCCATTTCTATGCCTGTAACAGTGGCTTCATTGCCATCGGTTTCATACAAAAGCGTGTAGTTGGCAGTTTCTTTAAAGAAAGAAAGAACATTCTCGCCGAACTGCACTTCCATGTTTCTGAAGCAAAAATTGCCGATATTATTGCCGTCCATGTCGGCAAGGTTCATTTGTATGCCAATGTAATCGGCTCCTTTTTCACCAATTGTACCCTCCCATTCAATATGAGTCCACTCCCTTGTAGCAGTATAAGTTTTTTGCAAAATATCCCATAATCCTTCATTATCAAATATGATTTCTGTATTTTCATTTGAATATATTTGATAGTCATCGTGAACTTCGACATATTCTCTTTCATCATTATAGTATTTATTTTGTCCCGTCCAGATGTAAAATAATACCGATTCTGCACCAGTCTCGCCTTCCCATTTCACATCAAAGCTCAATTTGAAATCGTTGTCTTCAATTTGGCCTTCTACATTGTGAAAAATGTTGCAAAACTGAACGTCCCAACTAGAGCCTTCTTCAGGCACATTAATTATGGCTTCGCCCGTGGAACCTGTTGTGTATTGTGATGATTTCTCGCCAAAAGTGTACCACACGTTTGGTACAAAAGTGTTATCGCTATCAGCATAAACAGTAAATGCCTGCCCTGCAAACAATACGCCTAAAAAAAGTGTCGCGATTTTTCTCATATCAAAAAAGTATTTAGTTAAACATAAAAATCAGTACAAAAAAGCCGCTCCGCCTTATGGCAGTGTGAATTTGTGATTGCAATTTATTTGGTGAAAACCGTTGCGGTTCAGCCTTATGCAATAAAGGAAGCAAGTATAAGGAAATTACTGATTGGTCACACCATAAACACAAATGGTGAATGATAAATATTTTGGGCACGGGGCATAGAAAAGTCGTAAAACATTAATTTTTTTCAACCTTCAGTAATTCTATCAGCAATGAACCGCTTCAGTAAAAATGTCATAAAATAAGGGAACGTATAGAACTGTCCGTTAAAGCCTACATTCTTGTAGCACAGCTTAATACCATACTTGATATTGTCGTTTTGTTTTATCAGTTTGACAAGCGATTTTGTGGCGTTATCGGTAGCTTTCACCTCAACAGGAATCAGTGTTTCGGCATCGCGAACAAAGAAATCCATCTCAACTGTCGATTTTTCGTTCTTGTAACAATACAGCCCAAAGCCCGCTTTCACAAGCATCTCACCCACAACATTCTCATAGATGGCGCCTTTGTAAGTGTTAAAGTTACGGTTCCTGAACAAATCAATCTGCGCCTCATCTTCCATTGAAGCTACCAGCAGCCCTGTATCGTGATAATAAACCTTGTAGTTGTTAGGATTGTAATTGCCCTTCAGCGGCAGTTCAAGTGAGTCTAAATAGTAGCAAATGTTGACGATACCCGCATCGCAAAGCCAATCGACGGTACCGACATACTCTCTGTTTCGTGCACCTTTTGCAACCTTCGAAATCTGAAATTTCTTGTTGTCTTTTGCCAGATAAACGGGAATATGCATATAGATATTTCTGACTTTTGCTTTATCGATTCCGATAGCATATTTGGTAATATCTTCTTCATAATCAAGCAAAAGTTTCTTTTGAATTTTCAATATGCCCGAAAAATTGCCCTGTTTTACAAACTGTTTCACCACTGCCGGCATTCCGCCTGTCAGCATAAATTCCTTGAAATTGCCGAACATTTTTTCAAGAATGGCATCAGGCAACGGCTTCACATCGCGCATATAATTGTAAAGGTCATCAATCTGCTCGTCAGTATATCCCTTTGCCCACAGAAATTCTTCGAAATCAAGCGAATGCATCTCATACTCTTCTTTATAACCAACGCTATTAGATTCTATCTCGCTGTAACTTATACCCATCAGCGAGCCAGAACATATAACATCGAACCGTCCGTCGATGTCAAAAGGTTTCAGACTTGTCGCACAATTCGGACAGGCTTGCAATTCATCAAAGAAAATCAATGTTTTATGCGGCACAAATTGGAATTTCGGATTGATGGCGGACAACTGCTTTATGATTTCATCGACAGAAAAACCGTTGTCGAAAATAGTTTTGTAATACGGCTCTGTCGCAAAATTCACTTCAACCAAATGACTGTACGTTTTGGCAAATTTCTCTACAGAATAGGTTTTGCCAATCTGCCGTGCCCCTTTCACTATCAATGGCTGACGTTTTTCTTTTGATTTCCAATTTATTAGAAAACTGTCAATTTTTCTTCTCATCGTTGTTCAGCAATTATTCATCACAAAATTCCGAACAAAAATGAGTTAAAAATCACAAAATTCCTAACTTTTTAGAGTAAAAAATCACAAAATTCCTAACTTTTTAGGGCTAAAAATCACAAAATTTCCATACAATTGTGTAATGTTTAAAGAGTAATGAGTAAAGATTAGTTTACGTTTTAATGGTTGCGTTTAACAATTCTCCGATTAAACAAAAATATATCTTTGCTACAAACTGATATTGAAAACTATGGCATTGGATTTAAACAAGTTGACTGGCGGCGGCACGTGGCGCGACGCGGCAAAGGCGGTCGTCTATATTCTGGTGGGCACGTTTGTGCTGTCGCTGGGTTTTGTGCTGTTCATCAACCCCTACAAGATTGTGCCGGGCGGCGTTTACGGCATCTCCATCGTCATTCACCACTCCACCAAGGGAATGTTCGACTTGTTCCCCGACGGCACGCCCATCGGTCTTGTGTCGGCTTGTCTCGACACCATTCTCACCATCATCGGCACGAAAATTCTGGGGCCGCGCTTCGGCTTCAAAACGGTGCTGGGCTTCATCTCGACGGCAGTGTTTATGGATACGCTCACCGCTTTCATTGGTGAGAACGACCCACTCGGCCTTGCCGACGACCTGCTGCTGGCATCGGTGTTCGGCGCCACCATCATCGGCATTGGGCTGGCCATTGTGTTCAAATCGAAGGCCACATCGGGCGGTTCCGACATTATTGCGGCCGTCATTGCCAAATATACGCACCTGCCCATCGGCCATCTGCTCATCTATGTGGATAGCGCCATTGCCTTGCTGGGACTTATCGCGTTCAGCGACTGGAAGATACCATTGTACTCGTGGCTGGTGATTTTCATCACGGGCAAGGTGGTGGATATGATTCTGGAAGGCGCCGGGCACGAGAAAATGCTGCTCATAATATCGGACCATCACGAAGAAATCCGCGAGCGCCTGCTCAACGACCTTGGCCGCGGCGGCACCTATCTGAACGGCGAAGGAATGTACGGCGGCGCGCCTAAAAAGGTGATTTACACCATTGTGGACCGCCGCGAAGTGCTGATTCTGGAAGAGCACATCAGCAAAATCGACCCGAACGCATTTGTGGCCGTGATTGAAGCCAACGAGATTCTGGGCGAAGGATTCAAATCGCTGACGGAAAAGACGAAAGGGTGATTTTTCGGACAACGGACAACGGACAACAGACATCAGACAACGGACAACGGACAACGGACAACAGACTTCAGACAACGGACCGCTGTCTGCACTTATTTCAGTCCTTCAATCCTTCATCCCGATAGCTATCGGGACTTCAATTCTTCAGTCCTTCAATGTTATTCCACCGTTACGCTCTTGGCAAGGTTTCGCGGTTTGTCGACGTCAAGGCCGCGCGAGACTGACGAGTAGTAGCCGAACAGCTGCAGCGGAATCACCGTCAGGCTGCCGGCAAAATGCTCATCGATATTCGGCACGTAAATGGTGAAATCGGCGGTATCCTCAATGTCGTAGTGCCCGGCGGTGGCCACAGCCATCAGGTAGGCGCCGCGGGTCTTGCACTCAACCATATTCGAAACGGTCTTCTCGTACAGGCTGTTCTGCGTGAGAATGCCCACAAGCAGAGTTCCGTCCTCAATCAGACTGATAGTGCCGTGCTTGAGCTCGCCGGCGGCGTAGGCTTCAGAGTGCACATACGAAACCTCCTTCATCTTCAGGCTGCCCTCGAGCGCCACGGCGTAGTCGATTCCGCGGCCAATGAAAAAGGCGTCGTGGGCGGTTGAGAATTTCGACGCGAACCACTGAATGCGCTCTTTGTCCTCGAGCAGTCCCTCGGCCTTGTCGGGAAGGGTTTGCAGTTGGGCAATGTAGTATTTGTATTTCTCCTCGTCGATAACGCCGCGCTCAAATGCCAATTCAACCGCAAGCACATATCCGATAAGCATTTGCGCGCTGTAGGCTTTGGTGGTTGCCACCGCGATTTCGGGTCCGGCAAGGGTGTAGAGCACGTGGTCGGCCTCGCGGGCAATGCTGCTGCCCAAAACGTTCAGAATGGCCAAGGTGCGAATACCGCGCGATTTGGCTTCGCGCAAAGCGGCAAGGCTGTCGGCCGTCTCACCCGACTGCGAAATGACAATCACCAACGCGTTTTCCTGCAGAATGGGGCAATGGTAGCGGAACTCCGACGCCACATCAACCCTGACGGGGATTCGTGCAATGTCCTCAATCACATATTTGGCCGCCATTCCCACGTGCCAAGCACTTCCGCAAGCCACAATGCTGATTTCAGAAATGCCGCGGGCAATCTCGGGCGTGATACCGCTCTTTGTAATGTCGAGCCGGCCGTCGTTCAGCAGCGAGTTGAGCGTGTCTTGCAGAGCTTTCGGCTGCTCGTGAATCTCTTTAATCATAAAATGCTCAAAACCACCACGTTCGGCAGCGTTGGCATCCCACGTAATGTGGACGGTTTCTTTTTCGAGCTGTTCCTCATCGATATTGAAGAAACTGACCTTGCCGGCCTCAACGCACGCCATCTCGCAGTTGCCCACGTAGTAAATGTCCTGCGTGTATTTCAGGATTGCCGGCACGTCCGACGCAATGAAAGTCTCGCCTTTGGTCACGCCGATAATCATCGGGCTGTCCTTGCGTGCGGTCCAAATCTGATTTTGGTGGTCGTTGAAAAGGATTGCAAGCGCGTACGAGCCGCGGATTCGCATCATCGCTTTCGCGATAGCCTTCGACGGCGTCGGATATTTTTTATAGTAGTAGTCGACAAGCTTGACGGCGACTTCGGTATCGGTCTGTGAATAAAATATATAGCCGGCCTTTACGAGTTTTTCCTTCAGCTCGGCGTAGTTTTCGATAATGCCGTTGTGAACACCCACAACCGCCGAATCGTCGGGTTCCGAGCCCGAAATGTGCGGGTGGGCGTTAGCTTCGTTCGGCTCGCCGTGAGTGGCCCAGCGTGTGTGGCCAATGCCAATGCAGCCCTTCAGCGTGCGTCCGCCGTCAATCTTTTCCGACAGCACCTTGAGCCGCCCTTTGGCCTTGACAACCGTTGTGTGGCCGTCGCCGTCGCGGACTGCAATGCCCGCCGAATCGTAGCCCCGGTACTCAAGCCGGCAAAGGCTGTCCATCAAAATCGGTGCAGCCTGCTGCGGCCCCACATATCCTACTATTCCGCACATAATTCTTTCGTTTTAAGGTTCGTATTTGTTCCGTTTCCGGACATTTATCTGTGACAAAATTATTGTAAACCAACGTGTGGGAAATTTGTCGGGGCTGCATTTACGGAAATTTCTTATTTGCGAAACAACATTAAAAAAGCATCTGCCGCCTCACAACGTAAGCAACAGATGCTGTTAACTGCTCTCGCCAAGGACTATTATTCTTCGCCCTTCTCCTCCGCGTCGGCCTTGTCGAAATCGTGCAGGATTCCGAAAATGTCCATTATCGATGACTCCTGAATGGCCGGAATTGTAAAGTCGGCGATGCTTGTGCTCAGAGCCTTCGAGAGCACTTCGTAGGCGTCTTTCACATCGGTGGCCTGCACCAGCATATTCGACGATGTGCGGCGCTCCTTGTTCGTCTTCTCGTCGAACGAGATGAACACCGCCTTGCACTTGAACCAGCGGTCGCCCGACTCGTTGGGCACAATCTCCGAGTAGCTTGCTGTCTTTATCGACACCACATTGAACTCGCCCAGTCCGGCGTACTGCTCCAGCTCTTTGGTTATCTGCGCCTCGGCGTCAGTAAACGACACTGCGTCAACCATATAAATTTCACTCACAGCCTTTTGGCGGCCTTCTTCGTCAACTTTCTGATATTTGACTTTGCATTCGTACCAATTATTCATTTTTCTATTGTTTAAATTGTGGCCAAATATACGTTTTCGGTCGGTTATGTGAACTGAAGTTTATAACTTGCGCAAAATTTGAGTTATGGAATTTTCAGAATTGATACGCGTGCGCCGCAGCCATCGCAAGTTTACAGCGCAAGCTGTTGAACGGCAAAAAGTTGAAGCCATTTTGAAGGCCGGATTGTTGGCGCCGTCGGGCAAATCGGTCTATCCGTGCGAGTTTGTGGTTGTTGATGAACCCGATGTGCTGACAAAGCTGTCTCAAGCTAAAGCTCATGGTGCATCGCTGGTTGCAAACGCTCCGTTGGCAATTGTTGTGATTGCCGACACTTCAAAATCCGACGTTTGGGTTGAAGACGCATCGATTGCCACAACGCTCATCATGCTCGAAGCCGAAAACCAAGGGCTGGGCGCCTGCTGGGTGCAGATGCATCTGCGCGGCACCGACGATGGTGTTCCTGCGACCGAAAATCTGCGCAAGCTGCTCAATCTCAAGCCCGAGCATGAAGTTCTGGCCGTGGTTGCCATCGGATACAAAGCCGAAGAAAAGCCAGCCCGCACCGATGCTGATTTGAAGTTCGAAAAGGTCCATCATCTAACACTGTAATTTTATGATAATGAAACGATTATTGGCATTTGCAGCATTTGCCGTTGTGGTTGCCGCTTGTAAGGAACCGAGAAGCTGGTGCCCGGTCGAAGTGAGCGTGCCTTTTGTTAGTGCCGACATCCCCGACACCGTCGATGCCCGACAGGTATTCACCGCTGATTTTGTGCTCGACAAAGGCGAATGTATCAAAGAGTATGGCGTGAAATGCAACCGCCGACACGACACCATTTGGTTCTTGGGTGCGGCCATTCAAGACTATTGCGACAAATTCCCCGACACCGCCAAAGTTGAGAAATCTGTCAGGCTTTCGCTCGGCGATTCCTCCCGTTACGTTGCCATCTACGATATCCTTATCGGCAACGACCAGACAATGTCGATAGTTTCCGCCTCAAAACACATTGTTGTTCGTAAGTAAAGTATTGATAATGAAAGCAAAATTTCTAATTCCGCTTATATCAGCCGCTGTTTTGGCCGGTTGCAAAGTCGACAGCAACAATTGTCCCCAAATTGCACAAGTGCCATTTGAGAGTGTTGAAATACCAGATTCAGTTAAAGCTGGCGAATCGTTCACCATCGATGTAAAACTCTACGACTACGGATGTTACACTGCTGCCGAAGTCATTGGCGAAGTTTTCTCCGATACAGTTTATCTTGAAGCCTATGCCAATTACGATGAATGCGGTTGTCCGGCAAAATCTGCCGATTTGCAACTTTCCTACAAGACAAAAACCGACACATCACTTCATAACACAGTCTTTTATTACATATATATGATGGTAAATGAAAAAAAAGACAGTATAAGAGTTTGCTGCGATTCAATTAGATTTTATTGATAATTGAATCTTTATAATAACAAGAAACGGCAACCAAAAATGGTTGCCGTTTTTGCATCATTTGCACATCTAAAATTCTATCGACCTAACACTGCCTGGTCGGCAAAGCTGAAAAACTGCTTGTCGGCAATCACCACATGATCAAGCACTCTTATGTCCAACAGCTTCCCTGCTTCAATAATTCTATTAGTCAGTTTTTTATCTTCGGTGCTGGGTGTTAATGAGCCAGAAGGATGGTTGTGAACCAGTAACAGGCTTGCAGCAAGTTTTTCAACTGCCATTTTCATCACTATACGCACATCGACAGTTGTGGCATTGATTCCGCCGCGCCCCACGCATGCCTTGTCAATCAAGCGGTTACTGGTATTCAAAAATAAAACCCAAAACTCTTCATGCGGCAGGTCGCCAACAATGGGCTGCATAACATTGAACGCATCGATGCTTGATTTAATCTCCATCTGCTCACGGTCGGTGCTCTGACGGCGGCGCCCCAACTCGAGAGCGGCCATAATGGTTACAGCCTTTGCCTTTCCAATGCCATTTGTCTTCAAAAGATCGGCTACAGTAAATTTTCCCAATTGGTTCAGATTGTTGCCAGCCGACTGCAGCACTGCACGCGCAAGGTCAAGCGCCGATTGGCTCTTGGTGCCGGTCGAAATCAGAATAGCCAATAGTTCGGCATCGCTCAAAGCCGAAATGCCTTTTGCAAGCATCTTTTCGCGCGGCCGGTCGTCGGTGTTCCATTCTTTGATTGTCAGATTTTTCATATCGCCACTGCAGTGTGTTGTGCTCAAATTTAGGCAACTAAACTGAAAATGCAAATCCGGACACAGTTCATATAACTGACAAATAGTCTTGTAGGAAAGTGCAGAGCAAATTTGGTTTATTTATCCGCAAAAAGCCCGAACACCTGTCCCTTCACAAGCCAGCTAATGCCGAAGAAGGTGAGTGCGAATGTCTCTGCAATAAATATTTTAGCAGGGAAATGTATAGGTAGCGGTATAAATATTAAAGCGGCCAACATTCCGATTCCGCAGACTCGATAGATAATGTTTCTAGTATTCTTTTGTTTGGTTGGATTTTGGGCACCTTCCGTAAACAGAAACAGACTGTTGTAGGCAAGTAACAAGAAGAAGCAAACAGCAGACACACAGTGAATTATGTGTGATATATTTGCGGGCAACTGAAACAAGCCAACCTTTTCGGGCGAAACGGCGCAGTTGCAGGGAAACAGCACAATCATCAGTCCGCACACGCCCGACAGGGTGGTAACAACGTCGTCTTTCAACTCGTAGCCGTCGTAGCACATTAGCACAACTGCGGCCGTTGTCAGAATGCCAGTGAGAGCGGGCGTAATGTAGTATGTGGCGGAAATGGAAAGGTTATCCCAAAAAGCGCTTGGTATGCAGACTGATTTCGACACCATATACGCGCCAAACAGCGCTATCCAGGGAAGTATCATACCCATAAACCCGATAATGTTTCTGATTCTTTTCAGCCATACTTGCGAACTTGCCATTGCCATAAATCTTGTTTTTAATGTGAAAAATGAAGTTCAAATTTAGCAAAAAAACTGAAATACAGAAATCTAAGTGCCGTAATCTTCGCCCAAATTATTTGGAATTAACATTGAAGTTTTTTTACCACGGAACACACAGAAAACACAGAAACGATAAAAAAACGGCAATCGAACAAGTTCAATTGCCTACTGAAATCACGGAATCGAACATTTAAATTCCGTAGATTCAGTGTTTAAAATCAGTTGGCTATAGTCTAACAAATAACTGAATTTTGTTTGTTTTGTATTTGTCTGAAAGACAATATTTTTATAACCGTAGGTAAGCGAAGCGTAACCTACGGCATTGGCTACCCCAAATTTTCAGTCTGAAAGACTGAACCTTGATATGATTCTCTCTTTCAGAGAGTTATCTTCCGTTTTTTGAACTGCCAGCGATTGCGCTTCGCTTAATCGCTGGTTATGCAAATTCAGTCCTTCGGACTGCCTTTTTCAGTTGAACGTTAGACTATAGCCAACAGTTGTTTGTCAGAATATCCGCGAAAGCGATTTTGAAATCAAATGATTCCAACGTTTGCGAAAACGTTATATCTTGCATTTGAATTATAAAACACTACACTAATGAAAAAGGCGATTCTTACTCTAACGGCTGTGGCTGCGTTTGCTGCCTGCGCCACTGCCGACGTCAAAATGCCGCCGTTATTTACCGACGGAATGGTTTTGCAGCAAAAAACTTCGGCCCCTGTGTGGGGATTTGCCGAGCCTGGCGAGAAAATCACAGTGTCGAACACGTGGGACAACAAGACCGTCACTGCCGAAGCCGCAGCCGACGGGCGCTGGAAGGTGAATGTAGCGACGCCATCGTTCGGCGGACCTTACGCGTTGATTATCAACGGCAAGAACACCGTCTACATCAACAATGTGCTGATTGGTGAGGTGTGGTTCGCATCGGGACAGAGCAATATGGAAATGCCTATGAGCGGTTTCCCGTATGGCACCATTATGAACGGCCCTGAGGATATTGCCAACAGCACCAACAACGACATCCGCATCTTTATGGTTGAGCGCAACACAAGTTTTAAAGAGGAAAATGCGGCGGGTGGCGAGTGGAAGGCCGCTTCGCCAAAAAACACGCCGCAGTTTGGCGCAACGTGCTACTATTTTGCCAAAAAACTCAACGCCGAACTTGGTGTGCCTGTGGGCATTATCAACTCGTCGTGGGGCGGAACGCCTGTCGAGAGTTGGATTCCGCAAGAATATATCAAAAACGTGCCCGAATACAGTCAGATTGCAAAAAACATTGAGGCAAGTTCGCCAATCATCGAGAAACGCAACAGTTGGCTTGCGCAGAAGCAGTCGGTGCCGACATTCCCCCGTCCCGACCTTGGCGACGGCGACCTGGCAAAACCTGATTTCGACGACAGCAAATGGCACTCAATGAACGTCCCCACTCTTTGGGAAAACAACAACGAGGTGCGCGCTTTCGACGGCATTGTGTGGTTCCGTAAAACCATAAAAATCAGCGCCGCAATGGCTGGCAAGGAACTCGTGGTATCGCTTGGCGCGATTGACGACGGCGACGAGACTTTCTTCAACGGCGAACCCATCGGCCGCACCAACAACTATCAGGCCGACCGCGTTTACACCGTTCCCGCCGAGAAGGTTAAGGCTGGCAAGGCTGTTATTGCCGTCCGCGTTACCGACAATATGGGCGGCGGCGGACTCTACGGCAATCCCGCGAAAATGAAGTGCTACGTGAAGGATAACGAGAAAGCCGCCGTGTCGCTTGCTGGAAGTTGGAAATATCTGCCCGTGGCAGAACTGTCGAAAGGAAAACTCTACAAATTCGACATACAGTCAATGGAATTTTTCCAACGCCCGATTAGCCCCATCGATTTGAGCGAAATGACACCGACCTGCCTTTACAACGCAATGGTGGCGCCGTTTGCAGGCTACGCAATGGCTGGTGCCATCTGGTATCAGGGCGAGGCCAACGTGGGGCACGCCGAGGAATACACCCGCACGTTCCCGCTAATGATTAAGGCTTGGCGCGAAAAGTGGGCTCAGGGCGATTTCCCGTTCTACTACGTGCAGATTGCGCCCTACGACTACGGCACCAACGGCCACTCTGAAGAAATCCGCGAGGCTCAGCGCGTATCGCTGTCGGTGGCCAACTCGGGAATGGCTTCGACCATCGACATCGGCAACAACAAGAATATTCACCCCGCCAACAAGGTTGAGGTGGGCAACCGCCTTGCGCTGTGGGCGTTTAAGAACATCTACGGCAAAGACGTTGTTTGCAGCGGCCCGCTGTTCAAGAGTCAGGAAATCAATGGGAAAGCCATCTACCTGAGTTTCGATTACGGTGAAGGTCTGAACGCCAAAGGCGGCGAACTCAAAGATTTTGAGATTGCTGGCAAAGACGGCAAATACTATCCCGCCACAGCGGTAATCGAAGACGGAAAGGTGAAGGTGACATCCGACAAGGTTGCCGCCCCCGCATCGGTGCGCTACCTTTGGAATGACTGCGTTGACCAAGCCACGCTCTACAACGGCGCGGGCCTTCCCGCATCGTCGTTCCAAAGCACCAAGTGCTGGTAATTGGCGCGGCTGAATTAGACAGAAAAAGGAAAGTGGTGAACGCTTTCCTTTTTTTTGATTTATAGGGTTTTAAGGTTTTATAATTTGCATTATGTAAAACTAATACAACAAACTTTTTAGAGTGAACACAATTTAATATATATAATAAGAAAAGATTTGTAAGTGAACAGAATTTAAAGACAAAAAAAAGAGCCTTTCAGCTCTAAATTATAATTATAGTAATTTCTTTAATTCTTCTTTTACATATTCTAAATTGCTATTAGTAAGTACAGGTATTAATTCATTAATTTCTTCAATACTTTTATCCCACCATTTTAATCTTTCCATAATACTAATTAGTTCATCATCAAATCTTTTTCTAATTGCTTTAGCTGGATTTCCTACAACTATTGTATATGGATCAACATCACTACCTACAACACTATTCGCACCGATTATTGCACCATCTCCAATATGAACTCCAGGAAGTATAGTAGCGTTTTGTCCTATCCACACATCATTACCAATTATAGTATCTCCCTTTATTGGTAGGTCATTGTGTGTTGGTGGCGTTTGTTCCCATCCTTCTAATGTATAGAATGGAAATGTTGAAACCGCATTCATTTGATGATTAGCTCCATTCATAACAAATTCAACTCCTGATGCTATCTGACAAAACTTTCCTATAATTAGCTTATCATTATTCCATTCATAATGGTGTGTTACGTGACTTTCAAAATCCGAATCTGCTATGTATGAAAAATCTCCTACAATAATGTTTTTATTCTTTATTGTTGGCTTTATATATATTTCTTTATCATAACCTGCAATAGGATTTATTGTATTTGGATTAGGCATTTTTCCATCTTTCATACTATCAACCTCCCTAAAAAATACTTTTTTCTTTGGTTTTTAAAGTCCAATAATTCACATTATGTAAAACCTATAAACGATAATTAATTATTACTCACAAATATACAATGATTTTTATTTAAAAAACGCAGTCATTTTTGGCATTTCTTGCGGTTCCTAAATCCGCACCAAAACAAAAAAGCCCGACTTTTTGAGTCGGGCTTTTTTCATATTGCAAATCGTTAAGATTATTTGCTGTTGCGGATTGTTGCCTGAGCGGCAGCCAAACGTGCGATTGGAACGCGGAACGGCGAGCAGCTCACGTAGTTCAAGCCCGATTTGTAGCAGAACTCAACTGAAGCTGGGTCACCGCCTTGCTCACCGCAGATACCCACTTTCAGGTCTTTGCGTGTTGAGCGGCCGTGTTTTGTGGCCGAAGCAATCAGTTGGCCAACGCCGTCCTGGTCGATAGTCTGGAACGGGTCGGCGGCCAACATCTTCTTGTCGATATAGGCAGGAACAAAGGCGCCAATGTCGTCGCGGCTGAAGCCGAAGGTCATCTGTGTCAGGTCGTTGGTACCGAACGAGAAGAACTCGGCGTATTTTGCCATACGGTCGGCCAACAGAGCGGCGCGCGGAATCTCAATCATTGTACCGAACTTGAAGCCGATTTCCTTCAGGCCGAATTTCTTGCAAACTTCGGCGTAAACCTTGTCGACAATCTTGCGGGTGTATTCCAACTCGCTCATATCGCAGGTTACAGGAACCATAATCTCGGCGTGCGGGTCTTTGCCGTCTTTGATAAGCTCGGCAGCCGACTCAAAGATTGCACGTATCTGAGTTTCAGAAATTTCGGGATAGGTAACGCCCAGACGGACACCACGGTGGCCCATCATCGGGTTCGACTCGTGCAGAGCCTCGCCGCGTTTGGCAACGGCAGCAGCCGAAATGCCCAGAGCGGCAGCCAACTCAGCCTGTTTCTCGGCACCTTGCGGAACAAACTCGTGCAACGGTGGGTCGAGCAGACGGAAGGTTACTGACAGACCGTCCATAGCCAGCAGGGTGGCCTTCATATCCTTCTTCATAAATGGGAACAGCTCGTCGAGAGCTTTGCGGCGCTCGTCGGCGTCGGCGCTCAAAATCATCTTGCGAAGCAGGAACAACGGCTCTTCAGAGTTTTTGCCATAGAACATATGCTCGGTGCGGAACAGACCAATGCCCTCTGCGCCAAACTCGCGTGCAATGCGAGCGTCGTCTGGGTTGTCGGCGTTGGTGCGGACACCCATCTTGCGGTTTTTGTCAACCAAGCCCATAAACTCTTGGAAGCGCGGGTTCTCCGAGGCGTCCATCAGTTTCAGCTCGCCCATATAGGCGTTGCCCTTGGTTCCGTTCAAAGTGAGAGTTGCACCCTCTTTGAATTCAATGTCGGTGCCAATGATTTTGGCAGTCTTGTTAGCCACATCAACGTGCAGAGCACCTGCACCAACAATGCAGCATTTGCCCCAGCCGCGGGCAACCAGAGCGGCGTGCGACGTCATACCACCACGTGCGGTGAGAACACCGTCGGCAGCGCGCATACCCTCAACATCCTCGGGGTTGGTTTCCTCACGGACAAGAATAACCTTCTCGCCCTTCTTCTGCCAAGCAACAGCGTCTTCAGCAGTGAAGACAACCTTGCCCACAGCGGCGCCAGGACCAGCAGGCAGACCTTTAACGATAGGTTTAACACGTTTCTCTTCCGAAGGATTCAGAATCGGGTGAAGCAGCTCGTCAAGTTGAGTCGGGTCAACACGCAGAACGGCGGTCTTCTCGTCAATCAAACCTTCGTGAAGCATATCCATTGCCATATTCAGAGCGGCAGTACCAGTGCGTTTTCCGACGCGGCACTGCAGCATAAACAGTTTGCCTTCCTGAATGGTGAACTCAATGTCGAGCATATCGTGGAACGATTTCTCGAGAATGTTGCGAATCTCAACCAACTCTTTGTATGTCTGCGGCATAGCCTCCTGCATACTTTTCAGGTGTTGGTTCTGCTCGTTCTTGGTCTCGTCGTTGAGCGGGTTCGGTGTGCGGATACCTGCCACAACGTCCTCGCCCTGAGCATTGATAAGCCACTCACCGTAGAACAGGTTCTCGCCAGTGGCGGGGTTGCGGGTGAATGCAACGCCAGTGGCCGAAGTGTCGCCCATATTGCCGAACACCATCGACTGAACGTTAACGGCTGTACCCCAGTCGTCAGGAATGCCCTCAATGCGGCGGTACGAAACGGCTTTCTTACCATTCCAGCTCTTGAACACGGCTTTGATACCGCCCATCAGCTGCTCTTTAGCGTCGTCGGGGAACTCTTTGCCCAAAACAGCTTTGATTTTCTTCTTGAACTCGTCGGCCAGGAATTTCAAATCGTTGGCGCTCAGGTCGGTATCCGAAGCGTAGCCTTTCTGTTTCTTGTAGTCGTCGAGCATATCGTCGAGTTGCTTGCGAATGTTGAAGTCCAAGCCTTCAGCTTTCTCCATCACAACGTCGGCGTACATCATAATCAGACGGCGGTACGAGTCCCAAACAAAGCGCTCGTTGCCTGTCTTTTTGATAAGTCCGGGGATTGTAGCCGAGCAGACACCAATGTTGAGCACGGTGTCCATCATACCCGGCATTGAAGCGCGTGCACCCGAGCGGCACGAAACCAGAAGTGCGTTTTCCGGGTCGCCATATTTCTTGCCCATAATGGCCTCAGTCTCGGCCATTGCTTTCCAAACATCAGCCTCAAGCTCGGCCGGAAGTTCGCAGTTGTTTTCGTAATACTCGGTGCAAACTTCTGTTGTGATGGTAAAACCTGCGGGAACCGGCAGTCCCAAAAGACACATTTCTGCCAGGTTGGCACCCTTGCCTCCTAGCAGATTACGCATGTCTGCTTTGCCTTCGGCTTTCTTGTTGCCGAATGTGTAAACACGTTTTTTCTGTGACATAGTCATTAATTATTGATAAGTGAATAGTACTTCAAATCTGTTTTAACACACAATGCCGACACTGATGTCGGCCTTGCTGTTTTTCTATTATAAAAAAGAATGCCGGCAAACTTTGTCGGCATTCTTATCCTATTATTCTCCTAATTCAACTGGAAGTTGATTGGCACTGTGTATGAAACGCGCACCGGTTTTCCTCGCTGCGAACCAGGTTTCCATTTCGGAAGACCTTGCACCACGCGGATGGCTTCTTTGTCAAGTGCCGGGTCAACACCACGGGCAATCTTCACATCCTGAACCTCGCCTTTCTGATTGATTACGAACTGAACGAACACTTTACCAGAAAGTCCGTTTTCCTTTGCAATCTCAGGATATTTCACGTTCTGAGCAATATATGTGCGCAGAGCAACATCACCACCTGGGAATTCGGGCATATTCTCAACAATGAAGAATACTTCGGCTTCCTCTTCCTCCTCTTCCTCTGCCATCTCGACAATAGCGACCTCAGTGTCTTGGTCTGCCTCAACGTCAGCAATGTCAAGCTCGTCATCAATCTCAACATCATCCTCAACAATGTTGATTACCTCGGCAATTTTTGGCACCTCCGGCGGGGGCGGCGGGGTTATCTCCTGTTGACGGGTGATTGGAATGATTTCCTCTTCGGCATCCACTTCTTCAAGTTCACCGAAACCAGCGGTATTCTTCTCGTGAACAGTATAGCTGAACGCACCAAGCACAACGCCGAGCGCAACTACAAATCCCACTTCGAGAAACAATCCGCTATATCGCCTCAAATCGGCTTTTGGATTCTTTTTAAGTTCCATAGTGTTTATTATTAGTATAAGTTTTTTCAGCCGCTAAAAGTAGAACTTTTATTAAATATGTCAAAACAAAAAAACTTTTTTGACGGCAAATTCTCAAAAGCCACAAGCCTGTAATAAACAATGGTACAAATGGAGGAAACTATAAAAAGAATGCCGGTCGAAACGCCGGCATTCTTTATTTTCATTATCAATTGAGTTTGAAATTGATTGGCACTGTGTAAGACACACGCACTGGCTTGCCTCGCTGCACACCAGGCTTCCATTTAGGTAAGCTTTGAATCACACGAAGAGCCTCTTTGTCAAGAACGGCATCAATACCACGTGCGATACTGGCATTTTCAACTTCTCCTCTTTTGTTGATTACAAATTGTATATACACCTTGCCTTGAAGACCATTATCCCTTGCAACTTCGGGATATTGCACATGGCTGGCAATATATTTCTGCAACGCCGCCTCACCACCTGGAAATTCCGGCCTTACTTCAGCCAACGCGAAAGGAACTTCTTCTTCCTCCTCTTCCTCTTCTCCCGATCTTTCGACAATGGCAATCATGCTTTCCTGTGTTGCCTCAACGTCTTCAATCTCGAAATCCTCATCCAAATCGGAATCACTTTCGATGATTGTGATAACCTCAGCAACTTTTGGTGGTGCCGGAGGTGGAGTCACTGGCATCGAACGGGTGATAGGAATCATCACGTCCTCGATGTCAAAGTTGTCGATGTCGCCAAAAACCATACGGTTTCGCTCATGACTGGCGTAGTTGAACGATGCCAAAACAATGCCCAACGCAACTGCCAATCCTACTTCAAAGAACAGTCCGGCATATTGCCGTAAGTCTGCTCGGGGATTTTTCTTGAGTTCCATAGTGGTATGTTTTAAAATTCACCATTAAAGATAAAATATTCATTTTACAAAAGCAACAACCTGATTAAAAAAACCTTCCACGAACGCATAAAACAAAACAATCAGCATTCTTCTTCAGCAAATGACAATATGGCATTAATTATATGGTGTAATACGCAAACAATTTAAAAACACCGTTCAAAAAAAATAGCCCGGTTAAAATGAAGATTTACAATCGACACAGCGAAAATCGCATCGCCCAAAGCCAAAATCTTTGCACAAACGCTCTTTTCCTCTTGCTTTTCCCGTATAGAGTGCTAACTTTGATATACCCTGATTTTAGGGTTTAACGAATCGATTTTAGGCGATTTTAAACGGAAAACTAAACACTAAATACTACGCTTATGTATAACCAGCAAGAATTGGCATCAATCAAGGCTCACAATCTTGAGCCACGTGATGTGGACGAGCAAATCAGACGATTTGCAAAAGGATTCAACCCACTTGAGATAGTGGCAGCAGCAACGGCCAAAAACGGCATCAAATGCCTGTCAGAAGCGCGATTGCTCGAGTACGTTAAACTATTTGAGGCGTCGGGTGCGAGGAAACTGAAATTTGTTCCGGCATCGGGCGCCGCGTCGCGAATGTTCAAGAAGCTGTTCGAGGCAATGGACGCGTACAAGGGCCCGCAAGATTACGATAAAGCTATGAGCGACAAGGCTATAGCCGATTTAGTGAACAATATCACAAAGTTCGCTTTTTATAACGACTTACAAGAGGTTCTGAAAGGACAGGGAACCAGCGTTGAGGATGTGATTAAAAATAAGCAACTCGACGTTCTTTTGAAGGCCATCTTAACCGATAAAGGTTTGAATTATGGCAAGTTACCCAAAGGTCTGCTTAAATTTCACAAGACTGACGACGGTAGCATCACACCATTCGAAGAGCACCTAAAAGAGGGAGCCGCATACGCATCGACAAACGGCACTGCAACTCTGCACTTCACCGTTTCTGAAGCTCATAAAGAGTTGTTCGAGAAGAAGTTGGAAGAAGTTCTTCCGCTTTACGCCAAGAAATACAAATGCAAATACAACATTACATTCAGCACGCAGCGGCCCGAAACCGACACTGTGGCTGTCGATGAGAACAACAAGCCTGTTCACACCCCCGACGGTGGTTTGGTTTTCCGCCCGGGCGGACACGGCGCGCTCATCGCCAATTTGAGCCAGATTGACGCCGACATCATCTTCATCAAAAACATCGACAACGTGGTGCAGGAACGTCAAAACGCTGATACCTTGCTATATAAGAAGGCTATAGCGGGTATGCTGCTATCGAATCAGGCCAAAGTGTTCGAGTATCTGCGCAAACTCGACGAAAACCCGACTGAGGCGTTAATGATTGAGGTTGAAGCGTTTGTGAAGACGAAGTTGGCCATTCTGCCACCAGCCGAATTTCCGCTTTACTCTGAAAATCAGAAACTTGATTTTCTGCGTAACAAGTTGAACCGTCCCATCCGCGTGTGCGGAATGGTGGTGAACGAGGGCGAGCCAGGCGGCGGCCCATATTGGGTAAAAGGTGCCGACGGCTCTATCCAACTGCAAATTCTTGAAAGCACGCAAATTCCCGACAACAAGAAGGATATAATGGCTCAGGCCACACATTTCAACCCTGTTGATTTGGTGTGCTCAACGGTTGATTACAAAGGCGCGAAATTCGATTTGCCTATGTTTGTCGACCCGCAAACGGGCTTCATCAGCAGTAAGAGCATCGAAGGCAAAACCGTGCGCGCGCTTGAGTTGCCAGGCCTTTGGAACGGTGCAATGAGCGACTGGATTACCTTGTTTGTCGAGGTTCCGGCCAGCACGTTCAACCCTGTGAAAACGGTGAACGATTTGCTACGTCCGGCTCATCAATAATTTGATTATTAGGAATCGAGGAAAGAGGTGCCAAGATTTGACACCTCTTTTTTTATTCTGACTTTATTATTTTTTCCGCATATCGGTCCGCTGAGGACTACCATCGGCAGCACTCAGGTTTTCTGTCTCATATTTAGTGAGAATTTCAATAACCTTGTTGTATATCTTCTCATACTCATCGATATGACGACTGTAATACATCATAGTGTTATCGAATTGTTTATGGGTGATGTTGTATTTTTGGAATACGAAGTTATAAGCCCCCTCGATGCTCTCCCGATCACGGTCGATGCGACTGCCGGTGTATGACAGATATCCATCGGTGATGTGGATATCGACTAGCATATCAACAAGTATATCTTTCTTAATCTCAGGACGCTCCCCATCCTCGTGCGAACACGACAACAGCGCAAATAAAAAAAACACAAACAACCAGAAATGTCTCATTGTGAAGCTTATTAAAAAAGGCCGCCGTTTTTTGCGGCGGCCTTATTGGGGTTATCTGATTTTACGTTTCGATTTCGACTTCCGGATATCCTCAAACTTGACACCAAGCATGATTTCGTGCGAACCATAGCTTGACGTACTCAATTTAGATATCGTCAAATCGTAAGAGTAACCAATGTTAATCATATCGTTGTAGTTGTAGCCTACGAACACTATCACAGCCTCAGGATTCTTGAAGTTGTAGCGGAAGCCGAGACCGCCCCAAACCATCTTCTGATAGATGACGCGGCAGTTGATATCGGTCATGAAATCGTAGTGCGGTACAGTCTTGATAAGGATTGACGGCTCAAGGTCGAAGTTACGGTCAATGTTGTACTTGTAACCGCCCTGGATGTAGAAGTGCGGTTTCACACGACCGTCTTTAACGATATAGTCGCCATCGTACTTGTCGAGCAACGACATATTGTTGAAGAACAAGTGGTTGAACGATATTCCCGCATAGTATTGCGATGTATAGAGATATACACCGAGCGAACCGTCGGGATACACTTTCTTGTAAACCGTGTTTTGAAAACCATTCTCACCCTCGTTGAGCTGCACATTGATATCTGACAAATCGACCTTTTGTTGGACAACACCCAAGAACAAACCTGCCGAGATGCGAATATCACCCGTAATACGCAGGTTGTAGCTGTAAGAGCCGTAGGCACCCATATTGCCGATTGGTCCGGTTACATCGTTGAAGATGTAGCCACCATAGCCCATAGGCATCACTTTGTGCGGGCCGTAGCCACCGAGCATATAGGTTTGCGGAGCGTCTTTCACACCGGCAAACTGATAGCGATAGTTTGTCTTAATCTGCCAATAGTCGCTTGTACCGCCGATTGCAGGGTTCAGCGCATACTCGTTGAACATGTACTGCGAGAATTGCGGCAGTAACTGTGCCTTGGCACTCGGAGCTGCGAGTAGAGCTCCTGCAAATACGGTTAAAATAATCCTTTTCATAGCTGTATTACCTTATAACTGTAACAGGTCCTGTAACTTTCTTTCCTCCAAGAATACCATCGCTGCATTGGATAACGTAGTAGTAGGTACCCGATGGAACCGGTTTGTTCTTCTCATTGCGTCCATTCCATTGATTGGCATCAGAATACTCTTTTCCAGTACCCGAATATTGCCATACGCGGCCACCCCAACGGTTGAACACATAGATTGTGACTTTATCGTACGCTGCAAGACCATCAATTCTCCAAGTCTCATTATACTCGTCGCCATTTGGCGTGAACACATCGGCCGGATGGATTCCACTTATCGAGTTAATCTTGACACTATCGTAGTAGTAGCAGACAAGATTGCTAACTGAGTAAAGTGAATCGTTGTACTCAACTTCGGCTTCAAATGCCACGCTGTCGCGAACTTTGGCGTAGAGTTTGCCGAACGACTGAGCCACTATCGGGTTGTCGTTTTGGGTCGACTCGTAACGCAGGCCTGAGCCTTCACCATTGAGTTTGTCGGCCGGTGCCCAATCCCATGACCAAGCATTTTCAGAGAATACAAACATGTTGTCGAACTCAAATTGCAGCTGGTTGGCTTCAAGTGTGAGCAATCCGCCTTCCGGAACCTCGTATTCGCCAGCGATAAAGAGTTCATCGCTTGTTGCATCATCCATTGATACCACTGCACTCAACTTCTCTGTCGGACGCATTGCAATAGCTACTATCGAGTCGATTGCCACGCACTGATTGTCGGCGATCTCGAAGTAGTAGTTGGTTGCGCCACCGTATGGCAGGAAGTTATCGGCCCAAGCCTCAGTGTTGCTTACGCTACCAGTAGCGAACAATACCACCTTGTTTCCTCGGATGTCCTCACCGTAGTTGTAAGTCGGTTTCTGAACAGGAGCCGGAGCTACTGTAGTTGTATCTGTATCAACAGTCGGTGTGCTATCGGCAACAGTTGTTGAATCGGCACGATAGTAGATTCCGCGGTTAAACCTGTAGGCAATGGCTGAGTCAGCAACATTAGTAGTTGTGTCAGCAGACGGTGCAGGCTGTGGTTCAACTGTCTGGCCGTAGTTCTCAACATTTTCGTCATAGAGTGCATAGAACTTGTAGCTGCTGAACGGCACTTGCGATTTCACTTTAGCTGTCAACTCATCGTCCGGGCAGGCAAAGAGTAATTTCTCGCCATTATTAAATGTAGCCTCAGCCAACAAATCACTCTTAGTACCAAGTTCGTGTTCGAGCATTACCGGGCAATCCATATCTGCTCCAAATCCAACAGTAATGGTGTGTGGTCCTGCAGTAACACCTACAAACATTTTTCCAGTATCTTTATCTTTAATAGCCGTAGCCTCTCGATCATCAATTTTGTAATAGAGGGTTTCACTACTTACAAGAGACGAAGATACTTGATACTCTGGGTTCTGTTGCACATAATTAACATCTATCCAACTTGTCGAAATTTTTCCGACACCTCCTACTAATTCGTAGTCATGGCATTTTGTAGGTTCATCTGAAATATTATCCTCAATAAATATGATTCTCGGACGAGAAGAATAAACTTTCAAATCGATAGTGTCACTAGCACAACCTCTAGAATCGTATGCCAAAACATTGTAAGCACCCGCTGGCAGTAAACCACTCATAGTTATATTCGATTTTTGTGTTGTCGAATCGAAGTATACACTACCATCCTCAGCCATAAAATGGAATCTAACAATTGATCCTGTCCTACCTTTAATTGTGTCAATTGCAATCTCTGCATCCGAGGTATTGTAGCAACTGCTTGCGACTGTGTTCTTTATAGAAAGGTTGATCTTTTCTGGTTGAACGACCTCAATAGAATCAATCCTTACACAATTTTTGGCATCAGTAACTTTTACAGTGTAGACTTTTGCTGGAACACCAACTATCGAATCAATTGTTTCTGAACGGTCAATCCATTCATAATCAAATCCTCCATTCAAACTTGTTGCATTCACTTTAACCTTTCCACTGCTTTCACCATAGCAACGAACATCCTCTGCAGTGAGTGATATGTTAAACTCTGACAAATCAGGAACCTCAACAACTGTCTTATAACCACATCCATTTACATCTCGAACATATAAATTATAAGAGTCTGCTTTTAATCCTACTATTTTAACAATGCCGTTGTTCGTCATTTTAACAGAATCACTAGTCCATGCTTCATTGCTGAATGTGTAGGTAAACGGAGCTGTTCCTCCTATTGTACCTGCAACTATAGAACCAATAGATTCATAACATGGCGTTCCAATTGCATCGTAATCTGCCACAATACTATCAGTTGGCTGTGTAACAAAGATAGAATCTGACACCCACACAGTACCATTACGCTGTGATACGTTGAATCTGTACCATCCTGATGACAGATTGGTGATAAGCGGAGATGTAGCAACAGAGTCAGCTGGCCATTTTGAACTAGTCCACTTATAATTATATGGTTCATAATAACCTCCTACACCTTCAATTTCTATTGAGCCTTCATTTCCTCCATAGCATATAGCTCCGATTACTTGAACGGCTTTCCAACTCAACGGACGGTGCTCAATTTGTATAAGAGTATCAATAGCGCAACCATCAGGATTGTTATCCTCAACATGCAACATATAATAGCCCTCGCAAAGTCTATCTATGACATTAGGTTCACCTTCCACAGCCGCAATCGGATTGCCGCTTGCATCGGCCCAAGTGTAGGTATAACCCGGCACACCGTCCTTGCCCGTTGCTGTAATTGCACCATTGCAGCTACCTGAAGTGCTCAAATCAGGATCGCGTTGAATAACCACTTTCAATGCACGGTCATCGCTGAGTTTGAATGTATCAACTTTGCTACATCCATTAGCTATGCTCTTAACACGTACTGTATTAAGGCCATTGCACAATGTGTAGTTCTTATCCTCATTGGTTTGAACACCATTCCATGTGAACAACAAGTTTGAATGATCATAAATGTTGTCATCGTCATAAACAAGTCCTATTTCGGCTGAACCTGTGCAACGCTCCAAGCAAAGAACACCAACTTTGTTGATTATTGCAAACTGAAGTGTTCCATTGTCCTCAACCTCAACAATCGTGTCAACCTGACAATGCAGCTTGTCTTCAACAACAAGTTTGTACATATCGGCACCCATTGCAACTGGACTTGGTCCGTTCCATTCTGAGCCATCGGTGAGTGATGTCCATGTATAAGTGTAATCAACTTCTCCGCCAGTAACAGTGGCTATTGCGGTACCTGTCGGTGTTGCACACTCCGATTCGGTAGTAACCACGTCAACAATGACAAGTTTGCTTGTTGGCTGAACAACTTTAATGGTGTCTTTAGCATCGCAGAAACCGTCAGATACAATTACTGTATACTCGCCTGCACCTACATTCTCGAACGAGTTTGTAGCATTGTCGATGCTTACACCGTCTTTCTGCCAAGCGTAGGTCAAATTGCCCATTCCGCCCTCGGCTGTGATTGAGAAGCTTGCTGTCTCCTCACCGTAGCACTTAGGTATTGCAATAATGTTCTTGGTTATGACAATTGCCAACGGATCAGTCAAAACAATCGGGTCACTTGTAGCATCACAGAGTGTGTTGAGATCGTTAACCTTAACTGTGTAAGTACCTGCAGTCAAATCGGTAATGGTTGGCTCAGATGTAGTTGCGATTAAACCGTTCTCGTCGTACCACTCGTAGGTGTAATCACCTGAGCCTTTCGATACTGATACAGTTATCGAAGCTCCGTCGTCACCATTGCAAGTATTTTCGGTTGTAGCGATTTCAAGTTCCATTCCTTCTGCCAAAGTCGATACGGTGGTATCAACGAAGCAACCTTCATCCAAATCCAACGGATTAAATGTTGCGGCGTCATAGATACGGAATTTGATACCAGTTGCACCTGCAAGGTTTGTAGCCGTAAGAGTGGCATGATCAATCGCGATGTTAGGTTGATCCTGAGGCAAGCCCATATATACCATATGATAATCGCCTTCAACCGCACCGCCTGTTACGTAAATTGTTACTGAACCATTATCAACCTGGCACGATGTTGCCAATGTTGAATCGACCTTGGTGATCACGAGTTTGTTCGGCTCACCAATTTGGAAGTCCAATGAATCCTGGCAACCGTCTTCGTCAGTTACGATAACTCTGTAGGCATCGCCAAACGGCAGAGTGGTGAAGCTTGCAGAGAAGTCATCAGAAGAAGTAGCGGTGTAACCAGCCACATCAAAGTCGAAATGAGAAATCAGCTCTTTGGTTGCTGAGAATGTTACAGTACCATCGCTGCCATTAAAGCAAGTTACATCGGTAGTGGCATCCTTACTGATGTGGATTTGATCGGGTGAACCAACCTCAACCATTGTTATGGCTTCGCAGCCCATGGCGTCAGTAGCACGTACATAGTAGATTCCCCTGCAAAGATCAAGAGTATCAGTATCGTGTGTTCCACCAACATAATATTCTTCAGTAAAGTTTATGTCGCGAGCCCACTCCCATTTTACAATTACGCCCGAGCCACCAATTGCCTTAGCCACTGCATGTGCGTCGCACTTGCCGTAGCAGCTCTCGCGCAGGCCAATTGGCGAAATGTAACTTATAGTGTGAGTATTAGGTATCGAAACATTGGGGTTCAACTCCTTCGAATCAAATGTCAGAGTTTGTGTTTTGCCTTCGAAATTGACATCAGTGAAAGTAATTACCGCATGAGCCAATTTACCGACACCATCAGAGAAATCACTTCCGACTTCGACAGCCCAACCACCTTCAGCCGGGTTCAAACCATATATGTCGCTCCATGAACCTGTGATTCCGAAGGTACCATTAACGTCGGCACCAAAAGACCATGATTTCATTGTGTTGAAGAAATCGACATCAGATTCTGTTGTGAACTCGAAATCAAATTTGCCTGCATTAGAAACCCATTGTTTCATGCTATTGTTATGATCCTCGGTATGGTTATACAATTTTACCCTGTTCGTTCCATCGGGCGATACCAGATAGAATTGAAGACCATAAGCCGTTGCATATTGTCCTTTCACTCTCACTCTGATTTTTGTTGAAGGACCGATTGAGAACGGTTTGAGTGTACCGATTCCGATAGTCAGCTCCGGCATGATTGTAAGTGTCATATCATCTGATATGCTACCGCAATTATCGCTATCTACTGTAAGAGTCAAGTGAACCTCACCGTTTACCTTATCCATATCGCCCGGCGTGTATGTTGCATTCAACAATGATTTGTCATCGAATGCTCCATCACCGTCAGTAGTCCATTCAACTTTTGTTCCGTTGGCAAACTCCACACCTTCCAATAAAGTATATGAACCACTATAGCAAATTGTGGTGTCAGGACCTGCGCTTACTGTTGGTCCTTGCTCGTTCTCAATTGTTATTGTTGCCTCAACAGAGCATCCGTAATCAGGATCAGTGTCGGTGATTGTGCAAGTCAGTGTATAAGTACCTGCCACATTGCTCATGAATATTGGTGTAGCACTCGATGGGTCATCAAGATATTCAACACCATTACCAGTCCATGCATATTCATAAGTACCGCTGCCACCAGTTGCTGTGGCATTCAACGGCAAACCACTGCCATTAGTGCAAGTGTTGTCTGACGATACCAAGCCGCTTACCGGCAAATCGCGAACTATTACCTGGAAAGCTGACGATACACCTTTGCAACCATTTCCATCTGTATATTCAACTTTTACGTTGAATGTACCAGCAGTTGTCCATGTGTAGCTGAATGTGTTTGAAGAACCACTCTGCTCAACATCGTCGATATACCATTTATAATCGGTCATTCCCGTCTCGGTACTATAACTACCAGTCTTATCCTGACAGATATTATTATCACCTGCGATTGTCGGGGTTGGCAACGGATTGATGGTGATGGTTATTTGATCTTCATAGTCATCTGACGATGTGCAAGGAGTTTTTGCTTTTGCCTTCAAAGTCAGCGTTACGCTACCATTTGTCTTATCATCAGGAGTGAATGTGTAAATCGGATTCAAATCATCGGTGGCAAAAACACCTGCCGTAGGCGACGACCACTCCAATCCTGAATAATTCTCTGCAGTTGCGGTTAACTCATATGTCAATTCGTTGAAGCAAACAGCGTCATCATCACCAGCGTTGGCTGTTGGTTTAGCGACAAATGTTATCATCTCTTCATCATACACTGATTCGCATGTGCCAACCTGCTCTGTCAAACGCAATGGGAATGAGCCTTCTTTGTCGGCAACAAACTTCGTTGATGTCACATGAGCTTCTGTTGAAGTTGTTGACCAAGCCAAATTAGATATAATGCCTGTTACTGACTGTGCTGCAACTGGCAAATCGTATTCCAGACCACAAACTGTTGCAGGTAAAATGTCAGGTTGCGGCTTCGGATTCACTGTAAGTGTCATTGATTTCTCACCTGAAGCGTCGCATCCATTCTGAGGTTTGGCTGTGATTGTCACCTGTTTCCATGCGGTTGCAGGCAGAGCAGAATTATAAGTTGCCTTGTGCTCCTCTGTCAAGTCAAGAGTTCCACCATCAGAAGCAATCCAAACATATCCGTCGAAATTCTCGTGTTTTGTAACTTCAACAGTATATGATTCGCCTGCGCAAATTGTTGCTGCGTATGCGTTGAATTCTATAACTGGTTTGGCCTTGAAAGTAACAGTGGCGGTAACCTCGTCGCTGCTGCAGTTTGTATTCGACTCAACAACACCGATTGTATAATCACCATAAGTTGTACCGCTGAGTGCCAATTTCACCATTGCCTTTGTTCCTTCAATCTTCTCATCGATTATCGTCACACCCGACGGAATATTCCATTCAACAGTGTTGCCACTTTCAATGGTTGCTGTCAGGTAGCCGTCATCTTCAGGACCGCAAATTTCCTTGCCAGTAAGTGCCGGCGAAGGAACTTTGTAAACATGGAATGTATAGTTTTCGGTTAATGTGCCGCAAGCTGCAGTTGTAATAGTTGCAGTAAGAGTCACATCCTTCCCAGCTTCAGAATCATCGGGCGTATAAGTTGCCGTCATTGACGATGCATCACCTGATTGCTCCAATGTACCAAGAAATGCGCCTTTTGACCATGACAAACTTGTATTGTTGGTTGCAGTTGCAGTTGCAGTTGCCGGATCAGTTCCGCAAACATCAACGGGGTCTGACAAACTAAGTGTCGGATTATCATGGAATGTAACATATACTACCGGACTTGGTTCTGACACACAACCCTCTTTTTCTTCTTTTACTGTCAATCCGTAAGTTACACCGTTATCACCTTCAAGAGTTGCGGTTGTTGCAGATGTTGGTGTAACAATAAATGTATTGTCGCCACCATTGTCCCATGTCAAGTTACCACCATGACTTGGAACGGCTGTTGCAATAATACCAGTCAAACCGCAAACATCGCCATTTGAACCTGATCCTATTGCATTAATTGTTGGGTGCGGATAAGGATTCACTTTGAGTGAATATGCATCATTTGCGTCGGCACACACACCATTGCTTGCCACTACAGTGATTGTCACAGTATGATCAATATCAGAAGCACTTGGTGTATATTTAACTGTTTTTGTGCCATTGCCTTCCAAAGTACCACTTCCATCATGATCCCATACTATTGATGTCTGGTTTTCGATGTCAGCAGTGATTGTTACAGGAGTGGTTTCACAAGTTTTACCCGATTTGACTGCAATATTGACTGTCGGGGCCTTGAAGAAATTCAATGTAACTGTTTTGTAAAGGCCATCGCCATCGCTATTGCTGTAGCCCACACAACCATTATCCGGTTCTGTTTCTATAACTCTGAAGATATATTCACCAGGTTCATCTACCTCAACATGCAAATTGCTTATAGTAGCAGTGCCTGAACCTGTACCGCCAATATGATCAGCCACCAATGTGCCACCCATACTAGCAACAGCTTGTATGTCTTCTTCAAGTCCGCAAACAGAATGATCAGTAGAAGTGATAGACGGTTTTGGTGTTGCAATAACGGTCAATATCATATCATCTTCATCCGGATCACAAGTTCCGTTTGTTACTTTCATGGTCAACTTAACGACACCTGCGTCAAGCAAAGTCAGTGTCGGGGTCTCAGTATCTGCACCTGATGCTATTGTTGCTACCGATGGATCATCAACAGTCCACAATATAGTACCTTTACTATGGTTTTTAGCCTCAACACCATTGTCTTTGCTCAAAGTGTATGTACCTTCTTGCAAGCAGACATTATCGTCAGAACCTGCATTGGCTTCCGGTGCAGGAATTGTAGTAATTTCAGTTTTGATCTCTTCAGGAGCCTCACTGGGGTCTTCTGCGAATACCGTTGCGAAATTTGAACGGTCTGTACAACCCTCGCTGTCGGTAATAGTTATTGTGTATTCACCTGCAGGAAGGCCGCTTAATGATGACTCACCGATGGGGAAATTATAAGTTGTACCGTTTAATTCTGCTGAATATGAATAAGGAGCTGTACCGCCACTCACATTTGACACTGTAATCACTCCTGATTCCTTATTAGAGCATGTTTCATCTGCATTGGCCTCACCAACAATTCTGGCAGGACCGTTAGGATAGGCATCATTTTGTCCAAGTTCACGCCACCAAGGTGTATACTGAAATGCGGTCGAAGCGAACTTACATCCCACACCGTCGGTAATTGTTACAGTATATGTGGCCTGCGGCGCAGCAGAAATATAGTCGGCTGTTGAGAAAACTCCGAGATACCCGGTTTTTCTCCATTGCTGAGTATATGTTCCCACTCCTGTACCACCGCCTGCAGTATAACTCAACTCTATATCATCACCCCAACATACTGCATCTTTCTTTACATCAATTTTAAGAGTGAAATCAGGATTAGCATACTCCACATTCACAGTTTGAATTGACACTTTTTTACCATCAGGACTATATCCGGCGCTATATGAACCCACCTCCAAACCTCCAAATGTATAGCTGTTACCAAAATAATCATCCAGCCATACAAATTCATGAGTAACTGCATCCAGATATCCTAAAACCAGATTATACTCTCCTACGCCACCATCCACTTCAACATAAACGCCACCGTCATTGGTGAGATTATCAGCATTTGATGGACATGATACAGGAACAGGAGTAAGCGAGTATGACGCTTTCGATGCTGCAAGATCATAGCTTCTTACATTATTATATACCAGATTGCTTGCCGATAAGAAATTTTTGAAGAAATCGTCTCGTATCAATATCTCTGAGTTTTTAGCTTCGAAGGTCAAGTTTGAAGCCATGCCAAAATCCCATTTGTCGCAAGTCACTGTCGAGTTCTCGATATTCAGAGCCGCAATGTTATCGGTTGCCGAGAATACGGCGCACGTTACATTGTGGCCTGCAGTGTTGAACGAGCCTGATTTGAGTGTTATGTTACACATGGTTGTCAAGTCGGATTCAAGTGTCCAACTGCCACCATCGATGACTATTCCACCTTCAAGCACACTGGCGATGCTGACAGTGTTGTCACCGCTGCCCGAAAGCACCAGTGCACCACGCAGTTTGCCAAAATCAACGCTTGCATCAGTATTGATTGAACCGCTAATAGTCAGGTCCTTTTTGCCCGAGAAGACAAAATCGGTGTTGGTAGCTGTCAGGCTGCCTATCTCCACTGCATCCTTGAGCGTGACGGTATTTTTGTCGCCACTGAACGAATTCTCGTCGAACACTACACTTGTTCCCGATTCAGGCACTGCCGCACCCGGTTCACCACCCGATGTGACCGACCAATGGTTCGTGTCTGACCACTTACCACTGCCACCTACCCAGAATCTCGACTCTTGACCGAATAGTTGCGCTGCAACTAATAAAATCGATACGGTAAAAATGTGTCTCTTCATAACGCTTATATTAAGTGTTGCTATTCCTTTTTCTGCTCCGCGTACATTTGTGTACGAAAAGCGCATAAAAGTAATTTTTTTTAAAAACGACATTTTTTTGTTTTGATAATCCGACCATAAACGTCGGTAAATACACGAAAATAAAGGTTAGGCTGAATTTGCGGTACGCAAGTTGGTGTAGTATAGGCGATAAACACCAACCGTGACAGGAACGCGAACTAGGAATTAAAATTGTGCACACCTATTATAAATAATATGGTAGCGGCCAAATATTTTTAACTCCCCATAACCGATGGTTTATCGAACCACATCAGCTGCGCGGTTAAAAATCGTAGTAAATATTCTGCAGCGATGTTCTCAAGCCGAATGTAATCAGATTGTTGGCGTTTTTTGAGCCATCGGCTTCTTCTGAGCGGCGGGTGAAGCCTACATAAACATTCATATTAGTTCGCGGATTGATAAGAAAAGCTGCTTTTGCACTTGTATTCCGCAAAATAACCTTCTGCCCCTGCCCTATCTCGTTATAATATTCCTGCTGACGATTTGTGTACGATTTGAAAATATCGTTGCCCCAATTCTGTCCGGCAACATCGCGGCCGTGCATGGCGCGGATGTGCTTTGCTTCCAGAAACAACCGCTTATAGTTATAGCGTCCGATGAGCACGAACTCGCGGAAATTGCAGCCAAGCGAATGAGCGAGCGGCTGTTTGTAGTGTCCGTAGTTGCTTATGTGGTCGATGTGCGAGTACATAAACGGTCGCGCCACGTTCATTTCAGCCTGCACGTCGAGATGCTGCAACCCAAATAAATCGAATGTTTTGTAGCCAACTTGAAACGCCCATTTGTTGGCCGCCCACCCCCACTGTATTGTCGAATCCGACTTATTGAACTGGTGCTTGATGCCAGCCTTGATATTCTCGAGTTTGAACTCGTCGATAATGAACTGCCCGTAAAGCACGTGATTGTTCCAAAGCGTCAGTTTGCCCGTAAGACCCATCAGCGCATTGTCCGACGACCCTACTGAAAACTCGACCGGGCGTGTGAAGATGACCGGATTGGCATAATTGATGTCGAATCCACGATGGCCCAGACTGTCAGCATTGGCCCAGATTACAGCTTCAAAAAATCCAATATTGAGCCACGGCGTAACCGACCAATCGAGATAATTGAACGAGCCCCACTTTTTATCGTGCGGATGACCGTAGTCGTAGTGTTTTGTAAAATCCTGGAACTGAGCCCAAAGGTTTACATATTTGATATTCCAGAAATCGGTTGTGATACGCAGAAATGGATAGTTTGCTGCCACATCGCTGAGCAACATTGAGCGGTATCCGTCGCCAATGAAATTCTTGCCATGACCGAATGTGATGTCGAAATGCTCATCGGGTTGCAGAGTGACGGTGGCATCGGCCCAAGCGTAATCGTAGCCGTCGTCTTTGAAGGTTTTGTAAGAGCTTTGCCCCGGAATGGTTTTGGTGTTGCCGACCACACCGCGGCGGTAGTCGTAGAATTTTGCCTGATTCTCGTAGAAATCGCTGGTCACAAACACATATTTACCCAGCCGTGCGTTCAGAACAAAGCCACGGGTGTTCACCCAACTGAGGTTGTCGTAGTCAGCATCACGACCGAGTTCAAAATTCATAAGCGGGTCAATGGTGAATTCAAAATCGTCCCGCTTGTAGGTTATCCAACTGCGGTTCAGTAAGATATCGGGAATTTTGCCATTTACATCGATGCGGTAGATTGAATCAGCGTTGACGGTGGCATTCACCTGCCGCATCTGATATGGTTTCACCGATGTATGAAAACGGTTCTGCTTCTGATAGGCGTATCGGTCGAAGTGGTTGAACTCGTGTTCCATATAGAGCGAGTGCGACTCTTGGCCGAAGGCCGAAACCGAGCACATTGCAACCAAAACCGATATAAAAACACGTCTCACCACGTTATGCCATAAAACGAGACGAATTTAATTGAATTTGTCTTACCAGCTGTAAGTTTTTGGCAAACACCCCACAAGGATTGATTGATTGAAGGTCGGAAGGATTGAAGGGCTGATGAAATATTGGGTTTTTGAATGGCAGTATCAGCTAATAAAATTTTATTTACATTTATAGTCTTAAAACTGTGACCAACGATGAAAAAACATCTGATACTTTGCATTTTAACCATAATCATAGGCACGACTCTGTCAGCACAAGAGAATCCGAAAATAAAAAAGGATGCATTTTTTTCATCGCCGATGGGGCTTGATGAAGCAAAAAAAAGCCTGGCAAAGGGCGAGCACTACTACAAAAAAGGTGTCGGGTTGTACGATGAGGCTCTGAAATACTATATGAAGGCCTACCGCTACAACAATCGCGACGCTGCTCTCAACTACAAGATAGCCGTCTGCAACCTTATGGGCAATAATCGCGAAGACGCGCTCGAGTTTCTTCTCCAGAGCACCCCTTCTGTTGCAAAAGACTACTATTATATGCTCGGGCGCGCCTATCAGTATAACAATCAGTTTGATGAGGCCATTAACGCCTACCGCAGCTATCTGCAAGGTTGCTCACGAATCGACTATGCAAACGCCAACAAAAAGGTGGCGCAGATTATCCGAGAATGCGAGTTCGGCAAAGAGATGATTAAAGACACGGTGGCGGTGTTTATCAATAACTTAGGCCCGATAATCAACACCTACTATGACGACTACAACGCCATGGTGAGCGACAAGAACCAGCAGATTTACTTCACATCGCGCCGACCACAACAAGAACCGAAAAAACGAGTATCGAGATTCAAGTTCAAGGAACAGATAATGAGCGCCGAAGACGGCATCAACCAACAATGCGAGAAGGTGTGGTTCGAAAGCGATTTCAGCTCGGTACGTAACATCAGCCTTGCCGGAATGAGCCACAACGGCGAACGCATCTATTTCTACAAAGGCAAGCGCGGCAACGGCATGCTCTACACCGCTGTTATGGGGCCGAAAGACTGGACCAAAGTGCGGAAACTGAAAGGTGGCATCAACCACATCGCCTATAAGGAAGGCGCTCTGAGCATCGACGCCGACAACAACATCTATTACATCACCAACCACCGCAGCGGCTTGGGTGGCAGCGACATCTGGACAGCGCAGTACAAGAAGAAAAACCGCTGGCGCAAGCCGCAAAACATCGGGGCTCCCATAAACACTCCGTTTGACGAGGCCAGTGTGGCCGTAACGCCCGACGGCAAGACCATCTTTTTCGCTTCGAACGGCCATCTGGGTATGGGAGGGTTCGACATCTACAAATCGGTGAAGAATGACGACGGCAGCTGGAGTGAGCCACAAAATCTTGGGTTCCCCATCAACAGCCCGGCCGACGAGATATTCTATCAGCCCACATCAGACCCCAATGTGGCGCTCTACTCAACCATGCGCAAGGGCGGCCACGGCGGATTCGACATCTACTCCATCATCAATGACAACCGGCAGCCGTTCTATTATGAGTGTTCGGCTATCGAGACTGATGAGATGGAACCGCTTGCTGTGTCGGTGACCATTACCGACGCCGCCGGCAACACACTGAAATCGGGTGAGGCCCGGAACGCCGACCAACCCTTCCGATGCAAGTTCGACGACACGGGCGTTTACATTGTGAACCTTAACCACGAAGGTTACAAATCGGTTACTGATACCATTCAATGCCCACCGCAGAAAAAAATGACGGTTAAGAAGCTGTTTGTGCTCGACAAGCTGCGCCATCCGTTCACCATTGCCGGCACAGTTACCGACGCCGACAAGAACACCCCCGTGCGAGCCATGGTGCTGTTGAAAGACGCTTCCGGTAACATAATCGGCAAAACGGCTTCAAGCCAACTCACTGGTAACTACGCTTTCTCTCTTGCCGACAAGACCGATTTCAAACTTGAGGTGTCGGCAACCGACTATTACTCTTTTGAAAAGCAGATTAACGCTACAAAGACAAAGGCAAGCGAAGCCCGTGAGGACATCAAACTCAAATGCAGCCGCGTGGACTACATTGTGCGAGGCCGTATAACCGAAGAGGACCAAACAACACCTCTGCGCGCCGCACTGACTTTCTACGAATCGGGCAAACGCGAGGCCGAAACCATTGTGTTCAGCGACAGTATAAGCGGAAATTTCAATGTCACACTGAAGACAAATCATCCTTACATGGTTGAGGTTGAGGCAAATATGCATTTCTTTATAAACGATGCCATCTACTTTGGAGTTGATCAAACTCTTGTGGTGCGCAACTTCTCGCTCAAGAAGATGGAAACTGGTGCCAAATTGGTGATAGAGAACATTTTGTTCAATTCGGGCAAGGCCACTCTAAAACCGCAGTCGTTTGAGGCTCTCGACAAATTTGCCGAACTGCTGCAGAAGAACCCCACAGTGAGCATCGAAGTATCGGGACATACTGATAACACTGGCTCAGCATCGCTCAATAAAAAACTGTCGAAAGACCGCGCACTTACTGTAAAAAACTATTTGGTTAACAAAGGGATAGAAGATGAACGCATAACCTATGCCGGCTACGGATTCGAGCAGCCCATTGCCCCGAACGATACACCCGAAGGACGTGAGCAGAACCGGCGCGTTGAAATTAAAGTGATTAAGTGATTATGAAGAGATTAGACATAATAATATTGTTTGCCGCCACTCTGGCATTGCCGACAAGCTGCATGAAAGACGATGTGGAGATTGACGAAGTGAGCTACAAACGCCCAGTTAACATTGCCGCGCCTGTATCGGTGATTGTTGCTGACTATGACGACATTATGAAACGGCTGGCAAAGGGTGACAGCAAAAATGTTCCCGAAACAAAAATAGGCAGTGACGGATTGCTGTATGTGGAATACAATAAAGATTACAAGATAGGTTGGGAAAACGTGCTTTCACTGAACAAAGTGCGTCTTGGGTTACGATCTCCGATGTCATTGAATAAAGACGCAAAAATCAACCGCACAATGACTGAGCGCATCAAACTGAATTCCGATGACAGCCAGCGCATCGACTCACTCACCATCGCGACAGCCACCATGACAGTCAAAGCAGATGCCATGGATGCTTCCGGAAAATATACAATGAGCATACCTGAACTCAGCAACGGCGGCAAGCCTTTCACAATTAGTTGGGAACCCGGAAGCGGTTACAACGAGAAAATCGACCTTACAGGGTACAAAATCGTGCCAAAACACTCATCAGACTCCAGTTTCCTGACCATAAGCATCAGCCTGAACGGCACTGCCACAAGCACTTCACTCAATTCAATGTTTTCATTCAGTATGTCAGTGAGCGAAATTGTACCGGAAATTGTCTATGGATTCTTCGGTACAAAAGTGGTTTACAACAGTCCGTCGGAAATGGCACTCGATTTCTTCGACTCGTATGAGTTTGACGACGGCATTGAGTTTACCGGAACAGACATAACAATGGATGTCAACAACTGGACTGGCACGCAATTCGATGTGACAATGGACCTTATGCGCCTGGTTGACCGCGACAGCTTATCATCGAACATCAAATTCAACATTGAAAACACACTCTACGTCGACCAGGTTAGTCATGACACCTACCGTCCCGACGGCAACTTCAAACCTTGTTTCAACAGCTTCACACTCGACACTGCAAATTCAGATGTAAACTCGCTGTTGAGCATCGACCCCATCAGCTACAAATACAGCATTATCGTTAATTCGAATCCGAAAGGCGAGACAAAAGAAAACTTTCTGACAAAGGAATCAACTCTCGACTGCCACGTCAACATGTACATCCCACTTTGGATGAAAGTGGACAATATGGACCGCAACGACACTATCGATTTTGATCTTAACAGCATCATCATCGACAAAGACAACGCGGACTATGTGGATACGCTGGCAATGTATTTCGACTTTGAAAACGGCTTCCCCGTAACACAACTAGCGCAAGCCTATCTAGTGGACGGCAATATGCGGATTGTGGATTCGCTTTTCCCAAAATTTGAGCAGGTCTGGATAATGCCCAAGATAGACAACAACAAACGCGTGTCGGAATGGAGCCATGTGAGCAAAAAGGCCGTGATGGACAAAGAACAAATCAAACGATGCTCCGATGCCGATGTGAAGAAAATCCTGCTTAAAAGCATTATCAGCACCAACCACAACGGGAAGAACAAATTTTTCAAATTCTACGAGGAGTACGGGATGACAATAAAATTCTCGTTCGAGGTTGTAAGTAACTATTTAGCAGATTAGAAGATGAAACGATATATCATATATATACTGATGTTGCTACTGTGGTACGATGCCACAGCACAGCCGTCACTGTCTCTATATTATATGGAAAGCGTGCCGCAGTCATCGTTGCTGAACCCTGCCCGACAACCGCGATGCAACATGTTTATAACGGTGGCCAGCATGTCGCTTCACACCGAGACCAATATCAAGGCATCGAAACTGTTCACAAAGGTTGACGGCGAGTGGAATTTCATCACCGATAAGAATTATGACTATGCCGACATCAAACGCAAGTTCAAAAGAGGTGCAAGACTCAACAATCAGATGTCGGTTGAACTGGGCAACGTAGGCTGGCGTGACCACAACGGTTATTGGTCAGTTGGTATCAGCGAACGGTTCGAGACCAGCGCCGCACTGCCATCTGCATTTTTCTCAATGTTAGATAATGGTCTGCCCAATGGCACACGGCTCAAGTTCAACACTCTGAGAATCAACGCTTGCGCTTATCATGAATTTGCCGTTGGCTACTCGCAGAAACTGACCGAAAATTTATCTGTTGGCATCCGAGCCAAATATCTTTCTGGTATTACGGCGATTAAAACCGATATTCCAAAATTCAGCGTCAACACTGGCCGCGACCAATGGGACTTCGACATCAACGCGTCGATTTCGGCATCGTTCCCCATCGAAGTCAAAAACGATCCAGATGGTTCAATATCCATCGATTCAATCGAAATGAAGGAAATGGACTTACACGATGCGCTTAAGTTTGCACTGCCAGGTCTGCGCAACCCAGGCGCAGCTGTCGATTTAGGCATGGAATACACCTTCAACAAGAATTTCAGAGTCTCGGCTGCCGTCACCGACCTTGGACTTATTTTCTGGACGGGAGACGCCAACACCGTCAAGGCAAAAGGCGCGTTCACATACACCGGCCCCAATATTGACCTTGATTCATTTTTCGATGGTACAGATGCTGGTGAACTCCTAACCGACTTGGCCGATTCACTCAAGAACATGGTGACAACCAGCGTGTCGCACAAATATTTCACAACTGGCGTCCACCCGAACATTTATATCGGCGGCGAATACACTCCGCTGCATTTCTTGAGCATCGGTCTTGTGTCGCGCACAACACTCTGGAAAAGCAGCGTATCGCAGAATTTCAACTTGTCAGTCAACGTAAAACCCTACAAGTTCTTCTCGGTGATGACCGGTCTGAATGCCGACATAAAAGGTTGCTGCACAGCCGATCTCGGATTCTCGCTCAAACTAGGACCGCTGCAATACTACCTGATGACCAACGGAATCCCCATCGCATACCGCAAATATAACATCGACGGCAGCCGGTTCACCGCGCCGTACAATGTGTGCGACTTCAACATCAGCACAGGATTGAACCTTATTTTCGGAGCCAAAGGATTCAAAGACAAACCGATGGTGAACACCTACTCGGTGTTTTGATGTAAAAAACGGATTTGAGTAATTAAAGCGGAATAACTACTTATTGTTGAACTGGTTCATGATACCTGGAACACCCACAAACGGCAGTTGCTGCACGGCCTGACAGCATAGGTTGATGCGCTCGTCGATGGTGGCGTTTTCCTCGTCGGTCCACTGGCCGAGTACATAATCGACCTGATGGCCGCGTGTGAACTCGTTCCCGATGCCAAACCTTAGTCGTGCAAAATCGGATGTTGAAAGCGACTCGGCAATGTTTTTCAGCCCATTATGGCCCCCATCGCTGCCGCGCTGGCGTATGCGGATTTTGCCGAAAGGCAGCGCCAAGTCGTCACAGATAATAAGAAGATGGTCGAGCGGAATTTTTTCCTGCTGCATCCAGTAGGCAACGGCCTTCCCGCTCAGATTCATATAGGTTGTTGGCTTAATGAGAATGAAAGTGCGGCCACGCGACTTCATCTCAGCGCGGTAGGCATGACGCACCTCACTAAAAGAAATATTGGATGCCTTAGCCAAGGCATCCAATACTTTAAATCCTATGTTGTGGCGGGTGTTGGCGTATTCAGTGCCAATATTGCCCAACCCTACAATCAGATATTTCACAATCTCCGATTATTATGCTTCGGCAGCAGCGGCAGCAGCGTCGGCATTGAGAGCCGCACGTGTCATTTTAACTGTTGCAACTACAATGTTCTTAGCCTCAAGGATTTCGAGACCGTCGAAGCTCAAATCCTGAATTTTGATTGCCTTGCCAAGACCAAGATTGGTAACGTCAATCTCAAGAATGTCAGGAAGTTTCTCAATCAAACCTTTAACGCGGATCTTGCGGATTTTCAGCACCAGTTTACCACCCTGACGAACGCCTTCGGCCAGACCGTTGAGTTTCACTGGCAGAGCGATTGAAACTGGTTTTTTGTCGCTAACTTCAAGAAAATCAATGTGCTCGATAGCGTCAGATACGCAGTTGTACTGAACGTCTTTCAGAACAGCCTTGCAAGCCTTTCCGTCAATTACAAGGTCAACAATGTAGATGTTCGGGGTGTAAATCAAACCGCGGAAAGCCTCAACAGGGGCTGAAAAGTGGGTTACCGACTCGCCGCCGTACACTACGCAAGGAACCTGTCCGTTTTTGCGAAGCTCGCGTGTTGCCTTTTTGCCAAGGTCTGCACGAACAGAACCTTTAATCTCAATAGTTTTCATTCTAATAAATTTATGTGCTACTTGCGACTGAGTCGCCCATTGCACGTTAGACAATAAAAATTTTAAGCGGCGCAAAGGTAGAAAAATATGTGTTTGGTGCAACAGCCGCCAACTTTATTATTTTTGGCGCAGATTTGATGAAATAATTTTTCGCACAGATGATACAGAAAACACTGATTTGCACAATTTTATTTCTAACCGATTTTGGCAGATTCGATCAGAATAATCCATCGGTATAAATCTGATTGAATCGGTTAGAGACTATAACAACATTTTTTGTGCCCCGATTGTTATCGGGACTGTGAAATCAGTGTAATATTTGAAATGATTATGACCGACACCGAACTAAAACGATTCCTTGACGCGCAGGCCGCGCGGTTCGACAATCCCGATTTCATTGCCGAAGACCCGATTTCGATTCCGCACCGCTTCAGCCATCCCGACGATATAGCCATTGCTGGATTTCTGGCCGCAACCATCGCCTGGGGGCAGCGCAAGAGCATTGTGAAATCGGCCAACCAACTCATCAACTGGATGGACGGCGCGCCGCACGATTTCATTACAAACTGCACCGAAGCCGATTTGCAGCCGTTCGAGCGGTTTGTTTACCGCACCTTCAACGGCACCGACTGCACCACATTTCTGCGCTCGCTGCACAATATATATACGAATTACGGCGGTTTGGAACGGGTTGTTACTGAAGGATTTAAATCATCGGGTACGATACGCGGAGCGCTGTCGCATTTCTATCAGGTTTTCTTCGAGATTGACCATCAGCACCGTACCGAGAAGCACCTGGCCAACCCCGACAAAGGCTCGGCGTCGAAGCGGATGAATATGTATCTGCGTTGGATGGTGCGGCAGAGCGGCACGGGTGTCGATTTCGGCATTTGGAAGAATATTCCACAGTCGGCACTTCAGATTCCGCTCGATGTGCACGTGGGCAACGTCTCGCGGCAGTTGGGGTTGCTCACCCGGAAACAAAATGACTGGCAAGCCGTTGAAGAACTCACCGCCCGCCTGCGCCAGTTCTGCCCCGACGACCCTGTGAAGTACGATTTCGCGCTGTTCAGTTTGGGCGTAAACAATTTAGAAATTAGGATTTAGGAATTAACAATGAATGGACAACAGACGACAGAAAACAGAAAAATGACAAGCGAACAATGTCCGTCGACCGTAGTCTGATGTCAAAAAAAACAAAAATGAGCAACAACTACTTCTGTTTCAAACAATTCGCCATTGTGCAAGATAACACGGCAATGAAGGTTGGCACCGATGGCGTGCTATTGGGCGCGTGGTGCGATTGCGCCAATGCGCGACGGGTGCTCGATGTTGGCACTGGCACTGGCCTGATAGCCATTATGGCTGCGCAGCGGTCCGAAGCGCAAGTGGCGGCCGTTGAGATTGATGGCCAGGCCTGCATCGATGCTATTACCAATATCGATAACTGCCCCTGGGCCGACCGTATAGAGTTGTTCAACCTTCCCATTCAAGAATTTGCTGCCGACTGCCCCGACCGTTTCGACCTGATTGTCAGCAACCCACCGTTTTTCAACAACTCACTCAAAGCGCCAAGCCAAGGCCGAGCCCTTGCCCGCCACGACGACACTCTACCCGTGGCCGACTTGTTCAGTTGCGCCGCCCAACTGCTGACCGATGATGGCCGCTTGTCGGTAATCATCCCTGTTGACCGCCTTGCCGATTATGACGCAGAAGCCGCCCGTCACCACCTGACGACAGTCCGCCGCGCAATGGTGCGCCCAAATCCTGCACTGCCGTTTCACCGCGCAATGGTTGAGTACGGCTATGGCACCGCTCTTGCCACCGACGAGATTATCTGCATTGAAACCGGCGAACACGGCATATACAGCCCTGAATATATTGCGCTTACACGGGAATTTTATCTAAAATTCTAACGGATGTTTTGTCTAGTAGGGACAATAGATTGATAGAGATTCCGATATCCAAACCATTCGGTGTGCTCAAAAAAGATGCGTATTACGAAATTCTATCAATCGTATGCGCTTACGGCGCTTTTCTTGGTTTATTTATAAATGTCAGTATTTCAGTCCATTTATCATCCTAATTGCTCAATTTCACTACTTACCAATGCTACTGTAAGTTTCCTTCCCATCAAATGTGAAACGCATATAGGCGGCTTTCACAGGATTGTTTTCGGGCGCCTTATCGAGAGCCGAAACAACTTCAAATGTTGTATTGTCGCACTTCGAAATCCACATAGGATAGATTGACTTGTTCAATTCGTAGTTCTCGCCTTTCAGCCAATTGCCATCGCTGCCTATTGAGTAACAAAACATGCCCGAACCACTGCCAAGGTCTACATCTTCATTGTTGAGCTTGTGCATCTTACTGAACGCGCCAACGATATAGTAAATGTTGTCTGTCCTCAGAATATTGCAGAAATAGCCTTTGAATTTCAATTGTTTGCTCCACTCAGTTTTGAGTTTTGAATCGAGGCAGCAAATGTGCATGTCGCACTCTTCGTTGGCAAACTGCTGGCGGCTGGCACCGCTGAACACCACAATGTATTTGCCGCTAATGTCGTCAGCAACCAATTTGCGCGGTATAGCTTTGGTTTTTATCTCGGCAGTCAGTTTCTGGACGCCGGCAATGTCAAGCAGAATCACAAAGTTACGAACTGCTCCTGCCTTAGAAACTGAGGTCACAACAGCGGCAATCTCGTTGTTTGCCGCGCTCACAAGCATGCATGAACGACTACCTTCTCCAGGTTTGAAAGTCTTGAGCCATTTGATGTTACGCAACGTATCAATAGATGCCACAAAAGCTGTTTGTCCGCCACTCTTATCGACATAAGTGCCACCAACAAGAATATTGTTTTTATCAGTAACCTGCTTGCAGTGAACAAAATATCCTTTGTCGTGAAATTTTTCAGATGGCACTATTTGAGCATATAGCATATCACCATTGTATTTTAATTTCTGCGAATTGCCAGACTGCCAAGAACCCATAGCGAGCAAACGGTCGGCAAAATTGTTAACAGCCGTCTCAAAGGTTTTATTATTAAATACTTGCTCGTTTTTAGTGTATTCCTTCAATTCTTTTTCTCCTTTATACTTCTTCTCAAAAATGTTGCTGTACTTCTTAATGCCTTCAGCGCTAATGTTATCGTTGAACGACACCAACAGCGAATCGGTGGCACGGCGGTACTCAAGCGCCTTTGTAAAATGATTCATAGCAGGATAGTTGACACCCATAGCAAACAAACTGGTATCAGAACGATACGACTCCAATTGATACATATAGCGAATCTGCGATTCCTGATAAAGCAGCAGCGAATTGGCCAACGATTCATAGTCGTATTTGTAGATTTTGTTAATCAGGTAGGGCGAAACATGGTAGTTCTCTGGAACATTGTCAATCTGCTTCTTTTCAAGCGCGCTCACATATTTGCAGTTTTGCGTTTCAGCCTCATCTATGCTCTTGTACAAATACGTTATCTCATTGTTATATACATCATTGAATGTTTTTATCCAAAGATCGAAATCCCAAAGTTCGATGGTTGGCGCCAAAAAGTTGGCAGGCGTTAGTCCGTGCATTCTGTAAATGACTATCGGATTCAGATGATACTCAAACGTGTAATTATGCATCGGCCGTGCCTTAAGCGATTTCTTCAGTTTGTCAAGATAGTATAACGTTGAATCGAAATTGATTTTAAGTGCATTGAGTTGCTTCTCGAAATTATCGTCAACTAAGAAATAAAGGTCTTTCAACTTGCTGTTTTTCTTGTTAATCTCATTGTAGATTCTGATACACTCATTATATTTTGTGGCGGCGCTGTAAAGATTGTTCCTGTTTTCAACAAACACGTTCTTGAACGCCTTAATCTTTTTAATGTGTCCGTCGATGGCATCATTGATTTCTTGGTAATTCGGATCTTTTTTCGGGTTTGCCGGCACCACATCGTCGAAGTACCGTCCGTCTTGACGCGCAACTTTCTCATCGAAATTCAGCTTTGCCAACGAAAGATAAAGTTCTGCGTTGTAGATATTTTGGTTGACGGGCCTTTCCTGCAAGAACGGGTCATATTTTTCAATACGTCGTTCAAGAATCAAAGCCATTTTGTATAGCGATGCCGAATGCGAGTTGTTCTTTATGGTCGAATATTCCCGGAGTTGCTGGTAGGCATCATCGTCCGACAGGTTTTTAATGCTCTCGTAAACATCTTTGTATTTCTGCGCTGATGTTTGGAACCCGACCAACAAGCTAAATATAAGTACAATATACTGTTTCATCTTAATCAGTTTTTATTATCAATAATCTTAATCTCGACACGCCGGTTTTGCGCACGGTTATCATCTGATATGTTCGGTACAATCGGCCGAGATTCGCCGTAACCCTTCGTCAGAATCATCTTTTCGCTTATGCCGTTGTCAGTCAAATATCTTGTGGCCACTTGGGCACGTTTTTCTGACAGGCGCATATTGTACCAGTCTGATCCCAAGTCGTCAGTATGTGCCGACAATTCGATTCTCACGTTATTGTTCAGTTTTAAGAACTCGATAATCCTGTCTAGTTCGGCATACGATGCTGTGTTCAGTTCTGATGAATTGATTTCGAACGTTATGTTTTTGAACGTCATCTTTGTATCTTTTGTCAGCAGGTCGAGTTTGATGTTGAGTTTCTGTGTTTTCTTCGACTTCGTCACATCAACTTTGGTGCTACTGTAGGTGTAACCTTTTTTAGCCACGTCAATCTCGTAGCTGTCACCCTCGCGGAGTTCAACAATCAGGTTGCCGTCCTTGTCGCGCTTGGCAACAACCGTGCGAGTTTCATTGCGACTTAAGTTTTTCACTTTCACCATCACAGAGTCGCCTCCTTGTCCTGCATCAACATCAAGAATCATTGCTGTTTTCATCGGCTTCAGCTCAACGTCTTCCTCGAATTCGTTGTAGAAGATATCGGCAATGGTGTTAAGGTAGATATCCTGCGGCGCATAGTGCGGGCACTCGATGTGCACCTTGTATGTTTTTCCGATGTTGAGCTGGCTCTTGTATTTTCCTTTATCGATAGGCGGCAAACTGTCAATGAGCAGCTCGCTTGTTGTTGAGTCATATACCGATATTTTCGGCGACAGCGGACTATACACCTCCTCATCGAAAACATTCAAATCAAAGTCGACAATCGAAAAGATCGTTGTATCGAACTGTTTCTTAATGTTTTGAGTAAAATACCCTATCTTTTCATAATGGTACGAGTGCGAATAGCCCTCTTTGAAGCAGTCAATCTTATAGTTGCCGTTATCATCCAGAAAAATAGAATACTGTCCCTTGTCGTTAGTTGAGTACTCGCCCAAAATGGCTGATGTAATCATATCTGACACCACCACTTGTGCCTTGACCGGCTCATTCGTAACACGGTCGGTGATGACGCCGCTGAGCAATACTGTCGGTTTGGGTTTATAGTTATCCTTAACGTTGTACGCATAAGTTTTGTTGGGTTGCTTTTTAGTTGGCTTCTTCGGATTGGTGTTCTTAATTATGGTACCGTCAATGGTTATTTGTGGCGAAAAATCGTTGTAATCAGATGACAATCCAGAAACGTATTTTGGTATGGACCAGCCATTTTCGAAAATTGCTTCTGAAATGAGCTGGGTGTGGTAGATGTTGTAAACATCATCAGGCAGTTTTTTGCCTTCGGGCGTGGTGTCAATCCGTTTCGATGAAAAGAAAAGCGTTTTCTCATCGGCACAGAAGTATGGCGTTTCCTGACACCCAGCGTTGAAGAAACGCGGTATATCATGCGGTCCTATCCACGTTCCGTCATTTTGGCGACTATACATCACAATCTGCTTGCACGCATCGTCGCTCCTGTCGAGTTGTTGCTTAGGCCTAAGGAAGAAGATATAGTTGTTGTCAACCGACAACGATGGTGAATATTCGTCATCTTGTGAATTCACAGGCTCGTCGAACATTGTTAACTCACCCCATTCGCCATTGCTGTAGGTAACATACATTATGTCGTACGATCTGTCGGTCTTGGCATGGAAAAGCAGTTTAGTCCCATCGTGGTTGAAAGAGAAGCCACCTACGGTGTTTCCCGATTTTACCAGCAGTTCGGTCAGCACTTGAATGGTTTTAGGCGAGCCCCACTTCCCGCCTTCTTTCACCGATTCAAAAACACCTCTTCCCTCTCCTCTCTCACCGATAAACACCACCTTGTCGCCGGTGTGTGTAATGGCGGCATTGGTTACCGAGCCCGAGAACTCGGGGAACAAATCGGTTTGCGCCTCTCCTGCCAACGGCATAAAAACGACAGCCAGCACGCAACCCATCAATCTTTTACACTTCATCTTTAATCTTTATTTTTAGTCGCCAATCAATATAAACGGTGCCCAATAATATGGACGCGAATAATTTTTGTCCAATATTAGCATCTGTTTTGCTTTTTGCAATATCTCGGCGTAATTAAGTCCGCTGTTTTCTTTGAGCAGGAGTTGACGATAGAATTCCACCATCAGCTGCTGAGTAGAGTTGTCGGCAACCTTCCAGAGCGACACAAGCAGGTTTCGGCTTCCAGCGTAAATGAACGCACGCGACAAGCCCACAATTCCTTCACCTTTCATAATCTTTCCAAGACCAGTCTCGCAAGCCGACAGAACCAAAAGGTCACAATTGAGTTTCAAGCTGTAAACATCGCCAGAATAGAGCACTCCGTCGTTGCTGTCGCCACGCAAATGGCTCAGTTGCACACCCGATAATTCAGGTTTCTCTGAGTTCACAAATCCGTGTGTGGCAAGGTGAATGTAGCGGTAACGTGATATCGAGTCGCTGTCGAAATTCTGTCGGTTGGCACTGCCCCACAAGCAAGCTTTTGCCGGTTGCCCCGATTTGACAAACATATTGAAGATGTTCCGCACCTCTGGTTCAGACGATGCCAATGGTTCAAGCTTATTGTTACTAACCACCTGGATGTCAGAATATGTTTTTTCATGTTTCTTGATTCGGCTATCGAGTACCACTCCCGAATATTTGCCTTGTGTGAAAACTGGTGCCAAGCCAAACCAACCGTTTGTCCCGTTGTCCTTGCTGCGCGTAATGTCACGATAATAAAGTGTAGCCGAATAGGCGTAACTGACCGAATATCTTTTTATCAAGAAGTCATAGTCCTGATAGTTATAGACCGAACCTTGTATATCGCTAGTCAAAAGGCTCTCGAACGGAATCTGGTTCAAGACACCGTCGGGCACCACCACCATCCGCAACACATCGTCGCCAGGATTATCGGCAAAGAGAATCTTGTAGAACCGCCTCGACAACACACTGAAGTCCATTGTAGCCTTTTGTGAACTCTGAATCATCGAGTTACGATATAGCCGCACGGTGTCGGAAATGTTTTTCGGCGCTGGAGTCACTGCAATATTAAACTGAGAGTTTGTGATAAGCAAAACGTAAACGGCGTCATTTCCAAGCATATACATACGCAGCTGCGTGCCGTCCTGCAATTTTTGCTGCAACTCACTCAGGCTAATGGCATTATCGGCATACTTAAGTTGATGATATTCAGGAAATTCTTTCTCAAGTTTTTTAATGAAAGCATCGTGTTTTTTGTTGGCATTGTACAAACTGTCGCGTACCTGTGCTGCATTTTTCGGCTTTTCGGCCAATAGTTGTTCGTAGTATAGTACGTCAGCCGACAATTGGTTTTCTCTTTGCTGCAAATCGGCAGGGATGTTAGCCAATTGCATGGCATCCTGTCCGGCCAGTGATTCAAGCAGCGTGTTCGATTTGCCCTTCTCAACAAAGGCGAATGCCTGTTCTTGATAGTAGCGTTGCTGTTTGTTGGTCAATTCACAGTTGAGCAGTTCGGCGCAGACTTCCAAAGCACCTTCATAACACTTGGCCGCTAATTTTCCTAGTTCGAGTTTGTCGGTTTTGGTCAGTGCCGAACGCCGCATATTCCGAATAATATTGTCGCAGAACTGGTAGTGCTTGAACGCATATTTCAGGTCGGCAGCATTGCGCGATGTCAGGTATTTTGTGGCCAACGCCGAAGCTCGCAAAAACAATGAGTTTACAAAGGTATTCTGATCGTAATAGCCTGACTGACTCGGTAATGAGTCGGTTTTCGGGTTAAAGCTCTCATGATTCGATTCAATTGCGCGGCCATAATCGTCAAATGCGTCGGCATACTTTTCAAGTTTAAGGTCAATATTACCTATATTGTTGTATATCAAAGCCAAGTGCGGATGCTTCTCGCCAAACACATTTTTATACAAGTCGACCGATTTGTGGTAGTAGAATTGTGCCGAATCCAATTGGTTCAACTGCAAATATGCGGTTGCAATATTGTTGTTGGTGTTGCCAATCAACACCGGATTCACTGCCGGAATATTGTTATAGATGTTGCTTGCCTTTAAATAATTGCTTATGGCATCACGCGGTTTTTCAGTTTTGAGCAATACGTTTCCAAGGTTATTATATGCCTCTGCCGCTTCTTGCGTGCCTTTACCGCCATATTTCAGCGTAATGTCGAGCGATTTTTTGTAGTAATACTGCGCAAGTCGGTAATCTTCAATGTTTTGGTACACTGTTCCGACGTTATTGTAGATTGGTGCCAGTTTCTTGTCGCTAGCATTGTTTTTTTCCGTCTTAACATCAAGAGCCTTGTTGTAATAAGTCAGCGCCAAATCATTCTGTCCCAACCGGTTATATAGATTGCCTTTATTAATATAGATTTCGCTCACAGCCTCAACATTGCCTGCAGCAGCTTGTGCCATAATCAGTTCGGCCTGTTCATAGCATTCCGCCGATTTGTTGAAATTGCCCAGCTTGTCGTAGATGGTACCAAGGTTATTGAGTGTGCTGGCGTATTTCGCACTCTCTTTGCCATAAATTTTTTCTTTCGCACTCAGTGATTTTTCCGTGTATGTCAGAGCTCTTTTGTAGTCACCAATGGTTTTGCAATAGAGTCCGTAATTATTGTAGAAAACATCAAGTCGGGAATCGGCAATCTTTTCGTTCTCAATTATTTGCATACACTTGTCATATATCTCGCCTGCTTTATCATAACTGCGCATATTGCAGAGCGCGTTGCCGTAGTTGCTATATAAATCAATCAGTTGCGGATTGTATTCACCCATAGATTTCGACTTAATCGACAAGCTGAGTTCATATTTTGCCGATGCCTCGGCAAATTTCTCATTGTCCATCAGCACTGTGGCCACATTTTCCTCTGCTGTCATGGCTTTCACACTACCTTTTCCGAATACTTTTGCGAGAATGGCCGAAGCTTCGCGGTAGTTCATTAGTGCTTTTTCATTGTTGCCCAGCCTAAAATATTCGTTTCCAATTTGTTCGTAGATGTTCGCTTCAAATTCGGGGTCCTTGCCTCCGAGTGTTTTTTTCGCACGCAGTAAACTACTTATAGCCTTCTCGCCCTTTCCTTCCTGCGAGTCGATGCTAGCCAATCCACAAAGCGCCTGGACATAAATCACGGTTTGCGAAGTGCTGTCAACGTTTGCGACAACCTGATTGTAGAGTTGTTTGGCCTGCGTAGGATTGTTTTGCTCATAGATTTTCGCCAATTCAATGCGTGCCAGATTTTCAAGTTCATTGTTTTTCGACTCGGCCATCACTTGATTGAATTTTTCAATGGCTTTGCCTTGATTGTCAGTTCTTTCAATCCGTCCGTAGGCCAATAGGATATTGTAGTAAGTGTCATTCTTGTCTTTTTGGAACTCAAGAGCCTTCGACAACATGCCCTCGGCTTTTTTCAGATTTCCGTCAGACTCATAGATTAGCCCTAGATAAAGACACGAGCCCACATAAACGTCGTTTCGCAAACCTGCAATTTCGCAGATGCTGCGAGTTTCGTCAAACAGCGCTTCTGCAGCTTTCATGTTCTTATCGGCATATTTTTGCTGGGCTTCTTTAAATTTCATAAACGCAGTCGATTCCGCGTCGTTAGTATTGATGAACTTCCCGGCCATCTTGTAAAAATAGTCCGACGAGTCGCGTTTTCCAATCGATTGGTAGATGTCGGCAAGTGTTGCATATGCTTGGTAATAATCGTTGCTGTCGGCTATAGCGAGCCGTTCTTTCATCTCAATCGATTTGCGATGACATGAGACAGCGTCGTTGTATTTCGACAGCATCTCGTATGAATTGCCCATATTGAAAAGACAGATGGCCAGCACATCCGAATCGTCATTGCCCATAATGCCAACAGCTTTTTTATAATACAGCACCGAGCGGTCAGGATTTTTTGTGCTGTAGTAAACCTCGCCCAAGGTGTGATATATGAGCATGTTCACCTCCGATGTTGAGTCGGTGACGCCTTTTGTGTCCTCAATGCTCTGTTCAAGAACAGTTTGGGCCTTCGCCATATTGCCGACATTGAAATAAGCGGCTCCCGATTGGTATGCTGCAATCAGGTAGTTTTCATAATGTCTGCCGCATTTGAAGCCTTCGGCGGCCTTCTCAAACAGTACGGCGGCCTCTGCGTCATCGGCTTCCTGAGCCTCAGTGAAATTCTTTACTGCATCTTTCTCATTGCACGGCTGAGAAAACAACGACAGCGGCGCCATCGAAAAAATCAAAATCGGAAGAATCTTGTTCATATCATATTTAAAAAAAATGCCCGGCTGCACTTACACAATCGGGCATTTTGGTTCATTACCAACCAATTATTTGTTCATGTTGTTTTTTATCCAAGCGTCAACAGCCTCTTCTGTTGTTTTTCCGTAAAAATCGTTAACGAAAGTTGCCGATGACAGCACTTTTGCGTCACGTTTGCCTTTCATTGTCGAAAAAATCAACTCAAGCTCGCCTTTCAATACATCCTTGTCGGCATATACCGGATTGAATTCGGTTTTATTGCTCTCACCAAACTCATCGTTGTAGCACAAAGTTACCTTGGCAGGCTTGTTCTCAAGCAAGCTCGAGGGCAAAACGAGCTTCCCATCTTTGTAACCAAGCTTCTCAGCGTATTCTTTATCGTTAACATTGTATTTCACAGTAAAATAACTATCATCATTGATCAGCAGTTTGCTGTCATCAATTTTCAGACTATCGTAACCTGAAATGAATACATCACCATAGTAGTACTCAATAACTTCAGAAGGCTGTGCAGGCAAGGCGGCTCTCACGCTCATGTTGTTAGGCGACGGAAGGAACTGTGAGCCTTCGTTGTCATTTCTTGCGCTAAGAATAACGCAACCCTTCTCTTTATTAACTACAACGGCACGCGAGTAGTTGGTTTTAAAACTGAAGTTCTCGTTGCTCACAACGTCTTCGCCAATCGACAACAAATTGCCGGTTTTAACACGCTGGATTTCTCCTTGAACTTTAACAACCTTATAATTCACATTTTTTTGCGCATTTGACGCAAACGGTAACAGCATCAATGATGCAACCATTAATTTGATTCCAAAATTTAGAGTTTTCATAGTTTAATAAATTATGCGTTTGTATTCAAAAATCTCACAAATTTAGCATCATATTATTATGGTGTTTCCTATTGCAAACTATTTTTGACGAAAGTAATCAATTTTGGTATCGAATTTCATTTAAGTTTGCATTGCAATTAATCGTCTGTATTTACGTTTTCAGTTTTAGTTGATATGGATTGCACTGAATTATTTGGCAAAGTACGCGAGGCAAGCCGCAGTTTGGTTTTCCTGAGCGAAGAGAAGATTAACAATATTTTGCGCGACGTGGCCGACACCATTGTGGCACGCGCCGATGAGATTTTGGCCGCCAACGACAAAGATTTGGCCCGAATGGACAAGGCCAACCCCGTTTACGACCGTCTGCAACTCACCGAGCAGCGCATTGCCGACATTGCGGGCGATATGCGCAACGTTGCCTCGCTGCCTTATCCTGTTGGCCGCACGCTTGAAGAACGCGAACTGCCCAACGGACTGAAACTTAAAAAAGTAACCGTGCCAATCGGCGTTATTGGAATGATTTACGAAGCACGCCCGAACGTCACCTACGACGTCTTCTCGCTCTGCCTGAAATCTGGCAACGCCTGTATTCTGAAGGGCGGTTCCGACGCCTACGACTCGAACGTTGTGGGGGTTGGCATCATCAAGGAAGTGCTGCGCCGCCACGGCATTGACGAGAACTGCATCGCGCTCTTGCCCGCTGGTCACGCCGAGACCGAGCAACTGCTGAAGGCCACCGACTACGTTGATTTGATTATTCCGCGCGGCAGCAAGCGACTCATCGATTTTGTGCGACAAAATTCTATTGTGCCCGTCATCGAGACTGGCGCTGGCATCTGTCACACCTATTTCGACGAGTTCGGCAACCTTGAGTGGGGAAAACGAATAATCTTCAACGCAAAAACACGCCGCGTGAGCGTCTGCAACGCCCTTGACTGCGTGATTATCAACAAGAAACGTCTGACCGACCTGGCCGCTTTGGTTGCCGATTGCGCCACCAAAAACGTCATTGTCTATGCCGACGAGCAGGCCTACGCCGCGCTTGACGGAAAATATCCTGCCAATCTGCTTGAACACGCTGACGCACAATCGTTTGGTACCGAGTTTATGGATTACAAAATGGCCGTCAAAACCGTTGCCGACATAAACGAAGCGCTGGCGCACATTGCCCGCTACAGTTCGCGCCACAGCGAGTGCATTGTAACTGACAATCAGGCAAATGCCGACCTGTTCCGCAAGGCTGTTGACGCTGCCGTGGTTTACGTAAACGCCCCGACAGCCTTCACCGACGGCGCACAGTTCGGTCTGGGTGCCGAAATCGGTATCTCGACGCAGAAACTGCACGCCCGCGGTCCAATGGCCCTGCGCGAACTCAACTCGTACAAGTGGCTTGTGACGGGCGAAGGACAGACGCGTAAATAGTTAGGATTTGATATTTAGGATGTAGGATTTTAATTATGAATTACGAGCGGATGGTTCACAAATTCTGATGTCTGAAGTCCGTAGTCTGAAACAAATAAAACGATATGTCAGTTGCTGAAAATCTAAACCGTATAAAATCGACGCTGCCCGCTGGAGTGCGGCTTGTTGCGGTATCGAAAACCAAACCGGAGGCCGACATTATGGAAGCCTACAATGCCGGACATCGCATTTTTGGAGAGAACCACGCGCAGGAAATGAAGCAGAAGCACGCCGACCTTCCTACCGATATCGAATGGCACTTTATTGGCCACTTGCAGACCAACAAGATAAAGTACATTATCGATTACGTCAGGCTGATTCATAGCATCGACAGCGCCAACCTTTTGCAAGCCGTGAATAAGGAAGCCGCCAAGCATAACGTGGTGGTTAACTGCCTGTTGCAGTTCCATATTGCCACCGAGGAGACCAAGTTCGGTCTGACACTCGACGAAGCCCGCCAACTGCTTGAGTCTGATGAGTTTCGGGCAATGCAGAACGTGCGTATCTGCGGCGTGATGGGCATTGGTAGCCTAACTGACGACCGCGACCAGACCAATCGCGAGTTCGCCCATTTGAAGCAAATCTTCGACACTCTCAAGGCTGATTATTTTGCTGATGCTGACGATTTTAAAGAGCTGTCAATGGGAATGTCGGGCGACTACCAACTGGCCATTGCCCACGGCTCAACAATGGTCCGCGTCGGCTCATCAATCTTCGGACAGAGGTATTACGCGAAGTAACGACCAACTATCTGTCTGGGATAGCAATGAGAGTTCGTGTTCACATCACTCCCAACTGCAATTATTTTCACTCATCGTAATTTTTCACAATCTCCGTCAGGCTTTCGGCAAGGCTTTCGTTGCCTATGTTTGATTCTGCAAGACGATTTTCGATATAGCTGATAAGCTCGGCACGACGTTCATCGGTGATTGAGCCTTGGCGGTTCTCTATTACCGTAAATGCCTCAAATGCAAGCTCGAACGGTGCATCAAACACCATATCAATAAAAAGTTCAAGTTGCGGCAGATAATCGATTTTTGAGTACCAGCACGATGTGACAAGCATCTGCTTCACATTGGCGTCTTTCTCAACGGCAATGGCGGCAGCCATCTCGTCGACAAGCTCACGCTGACTTACGTCGCTCAACAATTTAAAGACGGCCATCCGGACATCGTCGTCACCACAAGTTTTATAAACTTTAATAAGCGCCGGCAGAAGTTTTGGCACACCAATCTCGCGGATTTGTTCAAGAACAGCCAACACTGCGTCTTTGCCGCCGTTGGCCAACGACTCTTCAATTGATTTCAAACGGTTGTTATCCATTGTCAAAAGTTATTTTTTGCACGAAAATAAGCATTCGCGACACGACAAGCAAAAAAACGCGCATCATTTCTGGTGCATCTGTAATAAAAATATCTATTTTTAGCCGTTTTTTCATTCAATAACTCAATATATGAAATATCCGTATTTATTTTTAGCAGTGGCAGCCGGCCTGATGGTTGTGAGTTGCTCCAATAACAACAAACCTAAAAACAACTTTGAAAACGAATTCAACCAACTCGACATCAACAACGAACTGAACCGTGCAAAACAAGTGTTCTACGCCATGCCGTCGCCAATCGAGACTGCCTACCTGATTCAAAGTACGGGCGTATCGTACAACATGGATCTGGCCAACCCAACGAGTAAAGTTGATGACTACTCGACAACCGCGCAGAAAGCTCTCAACTTCGGTGTTTATGGTGCCGACCTTAGTTATGCAAGCCTTTTCAACCAGACCCAGACAACAATACAATATATGTCTACGGCGAAAAAACTGGCTGATGAGCTGGGTATTTTCGATTTTGTGCATTCCGACATTGTCGAACGTATCGAAAGCAACATCAACGACCGCGACTCGCTGATGGAAATCATCACCGAAGGATTCACCAACGCCAATGAATATCTGAAGGATGCCGGTAGAGCCGAAGTGGCGGCACTCATAGTTGCTGGCGGCTGGATCGAGAGTCTCTATCTGTCGACCGAACTCGCCGAAATGGCAAATAACAACACTCGCTTGATCGACCTTGTGATTGACCAGCGCTACTCGCTATCAATTCTTGTCAAACTGCTCGAAAATTACAAGGAACTGAGCAGCGTGCGCGAAGTGTACGGCTGGCTGACTGAACTTCAAGGAACCTTCAACCGTGTTAAATCGATGCCATCGGAAATAAAAGCCGAAACATCGAAAGACGGCAAAACCACTCTTGCAACATCAACCGACAATTTCATTAACGATGTGATTTTTTCGGCTATCTGCCAAAAGACTGACAGCATTCGAGGATTGATTGTTAAATGATTCGTCTATAGAGACAATTGACAAAAAAATATCGGGGCGTTACAAATATTGCAACGCCCCGATTCTTATTTACAGCCTCCGCACTGTACTATTTTACTAGTTTTAAATTCTTGTTTATCAAAACGTTCCATTTTTCAGCAAAATCCATCTCGCCGTCCGACGTGGCTTCAAACTTGCTATTGTAGAACTCGATGAACCGCTCGCTGCCATCGGTCTGAACCACACGCAAACCAATTGCCGATTCAGAGCCAAGGTGCCGCTCGGTTGCGCCACACGATTTCAGGCTGTCGATACTCACACAATCGCGCTTAATGCCATCGGCCACGCGCACAAAGAAAAAGTAATGCCCCGACTTGTCGATGCCAGCAATTTTGTTCGACATTATCTCGTACTCGCCAACCGATGCGTCAACGCTCCCGATCATACTGTTCAGTTCGTCAATCAGTTTTTTATTGCGGTGCTTGCGCGAAGAATTTGCTACTATAAACGGCAGGGCGCACGCTGCCAAAACCAATACGCCTATTATTATTGATGATAAATCCATTACTTTAAAAAATTAATTGTTAAGCACATACCAATATTTTGACACGGATGTGCCGATAAAATATATTTGTAAATATGTAAATTCGAGAAACGGTCACACAGAGTCGTGCAGCCGACTGGCGGCGTCACCAAAAGACACTGAATGGAAACGAGATTTCGACTTTTGGGAATTTAATAAGGTAACCGGCGCAAGTGGGTTTGCTGCGCGAAAACGACGCAAAAAACACCTTGGGCGACGATTTCACCACCTCAAAGAAACCGTTGAAAAGTGTGCGGCTGTTAACCTCGCACGAGTTGACAGTGAGTTGCGGCTGCACCGGCTCAACGCCTTGCATTCCGCCGGGTTGGTCGGCAATGAAACAACAATGCTCTAAGGGCCAGTTGCCGCCGTCGGCAGAAGCCACTGTGACTGCCGGCTGCAAGAATTGGGTGCAGATCAGCGCCACAAACAAAGCCGTGTTACATAAAAAGCGTTTCATAATGCGAAGTTGGGAAAAATATAGTAAAGAGCATAACGTTTGTTAATATTGATTGTATGTAAAATGAAGTGGATGAGAATAGGGAAGTCAGAACACGAACAATTTATTCACAATTTATCAACCAAATGCCGCCGAGTGTTAATATCTTAACCCGGCGAATGTAGAATAATTCGCTACCTTGCACCGATTAAATAAAAGGTGAAAAACGAACGTAAATTGTTGGTTTTAAGAATATTGCAATTAACAACATTAAAAGATTGACAACTATGGCAAAGATTATAGCAGTGGCCAATCAGAAAGGCGGCGTGGGCAAGACTACCACATCAATCAACTTGGCGGCAAGTTTGGCGGTGCTCGACAAAAAAGTTCTGCTTGTCGACGCAGACCCGCAGGGAAACGCCACATCGGGATTCGGATTTGAAGTGGAAAACATAAAAGTGGGGCTTTACGAGTGCCTTGTCGACGAGATTGATCCGGCAAACGCCATTCTGAATGTCAGCAGCCTGGAACGAAACAGCAGTCTGGCAAATCTCGACCTTCTGCCATCGAACATCAACTTGGTGGGCGCTGAAATTGAGCTGCTTGAAAAAGCTGACCGCGAGAAGATTATGAAAATGGGGCTTGAAAAGTTCCGCGACAAATACGATTTCATCATCATCGACTGCTCACCATCGCTAGGCCTGATTACCGTTAACTCGCTTGTTGCGGCCGATTCAGTGATAATTCCGGTTCAGTGCCAATATTTCGCACTTGAGGGTATCGGCAAACTGATAAACACTATAAAAATTATACAAGGCGGACTGAACTCCGATTTGCAGATTGAAGGGTTCTTGTGCACAATGTACCAAAGCAACACAAAACTTGCCAACACAGTGGTTGAGGAAGTGCGTCGCTGCTTCGAGGATATGGTTTTCGAGACAATGATTTCGAACAATGTGAAAATATCAGAGGCACAAAGTTACGGTATGCCGAGCGTGCTGTACGACCCACAATCGACGGGCGCGATCAACTACCTGAACCTTGCCCGCGAGGTGCTGCAGCGCAACAATATGACACAAATGGACTCTGACGAAAAAATGATCGACTGATTATGGCAACACCAAAGAAACCGGCTTTAGGCCGAAATATGGAAAATGTATTGGGTATCAAAAAGGGCGAGGGATTGGGCGCGCTGCTGAAATCGGCGGCGCAGCAAGGCTCGCAGAATCCGGCCATCAACGAGATTGATTTGAGCCTGATTGACGTGAACCCATTCCAACCGCGAACCGAATTCGACGAGGAAGCACTTAACGAACTGGCCGAATCAATCAAGCAATTAGGCATAATCACGCCGGTAACATTGCGCAAAATGGACAACGGCCGCTATCAGATAATATCTGGCGAACGCCGCTGCCGCGCATCGAAAATGGCCGGGTTGAAGGCTATTCCGGCATACATCCGCACGGCCGACGACCAAGCAATGCTCGAACTTGCACTGGTTGAGAACATCCAACGCGAGGACCTTGACCCGATTGAGATTGCCATCAGCCTTCAGCGCCTGATTGACGAGTGCAACCTGACGCAAGAGAACCTTGGCGATCGCGTAGGCAAAAAACGCTCGACAGTGACCAATTTTCTGCGCCTGCTGAAACTGCCCGACGAGATAAAACTCGGTTTGCGCAAGCGCCTAATCACCACTGGCCACGCAAAGGCTCTGCTAAGCATCGACGACGCCAACGACCAAAAATATCTGTTCGAGCGCATTGTGGGCGAGGGATTGTCGGTGCGTGAGGTTGAAGAGATTGCGAGCGAAATGAAGGAAGGCAATCCCGACAAGAAGAAACAAAAGAAGACCCAAAAGAAGGACAACACCTACGCCGAA
>CAMKOM010000014.1 GCA_946414435.1 uncultured Bacteroidota bacterium
GCCAATGCTGGTAACCGAATTCGGAATGGTGACCGATGTCAGTCCGTTGCAACCATAGAACACAGAGCTGCCAATGCTGGTAACCGAATTCGGAATGGTGACCGATGTCAGACCGCTGCATTTTTGGAATGCATAGTTGCCAATGGCTTTAACTGAATTTGGAATGGAGACAGATGTCAGTCCGCTGCAACCAGAGAACGCAGAACTGCCAATGCTTGTTACTGATTCGGGGATGGTGACTGATGTTAGTCCACTGCAACCAGAGAACACAGAGCTGCCAATGCTGGTAACCGAATTTGGAATGGTGACCGATGTCAGACCGCTGCAACCAGAGAACGCAGCACCACCTATGTTTGTAACTGAATTGGGAATGGAAACAGATGTTAGACCGCTGCAACTTTGGAACGCATTTTGGTCGATACTTGTAACCGACTCGGGAATAGTAATTGATGTCAGTCCGCAGCAACCATAGAACGCATGGCTGCTGATGCTTGTAACTGAATTCGAGATGGTGACAGATGTCAGTCCGCTACAACCAAAGAACGCAGAGTTACCTATGCTTGTAACTGAATTGGGAATGGAAACAGATGTTAGACCGCTGCAACTTTGGAACGCATGTTGGCCGATACTTGTAACCGACTCGGGAATAGTAATTGATGTCAGTCCGCTACAATCAGAGAACGCAGAGTTGCCGATGCTTGTTACTGATTCGGGGATTAAGACAGATGTCAGTCCGCTGCAATTATAAAACACAGAGCCGCCAATGCATGTAACAGAATTTGGAATGGTGACCGATGTCAGTTTGCTGCAACCAGAGAACGCACCACTACCTATGCTCGAAACTGAATTTGGAATGGAAATGAATGTCATACCGCTGCAATTTTGGAATGCTAAGTTGTCAATGGCTTTAACTGAATTTGGAATGGTGACTGATCTCAAATCTCTGCAATTAAAGAACGCAGAGTTGCCGATGCTTGTAACCGTATATTCTTCGCCATCGTTAGGGTTGGTTACTTTTTCTTGAATACTGATAACACCAGCGGGTGATGTTGAACCTTTGCCAACCGAAACATAATGGTTAGTTTCATCGGTTACGGTGTATTTCAAACCATCAACTTCAAAAGTTGTCTGTGCCCAAGCTTGTGCAGCAAGCATTGTGGCGAACATAAGAGTTAAGATGCGTTTCATTTGCATGATTATAAATGGTTTATATGCGTAATTTTAGTATAGGATGATTTCTATTTGTGGTAAAAATAGAAAAATATTTTTTTGGAAGTGATTTACAAACCGTCCAAATCAATTTTGTAAGTCATGTTTGGCAAAACCGTTTTCTTTATAAACATTGCCATATATATGGGTATATAAACAATGTTGCCATTCGTTTGCAAATTATTGTTGTTCAGTACATAGGTGCGTTTGGTTAAGTGTCATGTATACTATTTTGTCCGTTTTTCCAACATTGATTAGGCCATTTTTGTCCGTTTTTCCAATTTTGTTTTATGCCACAAAAAAAAGAGGTTGCCAATTTGGCAACCTCTTTCCTTATATTCTGCTGCGAATATTAGTCTTTCAAAGCGTAACGTTTGAAACCTGTGCAGGTCAAGCCTTTCGAGGCGGCGTCCATCATTTGGGCAACGTTGATTTTTGCGTCTTTGATGAACTCCTGGTTCAGCAGGGTGCTGTCTTTGAAGAACTTGTTCAAACGGCCTTGAGCAATGTTCTGAACCATTTGATCCTTCAGGTTGGCAGCGGCTTCAACCGATACCTTTGCGCGGATGTCGCGAGCCTGTTGTGCCTGCTCTGGAGTAATCCAGCCTTTGGCCATATTCGACTCAATGTGGTCTTCAGAGTCAACGTGTGCAGGATTGATGCCGGCTTTTTTCAAAGCAGCGTCAACAGCTTTAGAAACCAATTCCTCTTTGGTCTTCTCAATAGCCACTGTCAACTCGTTCTCAACAACAGCTGCCGGAACATCGTCCTTGCTGAGTGATACTGGGTTCATGGCTGCAACTTGCATTGCAACGTCTTTGTAAACCTGTGCGTCAACACCGGTCTTGTTGAAACTTGCCAGAGTAGCCAGTTTGTTGCCCATATGGATGTATGCGCAAACTGTCTCGCCCGAAAGCGACTCATAGCAGGCCAGTTCAAGCTTCTCACCGATGATACCGATTTGCTCGGTGATGATGCCCTCAACGTCTTTGCCGTTTTTGAACGGAAGAGCTTTCAGAGCAGCAAGGTCAGCAGGCTTCTTCTCGAGAGCCAGGTCGCAAATCTCGTGAGCGAGTTTTACGAAATCCTCGTTTTTAGCCACAAAGTCGGTCTCGCAGTTAAGAGCGATGAGTGCGCCATATTTGCCGTCGGCTGATACTTTGGCAATAACATTGCCTTCAGAAGCCTCGCGGTCGGCACGTTTGCTGGCAACAGCCTGTCCCTTCTCGCGGATGATTTGGATGGCGCGGTCAAAATCGCCGTTGGCTTCGGTGAGGGCTTTCTTGCAGTCCATCATGCCGGCGCCAGTGGTCTTGCGTAGTTTTGCTACGTCAGATGCTGAAATTGACATAATCTTAATCGTTTTTAATTATTCTGCCGATTCCTCGGTTTCGTTTTCGTTGGCTTCTTCGGCCTCAGCTTCAGCCTCGTCTTCAGTCGAAGCTACTTTTTTTGCAGCCGATTTTTTGCCGCTCTTAGCGGGTTTCTCTTCGCCTTCAGCAGGCTCTTTGTCTTTTTCGGCTTTGCGTTCGGCCAGGCCTTCCTGAATGGCGTCGCAAACAGCGCCTAAAACCAATGAAATGGCTTTTGCTGCGTCGTCGTTGCACGGGATGGCGTAGTCAACAATGTTAGGATCTGAGTTGGTGTCGACCATAGCGAATACCGGAATCTGAAGGCGGTGTGCCTCAGCCACGGCAATCTTCTCTTTCTGAACGTCGATAACGAACAGGGCGGCGGGCAGACGGGTAAGGTCGGCGATGCTGCCAAGGTTCTTAGTCAGTTTGCTGCGTTGGCGGTCGACTTGCAGTCTCTCGCGTTTCGACAGGTGGTCAAGTGTTCCGTCCTGCTCCATCTTGTCGAACGAGCTCATTTTTTTGACTGCCTTGCGAACAGTGGGGAAGTTAGTCAGCATACCACCCGACCAGCGCTCTGATACGTAAGGCATGTTGATTTTTTTAACTTGTTCTGCAAGAATATCTTTTGCTTGTTTTTTGGTGGCTACAAAAAGAATTTTGCGGCCCGATTTTGCTATCTGCTTGAGTGCATTAGCGGCTTCATCAACCTTTGCAACTGTCTTGTGCAGGTCGATGATGTGGATTCCGTTCTTCTCCATGAAGATGTATGGAGCCATTGCCGGATTCCATTTTCTTTTCAGGTGGCCGAAGTGCGCACCTGCGTCTAATAATTCTTGAAAATTAACTCTTGACATTTTTGTTTGTTTTTCGTTTACATTCTTGTTGTAAAAGCAATCGTTAAGTAGTTCTGCTTCAGAAGTCTTAACAATTTAGATACTAAACGATATTCTCGTGCAGCATCATTAACGCTTACTGAACTGGAATCTCTTGCGAGCCTTCTTCTGACCAGGTTTCTTACGTTCAACCTCACGTGGGTCGCGGGTGACAAATCCGGCAGCCTTCAGGGGCTTGCGGTTTTCCTCGTCAAGTTTCATCAGCGCGCGGGTGATTCCCAGACGAACGGCCTCGGCCTGTCCTTTCACACCACCACCGTCGATGGTTGCTTTGACATCGAATTTGCCATTAAGCGACAATACACCAAAAGGTTGCATAACAATGTACTGCAGGGTCTCAATCGGGAAATACTCTTTGAAATCCTTGCCGTTAACTGTTACGTTGCCGGTTCCTTGGCTCAAGTAAACGCGAGCGATAGCGGACTTTCTGCGTCCAACTGCATTAATTACTTCCATTTTACTTGATTGAATTTAAGTTAATCAATTCAGGCTGCTGAGCTGCGTGTGGGTGGCTCTCGCCTGCATAAACATAAAGGTTGCGGTAGAGGGCTGCGCCGAGACGGTTCTTCGGAAGCATACCTTTTACTGCGGTTTCTACCATTGCAATCGGGTTTTTCACCATAAGTTTCTCTGCAACGATAGTGCGTTGTCCACCGGGATAGCCGGTGTAGTGTGTGTACTCTTTACCTGCCCATTTGTTGCCTGTAAGTTGAACTTTTTCGGCGTTGATAATGATGACATTATCGCCGCAGTCAACGTGGGGGGTAAAGTTGGTTTTGTGCTTGCCTCTCAACAGATAGGCGGCACTGCTGGCAAGACGGCCCAAGACTTGGTCTTTGGCGTCGATGACAACCCATTTCTTCTCAACGGTTGTCTTGTTTGCCGAGATGGTTTTCAAACTAAGTGTGTCCACTCTAATCCTAACTTTTTAATTAATAAATAAATACTATCCACATTTCCCCAAATGTGGACTGCAAAAATACAATTTTATATCAAACGAACAATTATTATCAACATCATTTTGTTGATATGGTGTTTCTGTTGATAATCAGCTCATTGTATATGGATATGTTATTTAAAACCTTGTTGATGCCAATTTCACACGATGGAAAAAAGCGATTTTCGGGTGTTGTTGTTGCACAAAATGAAGCCGTCAATGGTGAAGATAGATGATATGCATATATAAATATGTGTGTTTTTTCTGCAGACCCGACATCTATGTTATATTTGCCAAAAACAAAAAACGATGTTTGGACTGCCAACACACTTGCAACATACTGACGATGCGGAACTTAAGCAGATTTTGCAGCAAACTATAATGCTGCAAAACGGCGCCGTGGCTGCACAGATGGCCAAATCAGGCGTGCGCGGGCTGATGAACTACGGCGTGTCGCTGCCCGACCTGCGGCGTATTGCGGCCGAATGGGGCACCAACCATGAACTTGCCCGGCGACTTTGCCCGCTCAACATTCGCGAAGCGCGCATCCTGGCATCGATGCTTTTTGATGCCAACAAGCTGACCGACAGCGATTTGACGCTAATCAGCCAATCAATAACAAACATTGATATGGCCGAGAATTTTGCGCAAAATATTGTCAGCAAAATTGCTGACCGCAACTTTTTCAGCCAGCTTGCCAATGGCGACAAATGGCATCTGCTGACTGCCATCAACGCTGTGGGCTGGGCTGTTGCGCAGCATCGGCAGCACTCTGATATTTTGTCCGATTGGTTTGTTTGCAACATCGAATCAATTATAAATCAGAATATTGCAGAATCCACACGACCGATTGTGGCGACAATGACTGCCATTGCTGACATCTCGGAACCGAAAAAACTGACAATCGAAAACATTGCGCAAAAACTAATATCTTCGCAATCAGCGTTTGCACAAAATATTGGCAATCAGTTTATTCGATTACACCAAGATGAATTTTAATAATCAATCATCGATACACCGGAACGTGCCAAATCCGACATGACAGTTTTTTGGTACATTTTTTGTCATAGCACGTTTCGCAAAACTTTTTCTGACACATAATTAAAAACATAACACTATGAATTTCAACAAGACATCGAACCCGACACTGGGCGAGAAAATCATTAAAGATTACGCATTTGCCGCAACCGATGGCGCAATGACGGTGCAAGGCACGATAAACAAAATTGCTCTGCTGCTGGCGCTTGTGATTGCCGGCGCGGTTTTTACGTGGGCAAAAACTATGAGCGGCGTTGAGACAGGCAGCGTTGTTGGTGTTCAGGGCTGGATGATTGGCGGCAGCATTTCGGCTTTTATCCTTGCACTCATCATCACGTTCAAAAAGAACCTTGCGCCGATTCTGTCGCCGGTTTACGCCATCTGCGAAGGCCTTTGCCTTGGTGCTCTTTCGGCTTATTTCGAAGTGATGTTTCCAGGTTTGGTAATGCGCGCCGTTCTGCTCACATTCAGCGTTTTATTCGGCATGCTCTTCATGTACAAGGTGCAGATTATTAAGGTTACGCAACGCTTCCGCGCGATAGTTCTGGCAGCCACAGTCGGCATTGCACTGGCTTATCTGATTTCGTTCATACTCAACTTGTTCGGTGTCAATATGGGCTTCATCTTGGGTGGTGGTTCGTTTGGGCTTATCATCAGCTTGGTGGTTGTGGCTGTTGCCGCGCTTAATCTGGTTCTCGATTTCGATTTCATCGAGAAAGGCACCGAAGCCGGCCTTCCATCGTTCTTCGAGTGGTACGGCGCTTTCGGCCTGATGGTGACGCTTATTTGGCTCTACATTGAGATTCTGCGCCTGTTGGCAACCATCGCCAGCAATAGAAACTGATTCTCACTACTGCCGGCGTCATAAGAATGGATTTACCCTTTCGTCTGATTAACAAACGGCTACAATATCAGCATAGGTCGCAAAAAGCGGCCTATTGCTTTTTTATGAGAGTCCGAACAATTTCTCGGCATTGGCGGTTGTATGTGTGGCAACATCTTCGACGCTAATCTGCTTTATTTCAGCTAATTTCTGCGCTACAAGTGGCAGAAAACTGCTTTCGTTGCGCTGCCCGCGATGTGGCACCGGCGCCAGATAAGGGCAATCTGTTTCCAAAATAAGATGCTGAATGTCAATCTGTTCGACAACAGCCGGCAAATCTGATTTTTTGAATGTCAGCACACCGCCAATACCCAGCAAGAAACCCATACTGATGGCTTGGCGAGCCTGCTCAACAGTGCCCGAGAAACAGTGGAAAACACCGCGCAAACGGTCATCGGCAAGTGGCTCGAGCGCCGCAATGGTCTTCTCGATGGCGTTGCGGATATGGATTATCACCGGAAGCCCCAAATCCTTCGCCCATCGCACTTGAACAGCGAAAGCATCGAATTGCTCACGCTCGAAGGTCTGGTCCCAATAAAGGTCGATGCCAATCTCGCCCACGGCGCAAAACTGGCGGCCACTGGCCAGCATTGTCTCAACATCGTTCAGTGCGGTAAGGTAACTGCCATCAACCGATGTGGGATGCAGTCCGGCGCAAGCAAAAAAATGTTTCGGGTCGGAATCGGCCAGGCTGAGCATTGCCTGCCGCGATGTGGCGTCGATGTCGGGCAGAATCAGACGATTAACCCCCGCTTCAAAACACCGGCGAATGGCTTCGTCACGGTCAACGTCGAATTCTTCAGAATAAATGTGCGAGTGTGTATCAATGAAATCCATTTCAATTTTCCAACAACCAATCCCAATAGCTATCGGGACCAACACCCAGATTTACAACTTGATAATATTGCTCTTAATGGCATATTTCACCAAATCGACGGTGCTTTTCAGGTTGAGTTTCTGCATTATATGGTTTTTGTGCGTCTCGACGGTGCGAACACTGATAAACAGTTTGTCGGCAATTTCCTGATTGCTGAAGCCGTCGCCCCAAAGTTTCAGAATCTCAATCTGACGGGCGCTCAACGGATCGTCGTCATCAGCCGCTTGCGAATCGGTTAAATTACTAGAAATGTAGCGGTTAAGCAGCAATTGCGTGATGCTGTCGCTGTAGTAATCGTGGCCGGCACGCAGAGAGAAGATGGCTTGCGCCAGCTCACCGCCGGTGGCATCTATGGTAATATAGCCTTTGGCTCCGGCTTTTATCGAGCGCAGAATCACATCGTCACGGTTGGCGTTCGAGAGTAGCAGAATTTTCAGCTTCGGATATTTCAGCATTGTGTCGATGATGAAATTCAGTTCGGCCGTCGAAAGCTCGAACATATTCACAACTAGCACGTGCACAATGTGTTGCTTCATCTTCTCGAACAGAGTCGGCTTGTCACTGGTGGCAATCACCACCTTGATGTCAGAATAATTTGACAGATAAGCAGTTACGCTCTCGAGAATCAATTTGTGCTGACTGAATAATCCTACAAATACCATAAATCTGCGTTTTTAAGTTTCCAATATTGTCGCTTGCATGTAACGCATTGCAATATTAATTTTTTTCAGTTTTCTACAAACAATAACTGAAGGCTTGAATTGCAGATAACTTTAGGAATAGGTGTGGTGTATGGCATAGTCATTACTTTCCACTCGCCAGACGATACTTCTCCTCGCGCTCATTGATATAATCGCTGATATGCTCGCGGCGGCTTTTGGTAATGGCAATGCGGCCCGAGCGCACGTACTGCAGCACGCATTTGAACTCCTGCAGCGCGGCGTAAAGCGACTCAATGTCCTCCGTCAGACCAGTTTTGGTGACAATGGCGTAGGTGGGGTTAACTTCTACAATATTGGCGTCGTGCAGGCGGATTTGACGCGAAATGCCCTTCTCGTTCAGCATTGTCGGCGTTGAAATCTTGAACAGTCCGCACTCTTGGATAAATATCTCATCGTCAGTGTAATAGTTGGCCTGAAGCACATCAATCTTCTTCTCAATCTGACGGGTGATTTTGTCGATTGTCTCCTCGTCGCTGTAGCAGGTAATGGTGTATTTGTGAATGCCCTTAATGCTTGACGCTGAGACGTTTAGGCTCTCAATGTTCACCTGACGGCGCGTGAAAACAGCCGTGATTTGGTTCAGCAATCCCGCAAGGTTCTCCGAGAAAACCAGAATGGTGTATAATGTTTTGCTCTCTTGTTCCATTTTTATCTGTTTGTTTTTCAATTCAATAATTCAGTCATTCAGTCCTTCAATCCTTCAATTATTTGAACTCCAGCATCATATCGTCAACATCGTGGCCGGGGGCGCACATTGGCAGAACGTTGCCCTCCTCCTCAACAGCCACCTGAAGCAGATAGGGGCCTTTGGTGTCCATCATTGTGCGGACGGCGGCGGCAAGGTCTTTGCGGTCGATAACTGTCTGACACGGAATGCGATAGGCTTCGGCAATCTTCATAAAATCAGGGTTCGTCATTGGGGTGAACGAGTAGCGGCGGTTGAAGAACATTGCCTGCCATTGGCGGACGTTGCCCAAATAGTTGTTGTTGAGCAAGATAAGTTTCACGGGAACCTGATTCTCCATAATGGTGCCCAACTCCTGAATGGTCATCTGCAAGCCGCCGTCGCCAAGGAAGACGCACACATCGCGGTCGGGGGCGCCGAAAGCCGCTCCAATGCCGGCCGGCGTGCCGAATCCCATTGTGCCCATTCCGCCCGAAGTGACCACGCTGCGGCGTTGGGTGAACTTGAAATAACGGGCCGCCATCATTTGGTTCTGACCAACATCGGTGACCATAATGGCCTTATTACCAGTTTGTTGAGTGACAACATTCACCACCTCGCCCATCTTTATCGGGCCTTCGGTGGGGTGAATTTCTTTTTCGATAACCACCGTGCGCTCCTTCTCAAAATATGGCTTGAAACTCTCAATCCACTCGGTGTGGCTGTTCTTTTTCAGCAACTTATTCACCTGTGCCAGAGTCTGTTTGCAGTCGCCAAGCACAGCAAGGTCAACCTTCACGTTCTTGTTAATCTCCGACGGGTCGATATCGAAATGAATCTTTTTGGCCTGAGTGGCGTAGGTGGCGAGTTTTCCGGTTATGCGGTCGTCGAAGCGCATTCCTACTGCAATCAGCAGGTCGCACTCCTGAGTCTTGACGTTCGACGCTAGGCTGCCGTGCATTCCGAGCATTCCAACGTTCAGCCGGTGCTCCGACGGCAGTGCCGACAAGCCCAGCAGCGTGCAGCCGGCAGGCATATCGGCGGTCTCCAAAAACTCGCGCATCTCGTCTTGGGCGTTGCCCAGTTCAACACCTTGACCAACAAGCACCAGCGGGCGTTTGGCGGCGTTTATCATTGCGGCGGCCTCGCTAATGGCAACAGGGTCAATGTCGGGTTCGGGCACGTATCCGCGGATAAAATCAATATGCTGCGGCTCGTACTCAACCATTCCCACCTGTGCGTTTTTGGCAAAGTCGAGCACCACCGGACCCGGACGGCCGCTACGGGCAATGTAGAACGCGCGGCTCACAGCCCACGCCACATCCTCGGGGCGGCGAATCTGATAGGCCCACTTCGATATTGGCTGCGTAACGCCCACAAGGTCAACCTCTTGGAAGGCGTCGCTGCCAAGGAACGAAGCGCCCACCTGACCGGCAATCACCACAATTGGAGTGCTGTCCATCATTGCGTCGGCAATGCCTGTAATGGTGTTGGTTACGCCCGGGCCGCTCGTTACAAGGCAGACGCCCACTTTTCCGCTCACGCGGGCATAGCCCTGTGCGGCGTGCGCGGCAGCCTGCTCGTGGCGTACCAATATGTGATTCAGCGTTTTACGGTGGTCGTAGAGTGCATCGAAGGTAGGCATTATGGCGCCGCCCGGATAACCGAACATCACGTCAACCCCTTCATTTTCAAGCGAGCGCATCAGCGCCTCTGCACCAGTTATTTTCTCTTTCATTTTTATATTGTTGAATAGGAATTCTTATATTTGATTTATGATTAATCTTTTACAAATCTTACACTATATCTTCCATCACCATCTTTGCATTTTGCAATGCCATTATTCGTTATTATTCTTGTTGCTCCTCCTCCATAAGGTCTATATGCGACCATATTGTACACACCTATTATATCATAACGTTCTTCCCAATATGTCACAATTCCAGGTATGTAATAGTGAGTTTCGATATATAAACCTATTGGAATAGCATTAAAAGCACCTTGCTCTCTTGTTATGAAGTTGCCTTCATCATCTTGCCAACCAAACGAAGACAATAATTCATACCAAGCACCTTCTTTGGTGAAATATTTTTGTAACGAAGAATCTTTTTCTGCAATTTTTTTTGCCAAATCCATATTTAAAGTATCAGAAGGATATACAATACCATAAAAATTTTCTAAATCCTCCCAATCTTCATTTGTCGCAGCGTGGTATCCTATAATTGGACTTTTACTTAAATCATTGCCAAATAAATAAAAATGTAAATATTCATTTTCTCCATAAAATGGACTTGACACATTTTCAAGATTACTATTATCGTATTCGTGCAACCCTATATAATTATCAATAGTCCAAGTTTTGTTACCAATCTTTGCTATTCTATATACATTAAGGTCTTTGTCGCAAACACATTGCTGTTTATCCATTAAAATAGTTTGTATAGAATTATTCACATTTATACTTGTGTCTCCAATTTGTATGCCGACAGTTACATTGGCATCATATATGATTGATTCGTAGCGCATAACTGTCTTGCCGTCCTTCCAATATTTATTTATATATGCAGGAAAATCAGGTTTTTCACGTGTTCCACCTTGCTTAATGTAGCACGTATTCTCATCAACAGAAAACTCTATTGTTCCCTTGTTATATGCAGTATCAACTTTTGTTATTAAATTAGCAGAAACAGATATTGGGGTCTCTGTATATTCATAATATTTGCGATTTCTGGAATTCTCACCTTCATTTTTATAAAAATATTGCAGTTTCCAATTAATATTTGTGGCAATTTCACCATCGCCGAAATCTCTGTTTAAAACTAATTCGAGCTCTGGAATAGAATAGAATTTTAATTCTTTTTTATTCCCATACGCTGTATCACTTCCGTTAATTATATATGGAACACACTCAAGATAATACATTGTAAAAGGTTGTAATTCATATTCTTTATATATATTATCTATCTTTTTCAGATTTTCTTTAGACGTTCCTACAAACACATTATATCCATATTTTATATCATTTTTTGTATTGTATTTTTTCTTAATGTCAAGAAGTCTGGAAAAGTTTGTTGTTTCGCCTTGTAAAATGTCCCCATCATTAATCTCTGAAAATTTAACTGTTGAAATACAATCGTCAAAAGAGTATTCAGGTTCATCTTCCTTGCAAGAGTTAAAAGTGTATGTTGAAAGAGCCAATGCCACAGTGGCTAATTTGAGTGTTAATGTTTTAGTAGTCATTTTGCATCGATTTAAATTATTGCTATTCAGTTAAAAACATATTTCAAATAACTGTCGGGACTGTACGAAAAATATCACTCCGGAATAATTCTCACCGCGCCTTTGTCGGCCGAACTAACCATCGACGCGTAAGCCTTCAGCGATTTGGGCACCACGCGTTTGCGGGTCATCGGGCGCTGCGGACGGGCCTCGAGTTCGGCATCGGTCAACTTCACGCTGATTGAGCGCGACGGAATGTCGATTGTGATAATGTCGCCGTCTTTGATTTTGCCAATGGCGCCGCCGGCAGCCGCTTCGGGCGATATGTGGCCGATTGACAGGCCCGACGTGCCGCCCGAGAAACGTCCGTCGGTAATGAGCGCGCACTCCTTGCCAAGGTGCATCGATTTAATGTACGACGTGGGGTAGAGCATCTCCTGCATTCCCGGGCCGCCCTTGGGGCCTTCGTGCGTAATCACCACGCAGTCGCCGCTCTTGACTTTGCCGCCAAGAATTCCCTCGCAGGCATCTTCCTGTGAATCAAACACAACGGCAGGTCCTTCAAAGTGCCAGAGCGACTCGTCAACGCCAGCCGTCTTCACAATGCAGCCGTCTTTGGCAATGTTGCCGAACAGCACGGCCAGGCCGCCGTCTTTCGAGTAGGCGTGCTCAATGTCGCGAATGCAGCCGTTGGCGCGGTCGGTGTCGAACGAAGGCCAAGTGGCTGACTGTGAGCCCATTTTGGTGCTGAACTTGCCAGCGGGGGCGCTACTGTAAATGCGTTTGGCTTCGGGGTCGATAGTGTTTCCGCAGATATAATATTTCTTCAGGTCGTCGGCCAAAGTTGAGCCGTTGACGCGCTTGAGCGAAGTGTCGAGCAGGCCGGCTTTGTTCAGTTCGTTCAGAATGCCAAGAATGCCGCCGGCACGGTTGCACTCCTGAATCGAGAATTTCTGTGTGTTAGGCGCTAACTTGCAAAGGAACGGCACTTTACGGCTCAAGGCATCGATATCTTTCATCTTGAAATCGACACCTGCCTCGTGAGCCACGGCCAGAAGGTGCAGCACGGTGTTGCTCGAGCCGCCCATAGCAATGTCCAAAGTCATTGCGTTCAGGAAAGCCGCGCGAGTTGCAATGCTCTTCGGCAGAACGCTCTCGTCGCCCTCCTCGTAATATTTATATGCGTTCTTAACTATCAGTGCCGCAGCGTCTTTGAAGAGTTGAATGCGGTTGGTGTGAGTGGCCAGAATGGTTCCGTTGCCGGGAAGGCTCAGGCCGATAGCCTCGGTGAGGGAGTTCATTGAGTTGGCGGTGAACATACCCGAGCACGAGCCGCAGCCGGGGCAGGCGCAACTCTCAATCTCCTTCATCTGTTGGTCGGTAACCGACGGGTCGGCGCCTTTCACCATTGCGGTGATAAGGTCGGCATTCTCGCCGTTCCATTTTCCGGCTTCCATCGGGCCGCCTGAAACAAACACCGTCGGGATATTCAGGCGCATCGAAGCCATCAGCATTCCTGGCGTGATTTTGTCGCAGTTGCTAATGCAGACGAGCGCGTCGGCCTTGTGGGCGTTGCACATGTACTCAACCGAGTCGGCGATAATGTCGCGCGAAGGCAGCGAGTAGAGCATTCCGTCGTGGCCCATTGCAATGCCATCGTCAATGGCAATGGTGTTGAACTCGGCGGCATAGCAGCCAAGTCGCTCAATTTCAGCCTTTACCAGTTGTCCAATCTCGTGCAGGTGAGTGTGCCCGGGCACAAATTGTGTGAACGAGTTGGCAATGGCGATAATTGGCTTGCCCATCTGCTCGTGCTTCATTCCGTTGGCAACCCAAAGGGCGCGCGCACCGGCCATCCGTCGGCCTTCGGTTGTTTGTGCGCTTCTGAGTGTGTGTTTCATATCTGAAGGTGTTTATGTTTAAAATAAAAAAGCCCGTCCGTAATGGAAGGGCTCGTAATTCGTTTTCTTATAATAAATTGCACAGCCCTTCCTTATCCGCAGACCACCACGACCACGACCAAAGAAACGACTATGTTGACTAAATTCTTCATCCGAAAAATCTTAACGGCGGCAAATGTATAAAATTTATTGTTTGAACAATATTTATTTTAGAGACAACGGTTAAAGACTACGGATTGGTGACAGCTTCGGCCTTTCGGGCTGATTTTGCGCCTATGGATTTTAAAAAATCTTCCGTACAAACGGTATCTTATAGAGCAGCCAGGCTATCAGATAGCTCAATACGGTGCTCAAAACGGCTGTGAGCAGCCATTTGAAGAATAAGGGCATGGCCAGCGGCTCAAAAAACATGGTGAGTGGTACTATCACCGCCGGACAAAAGAAAAAGACGAGAAATGAAAGGTTCGTCAATAGAATGGCTCTTGGACTCGGTTGGTTGAAATATCGGAAGAAAAACGTCATCAGGAAGAAGTTCATACCCACACACAGCATCGGCTCCCAAAGGGCAAAAAAGAGCGATTGAGAGTTGAGTCCGCCTGTGAAAATGCTCCAATCCTTGATGAAATGCACCGAGAAAAGCATTGTGGGCAGGCATAGGAAGGCGAACAGCAACCACGGAAGCGAGAAGCCTATCTTCAGCTTGTGAATCCAGTCGTTGCGTTGGGCTATGAGTCCGGAAATGAACATTCCGACATATAGCGGGTAGCAACCCCACTGAATGCCCGGCAGTGTGGCACGAGCCGGCGACAACAGTCTGATGACGAAGGCCAGAAGCCCCACACCAAGTACAAAGAGCGTGGTGCGCAAGGCTGCAATCTGCTGCCAGAGCTCACTCATCAGCCCGTCGATATTGGGTCCGCATTTTTTGAAGACGGCAAAACCAAGCTCAAAAACAAGCAGCGCCGCAACAAACCAGAACGGCCCGAACGAAAAATCGGTTGTCAGCTGCTCAAGAACAAACGGAAACCAGCCTTTGTCGGTTGCGCCATGGGTGCTTGCAACAAGATACTCGATGGTGGGATGGAAAATCAGGACATAAAGAACCAACGGAATGCCAAGCCGCTTAACTCTGCGTTTGACAAAATCTTTGAATCCGTAGCGCTTATACGATTCATAGGCAAACATGGCCGAAATTAGGAAAAACAGCGACGCCAAAAACGACAAGTTGATGGTTTTGATGGTGTTGACTGTGATGAGCGCCACGCCCAAAAACCTGTCGGATGATGTGTAATACCAAATGCCCACGCCGCCATACGCTATCAGCGACTGATGGCAGATGAAAAGACATATCAGAAAAAACTTCAGTCTGTCGATATAGTAGTAACGCTCATTCATCGCAAATTACACGCTTATAATTAAAAGGTGCGCTATAGATTGTTTTGTATAAACAATGTAAAGCAAAGCAAATTTAATAGGTTACTATCAAAAATCAAATTTTTGTATTTGGCGATTTATATCATTGGTATAAACCTTCACAACTATTTTATAAATCCTTAATTCACTACAACCCTTTTCACCACGCCACCAGTTTTTACAATGTAAACACCTGTGCCGTTTACGGGTATTTCCGTACGGACGCGATTAATCGCGTCCCTACCAACCAATGCACCCATTGCATTGTAAACACGGATTTCTTCCGTAGCGTTCTCAACCACAATGGTGTTGCCGTGGGCGTAGATGTTGACGACATTGACGGCAGATTCTGAAACGGCGGTTGTAGGATTGGTGTTTTCTCCGCCTTGTTCTCCCAACGCTGGAATTGTATCCTGTGCTACAATTATTAGTCCGCAAACAGAACAATGTGAACCTTCTGTTAGACCAAATTCAGTAGCTGTTGCGGCAACAGCGGTGTCAACAACTACAGTATGACCTAAAGCGGGTATTACTTCTTGTGCCACAATTACCTCATTGCAAACTGAGCAATGTTTGCCTTCTGTTTTGCCAGATTCGGTGCAAGTTGCGGCAACGGCTGCATCAATAACTTCGGTATGCGCCTCAAATATTGCCGTAAAAGATGTGTCTTTTGCAGTAGAATAAGTTCGCGGATTATCAGTGTTACCATCACTCCATTTCACAAAGTGGTAACCATCATTTGGTATTGCGCTTATAGTTAATTGCTTATCTTCCAATAGTATGCTATCGCCTTGAATTGTGCCAAATAATTCATTTGCGCTTTTGGCTGTTAAAGTGTAAAACGGCTTTATTTCTTTATATTTCCATATTTTCGCAGATTTGTAGTTATTAACTGCTACTGCAGGAACATATATGATATCTGCCATTGTGAAAGGGTCCTCATTTATGGTTGGTGGAACGGTAGGCATACACACAACGTTTGCTAAATTTTGGCAATCATTAAATGCATAATCGTTAATATTTGTTACGGATTCAGGAATGGTTATAGACGTTAATCCAGAACATCCGCTAAAGGCATACCCACCAATTGTTTTTACAGAATTCGGTATAGTAACTGACTTTAAATTGCTGCAACCAACAAACGTACAATAACCAATTTGTTCTATGCTATTTGGTATTACCAAATCTTCTATTTCTTTCCCATTTATGTATAAATGATGAGTTCTGTATAATGGATTAGCATATACACATCCAAAATTTATCTTACACAAATCCTCAACACTCGCAAATTCCGTTTTATTACCTTTATTATCCCAATCATAAAACGCATAGCAACCTATTTCTTTAATGGAATTCCCGAAAGTTATTGATTCTGTTCCACACCAATGGAATGCGTGTTCTCCAATACTTTCCACGGAATTGGGGAAAATAATTTCCGCAATGCAACCACCGAATGCATTATTTCCAATTTTCACAACAGAATTACCTATAGTAGCCTTACTCAATGCGGAACACCCACCAAATGCATAGTCTTCGATAGTTACAACTTCATCGGGTATTGTTATTTCTTGTAGTTTAGTACAATAACGAAAAGCAGCATTACAAATAATTTTACAATTAGCGTGTATTGTACAAGAGTTAACATCTGTATTCTTAGCTTTTATTAATGCAAAGTATGGATTGTCTTCATTTCCAAGATAAAAAGCGTTTCCATACACATTATAATCTAAATTATTACAGTCTGTAAACGCACCCTGGCTGATGCTTGTGATTGTATTAGGAATAGAAATTGATTCTAAACTGCTACCAAATGCAGCACCGATGCTGGTAACAATAAATGTGTTGCCAAATTGCACTGATTCCGGTATTGCCAAATTACTAGAATTAGTATCATAATTTACAACTACAATAGAATTTTTATTCAAGATTTTATATTCAATACCTTCATCATCTTTAAAATACAAATATGACTGACTAAAATCGGCATCACTATCTATGTTTATTGATGTCAAATTGTAACACATTGTGAACGCAGACTGGCCAATTATAGTTACAGAATTAGGAATTGTTATCGATGTAAGGCTGTTGCATCTATCGAACGCATTATCGCCAATGCTTGTTACTGAATTGGAAATTATTATTGATGTAAGATTTCTGCAAACACAGAACGCTGAGTTGCCAATACTTGTTACTGAATTGGGAATTATTATTGATGTAAGATTGCTGCAAAGGAACGCACTAGTGCCAATCGTAGTTACTGCATATTCAACATCATTGTAAGTTACTGTTTCGGGAATGGTGATTTCGGTTAACCCTAAATAGTTATAGTTATTTGTGTTGTTTTCGTGGTACGTGACTGCTACCGTACTGTCACTTGTGATATTGTAGTACAAATCATCAATTTGAAACCTTTGCGCCCATGCTTGCCCTGCAAGCATTGTGGCGAATAAAATTGTAAATAAACGTTTCATAGTTTTAAATATTTATTTGTTACACAATTCTTTAAGTTTTTCATAGACATCTTCTAAATCTCCTTCAAGATGTCCCCAATCAAATAGTTCATCGCCAAGGTTTTCCATATGGCATATTTCAATCAAATCTGCTTTGTGTGGTTGCACCGTATTTTGAGCATCTTTTTTGGCTTCTCTTACTGCTTTGTCGTGCATTCTTTTATCACGAACACCTCTGGCTAATAGTATTTTATCCCGAGCATTCTTAACAAGAGAAAAGTATCGTTCGATTTCTTCGTTATTCATTATCATTCAATTAATTGTTGAACTTTTTTGACAAAAAATGTTAGGCTTGTCTAATTTCGGTTTGGAAGAATTTGCTTTTCATAGCATTTCATAAAATTTCCACCCCATAAAAATACACACCACCCAGCCATTATTTTGGTACTCAACCGCCATTATTCCAGACACTTTGCGTCAATATTACTAACAGTCACTCTCGTGCAATTCTTCAAGGAAACGGGCAATCCTCACGGCTTTGTCGCTATCTAAATCGCTGATATTAAGATTTATGTTGATTTGTCGCGGGCAAAGGGTTGATTTTATGCCGCATCGAAGTTCAATATCATCGAAAAAGTTGTGGTTCAAGGCGTTGCTAATGTCAATGAGTTGTTTCACATCGATACTGCTTCGCTCGAAAATGAAATAGATATTGGAACGTCCGCAATTGATGCGCCGCGCAAATTCAGCCACGCTCAAACCGCTATCGTCGAAGACGGATTTAATGAGTTGCCCTATATGAATGTTCTGCTGCGTGGCCATATTGCTTATCATTTTACAATGACAATAAAAAAAGCGTGGAAATCATAACTTGCTGACACCCAGGTTTTCCACGACCCACATTCTCAACAAGTTTTTCCACGCCATCCTGCAATGGCGCACTGGAAACTTATTCTTGAGAATGTGTCTAACGACAATTGTGGAATTTTGGGTATCAAGAATAGCCTCTAATCGCTATTTAATATGTCAAAATACTGTTTCTGTTTACTTTATCTTTTTTAATCGTTTTTTTGCAAAGATATTAATAATAACATTTTTGTCGCATCGCTATAAAAACTGTGCTTCCAACGTCAGTTGGAACAGCGTCATCTGTGCGCAAATCACTCCACACTAATCCCCGCCATCTTCTCCTTTCCGTCCATATAAACCTTCATCGGCTTTCTGAATCTGACGTGGCGGAAATGCTTTGTAGCGTGCACGGTTTCTTGTTTTTCAAGCACTTCCCAACGGATGAAACTTTTTGCCGAGTGGTTCTGCACCGCAAAATAGCCAATGTTCATCGATGTGACATTGTGGAAGAAATGCGAGCCGAGCGAGAAATCGAGCGGATAATCGTTCAGTCCAAGTTCGACAATCACACGCGCGTTCGAAATCTGCGACCAATCGACGGGAACGCCCAGAAAACGGTCGCTCGAGCCCCAACGCCCAGGACCAATCAAGATGTACTTGCGGCCTTCTTCAATCATCATTGTGTTCAGGCGGTTGATTTCTTCGGCCATTTCAATGGTTTCCAGCTTGTTAAACTTCTCGTTATCAATGTAAATCACGTCTTCAATGTCATTCAGCGTGCCGTTGCCCAGACTCTGCTGCGTGTAGAGCCATAGACGCTCTTTCTGCTCAAAAATATTGCAGTCGGTCTCGATGGTATTTGCGCCCACAAGTGGCTTAATTTGAAGCAGATAGAACGAAGGCTTGCCGTCAAGGCCAGGCGTCAGGTTCACGGCGTACTCAATCTCGACAGGCGAGCCGAATGCGTCGCGGACGGTGGCCAGAATGGTGTCGATGGTCTCAGCCAGCGGGAAGTAGTTATATTGCAGAATATCAGCAAAATTCAGCACACGCGGCCCGTAGCCGTCGGTTCCAGGCCTAACGGTGTCATTGTCAGCATTATAAACCGATGCCAGATGCTTCAGCGTGCCGTGCTCTTCGGCGTCGTAGATATCGACCATTTTCACGGCCGCCAACTCGCCGTCGGCCAGAAAATCGGGGTCGGTGTTGGTCAGGTCGAGCGCGTAGAACTGCGTCTGCGTGGTCTGCAGCAGCGACTGTGTGGTGTACATTGACACCTTCGGGTAGCGCGGCGAGAATCGGTAGGCTTTCCACCCGTCGACCACGTAACTGCCTAATCCCATTGCAATTACGGCGTAACCTTCTTCGGGTTTCATATCGGCAATGGGGTAGAAATTGTACGACTGCGCCACGCCGCTGATGTGCGGATAATAGTAGTTACCAAATTGAGTTCCAACAAGTTCCTGAATAATAACGGCCATTTTCTCGCCTTCAATCTTGTGGTTGATGGCGTTGAAATAGCCCCGCGCTTGGTCGGAATAGACTGACGCATAGACAAGTTTGATGGCGTCGCAAACCAGTTGGAAGGTCTTTTCCTTGTTCTCGCCGTTGGGCACGATGTAAGTATCGAAAACGCCCGCAAACGGCTGATTGATAGAATCTTCCGACGTACTCGACGAACGCACAACAAGCGGTTTGTCGATGTGGTTCACAAAATCGCGCACGCGCCGCTCAAGTTCAAGGCTCAAATTGCTGTAGTAGAACAATTCGCGCAGGCGCTGATACGACACTTCGGGGTCGATAACCTTGACATACAGTTTGTTACGTTCCATAAAAGTGTCAAACTCGTCGGTGCCGATGATGACCGTTGTCGGCGTGAGCAGGTTGATGCGCTTGGCCAGGTCGCCCAAATCAAGGTTGTAGATGAGCACGTCGATGAAGGCCAGGCCGCGCCCCTTGCCGCCCATTGTGCCGCCCGCAAAGCGCACAATGTTGTGTTCGTCAACGGTCGAAGTCTCGTCGTACGAGAGCACCTTGCCCTTCTTTTTCTGCTCGCGATAGACGCGGATGGCGTTCAGCACGTCCTGCCGCGACTGCTCAATGTCGTTTCGGTCTTCCAGCCGCATAGCGTTGATGGTCCGCGCCAGTTGGATTTCGCCGCGCGCCATAAGCCAGATAGAGTACTGATTCTTGATGGCGTGGCGCACAAACGAGTCCTGCGGCACGTCGTGGATGAGCATTTCAAACTCACGCAGCGAGTGTGCCACCCCAATGTCCTTGCCGTCCTTGGTTCGGAACAGAAAATCGCCGTAGCCCAGATACTTAATCAGGTGGCGGCGCAGGTCGTCGAACAGAGTTGCGCTGTTTTTGTTGATGAAGAAAATCTTGTTTTCTGATGCGTTCTCAAGTTGCACGTCTTCAGTCGATTGCAGAATCACAGGCACGCTGAAAACCTGCTCGCGCATATATTTCACAAACTTCAGGCCCGCCTGCTTGTCGGGCTTGCCGCCCCAGTCGAACTCAACGTCCGAAATCACGCACAGCAGAAAGTCCTTGTATTTGTTGAAGATAGCGATGGCTTCTTCGTAATTCCGCGCGTGCAGAATCTTCGGCCGCGACCGAATTTTTGTGATTTTGTTCAGTTCGTTCTTCTCAACTTCGGGCAGCAGTTTCTGCACTTGGTCGAACACAATCGAGTACAGAATCTGCAGATAACGAGAGTAATACGACGGCGAGTCTTCGATTAGCAGAATCACGCGCACCAGGCCCACCTTGGTGTCGTTGGCCACGTTCACGCTGTCTTCTATCGACTTGACAATGGCGAAGATAATCGACGTGTCGCCCGTCCAGACAAACATTTTGTCGACCGATGTGATGGTGGGTATCAGATTGTTGAAGTATTTCTCGTCATCCTTCTTATTGATAAGCAGATAGACGGGAATCGAATCGTTCATTTCCTTTATTTTGGCGCTCAAGGCGATGGGCGACTCGCGGTCGATGCCAACCATTAGAATCACAAGGTCGATGGGCGTGGTTTCGAGAATCTCGAGCGCGTCTTCTTCCGACGAGACACCCGTGATTCGCGGCAGCGAGAAAAGACTGTATTGGTAGATTTCGCCCATAAACTTCTCGAAAAACGTGTCGTCGTTCTCGAGCAGGAAGGCGTCGTAAAGTGTTGATACAAAGAGTATATGCTTAATTTTGTACTTCATCATATCCAGATAGACGTACTTGTCCATCATTTGTTGGTTGAAGTACTGCTGAAGCGGCTTGTGCTCTTTCGAAAGCGAGCGCCGAAGTTGGTCGGTGCGATGCTGCTGCACGTCGATGACGGCCTTTTGCAGGATTATCTCGCTGCCTTTGAAACTGTTAAGGTAGCCCGTGATGAGCCTTGCAATGTTGGCAAGCAGGTTGCGCTCTTCGGGCAGGAAAACGGGCTCGCCGCTCTGCTCAAAATCGCGCAGATAGTAAATCTCAATGCTTCCTTTTTTGTTGTCGATGGTCGCAAACTGCTCATTCATACCCCATTGCGTCACCATAAAATTCAGGCTCGTGTATTGTTTGTCCTGAAATTTGATGCGCGCCGCAGCCCAGTCGTTGTGCAGCCACGCGCGGGGCAGCATATTGCAGATGCTCTGCAGCGTCTCGTCGATGGGCAGTCCGTGCTTCACAATCTGCGTGGTGTAGTTGATGGCGTCCAACTCTTTGATTCTCTCGCGGTTCTGCACTTTAATGTCGGCATATTTGAGCCGCATCACCTGTGTGGCGATAATATCAGCAACGCACTCAATATACTGATTGTCAGCCGCATCGCTCACATTGCGCGCGGTTGGCCACGACACGTTTATCGAGCCCTTCACTTCGCCCACAATCTCCACGGGCACCGATATGCGCTCTGCGGCTGCGGCCGCCAGTCCGTTGGTGTAACTGATGCCCTTGTAAACTATCGACACAAAAACGCCGTCGGTTGCGTCGAAGCCAGCCGACACGGTGTTGGCCACATATTGCAGCATCGAGTTGCGGTCAGCAAACTGCGACGCTTCGGCCGTCATCAGTCCGATGGTGGCTAACATTTTGTCAGTCAGAAGGTTTTGCGAGTGCTGTTCCATAGTTTATTGCAGATAAGGGTTGTTGGTGCGTTCAAATCCGATTGAAGTCTGCAAGCCGTGGCCAGGCAGCACAGCGGTGTCGTCGGGCAGGGTAAGCAGTTGGTTTTTAATCGATTCGATGAGTTGCTGCTCGTCGCCGCCAGGCAGGTCGGCGCGGCCTATGCTGTTGAAAAACAGCGTGTCGCCGCTGAAAAGCAGATTGTCAGCCTTGCTGTAGAGCGCCACACCGCCCTGCGAGTGTCCAGGCGTGCTCAACACTTTCAGTTCCGAATGGCCGAAACCAACAGTGTCGCCATTGCTGTAAAAGTTTGTAGGATAAGCCACTGCGCGCTCACCGAAGCCGTAACTCTCGCAGATGTGGCCGAAATTCTCAATCCAAGCCAGGTCGGCGGCGTGGCAGTAGATTTGCGGCTGATACTGCTGCGCCACCCAGTCGAGCCCGAAAATATGGTCCCAATGGCAGTGTGTGCACAGCACCGCCTTGACAGTCAGCCTTTTGCCACTGACAAAATCGGCCAGAGCCGCATTCTCACGCTCATTGAAATTGCCCGCATCAATGATGACCGCTTCGCCAGTCTCGTCGTAAACAACGTAGGTATTTTCCTGTATCGGATTGAAAACGAATTGTTTGTATTCCATTGCCGTTGTCGGTTTTAAAAAACGGAAGGTAGCTAAAATTTCGAAAAATATGATTTCCTTCAGATTGTTTCCTGAAAGGAATTAATTTTTAATTTTATCGCATTAGTTTAAACTATAAAAAACAAACAAATGAAAATGAATCGTTTACAAACACTTATGGCGGCAGCATCGCTTTTGATTTGTGTAAGCTGCTCACAAAATTGTCCGACAACAACTCAGCCACAGCCAATTCAGCCAGGTGAGCAAGCACCTTTGGCCGATGTGGGACAAAAGAATTTCGGTGGATTCCAGAATGGCGACACCACAGGCATGGCAGCTCGCCGCAAGGCCATGATGGAGGCTATGAACAAAATCCGCACGCTCTCGTTCGACGAGCTCTCAATGAGCGATCCGTTCATCTACCCCGACCCCGAAACCAAGACCTACTATCTGACAAGCTCAGGCGGACGCATGTACAAGAGCAAAGACTTGAAAACATGGGAAGGCCCGTATAACATTATCGACATCAAGGGTTTGTGGCTTGAAAAGGCCGGTTTTGCCGCCGCTGCCGAAATTCACAAAATCGGCAACTATTACTACTACGCCGGCACTTGGAGCGACCACTCTGACCTGATTCAGCAAGTGCCACGCCGCTACAATGTGCCACATAATCAGACGTATTTGCTCAGGTCGGAAAATGTTGAAGGCCCCTACACATCGTTTGCCGTTGAGCCTGGCTACGACTATGAGCCGCGCGAGTGGGACTGCATCGACGGCACTCTCTACCAGGAGAATGGAAAAACGTATATGATTTTTGTTCACGAATGGACGCAAATCATCGACGGCACAATGGATTACATCGAACTTTCCGACGACCTTACCCACACCGTTTCCGAGCATCCTGTAACCATGTTCCGCGCATCGGAAGCGCCTTACTGCGGTGAGATGAACTCGTTGGGTGAAGCCACTTTCGGACTCAAAATGCCAGGTTGGGTTACCGATGGTCCGCAAATGTTCCGCACGCAGACTGGCAAACTCGGTATGCTGTGGTCAACTTGGGGCAAAGAGCGCTACTTGCAGGGCATCTGCTACTCGGAGTCGGGCACCATTGCCGGCCCGTGGGTGCAAGAGCCGGAGCCGTTCCTGGCTAACAACTCTGGCCACGGCATGCTCTTCCGCACTTTCGAAGGCAAGTTGATTTACATTGTTCACCACGTTGAGAACGACGGCCCCCGCAAACCGCAAATGTGGGAAGCCGACGACAGCGGCGACAAGCTTGTCCTGGGTAAGAGATATATTCCGGAATAACCCGATATATCGTTGACAGTCAATTAAAAGCGGGATGCGGCCAGTCGCATCCCGCTTTTGTTTTGAACCACAGGTGTGAGTTGGAAAATGTTTCGCACGATAAAACAATAAAGCCTTGCAAGTTGTTAACATACAAGGCTTTGATCTTTTCCTTTGTGGAGAATATCGGAATCGAACCGATGACCTCTTGCATGCCATGCAAGCGCTCTAGCCAGCTGAGCTAATCCCCCAAGGCGGTGCAAAAGTATAAAATCATTCCAAACGTGCAAATTCAAATCCCAATTCGGTAAAATGTTGCAGAACGCGCGGCAGGGCGAAATGAAGATTCATGCGGGCCTTCATCGAGTCGTGGAAGGTGATAATGGAGCCGCCGGTGGCATAGCGCAACACGCAGTTGCAGCACTCGTGCGGCTTCACGCGATGGTTGTAGTCTTCGGGCATCACATCCCAAAGAATCATTCGGTAGCCCTGTTGGCGCAGAGGCTCAATCTGCTTTTTGGTGAACCGACCGTATGGCGGCCGCATCAGATGCGAGACAACATATTGCGAAGCCAAATCAACATCGTCGATATACTCTTTTGCGCTTACCTTCCAACCGTTTAGGTGGCTGTAGGTGTGATTGCCCACGGCGTGGCCTTCGGCAAGAATGCGCTGATAGATTTCGGGATAGTGGTCAACATTGCGGCCAAGGCAGAAGAATGTGGCTTTGGCGTTGTATTCGGCCAGATTGTCGAGTACCCATTCGGTGATGTTGGGTGTTGGCCCGTCATCGAAGGTGAGATACAGCGTTTTGGGCGCATTCTCAACCTTCCACTGGAATCTCGGGAAGAAACGGCGGACAAACTCTGGCGGATGGTTTATTACTCGAATCACGATTTTCAGATTATAGTGTTGATTACAAGTTCTGTCTATTGCAAATCGCCAATCTTGCGAAGGAAATTCACAAGTTTTTCTACAGCCAGTCCCCGATGGCTGATTTTGTTTTTCTCATTCATCGGCATCTCGGCAAAAGTCTGATTGTAGCCGTCGGGCATGAAAATGGGGTCGTAGCCGAACCCTTCCTTACCAGAGAAACTGCGGGTGATGGTGCCTTTCACAACGCCTTCGAAAAGGTACTCGCTCTCGCCCATCTTAAGGCAGATAACCGTACGGAACTGCGCACGGCGGTTGTCTTCATTGGCAAGGTCGGCAAGTAGTTTTTGCATGTTTTTCACCGAGTCGCACTCGGGACCGGCATAGCGGGCAGTGATAACACCCGGCTGGCCATTAAGTGCATCAACTTCGAGTCCTGTGTCGTCGGCAAACACGTTTTGCCCGGTGCGGTCGTACACGTAGCGGGCTTTGATGCGCGCATTGGCTTCGAGAGTGCTACCCGTTTCCGGGATGTCTTCGTCGATGCTAGCCTGGCTCAAATCTATGACATCGTACAAGTCGCCAATCATTCGGGAAACTTCATCCGACTTGTGCTGGTTGTGTGTTGCAAAAATAAGTTTTCGCATTGCTTGTGTTTTTATTAGTGCTGCCTGCTTTGGAATATCTGCTTGAAGCGTGACTCAAAATCTTCCGATGGCGATATGGCAGGCGACATGCACAGCGTGCCGTCAGTATCTATCAGGAAATATGACGGATAGACCTTCACCTTGTAGCGGTCGACCACCGATTTGTCGCCCTTAACGTCGAGCAGAGTCCAATTGTAACCGTTGCGTTTGAACATTTTCTTCACGCTGTCGAAATCGTCATCAATTGCGATTGACACCACATCCATCACACCTTTGGTTTTCTCGTTGAGCAGTTTGAGCTGTTCAAGGTCCTGAACACAAGTGTAGTTGTCAATTGATACAAAATTGAGATAGACGTATTTTCCTTTGTATTCGTCAACACTGCGGAACACACCAGCAGTGTCGGCAAGGCAGAACTCAGGGGCCATGGTGCCAACTCTGGCAATTTGATTCTTCTGTTCGATGTTTTGAGCTATTTGTCTGTGCTGTTGTATTTTTGATGTCGATTTTATTGAATCAAGGGCTATAAGCAGACTGTTTGTTGTGAAATAGCAGTCGTAGAGCGCATCGTGAATGCCCTTGAGCAGAACCATCTCTTGCAGCGTATCGTTGGTGATGGCAAGGCTGTTCGATAGCGTCTGTTTGGCTTTCACCGGACTCTTTGCCAAAGCAATGTCAGAATAGATGCGTTCGCCTTCGCGGGTGTTCATGTAGAATTTAAGGAAGTTGGTGAACATTTGGTTGAACAAATCCATATAGGCGGGATTTTCATATGCCACTTGGTGGCCGTCGAAATATTCACGCGACATATAGCGCCAATCTCGCATATAGCTCACAAATTTCAGCCAGGCATATTTATACTCGCGATAGGTGCGGAAAAACTCGTTCGGAATGGTGTCGAACGACTGCTCAATCTCGCCGATGATGCTGTCTACAGCCGCTGGTACAGGCTTTTTGAAAAGCGTGTAATAGTTACGCTCGAGCTGCTCTTCGTAGTAGTAGTCGAACATATCGACATACATATTTATATTGTAACGGTCGGGGTTTTTGATACCAACTAGGAACTCGTCAGGCTCGAAATAGGGGTTCAAAATGTCGCCTTTTGTTTTTGGTCGGAAATCGGGTAGCACAATGTTGTATGTCATCGAAGTGTCGGCGTACAGAATACCGCTCATGCGGCCTAAATCGAGTGTCAGGCGGCAGGTACGGTCAATGTCGATTTCGATTCTGAAGTTGCCGGCGCTGTCGGCTTCGGCACTACCGACCAGTTTTTTTGTGCCCGAGATGTAGTCGGAGCATGAGTAAACGTTGATGGTTTGCCCGCGATAGGTTGGGTTTGTTCCGAAAAGCACGGTTTTCTGGGCATCGGCAATGAATGGGATGCAGAAAAGGGCTATTGCAACAATTAGTTTTACCCGCATCACTTCAGTTTTTTACGTTTGTCCAACACTTCGGCAATGTTCATCCCCTTTGGCACAAACTGGCTCACATCGCCACCATAGCTGAGAATGTCGCGCACAATGGTTGAGTTGACCGGCGTGAGTTCGGGCGTGGTGAGCAGGAAAACCGTCTCAACGCCAGGCTGCATCAGCTGGTTCATCTGCGAAATGGCACACTCGTACTCAAAATCGGACACGGTGCGTATTCCGCGAAGCATAAACGATGCGCCAATCTGCCGGCAGAAATCGATGGTCAGACCATCGTAGGCAGCCACTTCGATTTTTGGTTCATTGCGGTAAACGCTCTCTATCAGTTCAATACGTTCGTCGATGGTGAAGAATCCATTTTTCATGGTGTTCTTGCCGATGGCCACCACCACTTTGTCGAACAATGGCAGCGCCCGCGTCACCACCGAATGGTGCCCCAACGTGAATGGGTCGAACGACCCCGGGAAGACCGCAACTTTTTCTGTCATATCTAATACAATTGTGGTGCAAAAATAGTGTTTTAAGTTATAATTGAGAATCGGAACGTAAACGAAAAACACAATCTGCCAACCTGCCAAAAAAAATGTTGGCAGCCCCGCATCGCACATAATTGAGAAATACTAACTTTGCCTATTATGATTCGATTAGTAGCACTTATAATAGCAATTACGCTGCAGATTGTGGCGGCGGTTCTGGCCATACGGCTTGTGAGAGTGACCAAATACCGCGCATCGTGGATTCTCATCTCAATCGGCTTTATTTTGATGGCTGTCAAGATGATTATCAAATTGATACAGTTCCTTAACGACGATTTTTCGTTCTATCTGCGGCCGGCCGACGATTGGTTGGGCGTTGTAATTTCGTTCCTTTTCACTGCCGGCGTGTTCCTGATCGGAGAGATGTTCTACTCGCTGAGCCGGGCCGAACGTGAACACCGCCGCTCTGAGCGCCGCCTGATGCGCGCCATCATTCAAACCGAAGAGAACGAGCGCCGCCGCTTTGCCAACGATCTTCACGACGGTCTCGGGCCATTGCTTTCGACCGCACGAATGACAATTTCGGCACTTTTGCAGCATGAGCGCGACGACCACTCGAAACAGGTTCTTGAAAGTGCCAGCAACGTGATTAACGAAGCTGTTGAGAGCATAAAAGAGATTTCGAACAACTTGAGCCCGCACGTTCTAACCAACTTCGGACTGGCGAGCGCCATCAGAAACTTTGTGTTCAAGGTAAGCCAATCGAAAGCCGTCAAAATCAATTTCGACACCATGCTCACCGACAGTAATCGCTTTAATTCGAACATCGAAACAGTGATGTACCGCGCCACCTGCGAGCTCATCAACAACACACTGAAGCACGCCGAAGCGTCGGTTATCGACATCAGTCTTGAGAAAATACAGCATACGCTTGTAATCAAATATGATGACAACGGCCATGGTTTCGATAGCGAAAAAATCGGTAACGATCCAAATGGCGGCATGGGGCTGTCGAACATCGCGTCGCGGATGAACTCGATTAACGGCGTGTTTGTCTACAACAGCGCTCCCGGTGACGGATTTCATGCCATAATGAAAGTAAAAATTTGACAATGAACGCTATACGAATCGCCCTTGTCGACGACCATGCGCTTTTCCGCAACGGCTTGAAACTGCTGCTCAGCAATTCTGACCGCTTTAGTGTGGTGATGGAAGCGCAGAACGGCAAAGAATTTGCCGATAATCTGACACCCGACAACGCCCCTGATGTGGTACTTATGGACATCAGCATGCCCTTAATGAACGGCATCGATGCAGCCAAAGCCGCTATCAGCAAGGTTCCTGGGTTGAAAATTATTGCTTTGTCGATGTTTGGCGAAGAAGATTACTACTACGAAATGATAAATGCCGGCGCAAAGGGGTTTTTGCTAAAAAATTCTGATATTAAAGAAGTTACTGATGCTATTGAGCAAGTCGCGGTCGGCGGTAGCTACTTCTCGCAAGACATTCTTTACAACGTTATCCGCAATTTCAGTCCGCGCAAAGAGACGGATTTTGATGATATCACGCTCTCTAAACGCGAGCTGCAAGTACTTCAAGGTATCTGCAAAGGACTTTCAAACCAGGAAATTGCCGATACACTGTTCATCAGTAAAAGGACTGTTGACAAGCACCGTTCGAACCTGCTGGGTAAAACAAACTCGAAAAACACAGCCAACCTCGTAATGTATGCCTTAAAGCACAAGTTGATAAGCATTTAGGGCTAAAACTTGCATCAATGATAGATTTCAAAATCGATAAAGTAAGCGAAACGCTTTCGACCAACGAGCTGCTCAAGAGCCTGGCCGAACGCGAGCCACTGCCTGAAGGCTACACCGTGGTGGCAGTGGCGCAGACTGCCGGCCGCGGGCAGATTGGCGCTTCGTGGGAGAGCCAGCCGGGCCAGAACCTTACTTTCAGTGTGCTGCTGCGTCCCGATTTTCTAAAAGCCGACCGTATGTTTATGATTTCGAAGGTGGTGTCGCTGGCCATTGCCGACTATCTGCAATCAACTGGCGGTATCTTCAAAATAAAGTGGCCTAACGATATCTATCATTTCGACAGCAAGATATGCGGCACACTTATCGAAAATCAGCTTATGGGTAGTCAGATTGTTTATTCAATTGTTGGTATCGGACTGAATGTCAATCAAGAAGCGTTTATCAGCGATGCGCCAAATCCGGTGTCGATGTTCAATATTTTTGATAAGAAATTCGACTTGACCACTGAATTGCCCAAACTGCTGCACCAAATCGGACTTTGGTACCAGATGCTTGCTGACGGTTGGGAAGAGAAGATTAACGAAACATATTTAGAGCGCCTATACCGTCGTGGTGAGCCGCACGATTTTATCACACCTGATGGCAATCGTTTCAGTGGTCAGATTGAGACGGTGGAACCCAACGGCCGCATCACCATCGCCACCGCCACCGGCCCGTTACATTTTTGGTTCAAAGAAGTGGCTTTTGCTGATAAGTTTGATGCCCGCGAACAGCCCAATCCAACAGAGCTGTTGTAGAGGTATTTTATTGCTTCATTTCCTTTGTTTGCCGATTGTATTTCAAATCACCAAATTCATCGGGGGCAATATCCATAAATTTCTATTTTTGCAGTTCTTTAAAAATGAAACAAAAACAAGATGAAAAAGGAACTTGAGACAAGGTACAATCCGGCTGCGGCCGAAGAAAAATGGTACAAGTTCTGGATGGACAACAAATTCTTCCATTCCGAACCCGACCACCGCACACCATATACTATTGTGATTCCGCCGCCGAACGTTACCGGCGTGCTGCATATGGGCCATATGCTCAACAACACCATTCAGGACATTCTGGTGCGCCGCGCCCGTATGATGGACCGCAACGCCTGCTGGGTGCCCGGCACCGACCACGCTTCAATCGCCACCGAGGCAAAGGTTGTGAAGAAGTTGGCCGATATGGGTATCAAAAAGCGCGACCTGACTCGCGAGGAGTTCCTGAAATACGCCTGGGAGTGGAAGGAAGAGCATGGCGGCGTTATTCTTGAGCAACTCAAGAAGTTGGGCGCTTCGTGCGACTGGGACCGCACCGCTTTCACAATGGACGACGTGCGCAGCGAATCGGTTTTGCGCGTGTTTGTCGATTTGTACCGCAAGGGTTTGATTTACCGCGGTTTGCGAATGGTCAACTGGGACCCGAAGGCACAGACCGTGCTGAGCACCGAGGAGGTTATCTATCGCGAAGAGAAAAGCAAACTCTACTATCTACGCTACTATGTGGCTGACGCCGACGCAAATCCCGTGAAACCCACTGGAACCGAAGGCGAAATCATTCATAAAGACGCGAAAGGCTACTACGCTGTGGTGGCCACAACCCGCCCCGAGACAATTATGGGCGACACCGCGATGTGTATCAACCCGAAAGACCCGAAAAACCAATGGTTGCGCGGTCACAAGGTGATTGTACCGCTTGTTGGGCGCGTCATTCCGGTTATCGAGGACCGCTATGTTGACATTGAGTTTGGTACTGGCTGTCTGAAAGTTACGCCTGCCCACGATGCCAACGACTACGCTCTCGGTCAGACTCACAATCTGGAGACCATCGACATTTTCAACCCCGACGGAACGCTGTCGGAGGCTGCCGGGCTCTACGTTGGACAGGACCGTATGGATGTTCGCAAGCAGATTGCCATCGACCTTCAGAATGCAGGCTTGATGGAGAAAATTGAGGATTACGACAACAAGGTGGGTTATTCGGAGCGCAATCAGGACACGGCTGTGGAGCCGCGCCTGTGCAAGCAGTGGTTCCTGTCGATGAAGCATTTCGCCGACATTGCACTGCCACCCGTGCTCGAGGGAAAAATCAAGTTCCACCCCAACAAATACGTATCGACCTACCGCAACTGGCTCGAGAATATTCAGGACTGGTGTATCAGCCGCCAACTCTGGTGGGGACACCGCATTCCCGCCTATTTCCTGCCAACAGCCGAAGGCGAGGATGAGAAATTTGTGGTTGCTCTCACAGCCGACGAGGCTCTGGCCGAAGCACGCAAAATCAAGGGGTACGAGAACATTACCGCCGACCAACTGCGTCACGATGAGGATGCGCTCGACACCTGGTTCTCGTCGTGGTTGTGGCCTGTTTCGCTTTTCAACGGCATTAACAACCCTGGAAATAAGGAGATTAACTACTATTACCCCACTTGCGACCTTGTCACGGGTCCCGACATTATCTTCTTCTGGGTTGCCCGAATGATTATGGCTGGCGAGGAATATCAGCACGATGTGCCGTTCCGCAATGTCTATTTCACTGGTATTGTGCGCGATAAATTGGGCCGTAAGATGTCGAAATCGCTCGGCAACTCACCTGACCCGCTCAAACTCATTGCCGACTACGGCGCCGATGGCGTGCGTGTTGGAATGCTGCTCTGCTCGCCCGCTGGTGGCGATTTGCTTTACGATGACTCGCTGCCAGAGCAAGGCCGCAACTTCGCCAACAAGATTTGGAACGCTTTCCGCTTGGTTTACAGTTGGAATGTCGATGACAAACTGCCGCAACCCGAAGCCGCACGCGTGGCCATTGAGTGGTTCAATCAAAAACTGAGCAGCACCATTGTGCAACTCAACGACCATTTCGACAAGTTCCGCCTCTCGGAGGCGCTGATGACCGTTTACCGCCTGTTCTGGGACGAGTTCTCGGCCTGGTTCCTTGAGATGGTGAAGCCCGCTTACCAAACGGCTTGCGACGCCACAACCTATAATGCTGTGATTGAGTTGTTTGAGAAGATGCTCAAACTGCTGCACCCATTTATGCCGTTCATTACTGAGGAGATTTGGCAGTCGATTAAAGAGCGCCAAACCGCTGACAGCCTGATAGTTGCCAAATGGCCCGAGGCTGGAGCGTTCAATGAAGATTATCTGGCAGAATTCGAGAATGTTAAGCAGACAATTGCCGAAATCCGCACCGTCCGCACCGACAAGAAAATCCCGAACCGCGACGCAATCAAACTCTTTGTGAACAAAAGCAGCAAAGGCTACAACGCGCAGTTCGACAGCGTGATAGCAAAGATGGGCAACGCCGAATCGATTGAGATTGTCAGCCAAAAAGTCGACGGCACCGTCGCCTTTATGGTTCAGACAACTGAATTCTACGTTCCGTTCGGCAGCAATATCGATGTTGAGGCCGAACTGGCCAAACTGCAAGCCGACCGCACTTATCTGGAAGGATTCCTGCAGTCGGTGATGAAGAAACTCTCGAACGAGAAGTTTGTGAACGGTGCCCCGGCCGCCGTTGTCGAGAACGAGCGCAAGAAGCAAGCCGATGCCGAAGCCAAAATCAAGGCCATCGACGAGCAGATTAAAGCGCTTAGTTAAGAAACTTGCTGATATATAGCATAAAACAAAGTCCGCAGCCGGGTTGGTTACGGACTTTGTGTTGTTGTAGTGATGTTTGAAATTTGCATCAATTCAGATTTACTATGTTTTACGACTCGTGCATTTTTTCCACATCATCAGCACAAAAACTCGCAGAAACAATAAAAAAAATATAAATTTGTTGGCAAAACATTAAGTATGCTCGATTTAGGCCAATACATTGTCCGACTTTTGCTAACGCACGATTGTGTGATTGTGCCCGGTTTTGGCGGTTTTGTGGCCAACTATCGGGATGCTGTTCACGACGAGACGAGCCACACGTTCTATCCGCCATCGAAAAAAATTGTATTTAACAGCAGTTTGTCGCATAATGATGGTTTGCTCATCAACAGCGTGGCTGAACAATTGAAAATCAATTATGATGAGGCCGCGCAAATGGTGGCTCAAAGTGTTGATGATGCGTGGATTTTGCTCGAAAAGGGCAGTACTCTGAAACTAGACAACATTGGCATTTTCCGCTACAGCGATGATTCAACATTAACCTTTGAGCCACAACTGACTGAGAACCTATTGACAGACTCTTGCGGCTTGTGCTCATTCCGTTTCCCACCGCTGAGTTACCATTCGCAACCTGAAACAGTCATCAATAACGATAACATTCGAAAAATGCCAGTCATCGACACAAAAAAAGTTCTGCGCTACGCAGCCATTGTTATCCCGTTTGCGGCTTTGATCGGGCTTATACCTGTTTACCGGCAACATTCGCAACAAAACGCCGGCATGCTTACCTCGCCCGCACCAATGCCTCAATCAATCGAAGACACCATCACAGCATCGGGACAAGAGCAGACGGTTGATTATGCCATTGACGCATCGACCGACAAACGTACAGCTTTGTATTATAATGAGGCTTCTCCCCAAAACACTCCGGTCAAAAAAAATAAAAAGGCTCAAAACGAATTTTATTACATAATCGGCGGCAGTTTCAAAGACCGTACCAACGCAGAGAAGCACATGAAGAAATACAAAAAAGCCGGTTTTGATTCGGAAATAATTGAAACAGAGAGTCTTTTCAGGGTTTCGCTTGGTGTTTATGGTGACAAAGTGATTGCTCTGCACGAACTGCGCCGCATCAGAGCGAAAGAGGATTACGGTAACGCTTGGCTCTATACAAAAGCAAAGTGACCATTGCCGTAAAAGGATTTGAAAATGCTTTTTGGCGAACTCATAAAAGCGTTAAGTTGGCCGTCGGTTGAAGCCACGCTGATGATGTATTTCCCTAAATATCAGTCGAGTTTGTCGGGGTTCAAACGCGCGTTCAATATGTTGCAGAATTTGGAACCGCAGCAGAACACCGACACGCTGAAACTTGTGCGCATTGATGCTGAAAATGTTGATGTTACAACCGTGTGCGACGGCAAGGAATACAGCATAACCATCGCACCTTGGAACGAAATATTGGGGAACCGTATTGATGCTCAATCATTTGCCAAATTCTCGCAACCCGAAATTGCTGTGTTTGTCCTTTGGGAACTCACCTTCTACGGCTTCGATGAAGAGACAATCAGAAAAAAGACCGACGAATGGCTGAAAGATTTGAAATAGAGCCCGTTGCACATATTCGCACCGATTTTCCGAGCAAGTTCGGCATTCCGCGGCAGAGCGGCGTTGTGCCAACCTTGCGCGGACAGATTGTCTTCTGCCCCAAATACCGCAACGCCGATGCCCTGCGCGGGCTTGAAGGGTTCTCGCACCTGTGGCTCATTTGGCAATTCTCGGCCAGCCGGCAAAGTGGTTGGCAGCCGATGGTGCGGCCGCCGCGACTTGGCGGAAACCGGCAGGTGGGTGTCTTCGCGTCGCGCTCGCCGTTCCGCCCGAATGGCTTGGGACTGTCGGCGGTTGAAATCGAGCGAATCGAATTTGAAACACCGCAAGGCCCTGTCATTCATATTCTTGGCGCCGATTTGATGGACGGCACGCCCATCTTCGACATCAAACCTTACGTGGCCTACGCCGACAGCATCAGCCAAGCTCGCTCGGGATTTGTCGATGATGTGGAATTCAGCCATTTGGATGTGGTTCTGCCCGACGAGTTCCGACAAAAATTAGGCAACAATTTGGCCGACACTCTCGTGAGCGTGCTGCAGAACGACCCGCGGCCACCCGTGCAAGCCGGTGCCGACAAAACATTCGGAATGCCGTTTGCCGGATACGATGTGAAGTTCAAAGTTGATGGTTTAACTCTGACAGTGGTCGATTTGGTGAAACTTTAATTGCCGATTATGAATCTACATTCAACCGATTTCCCGTTTTTCACCTTCGCAAATCTCGACAGATTCAGCACTGTAAAGCATTTTGTCACGTGCGGCAACAGCGCCGAAACCGACATCAATCTGCGGTCAGTGGGTGGTGTGGCCAACCGTCAACGATTGGCGCGGACGATTGGTTTTGAAATTGACCGATTGGTTACCGGCGAGCAGACTCACAGCCTGAACATCGCCGTTGTGACCGATGCCGATGCCGGTCGCGGAAGTGTGGACATCGATAGTCGTATTCCCTGCACCGATGCCCTGATTACCAATTGCAAAGGCATTTGTCTGATGGTTCTCACAGCCGACTGCGTGCCTGTGCTGCTCTACGACCCCGCAACACACTCTGCGGCCGCCATTCACGCCGGTTGGCGCGGCACAGCAAACGGCATTGTTGGTTTGACTGTCAAGAAGATGGCTGATGTGTTCGGCACCAAACCTGAAAATCTGATGGCCGCCATCGGCCCATGCATTGGCGCGTGCTGCTTCGAAGTGGGCGACGATGTGGCCGAGCATTTCAGCCGTTGGCCAAATACCATTCTGCGTCATACAAATTGGCCTAAACCCCATATCGACCTTGTGCTTGCCAACCGACTTCAGCTTGAGCAGGTAGGTATTCCTGCATCAAACATTGAATCATCGGGCGAATGCACCAAATGCGGCACACACGGCCTTTTCTCTCACCGCCGCAACCAAACCCTTGGCCGGATTGGAACAGTGATTCTGCTGGCCTGAAAATATCCTTCTTTGACGATGTGTTCTCCTATTTTATAAAGTTGTTTGTGCTGTCGGGTTTGGGATTGAACTGTTTAAAATGAAAAACTTCTGGTGTCTTTAATTTTTCGCCATTATAATTTGTTATTATAAAAGTGGTATCATTAATAATTTTTCCGGTATTGTCCAATATGCTTCCGTTTTGTCACCAACAAACTGATTTTTAGCGAAATGCTGACAATTATGAACTCTAACTGCCATGGGCAAAAATTCCTGCAATTTCATTGAAATATAAGAAATAGCCACACATTTTTTCATTCCTTTTTCCTTTATTTGCAAAACCGAAGATTGTTGTGCATCAATCTGAAAAACAGATGATTTGAACCGCATCGCAACCTTCATAGAACACACATTATGAAAGACTTTTTATTACCATCACTTTGTCCGTCGCTTTCGCTGTTGGCAATGGCGCAGCAAAAAACATGCGGCAACGTTCCGAGAGGAAGAGGAAACATCGCCTCTAATTGTCAGATTCTGAGCTCCGGGTTCGGCTTATGACAGTTTTGGTGGAGCAAACACAACACGTGTTTCGCATTTTCCAAATATTTTTACTTTCCCCTGTAACATTGACTTCTTTTTGCAGTCTATAGAACGTGTAATCGAAAAACAGAAATGATACAAATAGAAAATCTGCATAAATCGTATTTCACCGGAGGCGAGCCGCTGCACGTATTGAAGGGCATAAACTTGAGCGTTGCCGAGGGCGAGCTGGTATCGATTATGGGCAGTTCGGGTAGCGGCAAATCGACGCTGCTCAACATTCTGGGCATCTTGGACAACTACGATGAGGGTACCTACCACCTTGGCGGCGAGCTGGTGCGCAATATGAGCGAGAAGCGCGCCGCAGCCTTCCGCAATCGAATGTTGGGGTTTGTCTTCCAGCAGTTTAACCTGATAGCTTTCAAAAATGCACTCGAGAACGTGGCGCTTCCGCTTTATTATCAAGGTGTTAACCGCAAAAAGCGCAACCAGATTGCCTATGAGTATCTGGAGCGCGTGGGGCTGGCCACTCACGCCGAGCATATGCCCAACGAGCTTTCGGGCGGACAGAAGCAGCGCATTGCCATTGCGCGGGCGCTCATTGCCAACCCCAAGGTGATTCTGGCCGACGAGCCCACCGGAGCGCTTGACACTCGCACATCGTACGAGGTGATGGACCTTCTGCAGGAGGTGAACCGCGAGGGCAAGACCATCATCATCGTAACCCACGAGCGTGACATTGCCGATATGACCAACCGCACTGTCTTTCTGAAAGACGGCGTTATTGAGTCGGATACTAAAAACCAGATAAAAATCGCCCGCGAATGTTTGATATAGACAAATGGCAGGAGATTATCTCGACGATGCGCAAAAACAAGCTGCGTACCGTGCTCACGGCTTTCAGTGTGGCGTGGGGAATCTTCATTTTGATTGTTCTGCTGGGTTCAGGCAACGGCTTGAAAAACGCCGTGATGACGAATTTTGAGAGAGACGCCACCAACTATATGAGCATTGATGGCGGACGCACCAGTATGGAATACAATGGTTTGAAAAAGAACCGCCGGATTCAGTTTGACAACCGCGACATCGACCTTCTTGAAAATGTTGACGGCCTTGCCACCATATCGCCCATAATATCGATGTGGAGCTCAAGTGTGAGCAACGGCGCCAACTACGGCAGTTTCTCGACACGCGGCGTTTATCCGTCAATCGAGGTGAGCGAGAATCTGAAAATCACATCGGGACGGTTCATAAACGATACCGACGTGCGTCTGAAGCGCAAGGTGGCAGCCATTGGCACCGATGTGGTGAAAACCGTCTTTCCCGACAGCGACCCGCTTGGGCAGTACATAAAAATCAACAACTCTATGTTCCTTGTGGTGGGCGTTTACAGCGACTACCAGTGGGACAACCGCAACGTGTATATTCCGTTCAGCACGGCGCGTATGCTGCGTGGTGGCCGCAACGAGTTTTCGTGGGTCCAAATGACTTCGAAACCAGGCAACACTATCGAGCAGAATCAAGAGCTTGTTAATCAGATACGTAAAAAAATGGCCGCTCTGCACCAGTTCAATCCCGACGACCGTTCGGCGGTTTACATCTACGACGGCCTTGAGGATTATCAAGATACGCAGAAACTATTTAACGGAATCAGCATATTCATTTGGATGATAGGCATTGGCACTCTGATTTCGGGCATTGTGGGCGTGAGCAACATTATGATGATTGTGGTTAAGGAGCGCACCCGCGAGATTGGCATCCGCAAGGCGCTTGGAGCACGGCCCGGTTCGGTGGTGAGCTTGGTTATCTCGGAGGCCATAACTATCACAACCATAGCTGGTTACTTTGGGATGGTGTTTGGTGTGTTTGTTATGGAAGTTGTGGACTACATCAACGACCAAATTGTCGCCGACAAGCTTGCAGCCGCCAACGAGGCGGGCAATGCGGTAACGTTTCTAAACCCGAACGCCGACATTGGCATCGCCATCGGAGCAACGGTTCTGCTCGTTATATGCGGCACCATTGCCGGACTCATCCCTTCCCTGAAAGCGGCACGGATTAAGCCGATTGAGGCGTTGAGATATGAATAGGAGTTAGGAGTTAATAGTTAGGAGTTAGGAGTTAGGAATTGAAAATTAACAATGAACAATTAATAATTAACAATTTAGGGAGAGGTAGAGAAGTCTTAGATGCTCAACTGTCTAAACAGCGAAGCGACTCAACTCTAAACACTAAACTTTTAAACGACAATGTTCGACAGAGAGTTATATAAGGAGATTTGGCAGGCGATTAGCAAGAACCGGACGCGTTCGATTCTGACGGCGTTTGGTGTGTTTTGGGGATTGTTTATGCTGATAACGCTGGCCGGAGCAGGCAACGGCTTGCGGAATGGTGTTTTGGCGCAGTACAGCAATGTGGCCAAAAACACCACATTGTTGTGGACAAATAATACAACAATTCCCTACGGCGGATTCAGACGCAACCACTGGTGGAACTTCAAAAACAGCGACGTTGTGGCACTCAACAAGCAATACCCCGAACTTTACATTGTGCCGCGTATCACAAGGTGGAGCGGTGGCGGTGCATCCTACAACCTGCGCACATCGGAGTGTTCGGTAGTGGGTGAGTATCCAATCACCACCAAAGTTGAGTATATAAAGTTAGAATGTGGCCGCTATATCAACGAAATGGATATTCTGCAGCGGCGTAAAGTTTGCGTGATTGGACCGCGTGTGCGTGAAGAGTTGTTCCCCAACGGCGAGGACCCGTTAGGCAAAAACATCAGTTTGTCTGGTGTCTATTACAAAGTGGTAGGGGCATACAGTGGTAAGGGTGTAGGCATTGGGTTCAATTACGAAACGGCCGTCCGTCTCCCTTTCAGCACAATGCAGCAAACTTACAATTTGGGCGACAACGTGGGTATGCTTATTATTGGTGCCCCAGCCGACCACGACATCGGCGACGTTGAGGCGGAGGTTATGCGTTTCATCCGCAGCCGCCACAAAGACGTTTCGCCCGACGATAACGAGGCATTAAGCCACGAGAACCTAAACAAAACTTTCAAGCAGATAACCAACCTTTTTCTCGGTGTCGATTTGCTCATCTGGCTTGTAGGCCTGGGCACACTGTTGGCTGGCGTCATCGGCATCAGCAACATTATGTTGGTGATTGTGAAGGAACGCACGCAGGAGATTGGCATCAAACGCGCTCTGGGAGCCACACCGGGCAACATCATCCGTCAGATAATAACCGAGTCGGTGCTGCTGACAGTGGTGGCCGGATACCTTGGACTGGTGCTGGGCGTGCTAATCAACGAGGGATTGGGTGTGATTCTCGCATCGAGCGACAACAGCATCTTTATGAATCCCGGCATCAACTTGAGCGTAGGGCTCGTCTGCCTTACCATTTTGGTCGTGTGCGGTGCCCTGGCTGGCCTTCTGCCCGCAATGCGCGCCGTCAAAATCAAACCGATTGACGCGATTAGGGAGGAGTAAATTGGAAAACGGATAATTAATTAATAATGAACAATGAACAATTAAATATAAGAGTATGAAAAAGTTTTTTAAGATTCTGACACTGATTTTTGTGATTGTGCTGTTTGTGGGCACAATAGTGTTCCTGGCCAATAAAACCAAGAAGGAGCCGGAGGTTTACAACATCGAGAAACCGCAGAAAACCAACATTGTAAATCAGACAATGGCCACCGGCTCGATTGTGCCGCGCAAGGAGATACCTATCAAGCCGCAGGTGTCGGGCATTGTGCAAGAGATTTATTTCGAGGCCGGCTCAATGGTGAAGGAAGGCCAAGTGATTGCAAAAGTGAAGATTATCCCTGACGTGCAGTCGCTCAACTCGGCCGAATCGCAGGTGAAAATGCAGAAACTGAATCTCGACAACGAGACTATCAACTTCAACCGTCAGAAACAGCTCTATGAGAAGCACGTGATTTCGGACCAAGACTATCAGAAGGCTGAACTGTCATATAATCAGGCACTTGAAAACTACAACAATGCGCAGAGCAACCTTGAAATCATTAAAGACGGTGTGAGCAAAAAGGCGCAGAACACCACCAACACGCTCATCCGCTCAACCATCAACGGAATGATTATCGACGTGCCAATCAAAGAGGGTAACAGCGTCACGCAGTCGAACACCTTCAACGACGGCACCACCATTGCCGTGGTGGCCGATATGGGCGATATGATTTTCGAGGGCAAGATTGACGAGACCGAGGTTGGCAAAATCCACGAGGGAATGCATTTGGACCTGACCATCGGCGCCATCATCGACACGCACTACGACGCTGTTCTTGAGTACATCTCGCCAAAAGGCGTTGAGCAGAACGGCGCCGTGCAGTTCGACATCAAAGCCAAGGTGCAGCTGCAAGAGGGCAAGTTCATCCGCGCGGGCTACAGCGCCAACGCCAACATCATTCTCGACCGTCGCGACAGCGTAATGGCCATATCTGAAGGCCTGCTCTTCTTCGAGAACGACAGCTCGTTTGTGAACGTGCTGGTGAGCGACTCAACCGAAATGCCGCAACGCTTCGAGCGCCGGTTTGTTGAGATTGGCTCGTCGGACGGCATCAATATCGAAATAAAGAGCGGACTCGACTGGAACGACCAAATCAAAGGGAACTTGAAGATTAATTAGGAATTAACAATTAACAATGAATAAGGCATATAGGTGTAAACAGAATGGTTTTAGGTGTTGGTAAGAACACGATTCATCGCGTCAGTTCATCGGATAGAATCGGGTGAAATCGTTTAGAGAAAAATCCTTAAAATCAGTTAAATCTGTGTCATCTGCGTTCAATTAATCAGAAATTAAAAATCGAAAATCAACAATGAAAAAGTCAGCAATATTGGCATTTGCCGCGATAATGGGGGCCGCGACGGCCGGAGCGCAGGAGCCGTGGACTCTGGAGCAGTGCATCAACCACGCTGTCGAGAACAATATCACAATCAAGCAGCAGCAACTGAACGTTGAGCAACATCAAAACTCGTATGAGCAGACGCGCCTGAGCGTGCTGCCAAGCGTGAATGCGGGGTTGAGCCAGTCGTACTCGTTCGGTCAGTCGACGGGTAGCGACAATACCTTTGTCAATAACAACTCATCGTCGACATCGGGCCACATCTCGGCCAATATGACGTTGTTCAACGGTCTGTCGAAATACAACCAGATAAAAGTGAGCAAACTCAACTACGAAGCGGCTTTGCAGAATCTGGAGCAGGCCAAGAACAATATGTCGCTGAACATTACATCGGCTTACCTTGATGTGCTGCTGAACAAGGAGCTGCTGGCCACATCGCAAGAGCAGCTCGAGCTGACGCGTGCGCAGATTGAGACCAACCGCCAGCAGGTGGAGTCCGGAACGCTGGCCGCCGGCAAACTGCTCGAGACCGAGTCGCAGGCCGCGCAGGAGGAACTGGACGTTACCAACCGCGAGAACTCGCTGTTAATCTCGAAGATAACACTGCAGCAACTGCTCGAACTGCCCGTGAGCGAGGAGTTCGACATTGCAGTGCCCGACATCGATTTTGACCAGGTGGCAGCCACTCTGCTGTCGGTTGACACGGTTTATGAGCGCGCCGTTGAGGAGCGTCCCGAGATTAAGAGCCGCGAGTTGGCCGTTGAGAGTGCCGACCGCCAGATTGCCGTGGCGCGGGCGCAGCAGTACCCGTCGTTGAGCGCCAGTGCGGGCTACAGCAACAGTTACTACAAAATGTCGGGAATAGATAACCCGTCGTTGAGCGACCAGCTCGACCTTCACGGCAGCAAAAGCATCGGCCTGTCGCTGAACATTCCGATTTTCAACGGTTGGCAAGCCCGCACAAACGTGAAAAACAGCAAGTTGAACTATCAGAACTCACAACTCGAACTGCAACAGGCCAAAAACACACTTTTGAAAGAGATTCAGCAAGTGTATGTGAACGCGCAGGCCGCCCTGAAGCGCTACGAGTCGAGCCAGAAAGCCGTGAGCAGCGCCGACGAGTCGTTCCGCTATGTGAAAGAGAAATTCGATTTGGGCATTGTGACACCGCTCGAGTTCAACGAAGCCAAAAACCGCCTTGCACAGGCGCAGTCAACCTTCATCCAGGCCAAGTACGAGTATCTGTTCCGAATGAAGATTCTGGATTTCTACTATGGAAAAGAGTTGAAGATATAATATATGTATGAGTATGCCTCTGCAACCCATCCGCAGGAATCCTGCTAACACGCATATTTGTCGATAAAATTTTGTATTACGAGCCACTTTTAGAAAAAATGAAGATGCGCCCGTTTGCGTTTGATTTTTTTTGTATTTTGCCGCCGTTTTGTACGCCCCCTATTGGGGGCTCGGAGAAATGGCCGAGTGGTCGAAGGCGCACGCCTGGAAAGTGTGTATACCATGTGAAATGGTATCGTGGGTTCGAATCCCCCTTTCTCCGCTATAAAAAGTTGATTTTATTAACATTAATTAATAACAAGTAAACAAAAATCGTAATAACAAAAAAGAAAGATTATGAAAAGGTTATTCACATTGTTAGTTGTGACAATGATGCTGGGAGTGGCATCAATCAATTGCGTGAAAGCGCAAGATCAAGACACAGTTGCAGCAGCCGACACCACAGCTGTTGTTGATCAGGCTGAAGAGGCTGCCGCAGATGTTGCCGAAGACGCCATCGAAGGACAAAGTGCCCATCAGGCAATCAAACAGAAATTCATCGAGGGTGGTGTAGGCTTTATGTCTGCCGTTATCCTCTGCTTGATTCTCGGTTTGGCTATCTGCGTTGAGCGTATTCTGTTCCTCAACCTCTCATCGACCAACACCAAGAAGCTGTTGGCAAAAATTGAGTCCGCTCTTAACGAGCAAGGCGTAGAGGCAGCCAAAGAGGTTTGCCGTAACAGCCGCGGCCCAGTTGCAAGCATCTTCTATCAGGGTTTGGACCGCTACGATGCAGGTCTCGACATGGTTGAAAAAGCTGTTATCTCTTACGGCGGCGTTCAAACCGGTTTGTTAGAGAAAAACCTGTCATGGATTGCATTGTTCATCGCCCTGGCTCCTATGTTGGGATTCTTGGGAACAGTTATTGGTATGGTGCAGGCCTTCGACTCAATCAAGGTTGCAGGTGACATCAGCCCGGCATTGGTTGCAGGTGGTATTTCAGTCGCCCTTATCACAACAATGGCTGGTCTTATCGTAGCCATGATTCTTCAAGTGTTCTATAACTACTTCGTATCAAAAATCGACAGCATTGTCAACGATATGGAAGATGCATCTATCTCTTTGACAGATATGCTTTATAAGTACAACTTGAAAAACAAATAAAAATGAATTCAACATTATCAAAAATCATAGCTATTGTATCTACCGTTTTGTTGGCAGTGAGTGCCATCTCTGGAATTCTCACTTTTGCAACAGGTGAATACATTGATTGGTTGTTGACATGGACATATATCCTTGTAGCTGTGTCATTCTTAGTCATCATTGTTGGTTCATTGGTTGGGATTCTTTCTTCAAAGAAAGGCGCTCTCACATTCCTGGGTGTGCTTGTAGGTGCTGCAGTTATCATTTTCGGACTCCACTCGTTGGCTTCTGATACGCTGCCCACATTCTTCGGAGTTGAGGATTACAATCTGACCCTTACTATTGCAAAGTGGGTTGATACATCATTATATGTAACTTATTTACTGTTCGGTACAGCAATTTTAGGATTGGGCATTACTGCTGTCCGCTCTGCAGCCGAATAAGGATAAATTAATAGTAAATTATGGCACGTAAAACACCAGATATTCCTTCTGCATCGTTGGCCGACACCGCGTTCATGATGTTGATATTCTTCTTGGTATCAACAACTATGGACACTGACGCGGGTATATCGCGTACGTTGCCGCAACCGGTGCCTAAAGAGGAAATCAATGATGACCAGAAGATTAAGGAAAGAAACGTATTGATTGTCCTTATCAACAAGAACGACCAGTTGATGGTTGAGGGAGAACCAATGCACATTAGCGAGCTCAAGAAGAAAGCTAAAGAGTTCATTGAGAACCCTGCTGACGACCCGAGTCTTCCGGAAAAGAGCGTTAAGGAAATACCGTTCTTTGGCGACTATCCGGTATCGAAACAGGTTATCTCACTTCAGAACGACCGTGGCACATCGTACGGCTTGTATGTACAGGTTCAGGACGAGCTTGCCGCCGCTTACAACGAGTTGAGAAACGAGTTGTCGCAGAAGAAGTGGGGTAAACGCTACGATGATTTGGATAAGGAACAGCAGGATGCTATCAAGAAAATCTATCCGTTAGCTATTTCTGAGGCTGAACCGAAAAACTATGGAGGAAACAAATAATGGGAAAATTTAGAGACGGCGGCAAAAAAGAAGTGCCGGCAATTTCGACATCATCGCTTCCTGACGTGGTTTATATGCTGTTATTCTTCTTTATGGTTTCAACAACCATGAAGGAGGTTGACTTGAAAATCGGTGTGAATGTTCCGATGGCTAGCGAGATCAAGAAACTTGAAAAGAAATCGTTGGTAAGCTACATTTACATTGGCAAGCCGAAAGACAAATTTGCCAAGGCATATGGCACAGAGCCTCGTATACAGTTGAACGATCAATTTGCTGAAGTGAAGGACATTCCTGATTACATTTCGGCTGAGCGTCAGCAGAGGGACGAGAAGGAGATACCATTGATGACAACATCGCTCAAGGTTGACGAAAACACCAAAATGGGTATAGTCACCGATGTGAAACAAGAGTTAAGAAAGGTTAGTGCGCTGAAAATCAATTACTCTACAAAAAAGGGAGTGAGACGTTACTAATCGGTTGACTTATAAATGCAAAGGATGGCTGCTACACCGCAACCATCCTTTTTTTTGATTTTATGTCATGACAAAAATCAGATCAGCCATTATTGTTCTGCTGATAATACTTCTGCAAAGCTGTGGAAAGTTTCTGCCGCCCGAGTTTGCCGGCATCAACACCATTGATGTTACCGAAGTCAGGCTGAAGCAGATAACCGTCCGCGTTAATGCTGCGGTGTACAATCCAAACAAGCACAGCATTACTGTCAGAAACGCCGACATTGATGTTGCCATGCATGATATCAAAGCAGGGAAGCTGCTGGTCGACAGTACAATAACCATAGCAGCCCGCACCCAGGCCAACTGCAATTTCACTCTGAAATTGAGCACGAGGGAGATCTTCAAAGCAGGGCTCTCGGCAGCTGACGAGCTATTCGCGAAAAGCGGCGAAATCAAACTCACCGGCACTGTCGACGGCGAGTATGCCATCTTCAAACGCAAGCTCGACATCGACACAACGGTCAAGGTTGGTGACATTGTGCCTCGGGAAAAAACACTGCAGCACGATTTATAACGTGCTACGGGTTGGATTTCTCGAAAAAATCGCTTTAAATTGCACCCGAAACAAATGGGTCAATGGATAAGTATATTCTGGTTCCGGTAGATTTCTCGCCAAGCTCCATCAACGCAATGGAGCATGCGGTGCTTTATGCCAATGCCATTGGATGCAACATCAGAATGATCCATGTCAAACGCCGCAACGCCGATTACGACCCCGCCATCAGTTTCAACGATTACGACGAAGTGCTGAAGTCATCGGTTATCAATAAATTCAAGCAGATAATTGCCCATTTCAAAGGCAAAATGAAAGGCCGCATTGACTACTGCGTGCGCGAGGGCCGCGTTTTCACCGAAGTGTGCAACCAAGCCAAGTACGGCGATGCGCTGATGATTATAAGCGGCACCAACGGAGTGTCGGGTTTTAAGGAACGATGGGAAGGCAGCAACGCTTTCCGCATTGTGAGCCATGCCATATGCCCGGTCATCACCATCAAATATAATTTTGTCCCGCAGGGCCCGCGGCGTATTGTGGTGCCAATCGACAATACTGCCCGCACAAGGCTCAAAATCCCGATTGTGGCCAAGATAGCCAAATGTTTCGATGCTGAGATGATGTTGGTCGACCTCAGAAACGACAACAAACTATCGACACAGAAAAAAATGGAAGAGGCCATGAAGGCAGTGACCGTCTATCTGGACCGCCACAATGTGAAATACAGCAAGAACACTCTGTGCGTCAAGAAGAAGAAAACAGCAACTGCTGTCATCGATTTTGCGCTTGAGAGCGATGCCGACCTGATTGCCGCTACCAGCGAAAGACTCGACAACAACTGGCAGATCTTCTCGATATCAAATCCGCAGAAATTAGTCAACCACTCACCAATTCCGGTTATCACTATTAAGGTGGCATAAAGCGGCTGAACGGAAATTCCGAATTTCAACCATTCTCAACCGAATTTAAAACCGTTGCCGCCAAATTTGAATTTGGACTTACTGCGTTCGAAAGCGGCTTTATATTTGCATCGTTCAATCAAACCATGAAATATGTGGAGAATCTGGAATACCTTGATTTCACCCCCGAAACTCAAGGTATTTTTTTTGTGACTGTTTTGCAGATACCAGACTTTGGGGCGGAATCCTTAAATTTTGTTAAAATTTCTCGCATCAGTGGTTAAAACATGTGTCACCGCGATGGAGGCAACCATTCCCGTATGTTCCGTAGTTAGAAACAAAAAAAACGGGCAACAAGGTTTTGGCCCTGATGCCCGTTTGTTATTGTTGGAATAACTGACTATTGTTCCTCTACCAGGCCATAGTAATACTTTTGTCCGTAGTCATTGTTTTCTTTTAACACAATTTTATAGCCTTCATTTATGATTCTGAATTTGGAAATGGCATCCATGACAACTTGTCTGTCCCAGCCACCCAATAAATAGAAATTATTACTAACAGTATTGGCAGTTGGGTTAATTTCTAAATCCCAATAATCATTAACAGATGCACAGGTAATATTCATTGTTTTTTTTGTTGTCAACGGGCCATCTAATTGGATATAAATATCTCCATCTATTGTAAGACCACCATCCATGCAAACTAAACAAATATCGTCGATATATGAGTTGCCCGACATATATAAGTTGGTTATGCCATTTTCGTCTTTTGATGTCGCTATGATTCCCGGCGCTATAGATGATGAGTTGTCTTTTATTTCGCCATCTTTCATAATTATAGTGGCTTGTGTTGATGCAAAGATGCCACCGCCCATACCTAAAGTTATTTCTTGATGATCGTGCTGTTCAGTAATTTCCGGCTCTTCTATTGTGTTTTCGGTTATCAGACCGCCTGACATTTCAAAATGTCCATCATCCACAAACACTCCTCCACCTCTTGAATAAGTATAATAATAAACAGAATATCCATTGCCATTATAGTAGTAATCATATGAATATTTTCCTACACCTTTGTTTCCACTAATGGTGCCGCCTTCCAATCGGAAATAGCCATTGTTATAGACTCCACCACCTTCGCCGTAAAAGTCATCGCCGCCTACTGTGTTGTCGCATATTTTAGCACTGTTGCGCATTATGAACTCACCATTATTGCCAACATAAACACCGCCTCCACAACTTACGCCTGTTGTGCAAGCTGCGTTCTGCATTACAAACGCACCGCTGTCAAGCACCACAGTAGCATTGCCCACATACAATCCACCGCCTTCACCTATCTGGCTTGGTTCACTCGGGTCTTCAGGATTGATACCGCCACCGGTGAGTTTCAGATTCTTGATAATGATGTTTCCGCTATTGACGGTCAGCGGACGATGGCTAATGTTGCCCACAATGGCGTCTTGGGGCACGCCGTTTGAATCCAAACCTTTTGCGCCGCGGAGGGTTATTTTTTTGAAATTCTCTGCGTAAGCATCAGTTATTGTTGCGGGTTCAACATTGCCTGTAATCATCAGCGTGTAAGAGGAGAGTGCGTCATTCATTACGTCCAAGGCCTCGGTTATACTTTTGTATGGATTGCCTTCTGAACCGTCGGGGTAACGGCCGGTATTACTTGGATTTATGTATAGAGTTTTATTACTCTTATGCACCACCGGACGTACCTGCAGGCCTTGCCACTTCGAGTTGGTGAGCACTTGTTTGTTGCTTGTGCTGAATTCGAGGCAGTACGCCCCATCGGAAGTTGAATTGCTGGCCCAATAGAGCCCTTTGCTTGGATTGCTGATGTTGGTACCGCTGTAGTTGCCTGATATTGGCAGGAAGATGTATTTACCACTGAGAATCATTTCCAAATCAGGATTGCCATTTAAATCATCGATATACATGATCTTACCTCTGTTTTGCGGGAATTCGGATGATGAGTAAATGCGCACACCGTCTTCGCCTTCAACCCAAACCCACAGACACTCGTCGACAAGCTCCTGCCAGTCGGAGTTGTTTGGCACAACCCAGCTTTCGCTATTTTCCCATGACCAGAATGGTTGTTCGGTGGCAGGTTGGGTGTTAGTGATACCATCTGAGTAGTTTTCTTTCTCTGTGGTTTCGCTCCATGCCAGATAGTCGCCCCAGTCGAAAGGTGTTGGGGCTCCCACATTGTAGGCTGCCCAAAGGTTTCCGCTGGGCAAATCAAGATCGATATAATCACAATCATCGTATTGGAGATAATAATCATATCTACTTGTCATATTGTTGTAGTCGGTTACGCCGTTGTTTTTCAGCCAACGGTGGAACGATGGTTCGGCTTCGCCCTCTTTGAACTCAAGACATTTCAAAATGTTTGCAGTTGCACCGCTTGAGTATGTCAAGTCGATTTGCAGCACCACGCCTTTATATACATAGAAAGTGCGGGTTTGTTGGCCGCTGTGGTTTCCTCCCGTTGAGTCGACACTAACGCTATGAGTGTACTTATCGACATCGTATGGTTTTCCGTTAACGGTAATGGTGGATGTACCATTGGAGGTTATTTCATTTATATCAATACCATATCGACTTCCCGATATACAATAGTTATTAGAATAATCGGCAAATTCCCATGAAAAACCAGCAGACAAACTAGTATTGACACCAGCCAAAGAGAACAAAGGCCATTTCATCGAATCATATAATCCTGAATTATTATCGCAGTATCCCCAATAGCCATTATTACTGTTTCTTGTCCACGCCATCAGTGATTTTTCAAGTCTGTCTGATAAATAATAGTCCGTGGCGGTTCGCCAATTTATATGTGCCAAATATTTGAATGGTTGGTCGATTTCATAGTCGATCTTATTATAAGTAACACCTTCAAAATTATTCCAGCCGTAATCGTTAAAAACATATTGAATAGTATCGAAACGGTCGCGGTCACCATATACAGGGTGGTTTTGTGATTGATAATATTCATAAGAAGTCGGTTTATTCCACCGAATCAGATATTTGGCTGTTCCTTTTTCAGTTGTGTATGGGTATAACATTTTGTCGATAGTCACATTTACAGTGAACAAAACGACACCTTTGTCTGGACTGTCAGCAGTTGCATAAAGATCTTCATACTGAACACCAAATTGAAATGAAAATTTATGAATATCAGATCCCTCACAACGCACACCTATCATACTACCCTCGCTAAACACATTTATAATGTAATTATCGTTCTTTTCAATTGCACCGCTGCTATTGAAATGCATACGGTCGTAAGCATTAACAAAACTTCCTTCGCCATAATAATATAACAGGCAAAACTCATAGTTTTTATTTCCATCATTTTCATCAATCTCAACTCCAGCATTCTTCAATAAATCATAGGCATTTAACTGTTTCGAACCTGAGTAATGTGCGACAAAATTCAAATCGAATTGATAAGATTTGTCGTACCCTACATCAAGTTTCTTTTCCACATCACCCGTCATAGCGATATCGCTTTTCATTTCAACCGTTTGGTTGGTAACGGTCAGCACTGATGCGGGAGCCTCGGTGGCAGGGTCGCTGGTTCTCGGGCTGTTGGTAACGGTAAGCGTTTCGGTCTTCAGCATGGTGGCTGTGCCCGAAATTTCAACATAGTTGTCGGCGCTTTTGGCGTCGCGGCCGGTGATCAGGAAGCCGCTGCGGCGCACTTTGCTGTCGCCAAGGTCGTCAACGTAAACGGTTGTCTGGCCGTCGTCAACAGCAAACATATTATTATCAGCGCTTTTGCTGGCGTCACGGCCTGTGATATAGAATCCGCTGCGGCGTACTTTGTCCTCGCCGTTTGCGTCAACATAGACGGTTGTCCCTTTGCCGTCAACTGTTAAGTATTCGTCCTGCCCGCCTTTCGACTCGCGGCCGGTGATGTAGAATCCGCTGCGGCGCACTTTCGAGTCGTCGCCGTCAACATGGATTTGCGTTCCGTCGGCAGTTACTGAAAAATATTCTTTCTCGGATTCTCCTTTGGAGGCATCACGGCCCACTATAAGGAATCCGCTGCGGCGCGCTTTGTCGCTGTTATCGGTATCGTCAACGTAAACCACAATGCCGTTGTCGGTTACGGCAAATACGGGGTTACCGTTGCGGTCGTTCACCTCGAAGAGCGTTGCTCCGTCTTTGGTGGCACTGCCCACTGTGGCCGCACCGCCACCTTTTGGGGCATACAGCGCGTATGGCGCCGGTGTCAGCTTGGTTTCGCCGAGCAGCTTGTAGTTGGTGCCGCCTTTCGCATCAACCTCAACTTTAAGGGTGATATCGAGTGTGTTCCAAGGCACATCGGCCATTGAGCCGCTTACTTTGTGTGCTGTCTCGCCAATAATCACGCTCACATTGCCATACTGGTCGGGTGTGGCGTTTTGTGTCTCAACATAATAGGTTTTTCCACCGTTCGTCAGGCTGAATTTCAAGCCCACCTTGCCTTGTGTAACAAGATTTCCTTCACTGTCGCGGATAACTGCCTGATAGGCAAACTGTTCTTGTGCGATAAGTTGCACAGTGGCAACTATGATAAACAATGCTGTTGCAAATAAGCGTGCAAATATACTTTTCATATTCATATGGCTGTATGTTAATTGATTACACAATATTTCAGATTCGATCATAGAGCTTTTCATTTTCTTTTGTTTTGGTTCCAAGCCTCAAAGATACACAAATGTTTAAATAAATGTCGTACCAGCAGAATTCTTTTGCGTCTTTTGGACAAAAAACTGTGATTTTTGTGTATTCCGTGAAAATAGCAGCCGCAGACAGTGGATTACGGTTTTATTCCATCAAACTTGCTTGTGTATCAACAAGTTTATAGACGCGGTCGCCACGGCGTACAAGGCTTGTCACGGCGATTGACAGTGCCTGGCCTTTCACGGCCTCGCCAACGGGTTGCAAATCCACACGCATCTCGCTGATAGTGTGTTCATAAACACCGGTTGTCTCGCCGATTATCAGCAGTTGGTCGCCAGGGTGCAGCGAACCGCTTTCGAGCGTTATCTCGGCCACGTTCAGTTTGGTGAAAAAATTGGTGCAGCGCCCCACGTATTCCTTGCGTTTGGTGGCCTTTGAGCCGTACACACCCGACCACTCGCCCAAGCGACGGCCAAGATAGTATCCGTCCCAAAAGCCGCGGTTAAACACCGTGCGCAGCCGTTCAACAAGTTCGTCGATAAGCGGTTGGCTGTAGGTGCCGTCGCAAATAGCGTCCACGGCGCGGCGGTAGCTCTCGACCACAGTTTTCACGTACTCTGGGCCGCGTGCGCGACCTTCGATTTTGAGCACACGCACGCCGGCGCGCAGCACTCGGTCAAGAAACGGCAGGGTGCAAAGGTCTTTGGGCGACATTATGTATTTATCCTCAACCACAAGTTGCTGACCGGTTTCGCAGTCCGTCACCTCGTAGCCCCGACGGCACGGCTGGAAGCACTGTCCGCGGTTTGCCGATCGTCCGTACTGATGAAGGCTCAGATAGCATTTCCCCGACACGGCCATACACAACGCTCCGTGTGCAAACACCTCAATCTGAACTAGTTCGCCTTTTGGTCCGCGAATGTTCTGCTCGCTTATGGCGCGGGCTATTGCGGCAACCTGGTCCACGTTCAGTTCGCGGGCGGTGACCACCACGTCGCAGAATTGCGAAAAAAATCTTACTGCTTCTATGTTGGTGATATTCAGCTGTGTCGATGCGTGCACTTCAACGCCTTTCGACCGCGCGTATTGCAACACCGATAGGTCGCTGGCGATGATGGCAGTCAGTCCAGCCTCGGCCGCGGCATCGACAATATTGCGCATCAGCTCAAGCTCGGAATCGTAGATTATGGTGTTCACCGTCAGATACGATTTTAGGCCGTGCTTCTTGCAGATGCCCACAATGCGGTGCAGGTCGCCGATGGTGAAATTGTTGGCCGAGTGCGACCGCATATTCAGGTTCTCAACGCCGAAATAGATTGAGTTGGCACCCGCTTGAATGGCTGCGGCAAGTGACTCGTACGAGCCTACCGGTGCCATAATCTCAATATCGTTGCGGCTGAATTCCTTTCCAAAAACTGTCTGCATAGCTGAAGGATTGATTGACTGAATGATTGAATTAGTGAATGGCTGCGGCCACTTCGTCGGCATTGAGCGTATTCATACACTTAAAGTGCCCTTTCGGACATTTTTTGAAGCCGATTTTCGAACAGGGGCGGCACTTTAATCCTTTGACTTCGAATATTTTGGAACCATCACCGGCCATATACGGGTACATTCCCAATTCGGGCACGGTGTTGCCCCACAGCGACACAATCCGCTTCCTTAGCGCCGCCGCAATGTGCATCATTCCCGTGTCGGGTGTGAGCACCACGCTGGCACTGCGGATGATAGCCGCCGACTGGTTGATGCTGAACTGCCCCACACCGTTGTGGCACGGCACCTTCAGGCTGCGCTCAATGGCTGCCGCATTTTCGGCCACATCCTTTCCGCCGATAAGGCAGACTGGTTGTTGCGCAGTATTCAGAATCTGCACCATTTTGTCGGCAGGAATCTGCTTTGTCGGGTGGGTTGCCCCGATGACGGCACAAACGTAGCCATGTTTAAACTGCTCAGGCAAAACCGTTTCCGGATAATTGTCGAGTTCGCTGGGAATGAAGAAATCAAGTCCTTGATGGTCGTTCGTAACACTCAGTCGCTTTACTGTGTCAAGATAGCGGTCAACAATGTGAACTTCGGGCATGATGTCGATTTTCAAATGAACTAACAGCCATTTGCGTACGTTAATCTTGTTGAACGAGTAAGATTTTATGCCTGCCAACCGCTTGATGGCGAAGGTGCGCAGATTGTGGTGTAAGTCGATGATGCAGTCGTAGCCGCCGGCGCGAATCTCTTTTATGGTGTCCGTTAATTTTGGCTTGAGCGTCAGCACTTTATCGACATACGGATTGTTGGCGAACAGCCCGGCAAACTGCGGCTTGGTGAGAAAATGCACTTCGTCGCCATTGTCGCAATGCGCCTTCAGGCAGCGCACCACCGGCGTGGTGAGCACAATGTCGCCTATCGAACTGAACCGGATTATCAAGTAACGTTTCATTGAATTCCGAATGTGCCGCAAAAATAAGTGTGGGCGGGGGAAAATGCAATTATTTTGTAACTTTGCATTTTATGTGTGAAATGAAAGACAAAACCATATACAACGAATCTGACAACACCGGATTCACCGTCATCAAGCCGCAATCGAGCCTGCTTGAGCTCAATCTGAAAGAGCTCTGGCGCTATCGCGATTTGATAAGAATGTACGTCAAGCGTGATATTGTAACTTTCTATAAGCAAACCATTTTAGGTCCGCTGTGGTTCGTCATCCAACCCGTTCTGACCACGGTTATGTTTATGTTTGTGTTCGGCAATCTGGCCGGAATTTCAACCGACGGCGTGCCGGGCGTGGTTTTCTACTTCAGCGGCATCATCATTTGGAACTATTTTGCCGACTGTCTGAACCGTAACTCGCGCACCTTCACCGACAATCAGAATGTGTTTGGCAAGGTTTATTTTCCGCGGCTGGTGGTGCCAATCTCGGTCACTATCTCGAATCTTGTGCGGCTGGCAATTCAGTTTGTGTTGTTTGTCGGCATCTACATCTATTTTGTTGCCACGGGTGCCAGCATAATGCCGAATCTCTACTTGCTTTTGCTGCCGCTGCTGGTTCTGATGACGGCGGGCATCAGTCTGGGCTTCGGAATCATATTTTCGTCACTCACAACCAAATACCGCGACCTTACGTTCCTTTTGCAATTTGGTGTGCAGTTGTGGATGTACGCCACGCCAATCATCTATCCGCTCAATAGCATCCCGGCTGGTAAGCAGTGGCTCATCCAACTGAACCCGATGACGTCGGTAATTGAGACGTTCAAATACGGCGTGCTCGGCTCGGGTGTTTTCTCGTGGGGATGGCTCGGCTATAGCTTTGCGCTGATGCTATTGCTGTTGCTTGTTGGAATAATGATTTTCAACAAGATAGAAAAGAGTTTTATGGATACGGTGTAGAGAAATAACCGATTCCGCCACATTTATTCCAACTTTTCAACAATCGTTTCATTCGTCGAATCATTTTCCTACAATTGCCGACGCAATCAAACAAGGCCGGAAGAATGGGCAAAAACCTATATATTGCAGAGAAACCGAGTGTGGCTCAAGAGTTTGCGAAGGCGCTCAAAGAGGGTATGTCGCGCGGCGACGGCTATCTTGAAGGCGACCGCAGCATTGTCACGTGGTGCGTGGGCCACCTGGTGACAATGAGCTACCCCGACGCCTACGACCCCACGCTGAAGCGCTGGGACGAGAGCACTCTGCCGTTTCTGCCGCAAACCTTTCTGTATGAAGTGATTCCGAGCGTCAGCAAGCAGTTTGGCATTGTGAGCGGGCTGCTCAACCGCGCCGATGTCGATTGCATTTATGTCTGCACCGACTCGGGCCGCGAAGGTGAGTACATTTACCGCCTTGTTGACCAAATGGCCAAGGTGCCTGCCGACAAGCAGCGCCGCCGAGTGTGGATTGACTCGCAGACCGAAGAGGAGATTTTGCGCGGAATACGCGAGGCCAAGCCGCTCACAGAGTACAACAGCCTCTCCGATGCGGCCTATCTGCGTGCCAAAGAAGACTATCTGATGGGTATCAATTTCAGCCGCATTCTCACGCTGAAATATGGCTACACGGTGCGCCGATTCCTGAATCTCGACAAGATTGGCGCCATTGCCGTGGGCCGTGTGATGACCTGCGTTCTGGGAATGGTGGTGCGCCGTGAGCGCGAAATCAGAGCCTTTGTCAAGACGCCGTTCTACCGCATTATGGGCAACTTCGCTTTAAGCGAATCCGACTCGTTTTCAGGTGAATGGCGCGCCGTTGAGGGCTCGAAATACTTTGAGTCGCCGCTGCTTTACAAGGAAAACGGATTCCGCCGCCGCGAAGATGCCGAGCAGTGCATTGCAATGATGCAACAATCTGGCAGCGAGGCTGTTATTGTCAATATCGATAAGAAAAAAGAGAAGAAAAATCCGCCGCTGCTTTTCAACCTTGCTGAGTTGCAGAACGAGTGCTCGAAACTCTTCAAAGTGAGTCCCGACGAGACTTTGCAGATTGTGCAGGACCTGTACGAGAAGAAGTTGGTTACCTATCCGCGTACCGATGCGCGCGTGCTGTCGTCGGCAGTGGCGAAGGAAATCACGAAAAATCTGCACGGATTGGCCACTCGCCCTGAATATCTGGAACTTACAAAGCAGGTGAAAGAGTACGGGCTCTATGCCACCATTGGCAAGAGCCGCTACACCGACGACAAGCAGATAACCGACCACTACGCCATAATCCCTACGGGGCAAGGTTTTCAGGCTCTAGATGGTTGTTCCGAAACGGCGCGAGGCGTTTACGACCGCATTGTCCGCCGCTTTCTGGCGATATTTTTCCCACCTGCCGAATACAGCAAGGTTAGCATTGAGCTGACGGATGGCACCGAGCATTTCTTCGCCAACTTCAAAATTCTGACTTCGCCTGGCTACCTGACAGTTATGGGTGACACACCAAAAACCGATGACGACAAGCAGCAGGACGAGGTGCTCGACACCAACCAATTCGAGTTGGTGAGCAAACTTAAAAAAGGCTCTGTGCTGCCCGTGGCTGGGTACGAGTTGAAAGAGGGCGAGACGTCGCCGCCGAAACGCTACAATTCGGGCTCGCTCATTCTGGCAATGGAAAACGCTGGCCAACTGATTGAAGACGAGGAACTTCGAGCGCAAATCAAGGGAAGCGGCATTGGCACAAGCGCCACCCGAGCCGAGATTTTGAAAAAGTTGGTGAACATCGATTATCTGAACCTGAACAAAAAGACGCAGATTGTAACCCCCGCCAAGTTGGGCGAGATTGTGTATGAGGTTGTTGATGCGTCAATCAGACCGCTGCTAAATGCCGAACTGACAGCAAGTTGGGAAAAAGGCCTGACAATGGTTGCAAACGGTGAAATTGGCGAGCAGGAATATTTGGCCAAGCTCGAGGCCTTTGTCCGCAAACTCACCGACAGCGTTAAAATGGTGCGGAATCAGGCGTCGCTAACGCCGGCATTCAGCGCGGTGGATGTGTATTACAAGTAATTGGTGAATTGTTTGTAGAGACGCGGCGCGCCACGTCTCTGCTCGAGGGCCGCTATTGAACAGGTTTAAATACGGCAATTAACAATCTGTTTTTCTAATACTTTATCCCAAGAATTATAACAAATCACTTTACTCTTTACACCTTAAACTTTACACAAAACAAAACATTTGCACATATCATATAAATACGCTATATTTGCAGCGTTTTAGTGGAGAATTGATTCAGGGGGCAAGCAAGTCCCCTGTTTTATTACAGAAAACTATGATAGACAAAAAACAGATTGAAGAGATTGTTCAGAGCCGCATTGCCGACACCGACTTGTTTTTGGTTGATGTTAAGGTTGATACGCAGAACAACATCACTGTCACGATCGACTCGCCCGAGGGCATTTCGGTTGACACTTGCGTGGAGATGAGCCAATTCATAGAGTCGCAACTCGACCGCGAGAAGGAGGATTTTGCACTCGAAGTGTCATCGCCCGGCGTGGGGCAGCCGCTCAAAGTGCTGCAGCAGTACACCAAAATCTTGAACGGCACAGTGGAAGTTCTGCTCAACAACGGTATCAAGCTCAACGGCATTCTGCGCGAGGCCAGCACCGATGGCATCCTGCTCGAATATGAGACCAAGGAGAAGCCCGAAGGCGCAAAACGTCCCGTAAAGGTCATCAAAACAGAGCCTTACGCATTCAGCGAGATAAAATCAGTAAAAGAGACAATTGTTTTTTAGCATATAATCAAACATAAATAAATATAGAAATGAATCTAACTGACACATTTTCAGAGTTTAAGGAACTTAAGAACATCGACCGCCCCACAATGATGAGGGTTCTGGAAGACGTGTTCCGTAGCACATTGGTTAAGCAGTACGGCACCGACGAAAATTTCGACATCATCATCAACATCGACAAGGGCGACTTTGAGATTTGGCGTAACCGCGAGGTGGTTGAGGATGCCGAGTTGAAGGACCCCAATACGCAGATTTCACTTACCGAGGCAAAGAAAATCGATGAGGATTATGAAGTTGGCGAGGAAGTGTCGGACGAGGTGAAAATGATGGATTTTGGCCGCCGTGCCATCCTGACGCTTCGTCAGAACCTGACAACCCGCATTCTTGAACTCGAGAAAGACCAACTCTACGCCAAATACAAAGACCGCATTGGTGAGATTGTAACCGGCGAGGTTTATCAGGTTTGGAAGAAGGAGATGATGATTATCGACGACGAAGGCAATGAACTGATTATGCCGAAAACCGAGCAGATTCCGAGCGATTTCTTCCGCAAGGGCGACAGCGTCCGCGGAGTTGTTGTGCGTGTGGAGATGCGTAATTCGACACCGTTGGTAATCTTGTCGCGTACAAGCCCGCTGTTCCTTGAGCGTCTGTTTGAGCTTGAGGTTCCCGAGATTTTCGACGGACTCATCACTATCAAAAATATCAAACGTATCCCGGGTGAGCGTGCCAAAGTGGCCGTTGAGTCGTACGACGAGCGTATCGACCCAGTTGGAGCCTGCGTTGGTATGAAAGGCGCCCGCATCCACGGAATTGTCCGCGAGCTGCGTAACGAGAATATTGACGTAATCAACTACACCAACAACCTTTCGCTCTACATTTCGCGTGCTTTGAGTCCAGCCAAGGTTTCGCAGATTAAGATTAACGAAGAGACCAAGAAGGCCGATGTTTATCTTGAGCCGGATCAGGTGTCGTTGGCCATCGGTAAAGGTGGTACCAACATTAAACTTGCAAGCCAGCTTACAGGCTATGAGATTGATGTTTATCGCGAGTCGGTTGACGAGGAAGATGTTGATCTCGAGGAATTTGCAGACGAAATCGATGGATGGGTACTCGATGCCCTCAAAGCTATCGGCTGCGACACTGCAAAGAGCGTTCTCGAGATTCCGGCTGCCGAGCTTGTTCATCGTACTGACCTTGAGGAGAATACAATCAACGACGTGCTGAAGATTCTGAAAGCCGAATTTGAATAAATCGCCGTTGCAACCAACAATAAGACAGTCATTCAGATAAAAATAACGAACTCTAAAGAAGCAAATGACAGATTACAAACCATTGAGATTGAGTAAAATTGCCCGCGACTTCGGCGTGGGTGTCAATACTGTGCTCGATTTCCTGCATAAGAAAGGGATTGCCGCTGACGACGGTCCAAACACCAAAATCGAGTTTGATGTGTTCCAAATTCTGCAGAAGGAATACAGCGGCGACATCAAGGTGAAGGAAGCATCGGAGAAGATTGAGTTGAACGCCATGAGGGCGAAAAAAGAGTCAATCTATGCCGACGACGAATTTTCAGTTCAGCCCGATCAGGCAAAAAAAGAGCAGCCTGCGGCCAAAAAGGAAGAATTTGTTGACACGAAAGTCGAGAAACTGCAAGGCCCGAACGTAGTTGGCAAAATCGATTTGAACAAGAAACCTGAAAAGAAGCAGGAGCAGGCGCCGGCAAAGAGCCAACCTGTAGCATCGGCAAGTCCGAAGACCGAGCAACCTAAACCAAAACAGCCTGAGCCAGAGCTTATTCGTACAAAAGTTGAGCCGGTGAAGGATGTGAAAATTTTAGGCAAGATTGAACTCGATCAACTGAACAGCAAGACGCGCCCGGCAAAGAAATCGAAGGAGGAAAAGGCCAAAGAACGCAAAGAGCGCGAGGCCCAAACACGCAAAATGCAACAGGCGCAGCAGCAACAAGGAAAGAAAGACGATAATCGGCAACGTGTTGAGCCAGAGTTTATTAACACAAAGGTTGAGAAACTGCAAGGCCCGAACGTGGTTGGTAAAATCGATTTGAATGAACGCAAATTCGCAGGTCAGGGCAGCGGTGATGAGTTCGGAAAGAAGAAAAAACGCAAACGCATACAAAAAGACCGCGTCGACGTCGGGATGCCGATGGATAGCGGCAAAGGAGGCAAGGGCGGAAAAGGAGCCAAAGGCGCATCAAAATTCCTGAAAAAGGAAGTGAATGAAGAGGATGTGCAAAAGCAGATTAAAGACACATTGGCTCGTCTGCAAGCACCGAAGGGCAAGAGCAAGACCAGCGTTCACCGCCGCGAGAAACGCGAGGATGTAAGGCAGAGATCAGCGGAGGAGATTGAGCGTCAGGAGGCAGAAAAGATGGTGCTGAAAGTCACCGAGTTCGTGTCGGTCAACGAGTTGGCCACAATGATGAACGTTTCGGTGACTGAGGTTATCTCAACTTGTATGAATCTCGGCTTGTTTGTTTCTATCAATCAGCGACTTGATGCCGAAACTATGGCATTGGTTGCCGATGAGTTCGGTTACAAGATGCAGTTTGTGAGCGCCGATCTGCTCGACGCAATCGCCGATGAGGAGGACAAAGAGGAGGATTTGGTTCCGCGTCCGCCGATTATCACCGTGATGGGCCATGTCGACCACGGTAAGACATCGCTGCTCGACCATATCCGCAACGCCAACGTGATTGCGGGCGAGGCCGGCGGCATTACTCAGCACATTGGCGCCTACAGCGTGGTGCTGAAGAACGGCAAGACCATCACCTTCCTCGACACCCCAGGTCACGAGGCATTTACCGCAATGCGTGCCCGCGGTGCTCAAATTACTGATATTGTGATTATTGTGATTGCAGCTGACGACAGCATAATGCCGCAGACAATTGAGGCCATCAACCACGCACAAGCTGCTGGCGTGCCTATTGTGTTTGCAATCAACAAGATAGATAAGCCGGGTGCAAACCCCGACAAGATAAAAGAGGCTTTGGCCAATATGAACCTTTTGGTTGAGGAGTGGGGCGGCAAATACCAGTCGCAGGACATCTCGGCCAAAAAAGGCATCAACGTTGCCGAACTGCTCGACAAGGTGTTGCTTGAAGCCGAACTGCTTGACTTGAAGGCCAATCCGAACAAACTGGCTTCGGGAACGGTCATCGAGTCGGCGTTGGACAAAGGCCGCGGCTACGTGACCACAGTGCTTGTGCAGAACGGCACACTGAAGGTGGGCGACATTGTGCTCGCCGGCAGTTTCACTGGCCACGTAAAGGCGATGTACAACGAGCGCAGCGGCAAGATTACCGAGGCAGGCCCGTCGACACCGGCACTTATTCTTGGTCTGAACGGCGCACCGCAGGCCGGCGACAAATTCAACGTTGTGAGCAGCGACAAAGAGGCTCGCGACATTGCTAACCGCCGTCTGCAGTTGCAACGCGAGCAGGGCTTGCGTACACAAAAGCACCTGACATTGGCCGAGGTTGGCCGCCGCAAAGCAATTGGCGACTTCCACGAGCTCAACATCATTGTCAAGGCAGACGTGGACGGTTCGGCCGAGGCTCTGCAAGATTCGCTTGTCAAACTCTCGACACCCGAGATTCAGGTCAACGTCATCCACAAGGCCGTTGGTCAGATTTCAGAGTCTGATGTCACACTGGCTGCTGCATCCGATGCAATCATCGTCGGATTCCAGGTTCGCCCGTCAATGGACGCCCGCAAACTGGCAGAGCGCGAACAGGTGGACATCCGCTTGTACTCAATCATCTACGATGCCATCAACGAGGTGAAGGACGCTATGGAGGGTATGCTTTCGCCGGAAATCAAGGAGGAGGTTATCGGTACCGTCGAGATTCGCGAGGTCTTCAAGATTTCGAAGGTTGGCTCGGTGGCCGGCTGCTTTGTCCGCGACGGCAAGGTAAAACGCACATCGAAAGTGCGCGTCATCCGCGACGGTATTGTGGTTTACACGGGCGAACTTGGCTCGCTCAAACGCTTTAAGGACGACGCCAAAGAGGTGCTCACCGGTATGGAGTGCGGCTTGAACATCGACAAATACAACGACATCAAAGTCGGCGATGTGATTGAGGTTTACGAGGAGACTGAGGTTAAGCGTACACTGTAAAATCAAATAGTTTTGACACAAAGAAGGCGGCACTTCCATACGAAAAGCCGCCTTTTTTGTTGACTATCGACAATGTGTCGAGTTTTCAGTTTCACTCCACAAATTTCATTTCGCCGATAAGATTCTGAGCATCGAAATATTTGTCGAGAATGAGCAGCACGTAGCGGATGTCGACAACAATACACTTCTGAAGTTCAGGCTCAAAGGTGATGTCGCCGCTCATCGATTCCCAGTTGCCGTCGAATGCAAGACCGATGAGTTCGCCGCGGGCGTTCATCACGGCGCTGCCCGAATTGCCGCCAGTGATGTCGTTGTTGGTTATGAAGCAGACGTTCAGTGTGCTGTCGGGGTTACCATAGCGGCCGTAATCCTTCTTCTGCCAAATCTCTTTGAGTTTGTCCGGCACGTTGAACTCGCGCACCGTCGGGTCTTCTTTTTCCATTACGCCGTCGAGCGTGGTCTTATAATCATAGGTGACAGCATCGGCAGGCCTATAACCCGCAATGGTTCCGTAAGTGAATCGCATGGTGCTGTTGGCGTCTGGGCTGAAGAGTTTGTTAGGTTGCATCTCCATCAAACCAGCTACAAAAAGACGCATCCCTTCGGCTAATTTTTCTTCGCCATTGAAGCATAAATTATTCAATAACATATACTTATCGTATATATCGTTGCTGACAACCATAAGAGGGTCGTTAAGTAGAATTTTGCTTGTCGGATTCTTGGCAAAAGCTTCAAATTTTGTTTTGTCGCAGAACACCGATTTTGCAAGGATATCATCGACAAACTTGTCCACATTACCCTTGTATTTTTTTAATATTGTTTTGGTTATGTATTCGGGATAATATTCCGATGGTACTTTTTTCATAAACAGCCGAATCATTTCTTTGGTTGTCTGGCGGTCAACTTCGCGGTTGTAATTTTTGAAAAAGTCGGCCGATTTTTCATCGACTTGCTTCCGGATAGTTTCAATATATTCGGGGTCGGCATTTTTTTGAGTCAGGTTTTGCAGATAGTGCGAGAGTTTAAGTGCAAAATATGCCGATTCGAAGCCATAAAGCTGTGCTTCAACAAAATACGAAATGGCTTCATTATAAGCAAGATTCTGTATCACGCCGTCTTCAATCATATCGAGCGCATTGCCGTATTTATTTTTACGGTCGTCGTTTTGGTTAATCCATTGGGTAAAAGCTGCTTCCAACTCGCGTTTCCCTTCCACAACGTGGAGGCGTTTCAAACTGCGGTTCTGACCGATTGAGTATTTCCAATAGTTCGCCGAGCTCGCGTATTTCGAGGCGTACTGAATGCGTATTTTCTCATCATTGTCCATGAATTTCTTCCAAACATCCTGCTTTGCGCCACGCACACGAGCGCGTACGTCGTTCACAGCCGTCATCGTTGACTCTGTTTCCCACGACGAAATGTAGCGTACGGTGGTGCCCGGATAGCCCATCACAAATGCAAAATCGTTCTCTTGGTATCCTTTTAAAGATATTGGCAGGAAATGTTTCGGATGGTAGGGGATGTTCTCTTCGGCATATTCGGCTGGTGTGCTGTCGGGGGCGCAATAGACGCGGAACATTGAGAAATCGCCAGTTTGGCGCGGCCACATCCAGTTGTCGGTGTCGGCGCCGAATTTGCCAACCGACTCAGGTGGTGCGGCGACCAGTCGTACGTCGCTAAAAATTTCATATACAAAAAGATAGTAGAAATTTTTGTAAAGCATATCGTCTACTTGGGCCGAGTAGTGGGTACCTTCGGTGGCGCGGTTGATGATGGTGTCGCATAGGATTCCGACAATCGAGTCGCGTGCTGCTTCAGTTGAGCCTTCGGGAATCTGACTCAGAATCTGCTCGGTAATATCTTCGACACGGACCAGCAGCCAAGCCGACTTGCCGGGATTGGGCAACTCTTCAGCTCTGCTGCGCGCCACAAATCCGTTGGTGAGCAGGTCGTTTTCGACGGTGCTGTGGCTTTGAATCTCGCTGTAGCCACAGTGGTGGTTGGTCATAACCAGACCATCGGCTGACACGAATGATGCCGAGCAATTGCCGCCGTCAAGGGCGATAATGGCATCCTTCACGCAGGCACGGTTTATACTATATATGTCGTCGGCCGTGAGTTTGAAACCTAAATCGGTCATTGTGGCCATGTTTTTCTCGAGAAGAATGGGCAGCCACATTCCTTCGTCGGCGCGCGACACAAACGGGCTTGCCATCAGTGCTGAAATCAGCAGTAAAGTTGTTTTTCGCATATCGATTAGTAATTTTTCCGCCAAAAGTAGCAAACGTTTGCAATCGTTGGATGGTTTGGCCGCTTTTTAATGGCAGATATAGTCGTTTAGCCAAAAAAAAACGATAATTGTTTGAAATACCGCTATGTTTCAATAGATTTGTGTTTGCGGAAGCCGAAAAGCACACAGAGTAGGCATATTAAAAATTTATTTTTATGAAGAAATTAGGATTTGCACTTATGGGATTGTTGATGATTTCATCGACAGGTGCGTTTGCTCAAATGTCGTTTGGAGTTAAAGCCGGACTTAATTTTTCAAACATGATGATAAAGGCTGGCGGCGAGAAGATCGATGACATTAAATTTAAACCAGGTATAAATGTTGGCGCATTTGCCGATTTCGAGTTAAGCGATATGCTTGGCGTTGAGGCTGGTTTGAATGTTGAAACTAAAGGTTTTAAAATGAAAGAAGAATTTCTTGGCAATAAAATCAAAGCTACAACAAACATTTTTTATGTAACTGTTCCTGTTGATGTAAAACTCACTTTTGGCAGTTTTTATGTATTAGCCGGACCATACGTTGGGGTTGCAGCAGCTGGTAAAAGCAAAACAAAATCTGAATACAAGGACGACACTCATAAAGATAGTGAGAGCTTGGAATTTGGTGACGACTATGGTAAAACCAAACGCTTGGATTTAGGCTTGGGTCTTGGTGCAGGCTATGAAATCAACGATAATCTTGGCGTTCGCGCAGGTTACGACCTTGGCTTAGCCAATGTGCAAGGCAAGGGCGACAAAGACAACAGCACAAAGAACGGTTCAATCAATGTTTCAGTAACTTACAAGTTCTAAAACACGAACCTTTCAATAACACGAAAAGCCTTGCCACGCGGCAGGGCTTTTTTGTTTGTCTTTAGTCTGAAGTCTTTCCTACGCAAAAATCAGTATCAGCGTCTGCGCCAGCACAATACGCAGGAACATTGCCAACGGGTAGACCGTTGAGTAGGCCACCGACGGGCGGTCGTTCTCGGCAATCATATTCGAGTAGTAGAGTGCGGGCGGATTGGTGTTGGTGCCCGAAATCATTCCCACAATGGTGAAATAGTTCAGTTTGAAGCACTTGCGCGCGATGCACGAGATGGTGAGCATCGGAATCATTGTTATGAGCAAGCCGTAGCCCACCCACCTGAGACCGTCGCCGTTGATGAGCGTGTCGAAGAACTGCTCGCCCGCTTCAAGGCCAACGCAGGCAAGGAAAAGCGAGATGCCAATCTCACGAATCATCAGGTTGGCGCTCTGCGTGGTGTAGCACGTAAGGCCGATTTTGTGACCGAAGGCGCCCATCAGCAGCGAAACAATGAGCGGACCGCCAGCCAGACCGAGTTTTGCGGGTTGCGGCATTCCAGGGAAGGCGATTGGAATGTATCCTACGATGATGCCCAGGAAAATGCCGATGAACAGCGTCGAAAGGTGCGGCTCGTTAAGGTGCTTAACCGAGTTGCCAAGGAATTTCTCGACAAGGCCGAGACTCTCGTCGCCGCCCACAACTTTCACTTTGTCACCAAGATGCAGCACAAGGTCGGGTGTAGCCACAAGTTCAACGCCCGAGCGGAAGACACGCGTCACGTTCACATTGAACGCCTTGCGCAACTGCAGGTTCTGAAGGCTCTTGCCGTCCAATCGCTTGTTGGTAACCAATATTTTACGCGATTTCAACTCGCCCGTTTGGCCGTTCAGTTCTTCGGTGGTGAGTTTCTCGCCGAACATTGCGTCGAGTTCGGCCTCACGCTGCTTGGGCGCGATGATTCGCACCAGGTCGCCTTGGCCGAGCACGGTGTCGCCGTTTGGCACAAAAACCTTGCCGCCCTGACTGATGCGGGCAAAGACAACTTCCTTGTCGAACTGCCGCGAAATCTCTTTTATCTGCCTGCCAATCACCAAGTTGCTTGTCACACGATAACTGCAGCGCGCAGGCTCTTCGGTGTTGCCGCCAGTGGCTGCGGTGCGCTCTTTTTCATAATCAATTTTGAAGATGCGCTTCACAATCACCATTCCAAGAATGATGCCCACTACGCCCATCGGATATGCCACTGCATAACCGAGTGATATTGAAGGCGTTTCAGCACCCGATTGCGATAATTGGTTTAATGCTTGCTGAGCCGCGCCAAGACCAGGCGTATTGGTTACTGCACCCTGCATAACGCCAATCAACATCGAAAAATCGATACCGCCTAACAAGTAGAAAATCAGCAGTGTTACCGCGATATTGAGAGCCACGCTGCCTGCCGCCAGCCCGTTGAGCATCAGCCCCGACTGCTTGAACGACGAGAAGAAGTTCGGGCCAACCTGCAAACCAATGCTGAATACAAAGAGTATCAAGCCGAAATCCTTCATAAAATGCAGAATCGACGGCGTGACGGTGAAGCCGAAATGCGACACCAGAATGCCCACAAAAAGCACAAACGTTGAGCCGAGCGAGATGCCCTTCAGCTTGAGTTTGCCCAGCATTGAGCCGATGGCAATCACAAACGCGAAAATCATCACCGTGCGCCCAACCGACTCATTCATTAGCAGCGAAGTAAACCAATTCATTTTTCTAAATAATTGATAATCAAATAATATTATTGCATTCTATTCCGGCCGCAAAAGTACCTAATACTTTTTATTTTCATATATTTGTAAAAGTGATTTATTCGATAGAAACAATAGTTAAAACCGATTGATGCAATGGAACTGCGACAACTGAAGTATTTCATTAAAACGGCTGAAACGCTGAATTTTACGCAGGCAGCCAGCCAACTATTCATTACGCAGAGCACGCTCTCGCAGCAGATTCGCCAACTCGAGAACGAGTTGCAGGTGCAGCTTTTCGACCGTGTGGGCAAACGCACCTATCTAACCGAGGCCGGCATTGAGTTTCTGCCGTACGCCAAGCAGACCGTGGCCGACAGCGATGACGGCGTTCAGCGCCTTCGCGACCTTCAGAACATCCAGACCGGCGAGCTGCGCATTGGAGTGGTCTATACTTTGAGCGACCTGCTCACCAGCACCATCATATCGTTCTCGAAACGCTACCCAAACATCAAATTGGTGGTCATCAGCCGGCCGGTGATCGAGCTGCTCGACATGCTCAAAGAGCGCAAGCTGGACCTGATTCTCTCGTACCGCCCCGACGACGAGGACACGCAGATTGAATACTTTCCGCTGTACGATTCAAACCTCTCGGTAATAGTCAACTACAACCATCCGCTTATAGCCCAACGTGAAGTGCAGTTTGAGCTATTGAAACAATATCCGCTGGTGTTGCCGTCGGTGGGGTCGCAGGCACGCTCGATGATTGACAAACTACTGACCAGCCGCCATGTGCAGCTCGCACCGCAGATTGAGATTTCGAGTATGACCATTATGATGAACCTTGTGGAGACCGGCCATTGGATTGCCGTGATGTCGGAGATGCTAATCCGCGGCCACGAAAAACTGCGCGCAATCCCCATTGCCGGCCGCAAGACGCAGATGCACCCATCCGTGATTGTGCTGAAGGACATTTATCAGAAACTGTCGGCCAAGGAGTTTGTGAGGATTCTGTTCGGACAGCATGATACTATCTGATTCGATAGAAATAGAAATAAATTAAAACGCCTCAAAAGGAAATCCCTTTCGAGGCGTTTTTTATACAATTATTGTTACCTATTATTTTGAACTTGAGCCGCCATTAATATCAGGTCCACAAATTTTCATTGAATTGAAAGCTCCAATGTGGTCGCGGTCAGCACGAGTTCTTGCTGCAACCACGTGAGTACGCAAGTCATGAGAAACAGGTTGAGCTGCGCCAACAGTGCCTTTAGTTGCAACCACATGAGTACGCAAGTCATGAGAAACAGGTTGAGCTGCGCCAACAGTGCCTTTAGTTGCAACCACATGAGTACGCAAGTCATGAGAAACAGGTTGAGCTGCGCCAACAGTGCCTTTAGTTGCAACAACGTGAGTTCTCAAATCGTGAGAAA